>NZ_JOGB01000009.1 GCF_000719335.1 Streptomyces sp. NRRL S-87
CCCCAAAGCCCCTGGGGTGGGCCTGCCGCTGGGGGTACCTCCCAGCGGTAGCTGGGGGAGGCCTGCAGGCCTCCCCTGTCAAGCGCCGAGGGGACCCACACACCACGGGGCGGCCCACGGAGCGAGCCCACCCCACCACCGGCCCCCACCCGCACGGCGCCCCACCGGAGACGGGCAGCAGCCCACCGGACACAGGCACCCCGCGCGCGCAGGGGGCAGCACCCGTCACGTCTCCCCGTTACCCACTCACGAATTGTCTGCGAACGGGTCCGCCCTGAGCCAATGCCGGCCCGTGGTCCAGCCCAGCAGCCGGCGGGCCCGCCCGCCGTCGGCCGTGCCGTCCGGTTCGAACCTCCCGCCCGCCGCAGCCCACCGCAGGCCGGCCAGCGCCGGCGCGAGCCGGGCTCCGACGTGCGCCGGCTGGCGGGCCGCCTCCGCCTCCAGCCGCGCCAGCACGTCCGCGCGCTCCTCCGCGCCGCACAGCGAGAGGTGGAACACCATGTGCCGCCACGCGTAGGCGGCGTCCTTGACGGTCGTCAGCGGCCACGGGTTGCCGTGCACCCGGGCCGTCAGCCGGCACACGGCGGTGAAGCACCGGAACGCCAGGTCCGCCCAACCCGGCTGCGGCGCGATGCCCGCGCGGGCGACGAGCACGGCCAGGTTGTGCGTGGTCAGGATCTGTGCCTGCTCGATGACCATGCCGTTGGCCGCCACCGACCGGACCGGCCACGACGCTCCGGACGTCCCGGACGAGCCGGACGCCCCCGACACCCCCGACACCCCCACCCCCGACACACGGGAGGCAGCGGCCCGCTCGTGGCACAGCCGTGCGAACCCCGGGGACGTACGGACCCCGTACCGGCTGAGGGAGGCCTCGGCCGCCTCCGCCACCGCGAGGTTGCGGACGGCCGCGTAGTCGATGCCGTAGTAGCGCTCGTAGACCGTGCCGCCGAGCAGCTCCGCGGCGATCCGGGCGGCGGCGAGGAACTTCGGGCCGAACGTACCCTCGAAGATGTCCGCGGCCAGCTCCTCCACCAGCGGCGCGCCGAGCTCCGCCTGCCGGGCCAGCACGCCCAGTTCGCGCACCAGGGGGTTGGGCAGCAGCGTGGCGGGAAAGCCCTGCACGGCCAGTTCGCCCAGCTGGCGCAGCACCGCCTCGGCGCGCGTCGGAACGGCATCGGCGGCGGACGCGTCGCGAGCGGCATGGCCGACGGCCGCGCCCGCCGCGCCGGGCGCCCGGCCACCGGACGTGCCGTCCACCGCGTCACCGTACGCCCCGGACCGGGCCGCCCCGGACCGGTCCGCCCCCGCACGGTGCCCGGCCGCAGCACGCACCCACGGCAGTTCCTCGATCCGCACCTGCCCCTGGAGGTTCAGCAGCAGCAGCGAACGGCGGTTGCGGAACGCCCGGTAGGTGGCCGCCATCAGCACGCGCAGGGCGGGGTCCGGGTACGCCTCGGCCGTCGTCACGGCGACGAGCTGCGGCACCAGCTCCGCGAGCACCTCGGCCGACGGGACCACGCCCCGCTCGACGAGCGTGCCCACCGGCGCGCTGAGCGCGGCGGCGACCACCCGGCGGAGGGCGTCGGGCACCTCGGTGCCGGTGGGCAGCCCCGTCACCGCCTCCTCGGCCGGCGTCACCGGGGCGACCGGCGCGCCGGTGTCGACGAGACCGGCGTCCTGGGGCAGCCCGGACAGGCGGCGCAGCACGAGCTGCGCCACGGCGTGGTGCGAGGGGAGCGCGGCCTGGGCCGCCTGGCGCGCGCGCAGCGCGGTGTGCGGGGCGGAGCCGGGCAGGCCCCGGCGGCGGACCATGGACTCCGCGGCGTGCCGCAGCATGCCGAGTCGGCGCGGCTCCAACGGCCGTCGGGCGACGACCTCTTCGAGGGCGCCGCGCAGGATGCCGAGGTTCTCCTTGGGGTTGCGGTGCTTGCCGCAGTGCGGGTGGGCGGCGGCCAGTTCGCGGTAGCGGCGCAGCAGCGCCCCGCCGCGCTCGTACCAGGCGCGGTCCGGGGTGCGGTCGAGCACCCGGCCGCCGGCGGGCGCGGTGTCGAGCCAGTGGGCGAGCAGGGCGTCGCCGAACGGCTGCCAGACGGTGAGCGCCTCCCGCTGGGCCTCGACGCCGGCGTGCGGGCGGCGCCGTGCGAGCGTGCCGCTGACCTCCGCGACGGTGCGGCGGTGCACCGCGGTCGGGTCGTGTACGGGGGCGCCGGCGGGGCGGGGGGTGAAGCGCAGCCGGTCGGCGAACGGCGCGAGCACGCCGACGAGTTCGAGGGCGGCGTCGGCGTCGCCGGCGCGCAGCAGCCAGGCGACGGTCAGGAGGGCGGCCTCCTCCGGCAGGGCCACCTCGTAGCGGCCGCTGTCCAGGAGGTCCCAGAGGCGGTCCAGGCCGGGCCGGGTGAGGGCGTGGCCGAACAGGTCCGCGCGGGTGGCGGGTACGCCGGCCTCGCGGGCGTACGCCTCCTCGTACGGCAGCAGCGGTCCGCCGGCGCTCGGGGCGCCCGTGGCGAAGCCGCCGCGGACGACCTCGGGCGTGACCCAGGCCGGGAGTCCGGCCACGGGGGTCCGGGAGCCGATCACCAGCCGGCCGTCGGCCGTACCCGCGAGCACCTCGCGCCACTGCCCGACCCGTTCGGCTGCCCGCCGGCGGACGGTCTCGTCCGCGTGGGTGCGGGCCGTCGTGGCCGCCCGGGCCAACTGCGCCTGGGCGTAGGGGTGGGCGGGATGCGGGAGCTGCTGGTCAGCGTAGGTGTCCATAAGCCGGCGTGGCAGGTCCTGCCCCTGCGCCCTCCGGGTCTGGAGCCCGGTGCTCTGGCTACTGAGCTACACGCCGATGCGGGAACGCTAGCCCGCCCGTCGCGGAGGGATCAACGCCTTTTCCCGTGCGAGCGCGAGGCGGGCGGTGTCGGCACGGGCGTGCCCCGTCCCGTACCGGCCGGGTCGGGGGCGGTCCTCGTGCCGGGTCCGGGAGTCACGGCCGGCGGGCGGACCTGGGCTTGGCGCGGACGTGCATGCGTTCGCCCTGGGGGCCGAAGAGGCTGAGGATCTCGACCGGGCCGTCGCCGGAGCTGCCGAACCAGTGCGGCAGGCGGGTGTCGAACTCGGCTGCCTCGCCGGGCTTGAGCACGATGTCGTGCTCCGCGAGGACCAGCCGCAGGGTGCCGCTGAGGACGTAGAGCCACTCGTAGCCCTCGTGGGTGCGCGGGTCGGGGTCGCGGCGGTCGGCGGGGATGACCATCTTGAAGGCCTGCGGGCCGCCGGCCTGCTGGGTCAGCGGCACGATGGTCGAGTCGCCGTGCCGGATGGGCCGCAGCGGGACCCGCGGGTCGCCCACCGGGGGTGCTCCGACCAGCTCGTCGAGCGGCACCTCGTACGCGCGGGCCAGGGGCAGCAGCAGCTCCAGGTTCGGCTTGCGCTCGCCGGACTCCAGGCGGGAGAGGGTGCTGGCGGAGATGCCGGTGGTCTCGGCGAGCCGGCTCAGGGTGAGGTCGCGCTTCTTGCGCAGGGCGCGCAGCCGGGGACCGACCGCGGCGAGCACGGCGGCGTCGTCGTTTGCCATATCGGCAAGGTTACTTTGCCGGAGCCGGGTGTCGGGCGCACCGTGGGCAGCAGCACCGACGAGCGGAAGGAGGCCCGGCATGCAGCGGGCGGAGCAGGGTCACGAGGACCACGGGCAGCACGGTCGGGGTCGGCAGCGGCACGAGGGCCACGGCCACGGGGGTCCCGGGGAGGGCGGCCGGGGCGGTCCCGGGGCCGTCCGCGGCGGTGCCGGGGGCGGCGGCCGGGGCGGGGCGGGCCACGTGCACGGTCAGCAGGGGAACGGCGACCACGGCGACCACGGCGATCGGGCCGGGGGCGCCGGGCCCGGTGCGGGCGACGGCGCCGACGGGGGACCGCGCGACGGGGTGTACGACGTGGTGGTGGTCGGCGGCGGCGCGGCCGGGCTCAGCGGCGCGCTGGCCCTCGCGCGGGCCCGACGCTCGGTCCTGGTCGTCGACGCCGGGGAGCCGCGCAACGCGCCCTCCGGCCACGTGCACAACTTCCTGACCCGGGACGGCACCCCGCCCGCCGAGCTGGCGGCGGCCGGTCGCGCCGAGGTGACCCGGTACGGGGGCCGGATCGTCGACGGACGGGTCACGGCGGTCGCCAAGGACGGCGACGGCTTCCTGGTCACCCCGGCGGACGGGGATCCCGTCCGGGCACGGCGGCTGCTGCTGGCCACCGGCCTCGCCGACCGGTTGCCGGACCTGCCGGGGCTGGCCGACCACTGGGGCGGCGACGTCCTGCACTGCCCGTACTGCCACGGCTGGGAGGTCCGGGACCTGCGCGTCGGGATCCTGGCGACCGGGCCGCTCGCCTGGCACCAGGCGGAGTTGTGGCGGCAGTGGACCCCGCACGTGCTGGTACTGCGGCACGGCGCGCCGGTACCGGTTCCGGAGCAGGCCGAGCGCCTGGCGGCCCGCGGGATCTTCGTCGTGGACGGGCCGGTCGCCGCGCTGGAGCGGGACGCCGAGGGCCGCCTGACCGGGGTGCGGACGGTCCCGGGCGAGACGGTGGCACTCGACGCGCTGGTGGTGGCCACGAGCCTCGACGCCCACGTCGAGCTGGCCGAGTCCCTGGGCCTGGAGGTGGTCGACGTGGCCGTGGCCGGCAGCGTGATCGGCAGCCAGGTGGCCGCCGACGCCCTCGGGGCGACGGACGTGCCCGGCGTGTGGGTGGCCGGCAACGTGGCCGACGTGCAGGCGCAGGTGGTCACCGCGGCCGCGATGGGCCTGAAGGCCGGGGCGGCCATCAACGCCGACCTGGTCGCCGAGGACACCCGCGCGGCCGTCGGGGTGTACCGGGAGCGGATCGGCGAGACGTTCAGCAAGGAGGGGTGGGAGGAGCGCTACCGGGCCAAGTCCGCGCTGTGGAGCGGCCGCCCCAACCCCCAGCTGGTCGCCGAGGTGGCCGCCCTCGAGCCCGGCCGGGCGCTCGACGTGGGCTGCGGCGAGGGCGCGGACGCGCTCTGGCTGGCCGGGCGGGGCTGGCGGGTGACCGCGGTGGACATCTCCGCCACGGCGCTGGAGCGGGCCGCGGCGCACGTCGCGGAGGCGGGCGCGGAGGTCGCGGAGCGGATCGTGTTCACGCGGGCCGACCTGTTGGAGGAGCCGCCGGCGGAGGGGGCGTACGAGCTGGTCTCCGCGCAGTTCATGCAGCTGCCGGGGGAGCTGCGCACGGAGATGTTCCGGCGGCTGGGCGCCGCGGTGGCGCCGGGCGGCACCCTGTTGGTGGTCGGCCACCACCCGTGGGACCTGCGGTCCGGCGCGGGGCCGCGGCTGTTCCCGGACATGCTGTACACGCCCGAGGCGGTCGTCGCCGGCCTCGACCCCGCGGAGTGGGACGTGCGGGTCTGCGAGAGCAGGCCGCGGACGGTGCAGGACGCCGACGGCAACGACGCGACCCTGCACGACGCGGTGGTCGTCGCCCGGCGACGCGGAGCCGGGGACGGCGCCTGACGCGCGCACCGGGCGCCTGCGGCCGATCGCGGCGCGGGGCCCGGCGGGGCCGGCCAGTGGCGGCCGGCCCCCGGCCGGGGCGGCTCAGTGGCAGCTGGTCCAGCCGCGGCCGTTGGCGCGCCAGGAGCAGCTGTCCTTCCTGGCACCGCCCGGGGCGAGGAGGTTCACCGAGCCGCTGGAGTTGTTGAACCAGTAGTTGTTCTTCTTGCGGTAGACGTGGGCGGCGGTGTCGGTGCCCTGGCCGTTGTGCAGCCGGACCGTCCTGCCCGCGCCGAGCGTGAACGAGCGGAAGGTGTAGAGGAAACCGGAAGCGGTCTTCACCGTGTAGCCGGTGAGCCGGACGGCGGACCGGCTGTTGTTGTGCAGGTCCACGTACTCCGCGTTCAGCTTCGCGTTCGTACGCGGCAGGTCGGCGCCCGGACCGTCGAACTGGAGCGCGCCGAAGTGCAGTCCGGCCTGGTGCGTCGCGGCGCCCGCCGACGGAACGGCGAGTGCGGTGACGGCGGCGACGGCGCCCGCGACGAAGACAGCGGCCTTTCTCAAGGCTTCCCCTCCCAAGTGCGAATGACGAAGCCCCCGCCCGCGGTTCACCGCGTAGAAGCGGAGGCGGCGTCATCATCACACAGTCATATGAGCGATGGGGGCGACTCGGGCATTTCCGTGAACGTTGAACGGGATCGGGTGGCCCTACGATGGGAACATGCGTACGAACGACGAGTCCGGGGCGCGACCCGCCCTCAGCCGCGCCCTGACCGGCGACGAACTGGCACGCTGGTACTGGACCCTGGCTGAGCTGACCGCGTTCGCCCGGGACCTCGGCGTCCCGCGCGGCGGCGGCAAGGAGGCGCTCACCGAGCGGCTCCGCGCCGCCCTGGACGGCGCCCCGCCCGCCCTGGTCGGCGCCCAGCCCGCCGCGGCCGGCGCCCGCCGGGCCCGGGGCACGGGGCGGCAGCTGGCCGCGCCGGTCGACGGCACGAGCGTGATCCCCGAGGGTCAGCGGTGCAGTCAGGTGCTGCGGGAGTTCTTCCGCCGCGAGATCGGGCCGGCGTTCCACTTCGACGCCTTCATGCGGCAGTTCGTCGCCGAGGGCGCGGGCCTGACGCTGGCGGACGCCGTCGCGCACTGGCACGCCACGCGCGCGGAGGCGGCCCGCCCGCAGGAGATCGGTGCGCAGTTCGAGTTCAACCGCTTCCTGCGCGAGTGGCACGCCGCGCACCCGGACGGCCCCCGCGCCGAGGCCGTGCGCGCCTGGCAGGACCACCGCTCCCGCCCCCGCGACCCCGGACCGGGCTGACCGGGCGGCCCGGCACCTCCACGTCCACCTCCACGTCCACGTCCACGTCCACGTCCACGTCCACGTCCACGAGCACGATCCCGCGCCGGGCGGACGACCCGCAGGTGGGAGCGGTGTTCGTCGTGGTCGACCCGGCGTGCCGGAAGCCCCGGTGTACGTGATGCTGGTGAGGTGGGTGGTGTCGGCGGGGGCCGCATTCCGAGTGCCTACGCCGGTGCGGCGCGGCGGGCGGTGCGGATCGCGCTGGTCGCCTCGGCCGGGTTCTACGCGTTCCTGTACGGCCTGGACCGGCCGGTGGCGGCGACGTACGCGCTGTTCGGCTCGGTGTCCCTGGCGGGGCTGTCGCGGATCCCGGGCACGGGCCCGCAGCGGGCGGCCCAGCTGGTGCGGCTGCTGCCGGTGTGCTGGCTGCTGGTCGTCATCGGCACGTACCTGTCGGTACGGACCTGGACCGCGGTCGTCGGGATGCTGGTCATCGGCTTCGTGCTGACCTTCGTCGCCGTGGGCGGGCCCCGGCTGGCGGGGGCCGGGCCCGGCCTGCAACTGCTGTACATCCTGCCCTCCTTCCCGCCCTACGACCCTGACTCCCTCGGCGACCGCCTGCTGGGCACGACCGTCGGGCTCGTGCTGCTGATCCTGGCCGAGGCGCTGGTCTTCCCGGAGCCGCGGCCGGCCTCCTACCCGGAGCGCGCCGCCCGCGCCCTGGAGACGGCCGCGGACTGCGCGCACCGGCTGTCCGGTCCGCCGTACGCGCTGCCGGCGGACTCCGTGCGGGCGGCCCAGGACGCCGGCACCTCGCTGCGCGCCCTGCGGGTGCCGGAGGCCGAGCGGCCGGCCGGTCCCGGCGTGCGGGAGCGCGCCCGGGCGCACACCGGTCTGGCCACCCGGACCCTGTTGGCCCGGCTGGCCCGACTGCCCGCGATCCCGCCCGGCCGGGACCCCGTGGGCTCCGGTACCGAGGTCCTGGGCTCGGTGGCCGCCGCGGCGGCGGACGCGGCCGCCCGGCTGCGGTCCGGGGCGGCCCCGGGGGCGACGTACGAGGCCCTGCGGGCCGCGCGCGAGTCCCTGGCAGACCGGCCCCCGTCGCCCGGCTCGGTGCCTGCGGCGGCGCTGCGCCGGGAGGCGGCCGTACTGGAGGTGGCCGACACCGCGCTGACCGCGGCGACGGCCGCCGACTTCGCGGTACGGGGCCGGGCCGCGGCGGTGGAGCGGCCCGCGGCGGACCGGCTGCCGGCGAGCCTGACGTCACCGGACCGGTTCTGGTACGCGGGCATGCGGGCGCCGGCGCTGTGGTGGCACCGGCTCTCCGGGCACGCCGGGCGGCGGTCGGTGTTCTTCCAGAACGCCGTGCGGATCAGCCTCGCGTTGGCGGCGGCCCGCCTGGTGGCCGGCGTGGACACGCTGCCGCACGGCTTCTGGGCGATGCTGGCGGCCCTGACGCTCACCCGGACCACGGTCGGCGAGACCTGGCGCACGGTCCGGGTGGCGCTGGCGGGCACGCTGATCGGCGTGACGGCCACGGCCGCGCTGCTGACGGCGGCCGGCGGGGACACCACCGTCTACGCGGCCGTACTGCCGGTGCTGTTGCTGGTGACGTTCACGCTGGGGCCGGTGCGTGGGGTGGGCTGGGCCCAGGCGTTCTTCTCGATGACGGTGGCCACGGTGTTCGCGCAACTCGCGACCGCCGACTGGCACCTGGCCGAGTTCCGGCTGCTGGACGTGCTGATCGGCAGCACGATCGGATGCGTCTTCGGCCTGCTGGCCTGGCCGCGGGGCGCCCACGACGAGCTGCGGCGGGCGGGGGCGGGGCTCCTGCGCCGGGCGGCCGAGATCGTGGTCGCCACGACGGCCTCGCTGGCGGCGGAGGCGGGCGCGGGCGGGGCCGGGGCGGACGGCACGGACCTCGGGACGGTGACGGCGGGCGCGGCGACGGGGACGGCGGGCGCGGCGACGGGGACGGTGGGCGCGGCGACGGGGACGGGGACGGCGGCCCCGGTCCGCGGGGCGCCGCCCTCCGCGGGGGTCCGCGGGGCGCCCTCCGCGGGGACCGCGGTCGGGGTGGCCACGGCGCGGGCGGGTCCGGCGGCGGCAAGCTCCGCGGTCGCCCGGACCGGACCCCCCTCCGGTGCCCGCGAGACGCCGGCCGGGGTCTTCGGGCGCCGGTCCCTGACCCGGGCCGTGGTCCTCGCGGAGTCGGCCTACGCCCAGTTCGCCAGCGAGACGCCGGCCTTCGGCGGCGCGGCCCCCGGGACGGCGACGGGTCCGGGTACGGCCGCCGGAAGTACGGCCGGCGCGGCGGCCGGGCCGCAGCCCCGGACGCAGCCCCGGCCCGAGCCGCTGCCCCAGCCCGAGCCGCCGATCCCGCCCGAGCCGCCGACCCTGCCCGAGCCGCTGACCCTGCCCGGGACCGACTGGCAGGCCGCACTCATGGCGGGCCACCACACGCTGTGGGGGGCCGGCCGGTTGACGGCGGCGGTCGCCGTGCCGCCGCTGTCCGGTCCGGCGGCCGAGGCGCTGACCCGGCTGGGCGACCGGGTGGCCGGGCGGATGCTGCTGGTCAGCGCCGCCCTCGATCCCGGCGGCGACACCCCGTCCGCCCCGGTCCCCCTGCGCGACCCGGCCTTCGACGGCTTCGCGGCCGAGCCGCCCGGGGCACCACGGCTGTACTACGCGGCCGTGTCCTGGCTCGACACCCTCATGACCGACCTGGAGCGCGTCGTCGGCGGCCCCGACCGCGCCGCGTGAGCGCCCCGCCGTCCGCGACCGCCCGCGCGCCGCACACGTGCGGCCGGCTCACTCCCCCTCCGCGGGCCGGGTCTCGAAGTGGAAGACCTTGGCGATGACCTGCCAGCGCCCGTCCAGCAGGAGCAGGGTCAGGAAGTCGGTGTACCGGCGCGGCCCCATCGAGCACTCCACGCGGGCGAGCGCGGTCACGGGCCCGGCGAACTCCACCGACACCACCAGGTCCCGCCGTGCCTCCCGGCGCGCGGCGGGCGGCTCCCGGGCATCCACCAGCGGGAAGTACTCGGGCATGGTCAGCCGCAGCAACACGCCCTCGGTGGCGGTGGCGTAGACGGCCTCGGGGTGGAACACCCCGGCCAGTGCGGCCGTGTCGCCGTGGTGGAGGCCGTCGAAGTAGGCGGCCAGCACCCGTCGTACCGCCGCGTCCGCCTCGCCGGTCGCCACCGCGTCGACCGGGGAGGCGGTGACCACCGGGTCGACCGGGGTGGCGGCGACGCCGGTGGTGGCGGCGGTTGCGACGGCGGCCCCGGCGGCGGGCGGGGGCGTGGTGGTCGGCATGGGAACGCTCCTGGTCTCGTGGGCCGTTCGGCCGGCACCGAGTGGCGTCCGGGCCGGTGGTCCGACGCTACGGGCGGGCGGCCCATCACACCACGACGAAGATCGGAGCCTGACATAATCCGGGCTTATGAAAGCCGAGGTGGACCTGCGCGACCTTGAACTGCTGTCCGCCACCGCGGACGCGGGCACCCTGACGGCCGCGGCCGAACGCCTCTACGTGAGCCAGCCCGCGCTCAGCCAGCGGCTCACCCGGCTCGAGGACCGGCTCGGCATGCCGCTGTTCGACCGCCGCGGCCGCAGGCTGGTCCCGAACGCGGCCGGCCGGCGGATGCTCGTCGCCGCCCGCCGGGTGCTGGGCGAGTTGGAGTCGGCCGCCCGGGACCTGGACGAGATGCGCGAGGGGCGCGAGCGGTACGTGCGGTTCACGGCCCAGTGCAGCACCACGTACCAGTGGCTGCCGCCGGTGCTGCGCGCCTTCCGCGCCCGGCACCCGGACGCTGAGGTCCGCATCGAGCAGGTGGCCGACGACGCTCCCGTGCCGGCGCTGCTGGCGGACCGGGTGGACGTCGCGCTGGTCACCAAGCCGGACCGGGAGGCGGACCGGGTCAGCCTGACCCGGCTGTTCGAGGACGAGATGGTGGCCGTGGTGCCGGCCGGGCACCCGTGGGCGGGTCGGGACCACGTCGCCGCCGAGGACCTCGCCGACGCCCGCCTCCTGCTCTACGACGTGTACGACCAGAGCCGGATCCCCTCGGTCCCGCTGCCCCTCCCCCACGGCTCCCGGCCCGCCCGCGTCACGACCGTGCCGGTGCTCACCGACGTGCTGGTCGAGCTGGTGGCCGGCGGCCAGGGGGTCACCGTGCTACCCCACTGGGTGGCCGCCCCGTACGCCGCCCCGCGGGGCCTGGCCCTGGTTCCGTTCGGCCCGGAGCCGCTGACCCGCACCTGGTACGTCGCCACCCGGCGCGGTCCGCGGACACCGCACCTGGCGGCGTTCGTGGCGGAGTTGACCGCCGCGCTGGGAACCGGGTCCGACCGACCCGCCTGACCTACCCCCGTGACCGACCCGCCTGACCGACCCCCGTGACCGACCCGCCAGCCCCGACCCGCGTGTCCGACCGGCCCGCCCGACCGGCGTGTCCGACCGGCGTGTCCGACCGGCGTGTCCGACCTGCCTGCCCGACGGCCCGCCCTCACTCAGCCTTCCGCGACGGCGCCCGTCAGGAGCCAGCCCGTGGCGCGCAGCCGTACGACGCCGCCCGCCTCGTACGGCCGCAGCTCCTCGACGAGCCGGGCCCGTACGCGGTCGTGCGCGGCGGAGTCCACCCGGGCCGTCAGATGGCGGCCGGGCCCGCTGTCCAGCAGGAAGTCGGCGGCCTCGCGGGCGTCGCTCCCCCAGGTGCCGTACGCCGTCACGTGCTCGGCCCGTACGTCGCGCAGGCCCGCGGCGTCGAGCAGCGCGGCGCCGGCGCCCTCGGCGGCGAGGGAGAACATGCCGGGCCCGCCGGGCCGCCCGAGGCCCTCGAGCGGGAGCAGGTCTCCGAGGGCGGCCAAGGCCGTCAGCCATGCGTTGCCCGCCGGCTCGGCGGCGCAGAGCAGGGCGACGCGGCCACCCGGCCGCAGGGCGCCCGCGATGTTCGCGAACGCGGCGGTGGGATCGGCGAAGAACATGACGCCGAAGCGGCTGACGGCCACGTCGAAGGCGCCCGGCGGCAGGGGGTGGACCTGCGCGTCGCCCTGCTCGAAGCGGACGGTGCCGAGGCCCGCCCGCGCCGCGGTCGCGCGGGCGCGCTCCAGCATCGGCGCCGACAGGTCGAGGCCGAGGGCGCTGCCGTCGGGTCCGGCGGCTCGGGCGGCCAGCCGGGTGGTGGCCCCGGCGCCGCAGCCGATGTCGAGGACGCGCTCACCGGGGGTGATGGCCGCGGCGTCCATCAGGGGCTGGTCGAACCCCGCGTTGACCGCGTCCCAGCGGTCCTGGTGGGCGGCCCAGTGGGCGCCCTCGTAGCCGTTCCAGGCCTGCGCCTGGGCGGTGTTGGCGATCTCGGGCATGGACGGACCTCCCGCGTGTGGGCGTACGGAACTGCGCTCCACCCCGATAGAATGGGCGCACGCCCAAACACTATGGGCGCTTGCCCATACTTGCAATCCCCGTTCCCCGGAGGGACTTGATGTCACCACGCGGAGTAGCCATCCCCGACCTGCGCGAGCGGCTGTTCGACGCCGCGGAGCGCGTGCTGGCCCGGGACGGAGCCGCCGGCCTGACCAGCCGGGCGGTCACGGCCGAGGCCGACTGCGCCAAGGGGGTGCTGCACACGCACTTCGCGGGGCTCGACGAGTTCGTGGCCGAGCTGGTGCTGGACCGCTTCGGCCGCTCGGCGCGGGTGGCGGCGGCCCTGCCCGCGGAGGCCGGCCGGGGCACGGTGGCGGCCCACCTCCTCGCGCTGGCCTCGGCGGTGCTGTCCCTCGACCCGGGCGTCGTCGGTCTCGCCGTCACGCGTCCGGTGGCGGCCGCACGGGTGCGCGAGGCATGGGCGGCCGGCGCCCCCGGGTTCGACGCGATCCAGGCGTCCGTGGAGGCGTACCTGGTGGCCGAGCGGGACCTCGGGCGGACACCTGCGGACCTGGACGTCGGCGCCGTGGCACTGGCCCTGGTGGGAACGCTCCACCACCTGCTGATGACCGGCCGCCCCGACGCGCCCCCGCCCGTCGAGCAGGTCGAACGCCTGGTCGGGGCGCTGGTCGTACGGCCCGGAGCGAACTGACCGGCCCCGCAACGTACCGCGGGCCGGCCGCGGGAACCCCGTCGGATCATGAACGCGTCACAGAATCGCCACAGCGCGCCGCCCCGGGAACCCCTCCCCCGTCCGGCACCGTGTCCCCGGACGCGAGTGCCGGCGCGAGACCGGTCGCGACAACCTCGGGGAGCTCCCAATGCAGTACACAGCAGGTATCGGCCGGACGGCGGCGGCACTGGTCACGGCGGCCGCGGCCGCCGCCCTCATGACGGGCTGCACGCCGGCCGGCGACGACGGCGCGAGCGACGCGCCCTCGACCCCGCCGGCGGCGAGCGGCCCGGCGAAGCCGACGGCCACCGCGGGCTCGACCGCGGGCTCGACCGGGGGCTCGACCGGGGGCAGCGGCGGTTCCACCGGAGGCTCCACGAGCGGGGGTTCGGCGGGCACGTCGGGAGGGTCCTCGGACGGCGGCTCGACCTCCGGCGGCAGCACGGGCGGGACCGGGGGCACCGGCGGCTCGGGGGGCACCGGCGGGACCGGGGGCGGGGCCAAGCCCTGCGGCGTGGACGACATCGAGGTCTCCGAGGCCCGCCAGGCCGAGAACCGCCCGGACGGCACCGGTACCGGCGCCGCGATCGTGTCGGTGACGAACACCTCCTCCCACACCTGCACCCTGCGCGGCTTCCCGACCGTCGCGGGCGCCGGCAACGGCTCCCCGGACAAGAACCGCCCGCTCGCCGTCACCCGGAGCGGTACGGCGGCCAAGGTCCCGCTGGCCCCGGGTGGCAGCGCCTGGACCAAGCTCACCTTCGTCCAGGTCCAGGGCGAGGCCGACGGGTACTGCGTCTCGGGCGCGACGCCGTCCAGCTACCCGACGATCGTCCTGGGCGTCCCGGACGCCGGCAAGCACCAGATCGCCATGGTCGACGGGGTCTTCGCGGAGTGCGACGACACCGTGACCGTCACCGCGTTCTCCTCCGTGAAGCCCTCCTGACCGTCGATGCCCCCGGCCCGTCCGGCCCCGCCCGGCGCACCGTCGGGTCCGGGGTCGGATTCGCTGTCGGCCATCCGGCCATCGTGCCGGGCGCCGGCCGCAGGGTGCGCGGAGCGGGTCCGGTCCCGGCGCGGCGATCGCGTGACCCCCTGGTGGGTCATCCGGCGTGCGCGGGGGCGCGCGGACGGGCATGGTCGTTCCAGAGGCCCTGCCGCGGTTCTTCCCCTCGTACGCGGCGGGCCGGCCGTGCCGTCGGCGCCGAAACCCCGAGCGGGGCCGACGGCACATCTCATGCGTCCGCCCGGAGCGGCCGTAAGGACGAGGACACGGGTCGCGGTCCCCACATGGGCTCGGGGACGAACCACATCGACCGAGCGCGAAACGACCTCCGGTCCGCACGAGCAACCCCACCACCGTCCGGCGGCGCCGGGTCCGGGAGCCGCCGGACCCGGGCGCCGAAGGACGGTCGCTCAGACGAGCCCCTGGGCCAGCATCGCGTCGGCCACCCGCTCGAAACCGGCGATGTTGGCGCCGGTGACGTAGTCGCCGGGGGCGCCGTACCGCTCGGCCGTCTCCCAGCAGGTGTGGTGGATGTCCTGCATGACCGTGGCGAGTTCGCTCTCCACCCGCTCCTTCGACCAGACGTCGCGGCCGCTGTTCTGGCGCATCTCCAGCGCGCTGACGGCCACGCCGCCCGCGTTGGCGGCCTTGCCCGGACCGAAGGCCACACCCGCCTCCCGCAGGACCCGTACGGCGTCCGGCGTGACGGGCATGTTCGCGCCTTCGGACACGGCCTTGACGCCGTTGCGCACGAGGGACCGGGCGGCCTCGGCGCCGAGCTCGTTCTGGGTCGCGGAGGGCAGGGCGAGGTCGGCGGGGACGTCCCAGACCGAGCCGCCGGGGACGAAGGTCGCCGAGGTGCCGCGCCGCTTCGCGTAGTCCTCGACCCGGCCGCGCTCGACCTCCTTGATCTGCTTGAGGAGTTCGAGGTCGATGCCCTTGTCGTCCACGACGTAGCCGCTGGAGTCGGAGACGGTCAGGGCGCGGGCGCCCAGCTGGTGGAGCTTCTCGACCGTGTAGATGGCCACGTTGCCGGAGCCGGAGACGACGGCCTGCTGGCCCTCCAGGTCCTCGCCGCGCTGGCGGAGCATCTCGGCCGTGAAGAGCACGTTGCCGTAACCGGTGGCCTCGGTGCGCGCGTTGGACCCGCCCCAGCCGACGCCCTTGCCGGTCAGCACTCCGGCCTCCCAGCGGTTGGTGATGCGGCGGTACTGGCCGAAGAGGTAGCCGATCTCGCGCCCGCCGACGCCGATGTCGCCGGCCGGAACGTCGGTCCGGTCGCCGATGTGCCGGTACAGCTCGGTCATGAACGACTGGCAGAAGCGCATGACCTCGGCGTCCGATCGGCCGTGCGGGTCGAAGTCGCTGCCGCCCTTCCCGCCGCCGATGCCGAGGCCGGTGAGGGCGTTCTTGAAGATCTGCTCGAAGCCGAGGAACTTCACGATGCCGAGGTTGACGGTGGGGTGGAAGCGCAGGCCTCCCTTGTAGGGGCCCAGGGCGCTGTTGAACTCCACCCGGAAGCCGCGGTTGACGTGGGTCCGGCCGCGGTCGTCCTGCCACGGCACCCGGAAGAGCACCTGCCGCTCCGGTTCGACGATCCGCTCGACCAGCGCGGCCTCGGCCACCTCGGGGCGGGCGGCAAGGACCGGCGCCAGGGTCTCCAGCACCTCCCGCGCCGCCTGGTGGAACTCCGGCTCGGCCGGATTGCGGCGGACCACCTCCGCGTGCACGGCTGCGAGTCTGTCCTGCGCGGATGCTGAAGTCATGACAATCCCTTCTCGGACCTGCGTCTGTCGAGTGATCGTCCGTACAGCCTGCCCGATGGAGGGGGTGCGGCACGAGATCACTCCGCACAGAGAACACCCCCCACCGCCGAGAGGTTGCTGCACCACGTCCCGGTCCCGACCACCGCCCTAGCACGGCCCCACCACCGCCCGCCCGGGCGACCCGGCCGCCGCGTGGTGCGTGTGGGGGGAGGCGGGCGACAGGGGTGGCGGGCTGGTCCGGCGGCAGGCCCGGGCCAGGGGTGCACGAGGCCCCCGACGCCGGCCGGGTTGACGGCCCTCCGGGCCCAGACCGAACGAACTGGACTGATCCAGAACGAACGTGACTGAATTCAACGAATCGCAATCAACCGGACCAGCCCGCACCGAACCAGCCCCGATCGAAGCTCGACCCGTCCCGCCCCGGAGGTCGACCGCGCCCTAAGGCCCGACCGGCGTGACCGGAGTCAGCACCCCCACCCGCGCCTCGACCTCGGCCGCCGCCGCCAGGCACAGGTCCTCGCGGAACGGCCGGCCCACGAGCTGCACCCCCGTCGGCAGCCCGTCGGCCATACCGGTGGGGACGGCGACCGCCGGCAGCCCCGCGAAGCTCGTCGCCGTGCACAGCCGCATCGCCGACGCGACCCGGTCGCGGCCGGCCCGGTCCCGGGACTCCAGGCCGGGTTCGACCGGCGGCTCGGTGAACACCGGACCCAGCAGCAACGGATACGCGTCCAGGAACTCGGCCCACGAGCGCCGGATGCCCAACCAGGTCCCCATCAGTCGCATCACCTCGGCGCCGGTCGGGGGCGCCGCGTCCGCCATCACCATGCCGATGTACCGGTCACCGCCCGGCCCGAGCAGGCTGCGGACGACCGGCCAGCTCGGCGCGAACTCGGCGAGCGTGATTCCCATGTACGCCTCCAGGGTCTCGTCGAGCCGCGGTACGTCCGCCACTTCGCGGACGTCGTAGCCAGCGTCGGCCAGCGCCTCGGCGGCGACGGCCACGGCGGCGGCGATCGACGGGTGGACCCCGCGCCCGCCCGGGTCCGCGACGACGGCCACCTTCAGCGGCCCCGCGAGCGGTTCGCCGTACGTCGGCACGGGCACGGTCCACGGATCGCGCGGGTCGGGCCCGGCCAGCGCCTCGTACGCGATCTTCAGGTCTGCCACCGTCCGGGCCAACGGGCCGTCGGTGACCAGCAGTTGCGACGCCGGGCCGGGGTCGTCCGGGCCGAACACGCGGCGGTCGGCGGGGAACCGGCCCGGGGTGGGCTTGAGGGCCGCCACCCCGCAGAACTGGGCGGGGACCCGGACGGATCCGCCGGAGTCGTTGCCCAGTCCCAGCGGGGCCATACCCGTGGCGACGGCCACCGCGTCGCCACCGCTGGTGCCTCCCGGCGTGCGGCCGGCGTCCCAGGGATTGAGCGTGTCGCCGTACAGCTCGCTGCGGGTGTGCATGCCCGCCAGGACGAGCGTGGGCATGTTGGCGTGCCCGATCGGTACGGCGCCGGCCGCGCGCAGCCGGGCCACGGGCGGGGCGTCGGCCGCCGCCACGTGGTCACGGAAGCGGGGCGAGCCGAAGGTGGTCGGCACGCCCTCGACGGGCGTGGTCTCCTTCACCGTGAACGGCACCCCGGCGAGCGGCCCCAGCGCCGCACCCGCCGCCCGGGCGCGGTCGGTGGCGGCGGCGTCCTCACGGGCCCGGTCCGCGAAGAGCTGCGTGACAGCGTTGACGCGCGGGTTGACCTCCGCGATGCGCTCCAGATGGCTGTCGACGAGCTCGACGGCCGTGACCTCCCCCGTGCGGACCGCGGCCGCCTGGGCCCCGGCCGACAACTGCCACAGCGTCTCCCGCCGGGTCGTCCGCATGATCATTTCCGTTCCCCTCCGCCGGCGCCGCCACGGCCTTTCCGATGCAGGCGCATCGGAACAGTAGACTGAGATCCGATGCGAGCGCATCGAATAAACGAGTGACGCCGTCCGAGCCAGTGACGGGCGCCCGAACGAGTGACGTCCACCGAACGGGCGCGGCGACCGAACGGGCGACGGCGACCCACCCGGTGACGGCGGGGCGCGAGGAGCGGACGCCGTGCCGCGTGCGCGGGGAGGGGACGGACCGGGTGCCGAAGCAGGTGGACCACGAGGCGCGCCGACGGGCGATCGCCGAGGCCGTGTGCCGGCTGGCCGACGAGAGCGGACTGGAAGGAGTCACCCTGCGCGACGTCGCGGCGCGCGCACAGGTGTCGATGGGCGCGGTCCAGCGGTGCTTCCGCACCAAGGAGGAGATGCTCGTCTTCGCCCTCGGGTACGTGGGCGAACGCGTCGCCGACCGGGTGCGCGCCCGGCTGCTGCGCAGTCCCGCCCAGTCGGCCGGCACGGCGCTCGGGCACGCGGCGACCGAGGTCTCGCTGCTCCGGCAGGAGCACCGGGCGGAGGCCCGGGTGTGGCTCGCCTTCCTCGCGCAGGCGGCGGTCAGCGAACCACTGGCCGTGCTCCTGCGGGCCAACTACGCGGCGCTGGAAGACGTGTTCACGGGACTGGTGGCGGAAGCGACCGCGCCGACGGCCGATGCGGACGCCCGTCGCGCGGCCCGCACCCTGCTCGCCCTCGCGGACGGCCTCACCGGCCACGTCCTGGTCGGCCACCTGACCCCGGAGGCGGCCCACGAACTCCTGGACTCCCACCTCGCCGCCCTGCTGCGCACCTGACCGCGGCCGGGACCCGACCCCGGCCGGCCCCGGCCGCCCCGGCCGCCAGAAGCGACGAGAAGCGCAAGAAGCGCCCCGGAGCAGCCGCCAGCCCGCAGCCCCGGGGTGACGACGTCGGCCCGGCTGGTCGCGGGTGCCGGGCCGCAGATGAAGGGGCCCTTCAGCGGGCGCAGCGCCCGGTCGGTGGCGACGCGGCAGGGCCACCAGGTCCAGCGCGGTCACCATCAGGCCGGCCGTGCCGTCCGTGACGCCGAGTCCGGCCGCGACGGGCGACAGCAGGCCGACCGGGAGGAGCTCGGAGGGCGTAGTCCCCCGTCGACCGCGCCCCGGACGTCCGACGCCCGGCCCTTCGAGAGGCCGTGTTACTGTCGCGCCCATGTCGCCCAAGGCCGAAATAGACGCGCTGACCGCCGAGTTCTTCGGTGCCTTCGACAACCGCGGCGGCGGGGCCGCCGACGTGGCGCGGATCCGCGGGCTGATGGTCCCGGGCGGCGTGATCGTCGTGACCGGTCCGTCGTACCGGGTGTACGGCGTGGAGGAGTTCATCGAGCCGCGCGAGCGGCTGCTGGGCGAGGGCCGGCTGGTCGAGTTCTCGGAGTGGGAGACCTCCGAGCGGACCGAGATCGCTGGCGACATCGCCTCCCGCTTCGGCGAGTACCGCAAGTCCGGGCTGCTGGACGGCGAACCGTACGAGGGCTCGGGCTCGAAGGCCTTCCAGTTCGTCCGCACCCCGGCCGGCTGGCGCATCGCCGCCTTCTCCTGGTACGACCACGCCTGACGCCCCGCGCACGCCACCCGACCACCGGGGACGTCGACACCCCGCTCCCAGCCAGGAGGAGGTGTCCGGCGGACGGCACCGACGGGCGGAGCGGCCCGGGGAACGGCGGCGGGTCGGGGGGCGGCCCTCGCGCCGGCGAGGTGGTCCTGCGGCAGGGCGTGGCGGAACTGGTGGACCGGTCCGGTGCGGTTCCCGAGTCCGGGCCGTCCCCGGACCGTCCCCGGACCCGGGAACCGGGCCCTGGATCCCGGCTCCCGAGTCCCCGTACGGGCCAACGAGGGGCACCGCCCCGGGGCACGCCCGGACCCCGGCCGGCGGCGGCACCGGGGGGCGCACCTGCCAGCCGCCCCGCGCCCCGGCCCGCGCCCCCGCCCCCGCCCGCGCCCCGACTGCGCCGCCTCCACCTCCACGACCGCCACGACACCACCGCCGCCCCCACACCCACGCCCACGAAACGCACCCCGCTCCCCGCGGGCGCACCCTGGAGGTATGGCCCGGGCCAACGACGACGTGGCGGCCGTGCTCCAGGAGTACGCCGACCTCGTCGCGATCAGCGGCGGCGACGCCTTCCGGGTGCGCTCGTACGAGAAGGCCGCGCGCGCCATCGGCGGGTACCCGGCGGACGTCGCCCGGCTCGACGCCAAGGGCCTGCAGGAGATCCCGAACGTCGGCAGGTCGATCGCGGAGAAGGTCCTCGCCTACCTCGGTACCGGCCGCCTACCGGCCCTCGACGAGGCCCGTGCGGCGATCCCGGCCGGCGTGCGCGAGCTGACCAGGATCCCGGGGCTGGGGCCGCGCAAGGCGCTGGTCCTCCACGACGAGCTCGGCATCTCCTCCGTGCAGCAGCTGCGGGACGCGATCGACGCCGAGAAACTGCGCGACCTCAAGGGCTTCGGGGAGCGGACGGAGGAGAACATCCTGCACGGCATCGCCCTCCTGGAGCAGTCCGGCGACCGCATCCTGCTCAGCACCGCCACGGACGTGGCCGAGCGGATCCTGGCGGAGCTCTCGCAGCTGCCCGGCTGCCGGGACGCGGCGTACGCCGGCTCGTTGCGCCGCATGCGGGACACCATCGGTGACGTGGACGTCCTGGTGGCCGCGGAGCGCCCGGCACGCTTCATGACGGCGCTGACCCGGCTGCCCGAGACCGCCGAGGTCATCGCGCACGGCGACAAGAAGACGTCCGTACGGACGGAGTCGGGCCTCCAGGTCGACCTGCGGGTGCTGCCGCCGGGCTCGTTCGGCGCGGGCCTGCAGTACTTCACCGGTTCCAAGGCGCACAACATCCGCACCCGGGAGCTGGCGGTCCGGAACGGCCTCAAGCTCTCCGAGTACGGGGTCTTCGACGCGGAGAGCGGCGACGTCCTCGCGTCGGAGACCGAGGAGGAGGTCTACGCCCGGCTCGGCCTGCCCTGGATCCCGCCGACGCTGCGCGAGGACCGGGGCGAGGTCGCGGCCGGGCTGCGCGGCGAGCTGCCGGAGCTCGTCACCGAGGAGGACGTCCGGGGCGACCTGCACACCCACACCGACCTGACCGACGGGCTCGCCCCGCTCGAGGACATGGTCGCGGCCGCGGCCGACCGCGGGTACGCGTACTACGCGGTCACCGACCACGCTCCGAACCTCGCCATGCAGCGCATGACCGCCGAGAAGATGCTGGTCCAGCGCGAGCAGGTGCGGGCGCTGGACCGGAAGCACCACGGGATGCGGCTGCTGCACGGCACGGAGCTGAACATCGGCCCGGACGGCTCACTGGACTGGCCGGACGAGTTCCTGGCCGGCTTCGACCTGTGCGTGGCGTCGGTGCACTCCCATTTCACCCAGAGCCGGGCGGATCTGACCCGCCGTCTGGTCCGGGCCTGCGAGAACCCGTACGTCAACGTGATCGGCCACCCCACGACGCGGCGCCTCGGCAGCCGGCCGCCGATCGACGCCGACCTCGACGCGGTGTTCGAGGCCGCCGCGCGGACCGGGACGGCGCTCGAGGTCAACGCGCACCCGGAGCGGCTGGACCTGTGCGACGAGGACATCCTGCGGGCCCGCGAGCACGGGGTGAAGTTCGCGATCGACTCCGACGCGCACGCCACCACGCACCTCGCCTACCTGCGCTACGGCGTGGGCACAGCCCAGCGGGGCTGGCTGACGCCCGACGACGTCGTCAACACCTGGCCGCTGACGAAGCTGCGCCGCTTCCTGCGCAAAGGACGCTGAGGCCGGCCAGCGCCTTGGCGTCCCGGCCCGACCCTCAGCCCGCGTCGACCCGGATCGCCTGGACGGGGCAGGCTCGTACCGCTTCCTTGACCATCGGGTCCCCGGCGGCGCTCTGCCAGTCGGGGGCCAGCTCCCCGAAGCCGTCGTCGTCCGAGCCGAAGACCCGGGGCGCGGTCAGCGCGCACATGCCGCTGCCGATGCACAGGGTGTGGTCGATGCTGATCTTTGTCTCGGACACGTCGGGTCCGTCCCTTCCGAAGTCCCGCACGGGGGTGTGAGCGCAGGCCATGCTCCCCGGTGAAGGTCCGCCGGGGACGCCACCCGCCCGGGGGTCCACCCCAACGAGTGGCGGAGCCGACGGACCGGGGGCACGTGCACGGTCGATGAGATGATCACCGGATGACTTCTGACGACCTCTCCGCGGCGGCCGCGGGCAGTTGGACCCTCGGCGACCTGACGGTCAACCGGATCGGCTTCGGCGCCATGCGCCTGCCCCAGTTCGGCAGGGCCCTCGAGACGGGCGCGGTCCCCCGCGACCGGGACCGGGCGGTCGGCGTGCTGCGCCGGGCCGTCGAGCTCGGGGTGAACCACATCGACACGGCGGCCTTCTACTTCTCGGCCCTGCGCTCGGCCAACGAGCTGATCAACCGGGCCCTGTCGCCGTACCGGGACGACATCGTGATCGCGACCAAGGTGGGTCCGGGGCGGGACCCCTCCGGCGAGTGGCTCGACCACGCCGGGCCCGGACAGCTGCGCGGCCAGGTCGAGGAGAACCTGCGCCAGCTCGGCCGCGACCACCTCGACCTGGTGAACCTGCGCGTGCTCGGCACCGCGCCGGTGGCCGAGCGGTTCGGCGTGCTGGCGGAGTTGCGGGAGGCGGGGCTGATCCGGCACCTGGGCCTGTCCAACGTCACCCCCGAACACCTCGCCGAGGGAGCCCGGCACAGGTCCGGCTGGCCTGGACCCTGCACCGGGGGCCGCACGTGCTGGCCATCCCCGGCACCGGGAACCCCGCCCACCTCGAGGCCAACGTGGCTGCGGGCGCGCTGCGGTTGTCGGAGGAGGAGCTGGCGCTGCTGGAGGGGGTTCACCGGGCGGGCGGGATCGAGTGAGGGGGTGAGGGGGCAGCGCAGGCACTCCACGTGAGTGAGGGCTTCCACCTGTGGTGTGTGGGTCCCCTCGGCGCTTGAGCCGTCACGGCCCGCAGGCCTCCCCCAGCTACCGCTGGGGGAGGCCTGCGGCAGGCACTGCCCGGAGGGCCGGGCCGGAAAGCCAGGCCCGAAGGCCAGGGCCCGGGGCCTGGGGATGGCCCCGGGCCCCGGGCCCGGCCGCCACGGGCCGGGGCCGCGGCCGGCCCGGGCTACCCGCCGAGCACCTGTGCCGCCACCGGGGCCGGGACGGGCCGGCGGCCGGCCGGGCGGGCCGTGAACGTGGCCCGGCCCCGGGTGCGGCCGCGCAGGGCGGACGCGTACCCGAACAGCTCGGCCAGCGGTACGGTCGCCGTGACCTGTGCCGTGCCCCCGGCGCCGAGGCCGCCCTCGGCTCCGGCGGTGGAGCCGGTGACCCGGCCGCGCCTCGCCCCGAGGTCGCCGAGCACCCCGCCGACGCAGTCGTCCGGAGCGGTGACCGTGACCTCGGCCACCGGCTCCAGGAGCCGCAGCTCGCAGGCCCGCAGCGCCTCGCGGAGCGCGAAGCGGCCGGCGGCCCGGAAGGCGAGCTCCGAGGAGTCCTTCGAGTGCGTGGCGCCATCGGTGAGCACCACCCGCAGGCCGGTCACGGGATGACCGCCCAAGGGCCCTTCGGCCAAGGCGTCGCGGCAGCCGGCCTCGACCGCCCGTGCGTACTCCTGCGGCACCCTGCCGCCCACGACGGTGGACGCGAACGCGAAACCTCCCTCCAGCGGTTCGACGTCGATCACGACGTGCGCGAACTGGCCCGCGCCGCCGTCCTGTTTGACGTGTCGATGGACGTGCCCGCGCACCCCGGTCGCCACGGCCTCCCGGTAGGAGACCTGCGGGCGGCCCACGGACACCTCCACCCCGTGCTCGCGGCGGACCTTCTCCACCGCGACCTCCAGGTGGAGTTCGCCCATGCCCGAGAGCACCGTCTGCCCCGTCTCGGGGTCGGTGCGGACGGCCAGCGACGGGTCCTCCTCCGCCAGCCTGGCGAGCGCCCCCGCCAGCCTGCCGGTGTCGGTGCTGCGCCGGGCCTCCACCGCGACCGAGACCATCGGCTCGGCCGTGTGCGGAGCCTCCAGGACGACCGGTGCGCCGGGGGCGCACAGCGTGCTGCCCGGCCGGGCGGCCTTGGGGCCGACCACGGCGACGATGTCGCCGGCCACCGCCCGCTCCGCCTCGGAGTGCCGGTCGGCCTGGACCCGCAGGATGCGGGCGATCCGCTCGGTGCGCCCGGTGCCGGGGTCCAGCACCTGGTCGCCCTTGTGGACGGTGCCCGCGTACACCCGCAGGAAGGTCAGCCGGCCGGTGCTCGTCGTGGTCACCTTGAACGCGAGCGCGGTGAACGGCGCCGCCGGATCGGCGGGCCGCTCCGCGCCCCCGGACGCGGCCGGGTCGCCGACCGCCGTGCCGCGCACCGGCGGGACGTCCGCGGGCGAGGGCAGGTAGGCGAGCACGGCGTCGAGCAGCGGCTCGATGCCGCGGTTCCGGTACGCCGAACCGCACAGCACCACCACGGCCTCCCGCGCGAGGGTCAGCTCACGCAGCGCCCGGACCAGCGTCGCCTCGGTCAGCGCCGAGGTGGCGCAGTACTCCTCCAGTGCGCCCGGGTGCAGGCCCGCCACGGTCTCCTCCAGTTCCGCGCGGCGCCGGTGGGCCTCCGCGCGCAGTTCGTCGGGGACCGGTCCGGTGTCGTACGCGCCGCCCGCCGCGTCCCAGCGCAGGGCGCGCAGCCGCAGGAGGTCGACGACGCCGGTGAAGGCGTCCTCGCTGCCGATGGGCAGCTGGACGACCAGCGGTACGGCGCCCAGCCGGTCCCGGATGGAGGCGACGGCCGCGTCGAGGTCGGCGCCGGCCCGGTCCAGCTTGTTGACGAACGCCAGGCGCGGCACCCCGTACCGGTCCGCCTGCCGCCACACCGACTCGCTCTGCGGCTCGACCCCGGCGACACCGTCGAAGACGGCGACGGCTCCGTCCAACACCCGCAGGGACCGCTCGACCTCGTCGGAGAAGTCGACGTGGCCGGGGGTGTCGATGAGGTTCACCCGGTGCCCGGCCCAGTCGCAGCTGACGGCCGCGGCGAAGATGGTGATGCCGCGGTCCCGCTCCTGCGCGTCGAAGTCGGTGACGGTGGTGCCCTCGTGGACCTCGCCGCGCTTGTGGACGGTGCCGGTGGCGAAGAGGATCCGCTCGGTGAGGGTGGTCTTGCCCGCGTCGACGTGGGCGAGGATGCCGAGGTTGCGGACGGTGTGGAGGTCGGTGGTGCCGATGGCGCGCATGGCCCATGGCCTTTCGTACGAAGAATGATCAGGGCAGCGCGATTCCCGGACGGGCTACGGCCCGGAGAACACCCGGCACGCGCACCCGGCAGGGACACGGGTACGGCGGGTGGGGCGGTCCCGCAACAGGCAGGACGCGCAGGGACGCGTACACGCGTCACGGGGACACGGTGACGGCCGCGCAGCCGTCACCGCGCGGCGGAGGACACCGGGATCACGTCGTACCGGGGCCGGGGAGCGAACGCGGCGGTGCGGCAACGGCACATGGCCCGGCTCCCCTCTCTTCACACGGCGTCAGACTGGTCCACGGGTACGCGACTTCGCCCTGCGGGCGGCGCGCACAGCGAATGTAGTGAGGCGGCGGGGACGCGTGCACGTGCTTTTTTCACGACCGGACGCCCTTCGGGGGACCCCGGACGTGCACCGGGCCGTGCGACGATCACCGCATGAAGATCCCAAAGCGCGTGGTCCTGACCCCGAACTCGGCACGCACCACCGGGACCGCACGAACCCCCCGACCCCCGCGGCCCGCACGAACCGCACGAACCGTACGAACCCCGCGACCTTCCCGAACCCCGGAAACGCCACCCCCTCCCCCCGCCCGCGACCCCGTACCCCAGGCCGTCTACTGGGGGCTGTTCGCGGCCTGGGCGGCCAACGACATCGAGGAACTGCTCACGATGGCCCCGTGGTCGCGCACCGCCGGACCACGGCTGCGCGCCCGGTTCCCGCGCGTGCCGGAGCGGGTCTGGGCACGCATGGAGCTCACCCAGCCACAGGTCAACGCCGCCGTGGGCCTCATGGCCGGGCTGATCGCGGCCGCCGCGGCGGACGGTGCCCGCACGGGCGGCCGCAGCCCGTTCTTCCGTACCGTGCTCACGGGCTTCGGGCTGCACGGCGCCGTCCACATGGCCCAGTCCGCCGCCTACCGCGGCTACACCCCCGGCGTGGCGACCTCCCCGACGGTGGTGGTCCCGTACAGCATCTGGGCACTGAACCGGCTGCGCCGGGCCGGGCTGCCGCCGGCCTCGCCGGTCCTGAGCGCGGCCCTGCTCCCCCTCGCCGCAGGGGCGGCCCAAGCACTGGGCGGCCGACTGGCACGGCGCAGACGGGGCTGAGCCACACCCGCCACGCTGCCGCACGACTCTGGCGCCTCACCCAACTCGCCAGTAATTTACGGCCGTCGGACTGGTGGGCGAGCGAGAGGCGGGCGGATTCGTGAGGCGGTTCCTGCGGGCACTGGGGACGGGCGCGGCACTGTGGCTGGCGGCAGCCGGGACGGCGGCGGGCGCCGCACCCCCTGCCGGCGCCGCCCACTCCGCACACACAACGCCCGCCGGCGCGACCTCCCTCAGAAGCACGACGGCCGCCGCGGCCGCGCTCCCCGCCTCCGAAGCCACGAGCCCCGCAACCCCCGACGCGGCCCCCGCCTGGCGCCCGCCCCTTTCGACGCGCGGCCGGTACGTCGTCGACGCCGACGGCAACCGCTTCCGCATGAAGGCCGCCAACTGGGACGGGGCGCAGGGATCGTGGTCCGGATCCGGTGACGTCGCGGATCCCTCGAGCCACCACGCCGGCCAGGACGCCCACGGCATCCCGCTGGGTCTGGACCGCGTGCCGCTGCCCGCCCTGATGGCGGACTTCCACCGGCTGGGCCTCAACAGCATCCGGCTGCCGTTCTCCAACGAGATGATCCGGACCACCGCGCCCGTGCCGGACGCGGCCGTGGCCGCCAACCCTGCGCTGCGGGGCCGGACCCCGCTGCAGGTGTACGACGCCGTGGTGGCGGCCCTGGCCGCGGACGGCTTCGCGGTGATCCTCAACAACCACACCAACACGACCCGTTGGTGCTGCGGCGTGGACGGCAACGAGCGCTGGAACACCTCGCAGTCCACCCGGCAGTGGGCCGACGACTGGGTGTTCATGGCGCGGCGCTACCGATCGGAGCCCCGCGTGGTCGGCGCCGACCTGTACAACGAGGTGCGCCGCAACGTGTGGGACGACCCCAACTGGGGCCTGGGCGACGACCACGACTGGCAGGCGGCGGCCCAGCAGGCCGGCGACCGGATCCTGACCGAGGCCAACCCCGAGCTGCTCGTCGTGATCGAGGGCATCAACTGGACCGGCATCCCCGTGGACGGCTTCGCCCACGGCCGGCCCACCCTCACCCCCGCCCGCACGCTCTCCCACGCCCTCGTCCGCTCCGGCAAGCTGGTCTACTCGGCGCACTTCTACGGGTACACCGGCCCGAACCACAGCGGCGCCACCGGCCTCGGCGAGACCCACGACCCGCGCTACCAGGACCTCTCGCGCGAGGAGCTGCACCGGGTCCTGTACGACCAGGCCTTCTTCGTCTCCGGGGAGGGCGGCAAGCACTTCACCGCGCCCGTGTGGGTGAGCGAGTTCGGCATCGGGTCGGACGAGACGGGCGCGAAGCCGCGCGCCTGGTTCGGGAACATGACCGACGAACTCGTGGCCGCCGACGCTGACTTCGCGTACTGGCCGCTGGTCGGCTGGGAGGGTCACGACAGCTGGGCCATGCTGCGGTACGGGCCCTCCGGGACCCGGTCGGGGATGCTCGACGCCGGCGACTGGCGCAGCGCGCCGTGGCAGCGCCTGCTGGCCGGGCCGGAGCGGACGGGCCAGGTGGCCCGCGTACCGGTGTGGCAGCAGCTGAACACCGACCACGCCGACTTCGTCCAGTCACTCCGGGCCCGGGCGGAGGGCGACTGGGACTCCGGCGCCCGCAAGGCGGCCTGCCCGGACGGACTGCGGCTGACGGGCCTCGGGCACACGGGCGGCCGCGGGCTGTGCACCGACGCCGGGGCCGGTGACCTGCGGGCGGTGGACGGCGGGCAGATCGTGGTGCGCGACGAGCGCTTCGTCCCGGGTGGCGGCGACTGGGCGTCGGGGTACACCAAGTTCCAGTGCCCGACCGGGCAGTTCCTGATCGGGTACAGCCGGCGCGGGGAGCGCGTCTCGGCGGCCCTGTGCGCGCCGGCCCGGACGGCCCTGGGCACGGCCGGGCGGACGGTGTGGTTCGACCGCGGCGACAACCGGCCGGCCGGTGACCTCGGGGGCGACTGGGCGTCCGGCAGCTACAAGGGCCAGTGCGGGGCGGACGAGTACGCGGCCGGGATCGCCTTCACCACCCGTGTCGGCAGCCGGGGCACCCCCGACGCCCTCCTGTGCCGCCGCCTGACGCCCTGACCCGCGCCCTGAGCCTGCCTGCCCCTGACCCTGCCCTGCCCCTACCCCTGCGGACTCCAGCCCCCGACGGGTTCGCGCGGAGCCGGCTCAGCGGGCGGCGGGCCGGGTCGCGGGCTCGGCGCGGAAGGAGAAGGCCTCCATGAGGCGGCGGTGGGCGGTCTTCTGCACGGCGGCGATCCGCCACTGCCCGTCCACCTCGCGCACGACCGTGTACGTGGCCAGTTTGTCGAGCCGCTTCGGCTCCGCGCCCTTGTGGACCGCGCCGCGGGTGACGGCCACGGCCGCGTCGGCGCCCAGGAAGCGCAGGTCGGTGATCTCGACGGTGAGGCGGGTGCCCTTGAGGAACGAGTCGAACAGGGCCTGGTGGGCACGGCCGATCTCGGCTCCCCCGTGGTAGACGGTGCCGGCGAAGGTCACGTCCGTGGCGTCCGCGGTGAAGTGCTCGCCGTAGGCGGCGCCGTCGCCGCGGCCCCAGGCCTCGGCGCTGCGCCGCAGCAGGGCGCGGACGGCCTCGTGGTCGGCGGCGGTGGGGGCAGGGGTGGCGGTACGGGTGCTGGTCATGACACGTCCCTCCCATGGTAACTTCGTACATGAAGTTACTTCTTTGAAGATTTCTCTTCCTTGAGGAAGAGATTAGGGAGGGGGTCGGCTCATGTCAACGGCAGGGATGCGCTCCGACGCGAGCGAGGTCTACCGGCGCTACATGAGCGCCGTGATGCTGCACGGCCATGCCGGGGCGCGGGCCTGCGACCTGGGCGCGACGGACCTGTACGCGCTGAACATCCTGGAGCTCTCGGGGGCCATGACCCCAGGCGAGCTCGGCGCGCGCACGGGCCTGACGACGGGGCCCACCACCCGTCTGGTCGACCGGCTCGAGCAGGCGGGCTACGTGCGCCGGGCGCCCGCGCCCGGCGACCGTCGCAAGGTGCTCGTCGAGCCGGTGGGTGCGCCCGCGGAGCTCGACCGGGTGATGGCCCCGGCCCGGCAGCGGATCGCGCAGATCCTGGGCGACTACTCGCCCGAGCAACTCCGCGTGCTCTTCGACTACTTCACCCGGGCGACGGCCGCCTACCAGGAGGCGGCCGACCAGCTGCGCGCCAAGGAGGACTGACCGGGCCGGGCCGCGTCCCGTCCCGGACCCTCGCCGCGCCGCCCCCAACCCCCAACCCACCCACCCCGCATCCCGACGGCCCGCTGTCAGCGCAACCACCTACCGTCCGGGCATGGGGATCTATCTCGTGGGCGTCCACGAACGGGACTGGCGCGGCGACGACTTCGCCCCGCCGAACGGGGCCGGGACCGATGACCCGTCCGACGTGCACCAGCACGACGAGGACCGGTACGACGAGGACCGGTACGACGAGGGCAGGCGGCCGCTCGCGGCGGCGCTGGACGCGGAACTGGCGCGGCGCGGCCTGCCCCCGTACACCTTCCCCGCCCCACCCGCGAAGGCGTCGGGCCCACCCCCTGCCGGGCGGAGGCGCCGCCGCGCGTGGTGGCCACGGCCGACGGGCCCGGGCCGTCGGCGGGCGCCGGCTCCCGAACCCGGCTTCGAGGAGAAGCTGGTCGCGGGCCCCGACGGCTTCACGGCCCTGTGCGCCGCGCACCTGACGCCGGCTGAGCACGATGCCGTGTGGGGCTGGACGGTGCTGGTCCCCCTGCCGCTGACCGAGGCGCTGCGGCTCCCGGTCGCGTCCCCGCACTTCGACGAGGCGGTGGTGGCGGGAGCCGAGGGCGCACGCGCGGCCGCGCGCCGACTGGCGCGGGCCGTGGCACTGCCCGACGAGGTCCCCGTCGCCGGCACCCGACTCGCCCTGACCTCGTGGTTCCTGGACGGCGGGGCCGCGGAACTGGCCCGGGCCCGGCCGGGCCCCTGGAGCCGGGACCTCGACGCGGCCTTCCACATCGCGCTGTACCTGCGGGCGGCGGAGTACTCACTGCGGCACGGCTGCCCGATCACGTACGCCTGAACCGGCCGCGGGGCCCGCGTCCGCCCCCTACGCCACCTCGCCAACTCCCGCGGACATCAGACTCCTTCGGCGCGCAGGGGCAGCAGCCGGGGTCGCTTGGCGGTGCGACCGTCACCGGAGGAGCGGCCGAGCAGGCGGCGCAGCAGCCACGGGCCGAGGAAGCCGGCCGCCCAGCGGAGCTCGCCCGGCGCGGCCCGCCAGCCGGTCGGGCGCGGGACGGCGGGCGCGGGCAGCGGACGGGTCCACGCGTCGTCGCTGCCCTGCAGGCCGAGGGCGTGGGCGAGAGCGGCCGCGATGCGTTCGTGCCCGAGCGGACCGGCGTGCAGCCGGTCCGCGCTCCACAGGCGGGGATCGGTGACCACCGCGTGCCGGCCGAGCTCGACGAGCGTGACGCCGTGCCGCCCGGCAGCCGCGCGGATGCGGTCGTTGAGGGCGTCTACCCGGCTGCCGAGCGGCCGGGCGAGCGGGACCAGGCGGGCGACGTCGGGGAACGTCACGGTGACCACACGGGCGCCCTGGGCGGCGAATGCCGCGTACATCGCCTCCAGGTGGCCGGCCACCGCGTCGGGATCGAAGCCGGGTCGCAGCAGGTCGTTGACCCCGGCGACGACGGTGACCAGGTCGGGGCGGAGGGCGAGGGCGGGGGCCAACTGCTCCTCGCGCACCTGGTGGGCCAGGCGGCCGCGCACGGCGAGGTTGGCGTACCTCAGGCCGGGTTCGTGGGCGGCGAGGAGCTCGGCGAAGCGATCGGCGCAGCCGCGCTGGCCGGTGCTGTCGTCGCCGTCGCCGAGGCCCTCGGTCTGGCTGTCGCCCAGGGCGACGTAGCGCTGGTAGTGCGCGGGGGTGCCGGTCATGCGCCCGACGATACTCAACAATGCGAGTATTCAGAAAGGTGACTGAGGGAGCGGCCCGGAAAGTTTCTCGTCGCCGGGACCGTCCGCCGGCCCCCTCGGCTACGAATCACTGGTACACCCCGCGGGTTGCTCCCCGGGGCGGACCGGAAGCAGGACGAAGCAAGACGCAGGAAGACGAGGAGGTGCCGGCCATGACCGGGAAGCTCGGAGTCCGACGGCTGATGGTCAGCGTCGCCGCCGCGGGTCTGCTCGCCGGCGGAGCCACTGCGGCGGGGATCGGTGCGGCCACGGCCGCTCCGGCCACGGGGACCGCGGCGGTGCAGAAGGACCACGACAGGTCCGACCGGTGCGAGTGGAAGCACGGGCACTGGCAGAAGAAGTGGATCAAGGGCCACTGGGAGAAGAAGTGGGTCAGGGGCGACTGGTCCCAGGACCGTGACTGGAAGCAGGGCCACCGGGACGACGACGGCCGGTGGCACGACGGCCACTGGGAGTGGAAGCACCACGACAAGGGCCACTGGACCTGGGTGTACGTCCCCGGTCACTGGACCTGGGTCTGGGTGCAGGGACACGTGGTCTGCAAGGACCGCTGGGGCAACGGAGACGACTGGAACGGATGACCGGCCCTGAGGACGGCCGGTCCCTGGTCGCGCGGACCTTCCGGTGACGTGGACCTTCCGGTCACGTGGCAAGGTCCACGTGACCGGAAATCCGCTCGGCCGGCCCCGAGGACCGCGGCTCCCGCCGCGGGGACGCGGCCGCACACGGCCCCGGTGATGCGGCCGCCGGCGAATGGTGCTGGCATGGGAGGGGGCCGGTGCCGCCGGCAGTCCACGAGGGGAACGAGGTGCGCTGAGTGTGTCCGCCGGACGTCAACGGTCCTCCTCGGGGGACCGCAGAACAGCGGGGTCGGAGCTCGACGAACTCCTGGAGCGGACGGCGGACGGCGACCGTGAGGCGTTCACGCGGCTGTACGAGGTGGTCAGCCGCCCCGTCATGGGGATGGCCTGCACCGTGGTCAGGGACGTGGCCCAGGCCGAGGAAGTGGCCCAGGACGTCCTGGTCGAGGTGTGGCGCACGGCCGGCCGGTTCCGGGCGGAACGGGGCAGCGCCATGGCCTGGGTCCTGACACTGGCGCACCGGCGCGCCGTCGACCGGGTGCGGTCGGCGCGGGCGGCGGGCGAGCGGGAGCGCCGCAGCGCCGTACGGGACTGGGAGCGGCCGTTCGACGAGGTCGTCGAGGAGGTCGAGCGGCACCTGGAGCACGAGCGGGTGGGGCGCTGCCTCGCGGAACTGTCGCGCGCGCAGCGCGAGTGCATGGTGTTGGCGTACTACGCGGGACTGACCCACCGCGAGGTGGCGGCGGCGCTGGCGCAGCCGGTCGGCACGGTGAAGGCGCGGCTGCGGTCCGGGCTGCGGCTGGTGGGCGACTGCCTGAGGAGGCCGTGATGGCCGGCGGTGGGCCGCACGACGCGGTCGGGGCCTACGTGCTCGACGCGCTGCCGGAGGACGAGCGGCGGGTGTTCGAGGACCATCTCGCGACCTGCCCGGAGTGCACCCTGGAAGCGGTCGAACTGGGCGCGGTGGCGGCCCGCTTGGGCGCGGGCCTGGAGGCGGAGCCGCCGCCGGCGCTGCGCGGGCGGGTGCTGCGCGCGATCGGCACCGTACCGCAGGAACGGTGGCCCGCCGTGGGTGCACCGGAGCCGCCGCCCGACGGGGCCGCGGAGGGGCCGCCGCCCGCCGTGTCCCGTCCCACCGGCGGGGCCCGCTCCACCGGCATGGGTCGGGAGCCTCCGACCGCCGCCCCCGGGGCACCCCCGGCCGCCGGCGCGGCGGAGCGCCCGCACCGGGGCACGGGTCGTCCCGCCCCGCCGGCGCCGGGGCAGCGGGGCTCCCCCTCCCGCCGCCGGAGCCGCCGGCGCGTGGCGGTGGCCGTCGGCGCCGCCGTGGCGGCCGTACTGGCGCTGGCCGGGGTGGCGCTGTGGCAGCACGGCGAGGCTCGGGACGCGCACACCGTGGTGCGCCGGGCCGAGCAGCAGGTGTCGGGGGTGGCGGACGTCCTCACGGCTCCGGACGTGCAGCTGAACACGGAGGAGCTGGTGGCCGCCGGCCGTTCCACGGTGGCGGTGTCGCGGGACCGGGACGCGGCGGCGTTCTTCGCGACCGGGCTTCCGAAACTGCCCGCGGGCAAGGCGTACGAGCTCTGGTTCAGCGACTCCGGCGACTACCGGCCGGCGGGCGTGCTGGCCGGCTGGGGTGACCGGCAGCTGCGCCTGGTCGGCCCGCTGGCCCGGGCCACCGCGGTGTGCATCACGGTGGAGCCGACCGGGGGCTCGCGTACGCCGACCAGCCCGGTGGTGGCCTGGATCGGCGTGCCCCACCTGCCGGAAACCCCCCTCGACCCGCCGGACCCGTCCCCGACCGACGTCGACGTCTACCCCGAGCCGGCCGCAGGGCTGTCCTCGGAGTGACCCGGCGCCGGCACCCCGCGCACGCGTGGTCGACGGGGACGAAGACGGAGGCGGAGGGCGGAGCCGGAGTCCAAGACGAAGACGGAGGCGGAGGGCGGAGGCGGATTTCGAGACGGCGCGGACGGGGGTCGCGGGCCGGGGGCGGGGCGGCGCCCGGCCCGCCTCCGGGGAGAGGGGGTTCGCCCCGGCGGGCGGACCCGACGCGGTCAGCGGGGCGCCCGGGCCGTCAGGGCGTTGAGCAGCGCGGCGCCGCGGGCGGCGTCGTCGACGGAGACGGCGAACTCCGCGCCCGTACGCGGGCGGACCACCAGGCACTCCCCCGCGCGCAGCATGACCGTGGTGCCGTGACCGCTGAGGCGGTAGCCCCAGCCGCCGACCTGCGCCGGCCGGCGGGTCTCGACCCGGGCCGAGGCGACGTCCTGGACGGACCAGCGGCGTACCGGTCGGCCGAGCGGCCCGAAGGCCACGTCCAGCCCCCGCTCGGTCACGCGCGCGGTCACCGAGGAGCAGCCGGCCCCGGCCAGCGCGACCACGGCGAAGGGCGCGCCCACCGCCCAGCCGGCGTCCGTCGCTCCCGCTGCGGCGGCCGCCAGGGCGGCGAACGCGACCAGGCCCGCGACCACGCCCAGCAGGGACAGCCAGCGGTTCGAGGTACGTGAGAGCCAGACCAGGCGGGCCCCGTCGGGCAGTTCCACGGCCGGTCCGGCGGCCGTCACGTCCCCCGGTGCAGCAGGTGCGGGTGCGGGTGCGTCCGCCGGTGCGGGTGCGTCCGCCGGTGCGGTTCCCGGCCCCGCGGCGCGCGCGGCGGCCGCCCACCCGAGTACTCCGGCCAGCACCGCGGCCGCGGCTCCGACCGCGATCCCGGCGGCCACGGATCCGGCCTGCCGCCAGTCCGCCCGGTCCAGGTTGGCGCGCACCACCGTGGCCTGGATGCCGGTCAGGAACACCGCCGCCGCAGGCAGGACGGCGCCGAGCCCGCCGCGCGCCGGCAGGGCACCGCGCCGGACGGCGAGTCCGACGGACAGGACGAGCACCGCCCACAGCAGCGCCGGGAACAGCGCCGCCGCCCACAGCGGCATCGAGCCGTCCGGTCCTGCGCCGCCCCAGTGCGTGGCGAGCCGGTCCGGGAGCCGGCCCCTGACGGCGAGCGGCAGCCCGGCGAGCACCGCGCCGACGCCGGCGGCCCACGCCACCGCGGCCCGGCGCGGACTTCCCGCCCGGCGGGGGCCTCCGGTCGGACGTGGACTCGCGGCCCCGCGCGGGTCTCCGGTCCGACCGGGCCCGCCGGCCCGCGCACTCCCCGCGCCCCCGCCCCGCGACCGCCCTGCGCCGCCTCCCGTCGCGGCTGCGCCGCGCCCCCCGCGGTCCGTCACGACAGCCCCCTGATCATCTCGATGAGGTCGTTCCTGCTGTAGCCCAGCCGGGCCGCGTCCGCCACGAGCCCGCGCACCTGGTCCACCAGCGTCGAGCGCCGGTCGGCGCCGACCGCGACGGTCACTCCCCGGCCGCGCCGGAACTCCAGGACGCCCTCGTCCCGCAGGGTGCGCAGCGCGCGCAGGACGGTGTTCGCGTTGACGCCGAGCGCGGCGGCCAGGTCCCGGGCTGGCGGCAGCCGGTCACCGGCGGCGCACTCGCCCTCGGCGACGGCGCGCCGGACGGCGCCCGCGACCTGCTCGTGCAGCGGGGCTCCGTCGGTGGCGTCCAGTCTCAGCAGCATGATGCCAATGACACTAGCACCATTCACACCACTCCCGAGATCCACCCGTCCGGCGGGGCCGTCCGTCGCCCCACCGCACGGATCCGGCCTGCCGGCCGGCCTGCCGGACCCGGTCCGCCGCACCCCGGTCCACGCCCGGTCTACCGGCCCCGGTCCCCCCACCCCGGTCTACGCCCGGTGTGCCGGCCCGGTCGGACCTCCCCGGGCGGGTGACGCCGGAGCGGAAGACGGGCGTATGGCGAGTGTCGGCCGGCCCCGCCCCGGACACCGGGCCGCAGCCTGGCAGCCACCGCACCGCACCCCCCGTGCGCCCGCCCGCACAGCGGGCCCGGCGGGCGGCCGGCCGGTCCGCGAGTGCGACCGGGACGACGTTCGAGAAGACGCGAGGGCAGACCACCAGATGCACGGACACATGAGGGACGGACGGCGCGCACCGGTGCCGCGCTGGGCGCTCGGGCTCGCCGCAGGCGCCGTACTGGCCGCCACCACGCCCGCACTCGCGGCCGGCACCGGCCCGGACGGGACCGCGGCGCGGCCGGCGGCGGGCGCCCCCGGGCGGGCGGCGGCCGCCGCGCCGCTGCCGGGCGGGCTCGGGCCCTGCATCCCGGGCCGGTGCCCCGACCCGTTCCCCCCGGTGTCCGTCGGCACCGGGGCCAAGGGCGAGGACCGCAACATCAACATCTTCGTCGGCGGGAACTTCAGGGTCCGCGGCCGGGCAGCCGAGGCCGAGGGCAAGGTCGTGGTGCTGGGCGACTTCGACCAGGACAAGGACCCGGCCGGCAGCAGCGTGTACAACGTCGGCATCGTGGGCGCGGGTTCGCTGGTCCGGCCACCGCTCGGCTCGGACTTCCTCACCACCGGGGGCGACGTCACCGTGGCCGCCGGCGAGCGGCTGCTCGCGGACGGCGGAGTGGTGCGGCACGCCGGCGCGCTCACCGGGGTGGCGACCGGCACGCCGGTGCGGGACACCGGCGCGGCCCTCCCGTACGCCGGGCTGGCGCCCCGCCTGACCGCGGCGAGCCGGTGCTACGCGCGGGTCGACGGCAGTCCGCGCCCGAGCACGGGCACCGCGTCCAACACCGGGTCCGCCACCGTCTTCACGGGCGACGGCACCTCCGCGCTGCAGGTCTTCAACGTCGACTTCGACATGGCGGGCGCCACCGGGGGGCAGCAGGGGCTGGAGTTCCGCGGCATCCCCGCGGGGGCGACGGTCCTGGTCAACGTCCTCGGCACGACGCGCACGATCAACACGTACGTCGGGGACAGCCCGTACCGGGACCGGCTGCTGTGGAACTTCCCGGACGCCACCACCGTGAACCTGACCGGCACCGGCCAGTTCCAGGGCAGCGTGCTCATCGGCCAGGGCGCGTCCCAGGCCACCGTGTCCCTGCCCGGCATGAACGGCCGCTTCTTCACAGCCGGCGGTCTCACCCACACCTCCGCCACCTCGGGCGTCGAGTTCCACGCGTACCCGTTCAACGGCGACCTGCCCGCGTGCGGGGACGAGCCCGAGCCGACCCTGGGTGACGTCTCCGTCCTCAAGGAGGACGCGGGGACGCAGGCGCCACTGGCCGGGGCGCGCTTCGAGCTGTGGCGCGAGACCAACGCCACGGCCGGCCTCCAGACCGGCGGGGCGACACCGGACACCCTGGTGGGAGAGGCCTGCACGACGCCCACGGACGGGATCTGCGTGCGGCGGGTGCCGCTCGGCACGTACTACTGGCGGGAGACGGCGCCCCCGGACGGGTACGCCCTCCCGGACCCGGCCGTCTTCGCCGTGCCGGCACTGACCGAGGAGAACGCGGGCGCGGGCGTCTCCGTGACCGCGGCCAACACCCGCACCCCCGACCCCGGGCCGACCACCGGCCGGGTCCGGATCGTCAAGGTCGACGCGGAGAGCCGTGCGCCGCTCGGCGGCGCCGCCTTCACGCTGTGGCGCGAGACCAACGGGACCCCCGGGCTGCAGAGCGACGGGGCCGCGCCGGACACCTCGGTGACCACCTGCGCGACCTCGAGCGGCGACGGCAGCTGCACGTCGGTGCAGCCGCTGGGCACCTACTACTGGCAGGAGACGGCCGCCCCGACCGGGTACGACCTCCCGGACCCGCGCGTCTTCGGGCCGCTCGTTCTGACCGCCGGCAACGCGGCGGACGGGGTGGCGATCACCGCCTCCAACACCCGGCACGTGCCGCCGGAGCCCCCGTACGAGGGCCGGATCCTGCTGCTGAAGACCGACGCGAAGACCGGCCGCCCACTGGCCGGCGCCGTCTTCGAGCTGTGGCGGGAGACCAACGGCACGCCCGGCCTCCAGAACCGCGGCACCGGCCGGGACCTGCTCGTGGACGACGGCTGCGCCACCGACGACCAGGGCGCCTGCACCTACGACACGCTGGTCGCGGGCTCGTACTACCTGGTGGAGACCGACGTGCCGGAGGGGTACGCCTTCCCGGACGTCGACGTCGCGGGCCCCTTCGAGGTCTCGCAGCGCAACCCCGACCGGACCGTGACCGTGCGCCTGGCCAACAAGCGCGGCTACGACGGGGGGAAGGGGGACCGGCCCTCGGTCGCGTAGGGTCGGGGGCCGGGAACGGGCCCGAGCACGGGGGTGGGGCGAGGATGCCGCAGGGTGGACCGCAGTCGGTGGACCGGGCGCTGGCCGTCCTGGACGCGGTGGCCGAGGCGCCCGGCCCGGTGAGCGCCAAGGCACTGGCCCGGCAGGTGGGGTGCGCACTGTCCACGGCGTACCACCTGCTCGGGCCGCTCACCGACCGCGGGTACCTGACCCGGACGCCGCTCGGGTACGTGCCCGGGCCGCGCATCCCCGGGCTGCACCGGGCGCTGCGCCGGCACCTCGGGCCCGCGGACGGGCGGGCGGACGGCATGGCCGAGCTGCTGTCCCGGCTGCGGCGGGCCACCGGCGGCGAGGCCTACCACACGGCGTACCAGGGCGGCCGGATCACGGTGGTGGACACCACGGCCCCGGTGACGGACACGGCCAACCCGTTCGCCCCGGGCCGCGAGCTGCGCGCCCATGCCACCGCGCACGGCAAGGCGCTGCTCGCGGAGCTGCCGCGGGCGCTGCGCCGGCGGTACTTCGACGAGCACGGGATGGCCCGGCTGACCCCGGCCACCATCACCTCGGCCGAGCGGATGGAAGCGGAGCTGGCGCGGGTCCGCGGCCAGGGCTTCGCGGTCTCGATCGGCGAGGCCGACCCGGCGTACACGTGCCTGGCGCTCGCCCTGCCGGGGGCGGCCGGGGCGGGGACCGACGCGGTGCACGCGCTGTCGGTGTCGCTGCCGACGGCGGAGTACCGGCGTCGGCCGGACGCGGTCCGGCGGGCCCTTGCGGAGGCGGCGGCCGGCCGGCTGTGATGCGGGCGGACCCCGGGCCGGCGGGACCGGCGACGGAGGGCCACGGGGCGGCGGGCGCGGGCCGGCGGGACCGGGTTCGGCGGGACCGGGGCCGGCGGGACCGGGTTCGGCGGGACCGGCCGAGCTCGCGACCGGCCGGTTTTTCCGGCAGGGCCGGAAAACCGCGGCGTCGGGCGTGCTTCGCGGCGTGCCGGGTGCCAGCCTGGACGGCATGATCTTCATCGCCGTCAGGTTCACCGTCCGCCCGGAGCACGGCGACGACTGGCTCGCCATCGTCGACGACTTCACCCGCGCCACGCGCAGCGAGCCGGGCAACCTCTTCTACGACTGGTCGCGCAGTGTCGACGACCCGAACCAGTACACGCTGCTCGAGGGCTTCGCCGACGCCGCGGCGGGCGCGGCCCACGTCGCCTCCGACCACTTCAAGGCCGGTATGGAGGTGATGGCGGGCGCCATCGCCACCAAGCCCGAGATCATCCACGTGGAGGTGCCGGGGCAGGGCTGGAGCGAGATGGCCGAGCTCACCCCTCGGGGCTGAGCGGGACCCCGACCGCCCGGACCGACGTGCCCTCCGCCCCCTGGGCGGAGGGCTTGACCATGTCCTGGAGGCGGGCGACGTCGGCGGGGTCGAGGACGATGCCGAGACGCTCCAGGATGCCCGGGAGGTCGTCCGAGGTGACCTCGGTCGTGACGACCGAGCCGTCGGGCCTGCGCACGCTCCACGCCGTCCCGTCGATCCGGTACGCCGCCTCCGCGGTGAACTTCTGCGCGAAGGGCCGCGTCACGAACGGCGACCGCGGGTGGGTGCTCACGTAGTGGCTGCCCACCTCGTAGTCCACGGCGTGGTGCGGGGCGAGGGTGAACCGGTGCCGGTCGAGGCGGCCGTCCTCGTTCCGTCGGCCGTCCTCGCCGCCGTCGTAGAGCGTCCACAGGTCGGTGCCGCACGGATCGGGCGTGCGCTCCAGGCGGAACCACCAGCCCCCGGTGGAGACCTCGGCCCCGTCGACGAGCTCGGGCGGGGTGAGCGGGCCGCTGCCGAAGCCGACGTCGCACAGCCAGGTCCGGACGGGACCACCGGGGACCTCGGCCGCCGGCACGGCGAGCAGCGCGTGGGTGGCGGGCAGGGTCCTGCGGGCGCCCAGGGAGACGCGGGCGTGCAGGCCCCGGGGGCTGAAGCCGAGCGCCTCGAGGGCGGCGGCGAGGAGCAGGACGTGCTCGTAGCAGTAGCCGCCGCGACGGCGCCGCACCAGCTTGTCCTGCAGGGCGGGCAGGTCGAGGAGGACCGGCCGGCCCAGCATGATCTCGAAGTTCTCGAACGGGATCGTGGTGAGGTGCGCCCGGTACACGTCGAACAGCGTCTGCCGGGTCGCGGTGCGCGGGCCGTCGTAGCCGATCCGCGTCAGGTAGGCGTCGAGGTCGAGCCGCGCCCCCTGCCAGGGGGTCTCTGCGGTGTCCGGGGTGGGCTCGGTCGAGGACATGGCGGTTCAGCTCCTTGGGGCGTGTGGCGTTTGCGGGGTGGATCCGGGGTCGGTTCGGGTCTCGCGGCTCGCGTCTCGGTCTCGGGTCTGGGTCCGGACGGTCAGACGGTGAGGAAGTCGCGGACCACCTTGGTGAATTCCTCCGCCTGCTCGAAGACCACGATGTGGCCGGTGTCGAACTCGGCGTACTCGCTGCCGCGGATCCCCGCGTGCAGCTCGCGGTGGTTGGCCACCGGGATGGTGGCGTCCTGGGCGCAGCCGATCACCAGGGTCTCGGCCCGGACGAGGGGCAGCAGGTCACGGACGTCCAGCCGCAGGTTGAGGTCGATCTGACGCAGGACGCCGGGGGTGGGGCGCATGAAGGTGGTGTTGAGCTCGACCGCTTCGCGGCCGATGCCCTGCAGGTAGCCGCGGCTGAAGGCGGTGAGGGTGGCGTAGCGGCCGAAGGCCTCGGGGTTGTCGGCGATCTGCAGCCACACGGTCATCATGTTGCGCAGGTACTCGTCGTCGGGGTGGCTCCAGCCCGCCACGGCGACGAGGCGGCGTACGAGGTCGGGGCGCCGGGCCGCGACGGCGACCGCCAGCGGCGCGCCGAGGGAGAAGCCCATGACGTCCGCGGGGCCCAGGCCCGCGTCCTCGATGACGGCCTCCACCTGACCGGCGATCAGGTCGACGGTCAGCGCGCCGCCGTCGTCCTCCGCGGTCTGGCTGCCGGACAGTTCCGGGAGGACCACGGTGTGGCGGTCGGCGAAGGCGTCGATCAGGTGGTCCCACATCATCGAGCCGGGTCCGGTCCCGTGGACGAGGACGAGGGCGGGGCCCTGGCCGATGACGCGGTAGGGGATGCGGGCGGTGCCGACGGTGGCGACGGGCATGGCGATTCCTTCCGAAGGTGCGGGTGCTTTCCGGTCCGCGGGGCCGGTGTCCTCCCCGCCTGACTGAAACTACACCGTGCAGTGCACTTTGTACACCGGAGAGTGCATTCTGCTGGCGGAGCCTCAGGACGGGGAAGAGAAAACGCCCCCGGCGGAGGGGCATCCCATGACGTCGCGCGGGACGTCCCGGCCGGCTTCCCGGGACACGGCGCCGCGTCCCCGGGACGTCCCGGGGACGGCCGGACCGACCCGCGGCCCCGGCCCGGCCCCTACTGTTCCGTCGTCCCCACCGGCCCGGCACACCAGCCGGGGCAGGCCCGGCCGGCCCGCACGAGACCGGCCGACCTGCACGCACGAGACCGGCAGACGTGCACGGGCACGGCCAGCCGGCGCAGGACCGGCGGCCACCCGCTCCGAGTCCGGACCGCGCCACGACTCCTCCGGGACACCGCCCGATCCCCGCTCCACCCCCGACGTACGCACCGTCGTGCGCCGGGACGTCGACCGACCCGTCGTCACATCCACCACCGAGCTACGGAGATCCATGAAGCGCATCACTCGGGCCCTGGCCACCGCCGGCGGCGCCGCCGCCCTCGTCGTCGGACTCACCACCTCGGCCCATGCCGACGGCTGGGTCACCTGGCAGCACGACGCTTTGGGACCAGGACGTGTACGCGGAGCGGTGCACCGGCAACGACTACCAGCGCTGGTACGAGGTCCGCACCAGCGCCGGCTGGAAGCTCAAGCACAAGGCCACGGGCCAGTTCCTGGACAGCAACGGCACCGACGTCTACCTGCACCCCGAGAACGGCGGCCGCTACCAGCTCTGGCACTGAGCGGTCGCGCGTCCGTCCCGACACCGGGCGGACGCGCGTCAGGTCCCGTCGGACGCCACCGACGGGACCTGACGGCGCATCACGGCCGGAGGGCCGGGGTGCGCCCGGGCCGACCCCGTCCCACACCCCGCCCGAACCGGGTCGGGCCCCTCAGGCGCCGGCCGCACCGGCCCCGTACAGGCGCAGGAAGGTGTCCACGCCCGCCGTGGCGATCCGCACGAGCTCCTCGTCCGGCAGCGGCACGGCCCCCCAGAACGAGCGGTCGGCGGCCCCGCTGAAGGTCAGCAGGTTGAAGTGCTCGGCGGCGAGCACCGGATCGTCGACGGCGAGGAGCCCGAGCCCCGCGATCCGCTCGAGGTGTCCGGCCAGGTCGCGCACCGAGGCCACCGGGCCCGCCTCCAGCCACGCCTTGAGGACGTCCGGCGGGAGGTTCGCGGCCTCGGCGCGGATCGCCCGGGGCAGCGCGTAGCTGTCGGCGAGCGCCAGCACGGCCCGGGCCCGGTCGACCGCGAAGTCCGCCAGGTCGGCGCGTACGTCCACCACCTTGCGCAGGTGCCGGTCGGCGAGGGCGGCGATGTGCTCGGTGAGCTCGCCGGCCGTCTCGACGGAGGCCGTGAGGAACAGGGTCTCCTTGTCGCCGAAGTGGTTGTAGACGGTCCGCTTCGACACCCCCGCCTCGGCCGCGATCGTGTCGACGCTCGCGCGCGCGTAGCCCTCGCGGCCGAAGACCAGTGCCGCCGCCCGCACGATCGCCTCCCGCTTCTCCGGGCGACGCGATCCACCCGCCCGAGCGAGCCCTTCCGTTCCCATCCGGCCCTCCTGCCTCTCAGCGTACGTGCACTACCCCGTGCAGCGTAAAGAGCCCCCACTCCACGGGCAGGGCAGGGTAGGGCAGGGCCGAGCACGTCCGAACGGCGAGACGGCCGTCCGGACCGCTAGGGGTACACGCGTGCGACCAGAGGGACCCGACAGCGGCCGGCCGGGCCGCCCCGCAGCACGTCAGAGCCGTGCGCAGCGCGCCAACTCCCCATGACGAAAGGCCGATTGGGTGCGCGCCGCGCCGGAAGACCCCTTGCCGACGGACAGGCCGAACAGACACTCTTTCCTCTCACGGGACCGGCAGGGGGTCCCAGGGGGGAGTTCCTACATGCATGCCCAAATCCGTTCCGGGCGCCGGCGGTTCGCCGTGCTCGCCGTCGCCGCGGCGACGCTGCTCTCCGCGGGCCTGGCGGCCCAGGCCGAGGCGGCACCGCCGCCCGAGGGGGTCGTGGTCAACGCCGGGGCACCGGGCACCGTGCCCGGCAGCTACCTCGTGATCCTCAAGGACGCCGGCGCGAAGTCGCAGTCCCCGCAGGGCCGTTCGGTCGTCGAGCGGTACTCCGGGAAGATCACGCGGACCTACGACTCGGCGCTCAACGGCTACGCGGCCGAGCTGACCGCCCAGCAGGCCCGGCGGCTGGCCGCGGACCCGGCGGTGGCGCAGGTCGTCCAGGACAGCCTCGTCCACGCCGACACCACGCAGCCCGTACCGCCCTCGTGGGGGCTGGACCGGATCGACCGGCGCCGCAAGCCCGGCCAGGACAAGAAGTACACGTACCCCACCACCGCCGGCTCGGGCGTGACGGCGTACATCATCGACACCGGCGTCAACTTCACGCACCGGGACTTCGGCGGCCGCGCCAGGTCGGGCTACGACGCGGTCGCCCCGGGCACGCCGGCCGACGACGAGCAGGGGCACGGCACGCACGTGGCGGGCACCGTGGGCGGCGCCACCTTCGGCGTGGCGAAGAAGGTCAAGCTGGTCGCCGTCCGCGTGCTCGACGCGAGCGGCTCGGGCACCACCGCCCAGGTGGTGGCGGGCATCGACTGGGTGACCAAGCACGCCGTCAAGCCGGCCGTGGCCAACATGAGCCTGGGCGGTCTGCCCAACCCGGCCCTCGACACGGCGGTCCGCAACTCGATCGCGAAGGGCATCACCTACGCCGTCGCGGCGGGCAACAACAACGAGGACGCCTCGAAGCACTCGCCGGCGCGGGTGGGCACCGCCATCACGGTGGGCTCCACCCAGAGCGACGACCGGCGCTCGGACTTCTCCAACTACGGTCCGCTGGTGGACCTCTTCGCGCCCGGCACGGACATCACGTCGGCCGTCTGGTGGGACAACACCTCCTCGACGACCCTGTCGGGCACCTCCATGGCCACCCCGCACGTCGCGGGAGCGGTGGCGCTGTACCTCGCCTCGCACCGCACGGCCAGTCCGGCCACCGTGACGGCGGCGCTCAAGGCGAACTCGACGACCGGCACGATCTGGGACCGGGGCACCGGTTCGTACAACCGGCTGCTCTACGTCGGCGCCACGCCGCTGAAGCCGGTCGGCAAGCGCTTCTCGAACTCCAAGAACTACGTCATCAGCGGCAACGTCCCCGCGCTGTCGCCGGTCACCGCCAGCGGCGTGGCCGGTGCGGCCCCGAAGGACCTGGAGGTCGCGGTCTCGATCAAGTTCCCGGCGTGGGGCTTCCTCGAGCTCGCCCTGGTCGCCCCCGACGGGACCTCCTACCCGCTCAGCCTCGCCGACACCTCGTGGGACATGCCCGACGTGGGCGGCGTCTGGACCGTCAACGCCTCCGCGGAGACCGCGAACGGCACGTGGCGCCTGCGCGCCAACGACCCCTACTCCAGCAACGCCGGCTACATCGACAGCTGGCAGCTCCGCTTCTGACGGATCCGCCTCCGTCCGGCCGGACGACGGGCCGGACGGGCGTTGGGCCGTGCGGGTGCTCTCCGCCCCCGTACGGCCCAGCGGACCGAGTAGATGATCATTTGGTGCACCCGCGCCGCCCATACTGCGAACCGGCTACGAGCGCAGGAGGGCGGCGTGACGGTGTCGCAGGCACGGCAACGGTTGAAGTGGGGCACTCTGACCTGTGTGACCGGCGCGCTGCTGGTCACCGCGGCGGCACCCGGGCGGTCCCCGGCGGCCGCCTCCCCGGTCCGACCGCCGACGGCCGCGGTCCCGGTCCTGCTGGACCGGGTCGTGGTCGGCACCGCCACCGACTGCCAGGCCGGGAGCCTGCGCGCCGGCGCGTGCGGGGGCTGGCGGCAGCAGACGGTACGGGCCACCCCGGAGGGAGCGGACTCCGGGCCGGCCGAGCTGCTCGCGGCGCTCGCCGCGGGGGCCCCACCGGCCGGCCCGCCGACCAGCGCCACCAGTCCGCTGCGCCTGGCGGTGGCCGAGCCGGACCGGCTGACCGACGTCGTCGTCCAGGACGCGCACGGCCGCCGCATCGCCGGCGTGCTCGACCCCACGGGCGGGACGTGGCGGAGCACCGACCCGCTGCGGGCCGGCGAGTCGTACGCCGTCCGGGTCCGGGCCCAGGGCGGGCGCGACGAGCGGGCCGTCGGGGTCACGCTGGCGTTCCGCACCGCACCGGAGGGCAGGGTTCCCGACGACCGCGGCCCCGCCGCCGGAGCGGACGGCACCGAAGCCGCCGCCGGCGAGCGCCTGACCGTGGACTTCGGCCCGGGGCCCGGCACGTTCGGCGCCGGACAGGTGCTGACCGCCGAGCTGAGCCTGGCCGTCCCGGCCACCGACCGGCGGGGACGGGCGCTGGTGGAACGGGCCCTGGAGGTCAGCTCGCAGCCGCGGGTGGAGGGCTCCTGGCACTGGGTGGACGACCGGACCCTGCACTACCGGCCGCGGGACTTCTGGCCCGCGCACACCGTGGTCGACGTACGCGCGGGGCTGGACGGCGTGGCCCTCGGCGGCGGCCGGTACGGCGGCCCGTCGCAACCGCTGCACCTGCTGATCGGCGACCGGGTCGAGGCGCTCACCGACGCGCGCACGCACCGCATGACCGTACGCCGCAACGGCCTGCGGCTGCGGACCCTGCCGGTGACCACCGGCAAGCCGGGCTTCCGCACCCGCAGCGGGATCAAGGTCGTGCTCAAGAAGGAGCCCAAGGTGCGGATGCGGGGCGACAGCGTGGGCATCGGGCGCGGCACCCAGGAGTTCTACGACCTGCCCGTGGAGTGGGCCACGCGCGTGACGTGGAGCGGCGAGTACGTGCACGCCGCGCCGTGGTCGGTCGAGGCGCAGGGCCAGGAGAACGTCAGCCACGGCTGCACCGGCATGAGCACCGACGACGCGCACTGGTTCTTCGACACGGTGCGGGAGGGGGACATCGTCACCGTGGTCAACAGCGGCGGCGCGGCGATGACGCCCTTCGACAACGGCTTCGGGGACTGGAACCTGAGCTGGGCCGCGTGGCGGGCCGGCAGCGCGCTGTCCGGCCCGGCCGGGCAGACGGCGGCCGCGGACCCCGGCGCGGGGACGGCGTACGCCGCCGCCGCGCACGGCTCCCCCGTGCTGCGGCCGATGACCTGAGTCCGGCCCGCCCGGACGCGCGGTCCGGGCGGCGGCCGGGGCGGACGGAGCGGACGGAGTGGTCGGCCGCCGCCCGGCCGGCGCGGGCCCCGGGCCCGGGGCTCGGGCCCGGGGCTCGGGCCCGGGGCTCGGGCCCGGGGCCCGTGGCTCGGGCCGGGGTTCGGTCCGGGGCCGGGGCCCGTGGCTCGGGCCGGGGTTCGGTCCGGGGCTCGGGCAGGGGCTCAGGCCCGGGACTCGAGCAGGGGGTTCGGCAGCGGGAGGTAGCGGGAGGCGGCGCCGTCGGCGTCGGTCCAGCGCAGCAGGAGGTTCGCCTTGCCGGGCAGGGTGGGCCCGGCGAGCAGGTCCGCGATCTCGGGGAGCGCGCGCCGGTCGGCGTACGCCTCGAACTCCCGGCGTACGGCGGTCCACAGGGCGGGAGCGGCGCCCGGGAAGCGTTCGGCGAGCGCCCCGGCGAGCTCCGCGAGGTGGTTGACGACCAGGCAGTACACCAGGCGCTCCCAGCCGGCCCCGCGGCCCACTTCGGGTACGTGCTTGACGCCCTCGGGGTCGCGGAAGACGGCCTGCACGGGGGTGCCCGCGGCGTCCACCGCGACCAGGGTGTTCTGCAGGTGGCACTCGAGGACCAGGCCGTGCCGGGCGAAGGCGTCCAGCACCGGCGGCACCACGCACCGCAGGTAGGCCGCCCACCACGGCCGCGGGTCGGCCAGCCGGTCCAGGGGGTTGCCCTCGAACCCCTCGGCGAGCGCGGCCGGGAGCAGCGCGGTGGTGCCGGGCCGCAGGTGCCGGTCCAGGCCGTCGCGGACGAGCACGGCGCAGGCCTCGAAGAGGCCGTCGACGGTGCGGTAGCCGCGGTCGCTCATCCACGCCGCTCCGGGGCGTTCGGCGCCGGTTGCGAAGGCGGCGGCCACGGCCCGGTCGGTGCGCAGCAGGCGCAGCAGGTCGTGGCGCCACAGGCGGCGGACGTCGTTGGTGATGCGGACGTCGAGGCTGAACTTCAGGAAGAGGTCCTCGTCGTGGCCGGCCGGGCGGCGGCCGGGCAGGTGCACGGTCCGGACGGAGGCGGTGGGGTGCACCGGCCAGGGCGTCTCGCCGAGCCGGACCAGCCGCCCGTCGTCGAACGCCGCCCGCAGTTCGGGCAGGTGGGCGGTGAGGGCCAGCTGCCAGGGGTGGGCGGGCAGAACGCGGTAGCCGGCGGGGGCCCGGCCGAGGGCGTCGAGGGCACGGGTGTCGCCCTCCTCGACGAGGGCGTCCTCGCGGACGCCGAGCAGGACGAGGGGGAACCGGGCGTGCGCCTCGGGGGCGTAGCGCAGCCAGCCGTCGGCCGGCCCGCCGCCGCGCGCCTTGGGGGCGGGGTGGAAGGGATGGCCGGTGACCAGGGCCTGCTCGGAGCGCAGCCAGGCGTCGGCGGGTGCCTCGGTACGGGCACGGGCGGCGAGGATGGCGGCCACGGCCTCGTGGCTTTCGGCCATCTCGTCGGCCAGGGCGTCGTTGGACAGGCCGGTGGCCAGGGCCATCTCCCGCGTCACGAGGTCGACGAGATCGGCGTGGTGCAGCCGCCGCCAGCCCTGGTCGGACCACAGTTCGGGGTCGTGCGGCCGGTGCCGGCCGCGGACGCGCAGCAGGTCGCCGCCGGCCCGTAGCCGGTAGGTGCGCGGGCCGGGCGAGGCCTGGTCGAGGAGGAGGTGGGCGGGCCGGTCCGCGACCGGGTCGGCGAGCTCCCTGAGCAGGCAGTTCAGCAGCGGTATGACGGCCAGCGCGTCGGCGGTCGGGGCGGTGGTCGGGTCGGCGGTGACGGGAATCGCGTTCATCAGAGATCAGTATGGGTACCCTCGCACCCCCGTGCGTTCCAGGAGGACCAGTGTTCCAGACCGCCGCCGAGGTCGCCCTCGCCGACGAACTGCAGGTGGTTCGCCCCGATTTGGTGGCCCCGTACGCGGCCGCGCTGCCGGGGGCCCGAGCGTCGGTGCTGGGCCGGCTGTGGCGGGGACTCGTACACGAACCGGTGCCGTGGGTGACCGGGCGCGAGACGGTGCGCGACGGGCTGGTGCTGCGGCTGGCCGACGGACGGCGGTTGCACGGGCCGGTGCAGGACCCGTGGGCGACCGGTGCCGTGCTGAAGGCTGTGGAGCTCGACGGGGCGGCGTACGCGCATCCGGCGCGCCTGCTGCACGCGCTGGGGGTGCCGTACGGCGAGGGTTTCGCGACCGAGTTGGACGGCAGCGCGGCGTCGTTGGCGCTGTCCCGGACGGCGCCGGTCGCGGCGGGCCGGCCCGGGGCTTCGTGGGAGTGGGAGCAGCGGGTGGTCGACGGGCATCCGTACCACCCGGGCTGCCGGTCGCGGCCGGGGTTCACGGCCGCCGAGCAGTTGGCCTACGCGCCCGAGCACCGGCCGGTGGTGCGGCTGCCGCTGGTGGCGGCGCGCGAGGCCGTGGTGGCGGGCGCGTGGCCGGACGTGCTGCGGGACGGCACGGCGGTCCTGGTGCCGGTGCATCCCTGGCAGGCGGCGCACGTGCTGCCCGGACCGGTACGGGGCCCGGCACTGCCGGCGCGGCCGCTGATGGCCTTGCGCACGCTGCACGCGCAGGCGGCGGAGCTGGGGCCCGGGGTGGACGTGAAGACGGCGCTCAGCGCGCGGCTGACCTCGTCGGTGCGGGACATCTCGGCGTACTCGGTGGCGAACGCGGCGGTGCTGTCGGAGTTCGTCGAGGGCCTGGCGGCACGGCTGGACGGCCCGCTCGCCGGGCGGCTCCACATCACGCGCACGCTGGGCGCGGTGGGGGCGCCGGCGCCCGACCTGGCCGCGGTGCTGCGCGAGTCACCGGACCGGTACGCGGACCGGGCGGCGGGAGAGTCGGTGGTGCCGGTGGGGAGCCTGGGGGCCGTGGTGCCGGCCGGGCGGCGGCTGGAGTGGCTGACGGCCTACGCGGAACTGGTGGTCGGCATCGGGCTGCGGCTGCTGGAACTGGGGCTGGCGCTGGAGGCGCACGGGCAGAACCTGCTGGTCGTGCTGGACGCCGGGGGCGAGCCGCGGCGGCTGGTGTACCGGGACGTGGCCGACACCCGGATCAGCCCGGAGCGGCTGGCGCGGCACGGCATCGCGGTGCCGGCGCTCACGGAGCGGCAGCACACCGACGACCCGGCGGCGCTGCGGGCGAAGTTGTTCGGGTCGCTGGTCACGGGGGCGCTCGGACCGCTGGCGGGGGACGCGCAGACGCTCGGCACGCTGCTGGAGGCGGCCCTGGCGACCGTCCCCGACGGCCCGGACGCGGCGGCCCTGCGCACCCACCCGCTGCCGGCGAAGGCCCTGACCCTGATGCGCCTGAGCGCTCCGGGCACGGGTGACGTGTGGGCGGCGCTGCCGAACCCTCTGGCGGGTGCGTAGGCGCGCCCCGGGGGCGCGTGGGCGGGGTGATGCGCCCCCGGCGCACAGCCCCGTTCCGGCGGGCGGACGTGGCCGAAGTCATGGTGTAGGGCGGCGGTTGACGGGTTCGGGCGCGGGGCGGGGCGGGCCTATGATGTGATCGCCTCGGCCCGGCCCGTCCGCCGGGCTCGTCGCTCTCGTGGAAGAGCCCAGCGCCGAGGAGCAAGCCCGTGACCGAAGCCCGCACCCCGTCCCTCAAGCGCCGCGCCGCGCGGTACGGCCTCACGCTCGGCGCCGCCGGCGGGCTGCTGGCGGGGCTGCCGTACCTCAACTCCCCGGACGGTTCCGACGACGGCGGGCGGGCGGAACCGCTGGCGGCCGCCGCCGACCACCGGCCGGCGGCGGGGGCCGGCACGGGCGCGGCCTCCGGAACGGGCCCGGGCGCGGCCTCCTCCGACGCTCAGGGGGTCGGGGCCGCCGGCCCGGTGGCCGCCGCCGTGCGGATCCCGATGCCGCCCGGCAACGCACCGTTCGACTACCAGCTCGGCGGCGCGTACCGTCCGGCGGCCGGGGTGGAGGTGCTCTCCCGCGACCGGTCGGACCGGCCGGTGCCGGGGGCGTACACGATCTGCTACGTCAACGGCTACCAGGCCCAGCCGAACGAGCTCCGCTGGTGGCAGCGCAACCACCCGGACCTGCTGCTGAAGGACGCGCACGGCCGACCCGTGGTCGACGAGGACTGGAACGAGGTCCTCCTCGACACGCGCACCGCCGCCAAGCGGACCCGGCTGGCGGCCGTCGTGGGGCGGTGGATCGACGGCTGCGCCCGGCACGGCTTCCAGGCCGTGGAGCCGGACAACCTCGACTCCTACGAGCGCTCCAAGGGCCTGCTGCGCAAGAGCGACAACGTGGCCTTCGCCCGGCTGCTGGCCGCCCGCTCGCACGCCCGGGGACTGGCGATCGGCCAGAAGAACACGTCCGAGCTGGCTCCGCAGGGCCGGCGCACCGGGTTCGACTTCGCCGTGGCCGAGGAGTGCGGCCGGTACGACGAGTGCGGGGCGTACACGGCGGCGTACGGCAACCGGGTCTTCGTGATCGAGTACCGCGCGCGGGACTTCAAGAGGACCTGCGCGACGTGGGGCGGCCGGCTGTCCGTCGTACAGCGCAACGTCGACCTGCGCCCCGTCGGGCGCACCGGGTACGTCCGCAAGGCCTGCTGACCGGCCCGGCAGTCCCGTCCGCCACGCTGCCGGAGGTGCGGCGGACGGGCACGGTGGCGCAGCGTGGCCGGGCCTCGGCTAGGGTTTTCGGTAGAACTGCACCCCCCGGGGTTAGGTCGATGCATTGGACACTTACCAGTCGACGAGCGAGAGTCCGGATCAGCCCCTCACGGCGGTCGGGTACGCGGGGGTGCTCCGCGAGCTCCTGCCCATGGCCCTGTGGCGGGAGGACGCGGACGGACGCATCGTGGAATGGTCGCTGGCCGCGCAGGAGCTGCTCGGATACCGGCCCGGCGCGGTGCTCGGGAAACCGGCCGCGGAGGTCCTCGTCCCGCGGGGCAACTGGGGCCTCGCCGACGACCTGACGCGGCGCGTGCACTCCGGGGAGACCGTGGGCGGCACCCTGTCGGTGCAGCACCGCGACGGGCACCCCGTGACGATGGAGATGTGGATCCTGCCGGCCGCGGACCCCCGCGGCCGGCCGGGCGCGATGCTGATCGCGGTGGAGACCTCCCAGGTGCTGCGGATGCGCGACTCCCTGGCGGCGCTGGAGAGCCTGTTCACCCAGTCGCCCATCGGGCTCGCCACGCTCGGCCCCGACCTGCGCTTCCTGCGCGTCAACGACGCCCTGGCCCGGATGAACGGCGTGCCCGCCGCCCAGCACATGGGGCGGCGGCTCACCGAGGTGGTCCCGGGCGTGAACGCCGCCGCGCTGGAGGCCATGATGCAGCGGGTGCTGGACCGGGGCGAGGCGGTGCTGGACGCCCGCCGCACCGGCCGCACCCCGGCCGACCCCGACCACGACCGGACCTGGTCGTGCTCGTACGCCCCGCTGCGGGACGGGGCGGGGCGGCGGCTCGGCCTGATCGCCTCGCTCATCGACATCACCGACGGGCAGCGGGCCCTGGTCGAGGCCGAGCGCGCCCGGCGCCGGTTCGCGGTGCTGGCCGAGGCCGGGGAGCGCATCGGTACGACGCTGGACCTGCGGCAGACCGCCGAGGAGATCGTGGAGGTGCTGGTCCCCCGGTTGGCCGACTCCGCCGACGTGCAGATCCTGGAGACGGTGCTGGCCCCCGACGACGCGAGCGCCCCGCACGGGCTGCTGCGCCGGCTGGCGGCCGCCTTCCCCGATCCGACGGCGCCGACGGCGAAGCTCGCGGTGGGGCAGACCTTCCAGATCCCCCTCGGCTCGGTGTACGAGCAGGTCATCACCGAGGCCCGGGCCATGAACCTGTACACCTCGGACGTCCCGGCCCTCATCAAGGGCAGCCGTGCAGAATCGCTTCGCCGCTACCTCGGCACCGCCGTCGGCTCGGCGCGCCTGATCCCGCTCGTGGCGCGGGGGAAGGTGCTGGGCGCCGTGTCGGTGACCCGGCTGAAGGGGCGCGAGCCCTTCGACGAGCAGGACTGCGTGCTGATGGACGAGGTGGTGGCCCGGGCCGCCCTCAACATCGACAACGCCCGCCTGTACATGAGCCAGCGGGAGGCGGCCCTCACCCTCCAGCGCAGCCTGACGAACAACGCGCTGCCCGAGGTGCCGGGCCTGGAGCTGACGGGCCGCTACCTCCCGGCCAGCGACCACGACGTGGGCGGCGACTGGTACGACGCGATCCGCCTGTCCGGCGGCCGGACCGGTCTGGTGATCGGCGACGTGATGGGCCACGGGATCCACGCGGCCGCCGTGATGGGTCAGCTGCGCACGGCGGTGCGCACCCTCGCCCGGCACGACATCCCGCCCGAGCACATGCTGCGGTCCCTCGACGAGGTGGTGGCGGACGTGGGCGAGGACGAGATGGCCACCTGCGTCTACGCCGTCCACGACCCGGTGACGGGCGAGTGCGTGCTCGCCCGCGCCGGGCACCCGCCGCCTGCGGTGGTCCTGCCCGGGGGTGCGGTCACCTTCCTCGACGGGCCGGCGGGCACCCCCCTGGGCACCGGCGGGCGCGAGTTCCGCACCGAGCGGTTCGCGCTGCCGCCGGGCAGCGTGCTCGCCCTGTACACGGACGGGCTGATCGAGTCCCGCGAACGGGACCTCGACCAGGGCATGGCCCGGCTCGCCGACGCCCTCCAGGGCCTGGACCGGCCCCTCGACGAGGTGTGCGACAGCATCCTGGTCCGACTCCTCCCGACCGCCGCCCAGGACGACGTCGCCCTCCTGCTGGCCCGCACCCCCCAGCCGGGCCCGTGACGTCGGAGCCGTCCCGACCCGCAACGTCCGGGCAGTCCCGACCCGCGAGGTCCGGGCAGGCCCGACCCGCGACGTCCGGGCAGTCCGGACCCGCGACGTCCGGGCAGTCCCCGGGCATGTGGGCCGCCGGTGACGCCTACGAGCGGTACATGGGCCGCTGGAGCCGACCCGTGGCACGGGCCTTCGTGGAGTGGCTCGGCGCCGGGGAGGGACTGCGCTGGCTCGACGTGGGGTGCGGCACCGGGGCGCTGACGGCAGCCGTGGCCGACCGGTGCCGGCCGCGGCGGGTGCTGGGGCTGGACCGCTCCCCCGGTTTCGTGGCGGCCGCCGGTGCCGCCGCCCCCGCCCCCGCCCCGGTGTGCTTCGCGGTGGCCGACGCGTCCGCCCTGCCGCTGCGCGACGGGGTGTGCGACGCGGCCGTGAGCGGGCTGGCGCTCAACTTCCTGCCCGACCCGCGGGCGGCGGTGGCCGAGGCGGCCCGGACGGTGCGGCACGGCGGCCTGGTCGCGGCGTACGTGTGGGACTACGCCGAGGGCATGGGCTTCCTGTGCCGCTTCTGGGACACGGCCGTCGCGCTGGATCCGGCGGCCGCCGCACTGCACGAGGGCCGTCGCTTCCCCCTGTGCCGGCCCGAACCGCTGCGCGCCGTATGGGTGGGGGCGGGGCTGACGGACGTCCGCGTCGCACCGGTCGAGGCGCCCACCCGCTTCGCCGGCTTCGCCGACCTCTGGGAGCCGTTCCTCGCCGGTCAGGGCCCCGCCCCCGCCTACGTCGCGGGGCTCGACCCGTCGGCCCGCGACCGGTTGCGCGACGCACTCCGTCAGGCCGTGGACGTCGGTCCCGACGGCACGGTCGCGCTCACCGCGCGGGCGTGGGCCGTCCAGGGCCGCCGGCCCGACGCCAGGTGCCCGGCACCGCCGGCACGGCCTGGGCCGCCGGCCCGACATCAGACGCCCGGCACCGCCGGCGCCGCCGGGTTCACCGGACCGCCGGCACCGCCGGTCCGGTGAACGGGGCCGCCCAGTCCTCGGGTGCGGCCACCGCGTCCTGGGCGGCGCAGGCGATGTAGCCGTCCGGGCGGATCAGGAACAGGCCCCGCCCGTAGGCCTCGTACGCCCCTATGCGCGCCGTGCGCAGCTGCGGGAGCGATGGCAGGTGCCCGGGCAGCTCGGTGTCGACGGCGAGCAGGGTGAAGTGCGGGCCGCGGAAGAGGTCGAAGAGCCGTGTGCCGTCGCGCCGGCCGTCGGGGGCGCGGTCGCCCGCGGTCAGCGCGTCGTCGGGCAGCCCGGTCCGGGTCTCGCGGGTGAGCGAGGAGTACCGGTGGTGCAGGCCCAGCTGGCGGGTGGCGGCCCCGCGCTTGGCCTGTCCGCGGTGGATGCGCGTGGACAGGCCCAGCATCTCGGCGGCGTTGGGCAGCCGCTCCTCCTCGTAGGTGTCGAGCAGACCCTCCGGCGCGCCGTCGCGCAGCACGGCCGCGAGCTTCCAGCCCAGGTTGTACGCGTCCTGCACGCTGGTGTTGAGCCCCTGCCCGCCCGCCGGGGAGTGGATGTGGGCCGCGTCGCCGGCGAGGAAGACCCGGCCTTCGCGGAAGCGGTCGGCCATGGCCGCGTTCACCGTGAAGTCGGAGGCCCAGCGCACCTCGGTGACGTCCTCGGCCCGCAGGTGCGTCAGTTCGGCCACGACGGCGCGCACGTCGTCCGGGGTCAGCTCGGGGCGCGCCTCGGAGTACTGGGCGACGAACTGGAACTCCTCGGTGTGCGGGAGCGGGCACAGCGCCGCGAAGCCCCGGGTGCCGTCCTCGGAGGGCGGGAAGACGTGCCAGTGGTCCCGGTCGAGGGCGTCCACGACGACGTCGGCGACGACGAGCGGCGAGTTGTCCACGCGCTCCCCCGTCATCTTGATGCCGGTCAGGCGGCGCACCGTCGACCGGCCGCCGTCGGCCCCGACCACGTACCGGGCGCGGACCTCCAGGGGGGCCTCGGCGCCGGCCGGTCCGCCGGGGGCGGGCGCGGCCGTCGCGGCCGGGGCCGGGGCCGGGGCCGGGGCCGGAACGATCGTGGCCGTGACGCCCTCGGAGTCCTGGGCCAGGTCGGTCAGTTCGCTGCCGAAGCGCACCTCGCCGCCCAGTTCGCGCAGCCGGGCGAGAAGGATCTCCTGCGTCCGCCACTGCGGCAGCATCCAGGGGTTTGCGTACGGCTCCTGCTCGGTGGCTTCGCCCTGTTCGAGTACGGGGTGCTCGCCGAGCCGCACCCCGTCCCGCCACGCCATCCCCATCGGGGCCGGGCCGCCCCAGCGCAGGACCTCGTCGAGGACGCCCAGGTCCTCGAAGACCTCCAGGGTGCGCGGCTGGATCCCCTTTCCGCGCGAGCCGGGGAAGAGCCCCGGCGCTCGCTCCACCACCAGGGCGCGGACACCGCGCCGCGCCAGGTCGCAGGCGAGCACCAGGCCGGTCGGCCCCGCCCCCACGATCAGGACGTCCGTCTCGATCCCGTGCGTCCGGCCTTGCGTCTGTCCTTGCGCCTGTCCCTGCGCCTCGTCCCGTGCCTGGTGCTGCGCCGCGTACGCGCTCATCGTCTTCCCCGTTCCGTCCCCGTGGCCGCACCCTGCGACCCGCTCTCCTTAACGCCGTTAAGGAGAGCGTGAAGCGAGAATGCCTTTAACGTTGTTAAGCTGTCAAGCCCCGAGAAAGCGGAACCCGAGAAGAGGCAGGCGATGACCCCCACGCCCGACCGCACGCCGCCCCGCGTCCCGCCGCTGAGCCGCACCACCGTCGCGGAGGCGGCCCTGCGCCTCCTCAACGAGACCGGCCTGGAGAAGCTGACGCTGCGCGCGATCGCGAGCGAGTTGGACGTGAAGGCCCCGGCCCTGTACTGGCACTTCAAGAACAAGCAGGAGCTCATCGACGAGATGGCGACGGAGATGTACCGGCGGATGGCCCGGGACGCCCCGGAGTCCCTCTCCACCCTGGACCCGGACCCGTCCGCCCCGGCCCTCGGCTGGCGGGACCGCGTCCTCGTCGCCAACCGCGGCCTGCGGCACTCCCTGCTCGCCTACCGCGACGGCGCCCGGGTCTTCAGCGGCTCGCGGTTCACCGGCACCGACCACGCCGAGCACTCCGAGATCCAGCTCCGGGCCCTGCTCGCCGCCGGCTTCGAACTCGACCAGGCGGTGCGGACCCTCGCGACGACGTTCTCGTACACCCTCGGCTTCGTGACCGAGGAGCAGGGCGTCCACCCCGTCCCCGGCGAGCGGCGCGAGGGCTACGACGTGACCGAGCGCGGCGAGCGGCTCGCGGAGTTCCCGCTCTCCGCGGCGGCCGGCACGCACCTCTTCGAGGAGTACGACGCCCACTTCGAGGAGGGCCTCCAGCTCATCCTCGACGGCGTCAGCGCGCGCTACGGCGTGCGCTGACCCGGCCCGCGGCACCGGGGCCGGTGACCGGGCGGGTCGGCACCTGGCGGATGATGAACCCCGGACCGTTCAGCCAGAGAGAGGGAGTCCCGCCTTGGACGTACAGCACTTCGAGCGGATCACCGCGTTCATCGAGGCGCGGCTGACGCCGCTGTTCGACCCGCAGGAGGGCAGTGACCACGGTTGGGGCATGGACGACAAGTCCCGCGCCCTGCGCGCGCTGCGCAACGCGGTGCTCGGCGCCTCGGCCATCAAGGGGATCATCGCGCAGCGGGCCGCGGCCGACGCGGCGCTGCGCGGGATCATCGACCAGTCGCTGGAACACAACTGGGACGTCCTGCGCGGGATCGCCCGCCAGTGGGAGGACCACCCGGACTACCAGCGGGAGTTCAAGCGGCACGCCTGGGAGCTGGAAGCCGCTCCGGCAACGGCCGCCACGGCGACCCCGGCCGCGGGCAGCTGACGGCCCGTTCCGCACGGTGGACGACCGACGGCCCCTGGCCGGCGCTCGACGCTCGGCGCTCGGCGCTCGGCGCTCGGCGCTCGACCGTCGACGGCCGGGGCGAGCGCCCCGGCCGGTCCCGTCCGTTCGGACGGCTCGGTTCGTTCGGTGGTCCGGTCGTGTTCGGGTGGCCCGTTCGTTCGGGTGGCCCGGCAGTTCGGTAGGCGCTTCAGGACGCCTTCTGCGACCTGCTGCCCGGCACCACCGCCACCGGGCACTGCGCATGCTGCAGCGCCGCGTTCGCGACGGAGCCCATGATCAGCGACTGCGTCCGCACCCGGTGCCGCCCCACCACGAGTAGTGCGGCCGTCTTCGACAGCGCGACCAGTTGACCCGCCGCGTCGCCGGGGCCGATCAGGTTCTCCACCGGCACGTCCGGGTACGCGGCCCGGGCCGCCGCCAGCCGCTCCTGCTGGGCCCGCTCGATCTCGCGCAGCAGCGGCGCGACGTCCGCCTCCGAGAGTGAGGCGACGGGCATCGGCGTGGCGACCAGCGGCAGCGGCGCGACCGGGTCCAGGAAGGCGGTCACAGCCAGCACCCCCAGGCCGCGTTCGGCAGCCCGCCGGAAGGCGAAGTCGACCACCTCGTCCGACGTGTCGGACGGGTTCACCCCGACCACCACCCGGCCCCCCGCGTTCCAGTCCCGCGTCGCGGCGCCTTCCTGTTCGGCACCTTCCTCGCCGGTCGCCTCCTCCCTGTCCTCCGGCGGGCCGGCCTCCCGCGCCCCGTGCGGTACGACGACCACGGGGCAGGGCGCGGTCGTCGCGCAGGCCCGGCTGGTGGATCCGAGCAGCAGGCTCGCGAAGCCGCCCCGCCCGCGCGAGCCCAGCACGAGCATCGCCGCCCCCGCCGCCCGCGCACTGAGCGCGCCCGCCACCTCGCCGGTCAGGGACTCGAACCGCAGCGGCGGCAGCTCCTCCTCCGCGTCCACGTCCACGTGCTCCCGTACGTACGCCTCGACCGGGTCGGCCGCCGCCTCGGCCGGCGTTCCCACCACGGCCTCGCGCCTGGCCTGCCAGAGCTGGGCGTGGTCGGGCAGCACGTGCGCGACCACGAGCTCCGTGCCGGCCGCGCGCGCCGCGGGGAGTGCCCAGTGCAGGGCCTTGAGGCTGTGGTCGGATCCGTCCACGGCCACCACGACGGGACCCTCGTTCGCACCATCAGAGATCATTCGTCCAGGATTGCACCCCTGTACGGCGGGGGCCGGAAGGCTGCCCCGGAGGGACGCTCCGGAAACCCCGGGCGCCCGCACCCCCCGCTTCGGGGGTGGGTCCCGTGGTACGGGGCCGATCCTTGCGCGCCGGGGCGGGGCCGCGGACGGCCGACTCCTTCCGGGCACCTTTCCGTTGCTGATGGAACCGTCCGAGGCGTGTACGCCGGCGGCCCGAGTGGCGTGCGTTACGCCTGTCAACCGGCCCGGGGGCGCCGTGCGTATGAGGGGCAGAAGACCGACCACGCAAGGAGCCGATGTCGACCGAGGAGGAGTTCGCCGAGTTCTACACCCACTCGGTCCGCCGGCTCACCGGCCAGCTGTACGTGATCACCGGAGACCTCCACGAAGCCGAGGACGCCGTCCACGACGCGTTCGTCCGTGCCTGGAACAAGCGCCGCCACCTCGACCGCGGCCACGCCCCCGAGGCATGGGTGCGCACCGTCGCCTGCCGGCTCGCGATCAGCCGGTGGCGGCGGTTGCGCCGGGGCCAACAGGCCTGGGCCGGCCGGCTCGACGCCGTCTCGGTGCCCGGCCCGGACCCGAGCACGGTGGACCTGACGGCCGCGCTGCGCCGGCTGCCGGCGCGGCAGCGGCTGTGCGCCGCCCTGTACTACGTCGGCGACCTGCCCGTCGAGGCGATCGCGACGGAGACGGGGATGGCGGCCGGCACCGTCAAGACCCACCTCTCGCGGGCGCGCGCCGCACTCTCCCGCCACATCAACCCCACTGACCCCACTTGCCCTACTGACCCTACTGACCTCACCGACCTCACCGCCGGATCCACAGGGGAGACCTGCGATGCCTGACAGCAACGACCCCCTCGCGGCAGCCCTGCGGCGGGCCGCGCAGGACGCCTCCGACCTCCCTGGTCTTCTTCATGGGGTACAGCGAGTCCCTCTTCCTCGCCTTCGCCGCCGCCACCCTGCTGGCCGCGCACCGGAAGGCCTGGCTCACCGCCGGAGTCCTCGCGATGCTGGCCGGCCTCACCCGGCCGGCCGCCGCCGCGGTGGCCGCGGCCCTCGCGGTCGCCGTGGTCCTGCACGCGGTCCGCACCCTCGCCCGCTGCCGCCCCCGGACCGTCGCCCTCACCCTCACGGCCGCCGCCCTCTTCGGCTGCTGGTACGGCGCCTACATGCTGACCGCCTGGCACTACACCATCTGACGGGGCTGCACCACGACCGGCCACCGGACGGGCGGACCCGCCGCCGCCCGCTGACGGGCGGGCCGCCGCAGCCTCCGCGCGGGGCGCGGGCAGCGGCGGCGGTCGTTCCGTACGGCCCGGGACGGGTCGGCGGAGCGCGCAGCCCTGCTGCCGTGCGGCCGTGCAGCTGCTCTGTCAAGCCCCGAATGTCCGGCACTGACACGGGTGACCGGGCGGCAGGCAGGCTGGACGGATCAGCCGGGCGGTCGAACCACTCGACCCGCGAGATTACTGGAGAACCGCCCCATTCCAGAGGAGATCATCATGGAACCCGTCATCCGGAAGCGTGTTTCGGGAGTCTTCGGCCTGTCCCTCGCCGCCACCGCATTTCTCGGCATGCTGGGTGCGGGGAGTGCCGAGGCGGTACCGCGGAGCACGTGCACGGTGGAGCCTGGACCGCCCACCAAAGTCGTGTGCGCGGAGGTGCGCCTGCCCGACGTCCCGCCGGGCAGCGAATCGAAGCCGCCGCCCCCTCGGGTCTGCCCCGAGCCCGACGGATGGACCCCGAACGATCCGGCGTGCTTCCGGCAGCGGGGCGGCTCACACGAGGAGCCTCCGTTGAACACGCCGAACCCGCCCGGCTCCGTCCCGCCCGACGGCCCCCCGGTTCCCCAGTACCCGATCGAGGCCACCAACCCGGTTCTGCCGAACACACCGACCCAGACCACCCCTGTGGCCACGGACGTCGCGCCCCCTCGTAACGGCGCCGGCGATGCAGGCAACAGCGGGCCCGTGGATCCGCCGAAGACCGAGGTACAGGCGGGGACGAAGGCGTCGTTCTGACGTTCGCCGCACGAGTCGCATCAGCCGAACCGCGGGCTACCTCTCGTGAACCGCTCCTTCGATCCAGCTCGGACGTGTACGGAGGAGCGGTCATCGAATCGCGCGAACTGGGGAGCCAGGGGCTCCAGGTGGGTGAGCCCAGGGCCTCGGCCGTACGGAGATGAGCGCCTTCGCCTCGGAATGACCATGGCTGACGGTTTAGGTTGTCCTCCTCCTGCCCGCGCAGGAGGGGCGGACCGGCTCGTCTGCGGTGCGGGACGACCAGCCGGTGACCAGGTAGGCGCCGTCCGCGATCACCTCGTCAGGAGGGGGCGGCGGGCGGAGGGCGGCCGCGTAGCCAGTGGCGGACCGCCCAGAGCCACAGTGACAGCCACGCCAGGGCGAGCAGCCACCCTCCGACGACGTCGCTGAACCAGTGGACGCCCAGGTAGACCCGGGTGAGCCCGACCGCGGCGCCCCAGCACAGCGCGAGGAGCACCAGCGGGAGGCGGCCGCGCCGGAGCCCGACGAGCACGCCCAGCGCCAACAGCCCGGCGGCGAGCGCGGAGGTGGTGGCGTGGCCGGACGGGAAGGACCAGCCGGTGGCGCGGGTCGCCCAGTCCGCCAGCGGCGGACGCGGCCGGGCGATCAACCGCATCGCGGTGTAGCGCAGGGCCTGGCCGGTGGCCAGGCACACCACGAACAGCGCTGTCACGAGGGCCCGTTGCCGCCCGGTGCGACCGGCCAGCAGCCCGCCCAGGACGGCCACCGCGTACGGGACCACGCCCACGCCGGTGTACGTGATCCCCCGCGCCACCGCCACGGCGGTCTCCGGCCGGTGTGCCTGGGACCAGGCGTGCAACCGGGCGTCACCCGGCAGGAGGGCACCCCGGCGACCCGCCACGGCGGCCGTCAGCACGGCGAAGGCACCGAGCGCGACGAGCCCCAGGGGCCCGGCCACACCCGTACGCCCGCCCTCGCCCCGCCCCCGCTCCGGAGCAGGCCCGGGGGCCGTCGGCCTCACCGTCGGACACTGGTGGTCCGCGCGGCGGCGCTGCGCCGGGCGCGCAGGACCTCGAACAGCACGGGCATCAGGGAGACCGCCACGACCAGGGCGATCACGGGCAACAGGTAGCGGTCGACGTTGGGAACCGAGGAGCCCAGGGCGTAGCCGCCCAGGATCAGACCGACCGTCCACAGCAGCCCGCCCGCCACCTGCCACAGCGTGAACGTGCGCGCGGGTACGCCCAGGGCGCCCGCCACGGGGTTCAGCACGGTGCGCACCACGGGCACGAACCGGGCCAGCACGATCGCCTTGGCATGTCCGTACCGCTCCAGCAACTCCTGGGCCCGCGCGGCCCCCTCCCGCAACTTGGCCGAGCGGCTCCGCTCCAACAGGGCCCCGCCGGCCTTGCGCCCGATCAGGTAGCCGCACTCCGACCCGGCCAGGGCACCGACGACGGCGGCGACGAGCAACGCCGGCAGGGACAGCCGGAGCGGGCCGTCGGTGCGGCCGGTGCACAGCAGGCCGGCGGTGAAGAGGAGGGAGTCGCCGGGCAGGAAGAACCCGATGAGCAACCCGGTCTCGGCGAACATGACCAGCCCGACGCCGATCACGCCGAAGGCGGCCAGCAGATCGTGCGCGTCGAGCAGGTTGACCGCGAGCGACTGCGGGACGGCGGCGAACAGGGGTACGGACATCCTCGGAGGCCCTTTCCTCGCGGGCGGGCGGACGCGGCCCGGGCGCACCCCGCCCGCCGGACGTCCGCCGGCACGCCGCGGGTGCGCGGCTGCCTGCACCCTAACGACCGGGCCCCGCATCCGGTGACGAACACGGCCGTCCGTCCGGGCTGTCCCCCGGTGTCACTCCCCTCGGTCAAGCGCCGAGGAGAACACACCACGGGACCCGCACCCCACGCAGCCGCCGCTCGACCGAAGCAGACCCACGGCCCGACAAGCGATCCGGGCGACCCGCTCCTCAGCGCGCCGCGACCGCCTGGTCGTACAGCCGCTGCACCGAGGTCCCGAAGTACGGGCTGTAGGACGTGTCGGGGGTCTCGCCGCCGGTCTTGTAGCCGCCGATGATGCCCACCACGTCGCCGGTGCGGGTGGCGGTGTCGTAGTGGGCGATGAACGGGCTCCCGCTGGTGCCGCCCGGGTATCCGGTGCAGTCGATGCGAAGGAACGAGCCCGGGATGGCCCGGTCGGTGCTGGTGAACTTCGTGGTGTGGTTGACGCAGTAGCGCGGGCGCGCGGCGCTGCCGGGGTGGCCGACGAGCCGGACCGAGCGGTGGGCGTACCCGGCGTGCGTCAGGAGCCGGTCGGCGCCGACGACGTCCTGGACGCGGCGGCCGTCGGTCCGCGGGCCGACCTCGACGAACGCGACGTCGAGGAAGGCGGCCCGGTCGGCGCCCTGGGTGCGGTACCGGGGGTCGATCCAGATGCGGTTGGCGGCGCCGGCGGTGCGGGCCACGGGGAAGAGCCCGTACGGCTGCGGGTTGGCCTTGGTGTAGCGGGGCACGAAGGCCATCCGGGCGTCGCGGGTGGTGCCGCCGAGGCAGTGCGCGGCCGTGAGGACGAGGCTGCGGCGGGGCGAGGCGATGACGCTGGCGGTGCAGAAGTAGGCCCGGGTGCCCCGCGTCAGGTACATCCGGCCCACCTGGGGCAGCCCGTCGAAGTCGCGGCCGACGCCGAGGAGGCCGGGCGCCGGCGTGGGCGTGGCGGCCGGCGTCGGCGTCGGGTCCGGGATGGCCGCGGACCCGGAGCCCGCACCCGGCGCCGCACCGGGGCCCGCCGCGGCGTCGACCGGAATCGCCGACGCCATGCGCGCGGGCGTCCAGAACGCCGCCGCATCCGCCGCCGCGGCGGACCAGGCCGGCACCTTGGCGCCCTGCCCCGGTGCCGGCGCGGGGACCTCGGCCCCGGCGGTGCCCGCACCGCCCGTCAGCAGGACGAGGGCGAGGGCACCACCGAGGGCGGCGGTGCGCAGCGGACGCGGGGACGGGGTGGGGGCACGGCGCACGGGCGGGTTCTCCTGACGGTGGTTCAGTAGGTCAACTGCCCGGCCCGCGGCCCGCGGTGCGGGCCGCGGTCACGCCGGGACCCTGGTATTCAAACACCAGCTCGTCCCAGACCGGGGTGAAGGAGAGGTCCGTCACCTCCAGGACCCGGCCGCGGCCGTCGCGCACCAGCCGCCGTACGGCCGGCCGGGCGGACCTGCGCGAGAGGGTGATCGACTCGCGCATGGCGGGCCGCAGCCCGGCCCGGTCCATCCAGTGGTAGAGCAGCCGCAGGTCCGGCTGGTGGCCGCGGAGCCGGGCGCGGTAGCGCCGCAGTTCGGGGATCTCGTCCACCGCAACGGGCGAGAAGTGGGTGAGCGCCTCCTGGAGCACCTCCCCCATCGCCCCGAACGTGCAGTGCCGGTGGGCGAGTACGGGTTCTCCGGGGTCGACCGCGAGCAGGTCCGCCAGCGCCGCGGGTGCGCCCGCCAGGTACAGCCTGGCGTCCGTGCGTGCGCCGCCGGCGCCCGCACCGCCGGGGAAGACCGGCAGGTGTGCGGGGCGTCGGCCGGCCGGCGGCGGGTGCTCCGCGTCCGCCACGAACGATCCGCGCTTGTCCGTCACCACCAGGCCCTCCTCGCGCAGCTGCTGGAGCGCGCTGCGCAGCGTCTGGCGGTTGACGTCGAAGCGGGCGGCCAGCATCCGCTCGGCGGGAAGTCTCGATCCGGGCGGGAGCAGGCCGGCGTCCATGTCCCGGCGGATCTCCTCGGCGATGCGCAGGTACGCCGGAACCTGCGGTCGCGGACCGGCGCGCTCTGCGGACGCACGGGCGGTGGACGGCAGTGAGCGGGACACGACAGGACCTCCAAGCTCACCAACGGTGACGGGATGTGCGGGATACGCGACCAAACCTAGCATTGGTCTATACCTCTCCAGAACCCCGGACCGGCATCTGTCCGAAACCCGTCACCTGCCGTTCACATCCACCCACACCCCCTTTGACCTGCGGTAACCCCCTCCACCCAGACGACGGACCCTCAGTCGGGACGAGCCCCGGGCGCAGGGCCGCACCCGACGACACTGTGGGCACCGCCCCCGCGCACCCCGGGGACCGACGCGCCCCAGTGCCCCGAACGGCGGCCCCCGCCACGCGAACGCACGACCGCACCGCTCCGGTCGGCTCCGGTCCGGTCCGGTCCGCTCCACCGAGAACCCCGGACGCGCCCCCGGTACGCCGAAGGGCCCGGAAGCCGCAGCTCCCGAGCCCTTCGATCGATCCGTGCCTCAGGCCGACAGGACGCCCGTACCCAGCAGCCCGAACAGCAACAGGCCGATGACGATGCGGTAGATCACGAAGGCGTTGAAGGAGTGGCGCGCGACGAACTTCAGCAGCCAGGCGATGGAGGCGTACGCAACGACGAACGAGACGGCCGTGCCGACCAGGAGGGGAACGGGGTCGACCCCCGCACCCACCGCGTCCTTCAGCTCGTACAGGCCGGCCCCCGTCAGCGCCGGAATGCCCAGGAAGAAGGACAGCCGGGTGGCGGCGACCCGGTCCAGGTCCAGCATCAGCGCGGTGGACATCGTCGCACCCGACCGCGAGAAGCCGGGGAAGAGCAGGGCCAGGATCTGCGAGCAGCCGACCAGCATGGCGTCCTTGAAACCGGTGTCGTCCTCGCCGCGCTTGTGCCGGCCCATCTGGTCGGCCGCCCACATCACGCCGGAGCCGACGATCAACGATCCGGCCACCACCCACAGCGAGGCCAGCGGGCCCTCGATCAGCGGCTTGGCCGCCAGCCCCACCACCACGATCGGGAGCGTGGCGAAGATGACCCACCACGCGAACTGGTAGTCGTGGTGGTAACGCTCCTCCTTGTCGGCCAGCCCGCGCACCCAGGCCCTGACGATCCGCACGATGTCCTTGAAGAAGTACACCAGCACCGCCGCGATCGCCCCGACCTGGATGACCGCCGTGAAGCCCACGACCGAGTCGTCGCCGACGGGGATGCCCATCAGCCCCTCGGTGATCTTGAGGTGGCCGGTGGAGGAGACCGGCAGGAACTCGGTCACGCCCTCCACGACGCCGAGGATCACGGCCTGACCGACGCTGATTGCACTCATGGGTTCCATCTCATGACACGCTCGGGAACGGGCACTGTACGCGCGCGCACTCTACACAGCCGTCCGGGCGCCCCGTACGGCGTACGCCCGCCGGGCCGGCGCCGAGGCACACGCCGGCGCCGCGCCGACGGCGACCGGCGACCGACACCCGGGAGGGAAAGCGATGTACGAGGCCTTCGAGGAGCTGTCCACGCCACTGGTGGCCGACGCGTGCGTGCGGCTGGGCGTCCCGCTGCGGGCTGCTCCGGCCGGGATCGGGGCCGTGGTCGAGGGCACCCGGCTGGCCGGCCGCGCCCTGCCCGCACGCCACTACGGCAGCGTGGACGTGTTCCTGGAGGCGTACGCGTCCGCCCGCCCGGGTGACGTCCTGGTGATCGACAACGGCGGCCGCACGGACGAGGCCTGCATCGGCGACCTGACCGTCCTGGAGGCCCGGGCGGCGGGCGTCGCGGGGCTGGTCGTGTGGGGGTTGCACCGGGACACCCCGGAACTGGTGGAGATCGGGCTGCCGGTGTTCAGCTACGGCGCCTGCCCGGCCGGTCCGGTACGGGTGGACCCGCGCGAGCCCGAGGCCCTGACCACGGCCCGCTTCGGCGGGCACGCGGTGGACGCGGCGGACGCCGTGTTCGCGGACGCGGACGGAGTGCTGTTCGTGGCCGCGGACCGGGTGCCGGAGGTCCTGGAGACCGCGCGGGGCATCCACCGCACCGAGCGCGAGCAGGCGCGACTGATCCGTGCCGGTCGCACGCTGCGCGACCAGACGGACTTCACGGGCTACCTGGAGCGGCGGGCGGCGGACCCGTCCTACACCTTCCGCGCGCACCTGCGCCGGATCGGCGGCGCGATCGAGGAGTAGGCGGACGGCGGTCTCCCGTGTGGGCGGGCAGCGGTCTCCCCCACACGGGAGACCGCTGCGGGCCCGAGACGGGGCGGTTTCACGCCAGGTACGGACATAAGTTACTTATCAGTATGTAGTGACTTCGCATGCCCTGGCGCGTAGAACCTGTTCCCACTCCGCCAGAGAGTGAGGAACCTCAATGACCGTAAATCCCCCCCACAGCAAGGGTTCCAGAGGTGTTTCGCGCCGCGGATTCCTCGTTGGAACAGGTTCCATTCTTGGCAGCGCGGCCCTGGCCGCCCCGTCGGCCCGCGCCGCGGCGTTCCCCACCGCCGCCGACGCACCGGTCGCCGACGGGGCGCAGGTCCCCGCGCTCGTCATCGGAACCGGCTACGGCGGCTCGGTGGCCGCGCTCCGGCTCGCCCAGGCCGGGGTCGACGTCCAGATGGTCGAGATGGGCATGGCCTGGGACACGCCGGGATCCGACGGCAAGATCTTCTGCAACACCCTCAACCCGGACCAGCGCTCGTACTGGCTGCGCACCCGGACCAAGGCTCCGCTCAACTACTTCCTCGGCTACCCGATCGACAAGGACATCTCCCGCTACACCGGCATCCTGGACGCCGAGGAGATGGGCGGCATCACCGTCTACCAGGGCCGCGGCGTCGGCGGCGGATCGCTCGTCAACGGCGGCATGGCCGTCACGCCCAAGCGGCAGAACTTCCCGACGATCCTGCCGACCGTCGACCCGGACGAGATGTACGGCGTCTACTACCCCCGCGCCAACGCGGGGCTCGGCGTGGGTCTGGTCGACCCGAACTGGTTCGAGACCGCCGACTGCTACCAATTCTCGCGCGTGGGCCGCAAGCACGCCCAGCGCTCGGGCTTCCCCTGGACGTTCGTGCCCGACGTGTACGACTGGGACTACATGGAGCAGGAGGCCGCCGGCACCGCCACCAGGTCCGCCCTCGACGGCGAGATCCTCTACGGCAACAACCACGGCAAGAAGTCCCTCCAGCAGACCTACCTCGCAGCCGCCCGGGCCACCGGCCGGGTGACGGTCTCCGCCCTGCACAAGGTCACCTCGGTCCGGCCGGCCGCGGGCGGGGGCTACACGGTCGTCATGGACCAGCTCGATACCGGCGGCGCCACCGTCGCGACCAAGAGCGTCACGGCGGCCAGGGTCTTCTTCGCCGCGGGCAGCGTCGGGACGAGCAAGCTGCTGGTGAAGCTCAAGGCCACCGGCGCGCTGCCGCAGCTCAACGGCGAGGTGGGCAAGGGCTGGGGCGACAACGGCAACGTCATGTGCGGCCGGGCCAACCACCTGTGGGACCCGACCGGCAAGCTGCAGTCGACGATCCCCTGCTCGGGCATCGACAACTGGGACGCGGGGGGCGCCTTCGCCGAGGTGGCCCCGCTGCCCACGGGTATCGAGACGTACGCCTCGTTCTACCTCTCGATCACCAAGAACCCCAACCGGGCCGAGTTCACCTACAACCCGACGACCGGCGCGGCCGAGCTGAACTGGCAGACCTCCTGGAAGCAACCCGCCATCGACATGGCGAAGTCCATCTTCGACAGGATCAACTCCAAGGAGGGGACGATCTACCGGACCGACCTGTTCGGTGCCTACAAGATCTGGGGCGACCATCTGACCTACCACCCGCTCGGCGGTGCGGTGCTGGGCAAGGCCACCGACAACCACGGCCGCCTGCAGGGCTACTCGGGCCTGTACGTCATCGACGGCGCGCTGATCCCCGGCAACACCAGCGTGAACCCGTTCGTGACCATCACGGCCCTGGCCGAGCGCAACATCGAGAAGATCATCGCCACCGACCTGTGAGGCGCACGCACCACCGCCGCCGCGCATGACGGCACGGACGGGGCCGACCGGTGCGACCGGTGCGGCCGGTCGGCCCCGGTCCGCGTCAGTGCGTGGGCAGGACGCACACGGAGTCGAGCCCCAGCACGTGGTTGAGCCGCCCGAACGCCAGCCACGAGCCGATGCTCATGCTCAGCTCGACGATCTCGACCTGGCTGTAGTGGGCGGTCATCCGCTCCCAGAACCCCTCGTCGAGGTTGTGGTGGTCGAGCGCGTACCGCTCGGCGTACTCGGCGGCCAGCCGGGTGCGCTCGTCGAAGCGGTCGGTCGTGCGCCATTCGGTGACGGCGCCGGCGAACTCCTCCTCGACCTTCTCCCCGTCGCGCTCGGTGCGCCAGTCGAGGCAGAAGTGGCAGCCGTTGATCTGCGCGATGCGCAGCCGGGCGGCCTCGAACTCGCGCAGTCCCAGGGTGGTGTGGGCGTACACGGACAGCGAGAAGTTGGCGGCGGCCATGCCGATGCCGGGGACCATGTCGCCCCAGACGTAGCCGATGGGCTCCTGGCCCTCGGGGATGTCGATGATCATGTCCGTTCGGTCCTTCCGAGTTTGCCGACGGCGGGGCGCAGCGGGACGTCGAGGGCGTCGTAGAGGCCCGGTTCGGCGTCGACGAGCCAGTCGATGGCGTTGACCAGGCGGCCCACGGCGGTGGCGTTGCCGCCCGCGGAGCGGTTCTCGCCCTCGTCGGACGCCTCGACGGTGACCTCGATGCGCGGGCGGCCCTCGATGATCACGCGGTGGGCGCCGGAGCCGTCCGGCGGCTGCGGCCAGTCGGGGGCGCAGGAGGGGTGGATGCGCGTGACGTGCTCGATGACGATGCGGGGCTCCCCCGCGACGATGCCCTGGACCTCGAAGCGGACGGCCCCCTGGGTGCCGGCCTCGAACCCGCCCATGGTCCGGGTGGTGACGGTGCGCTCCAGCGGGCGCCGCTCCAGGGTCTCGCGTATGTCGTCGAGTTCGACGCCCAGGGCCCGGGCCATCATGCGGATCTGGCCGCCCCACACCATCGTGGGGACGGAGGGGAAGAGCATGGGCGGCTCGTAGTCCATGGGGTGGCCCATGCCGACGAGGTGGCGTACGGAGTCGGGCTGGTCGTACGTGGAGTAGTCGAAGACCTCCTGGCAGCGGACGGCCTCGACGGTGGAGCCGAGTCCGCTCACCAGGAGCGGCAGGACGTCGTTGCCCCAGCCGGGGTCGACGCCGGAGGAGAACAGCGAGCCGCCGCCCTCGGCCACCGCGGCCGCCACCGGGTCGCGGAACTCCGGCGGCGCGCCCCGGTGGTCGTAGAGCGGGTAGAGGGCGGGGGTGACGACGACGGCCCCGGCGGCGACCGCCCGGACCACGTCGGCCAGGGCCTCGTCGGGGCGGATGTCACCCGAGGCGGCGTACACCACGGCCCGGGGCCGGGCGTCGAGCACGGTGCCGACGTCGTCGGTGGCGGCCACGCCCAGGGCGCGGTCGAGGCCGGCGAGGGCGCCGGCGTCCCGGCCGACCTTGGCGGGATCGTGGACGAGGACTGCGGTGAGCTGCAGGGCCGGATGGGCCTCGACGGCACGGATGGCCGCGCGGCCGACGTTGCCGGTGCCCCAGACAACCGTGGGAATCATGCGCGGAGGGTAGCCACCGCCCCTGCAGGAGCCCAGTGCCGTGAACGATGATTTTCGGCTACCCGCCGGTTCGGGGACGGGAGGGGACGGGAGGGGACGGGACGGGCGCGCATCGCCACCCGCACCCCAACTGCCCTGGCGGGAAAGAGGGGTGACGGTAGGGTGCACGGGACGTGCGGGGGCGCGACACACGTGCTGTCCGGGCTCCCGCGAAGCTCTCGCAGGGGGAGACCTTTGTTCCACAGACCCGTCACGGAAACCATCACGCGCACCGGCCTGCTCGCGGCCGGCACGGCCCTCGCACTCTCCGCCGGCCTGCTCCTCGCGGGCCCCGGCGCGGCCGCCGCCACCGCGCCGGCCCGAACCGCCCTCGCCACGCCGACCGGGCCCGCGGCGAGCGCCGCGCGGCCGCACGGCCCCGGCGGCAGACTCTTCGAGCACGCCTTCGGACCGGCCGTGCGGCCCCAGGACTCCCACGCCGCCGCCAGGGCGAGGGCCAAGCCGCTTCACGACATCGACCTCGACGGGGTCAGCGACCTCATATCCCAGGAGAACGACGGCTCGACCTGGGCGTGGCCGACCCGCACGGGCAGCGAGCCCAAGCCGTTCACCGTCAAGTCCACCGACCCGGCCGAGCAGTTCGTCGACTTCATCCCGGTCGGCAACCTGGGCGCCGAGCTCTTCCCCGAGTTCCTCACCCTGTCCTCCGACGGCCGGCTCTCGCTGTACTCGGCCATCCCCGACCGCACGACGACGCCGTACTGGGTGGGACGCGGCTGGCAGGCCTACAACAAGGTCGTCGCGCCGGGCGACCTCACCAAGGACGGCAAGCCCGACCTGCTGGCCCGCACCTTCTCGGGCGACCTCTACCTCTACAAGGGCACGGGCAGCCTGACCGGCACCCCGTTCGCCCCGCGCGTCAGGGTCGGCACCGGTTGGGGAGCGTACGACCAGCTCATCGGGGCCAACGACGTGGACGGCGACGGCGTCGGCGACGTGCTGGCCCGGTCGCTGGACGGCACGCTCTGGTTCTTCAAGGGCACCGGCTCCGCCACCGCACCGCTGCGCACCCGGACGAAGGTCGGCACGGGCTGGAACACGTACAACCAGATCGTCGCCGCCGACGACCAGAACGGCGACGGCCTCGCCGACCTGTACGCGCGCAAGCGCAACGGCTACGTCTACACGTACGACGCCAAGGGCGGCGGCACGTTCGCCGCTCCGCGGCGCGGCGGCAGCGGCTGGGACGGCACCTGCTTCCTCATCGGGGCCGGCACCACGCAGGTGTACGGACGCAGCCAGGCGCTCGCCGTCCGTGCGGCGGACCGGAGCTGGTGGAAGCTGGAGAACACGGCGAACGGCCGGTTCGACGACCCGGACGAGATCGACTGGGACCCGGGCACGAAGCCCGCGGCCGGCGGCCGCTTCGCGTACGCCACCGCGCTGCACCACCGCAACCACGCCAGCTTCGTCACCCAGTACGGCAGCAAGCTGACCATCGCCGGCCGCGTCGCCAGCACGTCCTGGACGTACGACACCACGGTCGGCCCCGGCGACCTGACCGGCGACGGCAAGGGCGACCTGCTCGCCCTCGGCGCCGACGGGATCCTGTGGCTCTACCCGGGCGACGGGGCGTACCAGACCCGCCTCGGCGCCCGGATCAAGGTCGGCGGCGGCTGGGGCCCGTACCGCCACGCGCTGTTCGGCGCGGGCGACTACAGCGGGGACGGCCGGGCCGACCTGTTCGCCCGCGGCGCCGCCGGGCTCTTCCTCTACAAGGGGACGGGCTCCGCGGCCCGTCCCTTCGAGCGCCCGGTGAAGGTCGCCGGCCCTCGCGACTGGAGCGGCTACAACGCGGTCGTGACCCCTGGTGACCTCGACGGCGACGGCCGCAGCGACCTGGTCGCCCGCGACGCCGCGGGCGACGTCTGGCGCTACAGCTCCACGGGCCGCTCGGGTACCGCCACGCTCCGGCCCCGCGTGAAGATCGCGTCCGGCTGGAACGTGTACGGCCTCTTCTTCTAGGGACGCACGGGTCCGGGGCCGGTCACGGCCGGTCCCGGACGGCCCGGGGCGCCCCGGACGGCTCCTCGGCCAGGACGGCCCGGGGCGCCCCGGACGGCTCCTCGGCCAGGACGGCCCGGGACGCCCCGGACGGCTCCTCGGCCACGCGTTCGACGGCGACCAGGGCCGCGTCGTCGCCCAGGCGGCCGCCCACGTGGGCCAGCAGGTCGGCGCACAGGTGGTCGAGCAGGGCCCGGGGCGCGTGGCCGGGCGCTGCCGCCACCCGCTCGGCGAGCGGGTAGAAGCGGCCGTGCGCGTCGCGGGCCTCGACCACGCCGTCGGTGTAGAGCAGCAGCAGGTCGCCCGGCTCGAAGGCGAAGGTCTGCGGGTCGAGGGTGGCGGGGACGAACTCGGTGAGCCCGAGCGGCGGGGCCGGGTCCGCGACCTCCAGCTGCTGGACGCGGCCCGCCCGCAGCAGCAGGGGCGGTGGGTGGCCGCAGTTGAGGATGCGCAGCACCCGTTCCTCGTCGGGTACGTCGATGACGGCGGCGGTGGTGAACGCCTCGACGCGCTCGCCTGGGTCGTCGCCCGGGTCCGGGCCGGCGTCCCGGTCGGCCGTGATCGCGTCCTCGCGGTCCGCGGAGACCGTGCCCTCGACGTAGGCGACCAGGCCGGGCAGGTCGGTCTCCTGGTGGGCCGCGGCCCGGAAGGCGCCGAGCACCAGCGCCGCGTCGCCGACCGCCTCCAGCCCCTTGCCCCGTACGTCGCCGATGATCAGGCGGGTGCCGTGCGCGGTGCGGGCGCAGGCGTACAGGTCGCCGCCGATCTCCGCCTCGGCCTCGGCGGCGAGGTAGACGGAGGCCAGTCGCAGCGGTCCGACCTGGTCGCGCAGCGGCCGCAGCACCACCCGCTGGGCCGCCTCCGCCACCGTGCGCAGCTGGGTGAGTTCGCGCTCGCGGACCTCGCGGAGGTGGGCGAAGCCGGTCACGAAGGCCGAGATCAGGACCAGCGCGACGAGCTGCAGGGTGTGGTTGAGGTCGCTGACCGTGGTGCGGGACGCCGCGACGGTGGCCTGGGCCAGCACGGCGATCAGCCCGACCAGGGCGGTGGCGCGGGGGCCGCGGAAGGAGGCGGTCAGGGCCGGGGCGGCGGCCAGGAACGGCCCCAGGTGCACGTCCGGCGGGGACAGCACGTCCCCCACGGTCACGACCACGATGAGTGCGATCGGTACCGCCAGCAGCGCGTTCCGCCCCCTGGGGGACGGGTGCCGGCTCGCCGCCAATGACCGGAGGTCCATCCCTCCTGGATACACGCTCCCGGCGCGGCCCGCCCCGAGGCGGGCCGGTACCGGAGCGGAAGGCACCCGCTAGTGGGGGTGCCCGGCGCGCCAGGAGTGGCAGGGGTGGAAGCCGCCGAGCCGGGGCCGGTCCCAGTGGGCCCGGCCGGATCGCCGGTGGCGGGCCGGGTGGGCGGCGTCGCCGCTCCGCGCGAGCAGCGTGACGGCCAGCAGCAGCGCGGCCAGTTCCAGCTCGTCGGGCATGCCGCGCACCACGCGCAGGTGGGGGTCCGGGAGCCGGTGGTGCCCTATCACCGCGCCCCCCTCAGGGGAACGGCGGCGCGCCGCGATTCCCCTTCTGCGCCGCGGGCGTCACCCGTACGGCGGACCGCGGCTCGTCGATCCGTGCCGCCGGCCCGTGGGGCTCCGGGCCGGAGGGCGGACCCCCGGTCCGGGCCCTTGGCGAAGCCTTCACGCACGGTGTCGGCGCGGGGCTGGGGCGCCGGACCCCGCCCCTGGGTCGTTGTCAGCGTCATCGGGTCCTCCTCGTGCCGTCCGGGTCGCCCGGACGAGCGCCTTTGAGCATGTCACCGGGCCCGCCGGGCGGCTCGCCGGTTCCGCCGGGCGGGTGACGGGCCGGATCGCCGCCGGTGAGCGCCGCCGTCCACTCGACGAGCGGGACGGGGAGGCGTCGGTGAGCCTGTGCGAAGGAGCGAGAGAAAGGCGCACCCTCATGGCCACTCTGTGTAGACCCGCGGTGTCCGTACCCGAGCACGTGATCACGATGGAGCAGACTCTCGAACTGGCCCGGTCCGTCCACAAGGACCACCCCCAGCTTCAACTGGCCCTGCGGCTGATCCGGAACACGGGCGTACAGAAACGGCACATCCTCCAGCCCATCGAGGAGACCCTGCGCCATCCCGGGCTCGACGCCCGCAACGCGACGTACGAGGCGGCGGCCAAGGAGCGCGTGCCCGCGGTGATCCGGGAGGCACTGGCCTCGGCCGAACTCGGGCCGGAAGACATAGATGTGATCATCTACGTGTCCTGCACGGGCTTCATGATGCCGTCGCTGACCGCCTGGCTGATCAACACCATGGGGTTCCGCACGGACGCCCGCCAGGTCCCGATCGCGCAGCTCGGCTGCGCGGCCGGCGGTGCCGCCATCAACCGGGCGCACGACTTCTGCACGGCCTACCCGGGGTCGAACGCGCTGATCGTGGCCTGCGAGTTCTGCTCGCTGTGCTACCAGCCCACCGACCTCAGCGTCGGCAACCTGCTCTCCAACGGCCTCTTCGGCGACGGCGTCGCGGCCGCAGTGGTCCGCGGCGAGGGTGGGACGGGCGTCCAGCTGGAGCGCAACGGCTCCTACCTGGTCCCGAACACGGAGGACTGGATCGCGTACGACGTCCGCTCGACCGGCTTCCACTTCAAGCTCGACAAGCGCGTGCCCGGCACGATGGAGCCGCTCGCGCCCGCGCTGAAGGAGCTGGCCGGCCAGCACGGCTGGAGCGCCGACGCGCTGGACTTCTACATCATCCACGCGGGCGGCCCCCGGATCCTGGACGACCTCAGCAAGTACCTCGGCGTCCCCCCTGAGGCCTTCCGGTTCAGCCGGGCCACCCTGACGGAGTACGGCAACATCGCCAGTGCCGTCGTACTCGACGCCCTGCGGCGGATGTTCGACGAGGGCGGCACCGCGCCCGCGGCCCGCGGGCTGATGGCGGGCTTCGGCCCGGGCATCACGGCCGAGATGGTGCTGGGCCGCTGGACCACCTCCCACTCCCCCGGCTCGCCCGCCGCCTCCGCGGCACCGGTGACCGCCGGCGGTGTGGGAGCGACCCGCCCGGCCTTCGTGTCCAGGAGGAAGTGACCATGCTGGAGGCGACCGCCCCTTCGGACGAACTGCGGCCGATCCGCGAATGGCCCGCCCAGCACCTGTCGGGGACCGACTTCGACCCGGTGCTGGCGGACCTGATGCGCGAAGGCCCGGTGACCAGGATCAGACTGGACAACGGCAGCGGCTGGGCCTGGCTGTTCACCCGCTACGAGGACGTCCGGCTGATCACCAACGATCCGCGCTTCAGCCGCAAGGCCGTGGTCGCGGCCGATGTCACCCGGCTGGCGCCGCACTTCATCCCGGTGCCCGGGGCCGTCGGGTTCGAGGACCCGCCCGACCACACCCGGCTGCGCAGGGCGGTCGCCCCCGCCTTCACCACCCGCGGGGTGGACTCCCTGCGCGAGAAGGCGCGGGGCATGCTCGACGAGCTGGTGGACGGGCTGCTCGCGGACGGCCCACCGGCGGACCTGACGGAGCGGCTGCTCGCACCCTTCCCGCTCGCCGTCGTGTGCGAGCTGATGGGCGTTCCGGCCGAGGACCGCGGCAGGGTCCACGAGTGGACGGCCCTGATCCTCTCCTCCACCGCCGGCGTCGAGCGCAGCGAGGAGGCCAAGCAGCGGATGTGCGGCTACTTCGAGGCCGCGCTGCGCGAGCGCGGCAGCGCGGGCGGTGAGGGCGTCATCGGGCTGCTGAGCCAGGCGGTGGCCGCCGGCGAGGTCGCCGAGGCGGAGGCGGTGGGCGTGGCCCTCCTGCTCCAGATCGGCGGTGAGGCCGTCACCAACAACACCGGCAACATGCTCTACCTGCTGCTGAGCCGGCCCGGCCTGTGGGAGCGGCTGCGCGCCGAGCCCGCACTGCGCCCGACCGCCATCGACGAGCTGCTGCGCTACATCCCGCACCGCAATTCGGTGGGGCTGTCGCGCATCGCGATGGAGGACATGACCATCGCCGGCCAGCACATCCGCGCGGGTGAGGCGGTGTACGTCTCCTACCTCGCGGCCAACCGGGACCCCGAGGTGTTCCCCGACCCCGACGAGCTGCACCTGGACCGCAGCCCCAACCCGCACGTCGCGTTCGGGTACGGGCCGCACTTCTGCCCCGGCAACCTGCTGGCCCGGCTCGAACAGGAGCTGATGGTCGGGGCGTTGCTGGAGCGGATGCCAGATCTGCGGCTGGCGGTCGCGGAGGACGAGCTGAGTTGGCGGCCAGGGGCGCTGATCCGCGGCCCCGAGGCGCTGCCGGTGGTGTGGTGAGCGGCCTGCTCGTGCCGCCGGGGCACGGCCGCAACCTGCGCTCGACGGCGCACCACGTCACCTTCAAGGTGACCGGCGAGCACTCACGGGTGTCGTCGAGCTTCGAGGTGGTGGTGCCGCCCGGGTTCGACGTCGGCGCCCACGTCCACACGCGCAGCGAGGAGTTGTTCTACGTCCTGGACGGCGAGCTGGAGGTGATGGCGTTCGAGCCGCGGGTGCGCGAGGGCGGCGACTGGCGGCTGTGGGACTCGCGCGACGGCCGGCGGCCGGTGCGGGCGGAGCCGGGCACGGTGATCGTGGTTCCGCCGGGCTGTCCGCACGCCTTCGCCAACCGCTCGGACACACCGGCGCGGATGTTCTTCCAGGCATCGCCGCCGCCCGACCACGAGCGCTATTTCGAGGAGCTGTTCGAGATCCTGGAGGCGCCGGGGCAGATCGACCACGAGGCGATCGAGTCCCTGCGGCGGCGCTACGACATCGAGCAGCTGACGCCGATGCGCCACCACCGGGCCTGAGGCGGGGCCGGTCGTACGGCGACCGTCGCGCCCTTCCCGCCTCCGACGCCCCGCCCTGCCTCCCGCCGGGCGGGGCGCGGTGCTGCGGGGCCGGCCGCGCGACCGCGGCGTCCGGGTCAGGGCGGGTCGCGTCGGGTCGGGTCGCGTCGGGTTGGGTCAGGTCAGGTCGGCGGGTTCAGCGGCGGCGGCCCGGGACGCCGGAGCTCACGAGGAGGGCGTCGCCGACCAGGCGGACGCCGCGGGCGAGCCGGCCCAGCTGCTCCAGCTCGACGGCGTACATGCGGATGGTGTTCTCGATGACGGCGTCCACGACGCCCAGGGCGGGCAGCTCCACGCGGCTGGTCTCCAGGGCCACCCGGATCGCCCGCATCTCGTGCTGGAGCTGGAGCTGGGCGTGGCGGGCGAGGAGCACGTGGTGGCGGGTGAGGGTCGAGTAGCCGGCGTACCGGGCGGGCAGCAGGTCCCGCAGCCAGCGGGTCGCCGTGCGCTCCCAGTCGTGGGTGCCCGGGGCCTTGACCTGACACGGCCAGTCCGGGCTGAGCGAGGTGAGGACCATCTGAGGCATTCGCGTAGCTTCCAAGAGGGGTGCCGAACTCTGATCGAGAGGGGGCGGCGGCCCCGACCCAGGGGTCGGTCGGGGCCACCGATGAGCGCTCTGCCGGATGCGGGAGCCGGATGGAACGCCGCGCGGACGGCGCGAGGAGGGAGCGTCGCCGTGGGGCGTTCCGGAGGCCGATAGGGGGCGGCCTCCTGGCATCGGATGATCCGAGCGCCGATGAGCAGTAAATATATATACCGTCGAGTACGCAAGAGTATGAAAAATTTCATGCACATCTCGGACATGAAAATACGCCCGCGCCGCCAGGGTCCGGCAGGGCGAATCCGGCCTTTCAGGGCCTAGAGGAAGAAGTTGTGCTGGTCAGCGACCTGCTCGTAGCTTTCCAGCCGAGCCTGCGTCCGCTCGGGGTCGGCGTCCACCATCGCCTGCAGCAGGGCCGCGGCGAGCATGCCGGGGGCCGCGTACGAGTCGAAGACCAGCCGGGAACCGGTGCCGGCGGTCAGCACCGCGTCCGCCTCGTCGACCAGCGGCCCGAGGGTGAGGTCGGTGATCAGCGCGACCTTGAGCCCGGTGCGGCGGGCCGCGCGCAGGGCAGCCAGGGTCTCGTGCGCGTGCCGGGGCATGGCGAAGGCCAGCACCCAGGTCCCCCCGGCGGAGCGGGACTGCAGCAGGGCGTCGTAGGCGACGCTGCCGCCGCGGGTGACGACGCGGACGTCGGGATGGATGCGGCGGGCGGCGTACGCGAAGTACTCGGCGAGCGAGACCGAGATGCGCAGGCCCAGCACGGTCAGGGGCTTCGAGCGGGCCAGCTCGCGGCCGATGTCGAGCACCTGGTCGGTGTCGGCCAGTACCCGGCGCAGGTTCTCCAGGTTGTCGATCTCGGCGTCGACGGCCGCCTGGAGCTCGTTGCGGCGGAGCTCCTCGCGGGTCTCGGGCGTGCCGGCCACGGCACTGAGGGCCATCGGCTGGAGCACCTCGCGCAGGGCGGGGTAGCCGCTGAAACCGAGGGCGGTGGCGAACCGGGTCACGGACGGCTGGCTGACCCCGACGCGCTCGGCGAGCTCGGTGATGGAGAGGAACGCGGCCTCGGTGAGGTGGTCGATGAGGTACTGCGCGATACGCCGCTGACCCGGCGAAAGGCTGTGCCCGTCGAACAACGCACGCACGCGGTCGGCAGGGGCGCGCTCGTGTTCCGGCGGATCCCCGCCGGGCGTGATCGCGGCCGCCTGTGCGCGTGCCTGCTGATCGGTTGGCACCGGTGGGCCTCCTTCTCATCCCCGCGCGCTCGCGTTCAAACATAGCTCACGACCTGCGGAAGAACGCGGCCCGACGGCCCGGTTCGCGCGCAGCTGAGGGGTGGGGCGCACGTGCCTTCAGGGGTGGTAGTGGCCAGGGGTACGGGTCGCGAACGAAGATCACTCAATTGGGTTGTTATCGGGCCGCGTCAAAGGGGAAGGGCATTCGACCCTGCCATGATCGACCGGCCGACACGCGCCCCTCGGCGCCCCCCGCGCACCACCCCTCCCCCCGAGCGGGCGCTCCGCGCTGCCCGCCGCCCGGGGATCCCCCCGCACCAAGGAGCACCATGACGGTCCCGAAGCCGGCCGGCCTCGGCCGCACGCGACTGGCCGCCCGCTGCCGCACGATCACCGAGGACCCGGCCTTCGGCGCCGTCGTCTTCACCGTGATCCTCTTCAACGCCGCCCTGCTGGGGGCGGAGACGTACAGCGGACTCGTCACGGCGTACGAGCCGGCGCTGCGGGCGGCCGAACGGTGCTGCCTGGCGGTCTTCGCACTGGAGATGCTGGTGCGCATGGGCGCCCACGCCGACCGGCCAAAAGCTTTCTTCCGGGACCCGTGGAACCTGTTCGACCTGGCGGTGGTGCTGTCCGCGTTCGTGCCGCTGATCCGCGAGAACACCACCGTGCTGCGACTGCTGCGGCTCGCCCGCGTGCTGCGCACGGCGCGGTTCCTGCCGCAGCTGCGGGTGCTGTTGATCGCGGTGGGGCGCAGCCTGCCGGGCACGCTGAGCTTCCTCTTCGTGGGCGCGCTGGTGCTGTACGTGTACGCGATGGTCGGCTGGGTCTGCTTCGCCGGACCCGACCCGGCGCACTACGGGTCCATCGGCCGGGCCGCCCTGACGCTGTTTCTGCTCACCACGCTCGACGGTCTGGGCGACGCGGTGCACGCCGGGCTGGAGATCTCGCGGCTGTCCCTCTTCTACTACGCGTCCTTCGTGCTGCTGGCGTCCTTCGTGCTGGTGAACGTCCTCATCGGCGTCGTACTCAACTCCCTCGACGAAGCACGGGAGTTGGAGGCGGAGGCGAACCGGGCCGAGGAGGCGCGGCGGCGGGGCGCGGCGGCCGTGGCGGACCCCGACGAACTGCACGCCCGCATCGCGGCGGCCCGCCGCACCCTCGACGACCTCGAGGCGGCCCTCGCCTCCACGCCCGCCTCCCCGCCGGCGGCCCGCCCCCTGGAGACCTCGGGAGCCCGGGGCTGACGCCCCCTCACCTGCAGCCGGACGCCGGCGAGGCGCGTTCTTCGGACGGAGCGGGTTCCGTGCCCGGTCGCGGCGCCTTGCGCGGCCGAGGCGGTCGCTCCCTGCCGGTGACGCGCAGCACAAGATCATGCGGCCCGGAACCCGGGGGCCGTTGCGGACGTCTTGCAGGTCGCACGAGTGTGGGACGGCGAACGAGGCGGCGCGAGAGATGACGGCGGTACCGGTCAAGGGTGGCAGGCCCGACACCCCGGAGGACGAGAACGGGACGACCACCGGACCGGAGCCCGCCGACCGCGGGGCCGCCGGGGACCGGGAGGCCCCCTCGCCGGACTCCCCCGCCGGGGCGTCGACCCCGACTGCCGGCACCGACCCGGAGGCCGCTGACCGGACGGGCTCCGAGCCCGAGGCCGCCGCCGAGGCGCACTCGGACGCCTCGCCCGAGGCCGAGCACGGGCCCGAGCCCGAGCCCGAGCCGGCCGCGGCGGCGGACGCCACGCCGGCCGGCACCGCGCCGGAAGCCGACGACGAGCCCCCGGGCGACGCGCCCCCGACCCCTTCCTGGGCCCGGAAGGCCGGGGGCGGGGCGGTTGCGGACGCCACGACCGCAACCGTCGCGGACACCCCGCGCGACGCCGTGGACGCTGGTACCGACACCGACACCGACACCGACGCCGGTGCCGACGCCGGTGCCGACGCCAGGACCGACACGGACACCGATGCCGGTACCGCCACCGCTATCAGTGCCGACGGCGGTGCCGAGGCCGACCCCGGTGCCGACACCGACGCCGGTACCAAGACCGACACCGACGCAGGTGCCGACACCGGTACCGACGCTGCCGCTGACGCTGTCGGCACCGGGAAGGCCGGTACCGGTGCCGTCGAGCGGGACGTCGAGCGGACCAGCACGCTCGTCCCGCTCCGGCCGCTGGACGACACGGGTCGTCCGGCCGTCGGGCGCGCGCCCGCGTCGCGGGAGCCCGTCGCCGCCGCCGTGCCGGAGGCCACGACGGAGCAGCCGCTGCCACCGCTGGACCTGCTGGCGCAGCTGACGAACACCCCGCCGCCCGCCGAGACCACCACCCGCACCCTCGTCCGGCGCGTCAAGGTCTGGACCCCGCTCCTCGCCCTCCTCGTCGGCGTCTTCGCGGTCGTACAGGCGGTGCGCCCGCTGCCCGACCCCCACCTGACGACGGACGGCGCGGCGTCCTCCGTCACGCTCGACGGCCGCTTCGACGTGCCCTGGCCGAAGGCCGGCCAGGGCGCGGTGCGCGTCCAGGGCTCCGGCACCATCGGCACCTTCGGCGCGCAGAAGCCGGTCCCGACCGCCAGCGTGGCCAAGGTGATGACGGCGTACGTCATCCTCAGGAACCACCCCCTCAAGAAGAACGAGGAGGGGCCGCAGATCGAGGTCGACGCCAAGGCCGTCCAGGACGGCACGGCGGAGCACGAGTCCCGGATCGTGGGCCTCGAGGCCGGCTCCGAGTTCAGCGAGCAGGACATGCTCAAGATGCTGATGATCCCCTCGGCCAACAACGTCGCGCGGCTGCTGGCGCGTTGGGACACCGGCAGCGACGACGTGACGGCGTTCGTGGCCAAGATGAACGCGGCCGCCGAGGAGCTGGGGATGACCGGCACCACGTACACCGACCCGAGCGGCCTCGACTCCACCACCGTGAGCACGGCGACCGACCAGCTCAAGCTGGCCCGGGCCGTCATGGAGTTCGACGTGTTCCGGCAGATCGTGGCGATGCCGAGCGCCAGGATCAAGGGCCTGGCGGAGCCGATCATCAACAACAACGGCGACCTGCTGCTGGCCGGACTCAGCATCAAGGGCATCAAGACCGGGTCGAGCACGCCGGCCGGCGGCGCCCTGATGTGGGCGGCGTACAAGACGGTGGGCGACAGGACGCCGCTGATCCTCGGCACCCTGATGGACCAGCACGTCTCGGGCCCGGACCCGAACGGCGGCAACAGCCTCACCCTGGTCAAGGACAACAGCAAGAAGATCATCGAGGCGGTGCGCGGGGCGCTGGCCTCGGCCGTGGTCGTCAAGAAGGGGCAGGTCGTCGGCTACCTGGACGACCGACTCGGGGGCCGGACGCCGCTGGTGGCGACCCGGGACGCCACCGTGATCGGCGTCCCGGGCCAGAAGCTGGCCCTCACCCTCGGTACGGGCGGCAAGGGCCTCCCGCACGAGGCGAAGGCCGGCACGGTCGTCGGCAGCCTCACGGTCGGCCCGGCCGGCGACGCGACCGTCGTACCGGTGGCCGTGCGGACCGACCTGGTCGCGCCGTCCTTCGGCACGAAGCTGACCCGCACCGGCTGACGGCCGGGACGGCCGGGGTCCGCTCAGGCGGCGCGGACCTCGGCCAGCACCGCCCGGACGACGTGCCGCGCGTTGGCCGCCATGGTCGGGTTCGTCGTGCGGTAGTACGGCAGGGCGATCAGCGCCTGCGAGAGGGTGCGCCCCCGGCCCCGGCGCCAGGTGGCCTCGTCCGCGCCCACGGCCTCGCGGAACACCGCCCGGGCGCCGGGCGGCAGCAGGTTCCACGCCGGGAACAGGTCGCAGGCGGGGTCGCCGGCGCCGACGCACCCGAAGTCGATGACGGCGCGGAGCCGGCCGTCCGCCACCAGCAGGTTGCCCGGCATGAGGTCGGCGTGCAGCCACACGGGCGGTCCGTCCCCGCCGGGGGCCCGCAGTGCGTCCTCCCAGACCGCGGTGACGGCGTCGCCGTCCACGCCCTCCTCCGGGATCCGGCGCAACTCCTCGATCGCGGCCCGCGTCGCCGCGTCCAGGAGGGCCAGGCGACCGCCCCGGTGGGCCACGGGAGCACCCGGCAGGGTCAGCCCGCGCATCGCCACCACGAAGGCGGCCAGGTCGGCGGCCAGCGCCTCGGGCCGGGTCAGCGCGCCCGCGACGGGGTTCTCCCCGGTCCGCCACCGGTAGACCGACCACGGCCAGGGGTAGCCCGCGGCCGGCCGGCCCTCCCCCAGCACCTCGGGGACCTCCGTGGGGAGCAGCGGAGCGAGGCGGGGCAGCCATTCCCGTTCCAGCACCACGTCCCCCGCGCCGCCTTCGAGCAGCGGCAGGCGTACGACCATGTCGCCGCCCAGTCGGAACATTGCGTTGACCGTGCCGCCGGAAGCGATCCGGGTCACCGGCAGTGCGGCCCAGCGGGGGAACTGTCCGGCCACCAGCTGCCGCACCAGGTCCTCGTCGACGGGGTACTGACCGGGGTGCATCTGTCCTGTGCTCACGGGTGCCCATCCGATCCCGGCCGCCGGCGGCGGTCAAACGCTTTTCCCGGCCGGTCGGACCGCGGCCCGCCGTGGGTACGCTCCGTTCATGGACGCGGAGATGAGCATGGTGGGCCTGACCGGACGGGTGACCGGGACCGTCGGGCCGGGGTTGGTGGGCGAGGTGATCGTACGGATCCGGGGCGGGGCGGAGCACTTCCTCGCCTACCCGGCGTTGGGGAGCGAGCGCATCGAGGTGGGCACGGTCGTGACGATCGTGGAGTACCTGCCGCCGCGGACGGTGTACGTGAGCGCCGCGTACGGGATCTGAGCGGTCCGTCCTCCGCCGCGGGCCGGCCCACCACCCGACCGCGGCCGCCGACCGCCGACCGCGCCGACCGCGCCGACCGCGCCGACCTGTATGTATCAAGATTGCGCTAAAGATCGCGCGGCCCCTTCACCCCGCCCCCGCCGAGGAGCACACTCCCCTCTCACCGGTGCCGAACGGGCACCGCACTAAGGGGGCGTTGCCGATGGTCGTCGGCGTCGTGGCGGGCATGGTGCTCGCCGCACTACTGGTTCTGATCGGCCTGTTCAAGCTCATGTGGCGGGTGGCCGAGCCGAACGAGGCACTCGTCATCTCCGGTTCGGCCCACAAGACCGAAGGACTGGGCGAGGGCATGGGGTTCCGGATCGTCACCGGACGCGGAACCCTGGTCATCCCGGGCGTGCAGGCGGTCCGCAAGCTGTCGCTGGACCTCAACGAGACCCAGCTGTCGGTGGACTGCGTGACCCAGCAGGGCATTCCGCTGCGGGTCAAGGGCGTGGTCATCTTCAAGGTCGGCGACGACTACGTGTCGATCGCGAACGCCGCGCGCCGCTTCCTCGACCAGCAGAAGATGATGCCGGAGCGGGTGCACATCGTCTTCGCCGGTCATCTCCGGTCCATCGTGGGCGGGTTGACGGTCGAGGACATGATCCGCGACCGCGAGAAGCTGACCGGTCAGACCCGGGCGGCCTGCGGCACGGAGATGGAGAAGCTCGGCCTGATCGTCGACTCGCTGCAGATCCACGAGATCGAGGACCCGACCGGCTACATCAAGAACCTCGCGATGCCGCACGCCGCGGCCGTCCAGCGGGACGCGCGGATCGCGCAGGCCGAGGCGAACCGGCTGGCGACGGAGGCCGAGCAGACCGCGCAGGCGCGGATGGCCGAGGCGACCCGGGACAGCGAGATCCTGCAGGCCGGCTACCAGGCGGAGCGGGACAAGGCCGCCGCGGCCGCGCGGCAGGCCGGCCCGCTGGCCGAGGCGGCGGCCCGCCAGGAGGTCGTGGTCCAGGAGACGCGGGTGGCCGAGCTGGAGGCGCACCGGCGCGAGCAGCAGCTCCAGGCCGACGTACGCAAGCCCGCCGACGCCAAGGCGTACGAGAAGCGGACCCTGGCCGAGGCGGAGCGCGACGCGCGCATCTCCGGAGCGCAGGCCAAGGCGCGGGAGACCGAGCTGGCGGCGGCGGCCGAGGCGACGCGGGTGAAGGCGGCCGCGGCGGCCGAGGCCCAGGCGACGGAGGCGCGCGGACTGGCCGCCGCGACGGCGACCCGGGCCACCGGTGAGGCAGAGGCCGCGGCCACGCAGGCCAAGGGTCTGGCGGTGGCGGAGTCGGCGCGGGCGAAGGGCCTCGCCGAGGCCGAGGCGATCAAGGCCCGGGCGTCGGCGCTGGCGGAGAACCAGGAGGCCGTGGTCGCGCAGCAGCTGGCGGAGAACTGGCCCAAGATCGTGGAGGCGGGGGCCTCGGCCTTCGGCAACGTGGAGCACATGGTGCTGCTCAACGGCGCCGAGGGCATGTCGGAGCTGTTCGCCAAGGCGCTGACGATGGGGGGCACGGGGCTGGGGCTGGCGCGCCAGCTGCTGGCCACGATGAACCAGGGCGGGGCCGACCAGGTTCCCGAGGCGCGGCGGGCGAACGGGACCCGCCCGGCCGCCGCGGAGGCCACCGCCCGTACCCCGATTCCCGTCGAGGACGGGGGCCCGGGCCCGGCCTGACCCCCCTGACGGCGGTCCGGTCCCCGAGGTCCCGCACGGGTCACGGCGGGCCCGGACCGTCCGACCGGAACGCGGCGGAGCCGGTACCCCCTCGAGGGGGTACCGGCTCCGTGTCGTCGTCACCTCGGTCCGGCGGACCGGATCAGAGGCGGACCTTCCAGTTCACCGAGGTGCGCAGGGTCTTGGCGACCTTCGGGTCGCGCACCGACGGGGTGCGGTCCTCGACGCGCACGGTCAGCTTGTGCACGGCGCGGTCGGCCAGCTCGGCCTTGACGTCCGTGACCTTGACCGCGGTGCGGCCGGCGAGGCGGGTGACCTCCTTGCCGTCGACGAACCAGCGGACCTTCAGCTTGCGGCCGTTGGCGGTGTAGATCGTCGGCACGGTGACCTTGGCGGTGGCACCCGTGCGCAGCGTGAGGTCGGTGCGGGTCCCCGGGGTCGCGATGCGGGCGTGGCGGTAGAAGCCGCCGATCATCGACTCGACGCCCGGCAGGTTGAAGGGCACGCCGAGGATGCGCATCAGCGAGTTGTCCGTGGGCCGGTACAGGCCGTGGACGTAGTAGCCCGCGCCCTCGAAGGAGCCGACCCTGCCGCCGTCGGGCGACTTCTCGCCGATCCAGCGGTACCACTTGGCGCGGTTGGCCTTCAGCTGGGCGGCGGTCAGCTTGGAGATGTTGCTGTCGCCGGGCTCGGGGCCGGTGTAGCGGTCGTACGGGTAGTCGTACTCGTCGGCGAGCTTGCCCAGGGAGTGGCCGGTCTCGTGGATGGCGACCTGGCCGGACTGCTCGTTGCCCGCGGAGGCGGTGGAGATGCCCTCGTAGCCGTAGCGGGCGCTGCGCTGGTTGTAGCCCGCGCCGCCGTACTTCTTGCTGTTGGAGAGGACGATCACCAGGTCGGCGTCGGGGGCCTTGGCGACGTACTTGTCGACCTTGGTCTGGTCGACGCACAGCAGCCGCTCGATGTCGTCGCACCAGAAGTACGAGCCGAGGGCGGTGTTGCGGTGGACGCCCTTGCTCGGGTCGCCGCTGACGCCCGAGTCGTGCGAGACGGCGTCGACGGTCCAGACGTTGAAGAGGTTCTTGTACGTCTTGTACGGCTCGACGGCGGTGATGTTCGCCCACTTGGCCTTGGCCTGCGTGTGGAACGTGCCGAGCTGGGAGGCCGTGTAGCCGTCGCCGATGATGACGACGTCCAGGCGGTCGGAGGTGCGGCCGTGGTTGATCAGCTTGGTGACCGTGCCGTCCAGGGCCGCCGCGGCCGGCGAGAGGGGCGCGGCGGGCTTGGTGTCGGTCGAGCCGGCCGGGACCTCGGTGTGGCCGGAGCCGGCGGTCTTGCCGAACTCCGGGCCCGGGATCTCGACCTCGACGGTCGGCGTGCCCGGGGCCTTGGCGCCGGACTCCTCCGGGCGGGCGCTGGCGGCGCCCGGAGTGGCGGCGAGCAGGGCGGCCGTGGTCGCGGCCACACCGGCGGCGGCAATGGCTCTGCGCAGGTTTGCGCGCATGTGTTCCTTTCCCCGTACTGCAGTTAAGTCATTTGATAAGTTCAATGAACCGGTGGCTTAACCTAGGGGGCACAGAAGCCCTGCGCAATGGTCTACTTTCCGTCACCAACCGGACGCGGACGGGGAGTTGGGGAGCGAAGGGGCAAGCGCCGTGGACGAAACCACCGAAATAGGACGTCGCGTACAGCGGCTTCGGGCCGAACGCGGCCTGACGCAACGCCAGTTGGCGCACCCCGAGTACACCCCGGCGTACATCTCCACCCTGGAGTCCGGCAGGGTCCGCCCCTCCGAGGCGGCACTGCGCTTCCTCGCCCGGCGGCTGGGCGTCTCCTACGAGGAACTGGCCACCGGCCGCCCCGACCGGCTCGGCACCGAACTGCGCCTCGCCCTCACCGACGCGCAGCGGGAGCTCACCACCGGAGCCGCCGACGACGCCGCGGTGCGCTACCGGCGCGCCCTGACCGACGCCGAGCACCTGGGCCTGGCGGCCGAACAGGCCGAGGCGCTCCTCGGCCTCGGCGACTGCGCCCTGGAGACCGGCGAACTCTCCGACGCCCGGCGCCACTTCGAGTCCGCCGAGCACCTGCTGGTGACGGCCGGCCAGCCGCTGCCGCGGCGGGCCCGGGCCGTCCGCGGCCGGGCCGTCGCCCACCTGCTGGCCGGTGAACTGCGGTACGCCTGCTACCTGCTCGAGTCCGCCATCGACGAGCTGACCGAGAGCGGACTGGCCGACCCCGAGGCCCTGGTCCTGCTCTACGCGGCCGTCATCGGCCCGTACATGGACATGGGCGCCCACGCCCGCGCCGCACACGCGGCCGAACTGGCCCTGGCGCTCGCCCCCCAGGTCGCCGACCCGGCGCTGGTGGCCGGGATGCACCGGCAGGTGGCCCGTACGTTCCTGGCCGAGGGCCGGGTCGCGGAGGCGGACGCCTCACTGGCCAAGGCCCAGGAGATCTACGGGCAGCTGCGGCTGCGCACCGATCTGGCCCACTGCCACTGGATGCGCGGCTACGTCCACGCCCAGCACGGCGAGCTCGAGTCCGCCGAGCGCGAGCTGCGCACCGCCCGGGAGATGCTGACCGCCAAGCGGGCGGTGCTGTTCGCCGCCCAGGTGGAGGTGGAACTGGCCGACGTGCTGAGGCGGCTGGGGCGCCACGAGGAGGCGTCCGGCCTCCTGTCGGCGCTGCTGGACCTGGACGCCGGTCACGGCGCGGTGCACGCCGGGGGCGCCCACCGCCTGCTCGGCCTGATCCACGAGGAGCGGGGGGACACCGAGGGCGCCGAGGAGCACTACGTGCAGGCGCTCGCGCTCCTGGAGCGCAGCGGGGCGACCGGGGACCTCGCGGACCTGTGCCGGCTGCTGGGCGACCTGCTGCGGCGCTCGGGCCGGATCGAGGCGGCCCTCGACGCCTACCGCACCGGCCTCGGCCACCGGGCGGCCCCCGGCACCACCACGCTCGGCCCGGCGCCCGCGGGGCCGCGGCTGCCGGCCGCCTGACCCCGGCCTCCACCGGGCGGGCCCGCCGGGCGTTCAGCGGGTCAGGGCGGTCGCCATCTGCGGATAGTCGAGCACCAGGCCGTGCTCGTCGACCTCCAGATCGCTGCGGAAGGTGCCGGACTCGATGCGGATCCGCGCCCCGTGCTCGGCGCGCGCCAGGTGCGTGTACGTCTGGACGGGCGACCGCACCGTGAGCTCCGGCACCGACACCCAGGCCGTCGTGAACCGCCTCGGCCCCTCCCCCGATCCCCGGTGCAGGCCGTGCCGGAGCACCGGCATGGTGTTGGTCAGCGGGCTCATCCCGAGGTCGCAGTCGAGCGCGCCGGCGAGCTCCGGGCGCGGCCGGCCGTCCGCCGTCCACCGGCCTTCCGTGTCGCGCCGCAGGTCCAGAGTGCGCACCGCCGACGCCGTCTCGATCGTCACCGCCAGCCGCCGGGTGACGAACCCGGGGCCGGTCTCGAGCTCGTACGCGACCCAGTACGGCTCGGGCGCGAGCCCGACGGCCCTGCCCCGGGCGCTCAGGCCCGTCTCCCCGAGGTCGATCCACGCCGTCTCGTAACCGCGGCTGGGCAGGATCTCCCAGGTCCGGACGAACGGGTCGACAGTGGACTTCTCGGTCATACACGGCAGCGTAGCCCTTCGGGCACCGACCGATGGGTTCCGGGCCGTCGGACGGTCATCACCGCGTCCGATCCGGCGGGCCCACCCGGGGGCCGCCGGCGACCCGCCGCACCCGGAGGAGCACGCCATGACGGCCGGCGGACGAGCGCTCCCGCAGGGCCATCGCGTTCCTGCTCGGCCGGCGCAACAGGGCCTCATGGCCGAGGGGCTGGTCGGCGGACTGCGGATGTGCACCTTCCCGGTCTCAGAGGGTGACCGTCACGAACTCGTCCGGGTCCGGGCCGGCCTGCGCGACCAGCGCGCCGCCCGGTGCCCAGGCGCCCGACCCGCCCGAGGTCACCGGGTAGGTGCCGCTCGGCCCGGCGCTGGCGGCCAGCAGCCCCCACACCCCGTGGGCGGCGGCCGCGTCCCGCACCTGGCTGTCGCGTCGCGCCAGGGCCTCGGGGGCGGCGCCGTACAGCGCGCTGGCGAGGTAGGCGTCGACACCGAGCTCCGCGGTGGCCGCCGCGTGCCCGGGGACGGAGGCGTCCGCGCAGATCGCCAGCCCGATGCGGCGGCCGCCGACCTCCAGCACGCTCGGACGCGAACCCGGGGTGAAGCGGTCGGCCTCGGCCCCGTGCAGGTGCATCTTGCGGTGCACGACCCGGACGTCCGTACCGTCCAGGGCCAGCAGCGCCAGCGACTCGACGCCCCCGGGCTCGGCCAGCGCGACGCACACCAGCGCGGTCGAACCCGTCTCGCGGCAGGCTCCGGCCAGCGGGGCCAGCCTCGGGTCGTCGGTGGTGACCGCCTCGCCGGCCAGGTCGTAGCCGGTCAGGGAAAGCTCGGGGAACACCGTGAGCCGTGCGCCGGCGGTGCGCAGCAGCTCCGCGTGCCGACGGGCGTTGGCGGTGATGTCCGGCCCGGGGCAGGCGGGTTGGACGAGGGCGACGGTCAGCGGTGCGGTGGCGGACATGCGGCTCCCGTGGACGGGCGCCCGGCGCACGGGTGACGCTCCGGGCGGTCGGCTGGCGTGGGTCACGAGCCTAGTCAGCGCCCCTCGACGGGGCGCGAGAGGGCCGGACGGCTGCCTGCGGGCCGGTGACGTCCGCCCCGGTCCACGTCAACTCCCGTACGCTGCAGGGATGATCGAGCCCACGGTGCGGATCCGGGCGGCCCGGGAGGCCGAGGCGGCGGAGCTGAGCGACCTGGCCCTGCGCTCCAAGGGGTACTGGGGCTACGACCCCGCCTTCCTGGCCGCCTGCGCGGAGGAGCTGCGGATCCGGCCGGGCGACGTGGCGGCCCGACGGGTGCGGGTGGCGGAGGACGGGCGCGGCGTGCTCGGGCTGGCCTCGCTGGAGGACGAGCCGGGGGGCGAACGGGGGGACGAACGGTACGAGCCCCTGCGGGGGACGGAGGGGCTGCCGGAAGGAACGCCGGACGGGCCGCCGGAAGCCCCCGGACCGGCCACCACGGGCGGGGCCCGGGACGGCCGCGCCGTCCGGACCGCGCGCCTCGGGCTGCTGTTCGTCGCCCCGGAGGCGATCCGGCGCGGGGTGGGGCGGGCCCTGTACCGGGACGTCCTGGCCCGGGCCCGGGAGCTCGGGTTCGGGCGCCTGCGCATCGCCTCCGACCCGCACGCCGCCCCGTTCTACGCGGCGATGGGCGCCCGCCCGGCCGGACGCGACGGCGCGCTGCCCCGCTTCGAGGTGGAGCTGCGGCCGGAGCCCGCCTGGGTGGGCGCCTGGACGGGGGGCCGGCGCGGCGCCCACATCGGCAACGTGGCCGAGTACAACGCCCAGTTCGCGACGGCCTGGCCGCGCCGCGGCGGCCGCGGCCCCGACCACCGGGAGCGGGCCGCCCACCACTACGCCGGTCTCGCCGCCTTCCACTCCCCGCACCCGGCCGCCCTGCTGCTGCCGCTGACCGTGCCGCGGGACTGGCTGCGGATGGTGTCCGAGGCGCTCGAGTGGGAGGGGGTCGAGCTGTACGACGGCCTCGCCCAGGACGGCCGCGGCCCGTCCGCCGCGCTCACCGGCCACCCGCGTCTGGCCGCGCACCTGCGGGACGCGGGCCTGCCGCTGCTCCCGTGGGGCCGCACCGGGCCCGGCGCGGCCCTGCGGTACGAGTCCAAGTCGGCCGCCGGCGCCCTGTTCCACCGGCTCGCGGCCGACGGCTCCCACCCCGGCGTCCGGGTGCCGCGCCAGTGGTACGCCCCGACCCGCCGCGCCGCGGCCCTTTTGCTGCGGGCCCGGGCCCGCTCGGGGGCCGACAGCGTCCTCAAGTCCGAGCACGGGGTGGGTGGTTCGGGCACGGTGGTGGTGCCGGCCGAGCTGGTGCGCGCCCCCGGCGGGGTCCGCCGGGCGGTGGGCGTGCTGCCGCGGGGTCCGCTGCTCGTCGAGGAGTTCGTACCCGGGTGGGGCGAAGGGGCGGACCTGACCTGGGACGGGTTCGTGGCCGAGGACGGCCGGGTGCACGCGGTGGGGACGGCCGTCATGGACGTGGCGGGCACGGCGTACCGGGGGGCGACGGTGGGACCGGGCGCGGTTCCCCGGGCCCAGTCGGAGGCGGCGGCCGGCTTCGGCACGGCGGTCGGGCGGGAGCTGGCCGCGGACGGCTACCGGGGCTGGTTCGACGTGGACTTCGTCGCCGGGTCGGACGGGCTGCTGGCGCCGACGGAGACGAACCTGCGGCTCACCGGCCCGTCGGTGGCGTTCATGGTCAAGGCGCGGCTCGACGCGCTGCGGGGCGGGGACCACCTGGTACGGATCATGGACCAGGTGCCCCTGGGGGCACGGCTGCCCGAGGCCGACCTGATGGCCCACCTCGGCGCGCTGGCCCGGGGCTGCGAGGGCCTGGGGGTGGTCGCCGTCCCCGCGATCGCGACGGCCGCCTTCGAGCCGTCGCCCTTCCTGGGGATGCTGCTGGCCGCCCGTACGTGGCGGGACCTCGAGGCGGCCGACGACCTGGTCCGGGCGGAGTCGGCGGCGCTGCGCGGCATGTTCGGCGAGCCCGAGCTGCGCTGAGGGCCCGGGGGCGCGCACCCCCGGGCCCCGTCGTCAAGCGTCGAACCGGTCCTCGTACCCGCCCACGGGCGGGCTGGTGGCCCAGACCGCGACCACCGCGGCCGCGATCATCAGCGGGACGTTGAACGTGTAGACGAGTGCGGCCTGCTGGGGCCAGTCGTTCTTGGCGGCCAGCCGGTAGAAGTTGTCCTGCGGCCACCACGAGGCCAGCAGCCACACCAGCGCCAGGTGCGCGGCCGTGGTGAGCCGCCGGGGGCGCCCGGTGCGCAGCATCCGCGACCGGCCGGTGAAGAGGAAGAGCAGGCCCGTGGTGAAGGCGAGGCACTCGAAGGCGTACAGGCCGCGGAACAGGACGGCGTAGTGCCAGGGCACGTAGGTCAGGTCGGTGGAGCCGGGCCAGAACACGTCGGTCAGTTGGGCGATCAGGACGACGAAGGCGACGAAGGCGCAGCCCACCAGGCAGCCACGGGAGGTGCGTTCGCCGGTGCGGGCGGTGTACGTGCCGCTGTCCACGCTCCCGTACTTGCCCCCGGTGGAGCCCACTTGGCTCGCGGGCGGCTGCGGGAGCGCGCCCCGGTCCACCTGTCCCGCCCGGTTGCGGGGCAGTTCGCGCACGTGCACGACCGCCTTCGGGACGTCCTCCTCGGGTACCTGGCCGTCGAGGTGGGCGCGGAGCCGCTTGAGGTCGGGCGGGCCGATCCAGTGGATGCCCGGAGGCCCGGCCGGGGCGATGTACGCCGTCAGCCTCTTGGCGAGGACCCCTTCGTCCGTGGTCGTGACGACCACGTCGCCGACTCCGTGGTGCCCGCGGATCGCGGACTCCACCCGGTAGGTGTCCACGGTGCGGCGGCCCGCGCGGATCCGGTCGCGGTCGCGGCCGCGGTACTCCAGCAGGCCGTCCCCGCGGAGCGTGGCGTGGTCGCCGGTGGGTATCGCGTCGCCGCCGTCGGGCGGGGCGAGGCGGAGCAGGCCGTCGGCGGTGTCGGCCGTCCAGCCCGGGAAGGGCGTGCCGAGCAGGCTGAGGCGTTCCGGGTCGGCGACCGGGCCGGCCAGCTGGCCGAGTTCGAACCGGGTGCCCACGCCCGCCGTCTCGGCGGTTCCGTACACGTTCAGCAGCCGTACGCCGGGGTGGAGGCCGCGCTGGAGGGCGGCCTGCTGGTCGAGGAAGAGGCGGTCGCCGGTGACGGTGACCACGCGCAGCGGCCACAGCGCGGGATCCGGGCCGCCCCCGGACCCCCGGGTGAACAGCAGGCGGGCGGCCTCCGGGTCGGTGTGCAGGAGGGTGACCTCCTCGTCCGCGACGAGGCGGCGCAGCGGGCCCGCGGCGTCGGCGCCCCTGTCCGCCCGACCGGCCCGGTCGAAGGCGCGGTCGTCCGACGGCACGACGAGGGCGCCGCCCGTGCACAGCGCCCGCGTCCAGCCGGCGGCGAAGGGGACGACGTCGGCCGGGGCGGTGATGAGGTGGCGGTCCTCGGGGGTGAGCCGGCAGACCTCGGCCCAGCCCTCGTGGGCGGCCAGCAGGCGGGCGTGGGTGACCGTGACGGCCCGGGTGCCCCCGTCCGCCGGGAACAGCACCGCGGCGGGGTCCGACGCGACGGCGGCCGGCACGTCCGGCGCGTGCGCCGGGTGGGCGGCGACGGCCCCGGCCTCCGCGTCGAGGGCCACGACGCGGAGGCCGCCGCCGGTCGCGGCCCGGTCGCCGGTCGCGGCCCCGTCCTCGAGGCGGATGCGGTGCCGGCCGGTCGTCACCAGGGTGTGCGGACGGGCGGCCGCCAGACGGCCCGTCGCGGTGCGCGGGGAATCTGGGTCGAGCACCGTGTAGGCGGCGCCGGCCTCGAGGGCGCCCAGCAGTGCCGTGAGCAGGTCGGCGGGGCGGGTGAGCGCCACGGCGACGGTGCCGCCGGCGGGCAGGCCTCCGGCGCGCAGGTGGTGGGCCAGCCGGTTGGCCCGCCGGGCGAGTTCTCCGTAGCTCAGCCGGGCTCCGGGGGTGATGAGGGCGGGGGCGTCGGGGGTGTCCCGGGCCCAGCGCTCGAAGAGCCGGGTGACGGTGTCGATGGACCGGGGACCGGGACGGTACGACTCGGTTTCCTGCGTCATTCCCCGATGATGGCACCGGCCTCCGGCGCTGCGACCTTCAGTGACAGAACATCAACACACTTGTGGCACGGTCCTGTTGTGCCCTGACACAGGTGGCACTGCGCGGTGCCGGCGTGCTCCCGGGGGCTCAGCGGCCGCCGGCGACGCGCAGCACCGTGCCCGTCGTGTACGAAGCCTCCGCCGACAGCAGCCATGCGACCGCGGCCGCCACCTCGTCGGGCGCGCCGGGGCGGCGCAGCGGGATGCCGCCGAGCGCCAGGTCGTGTCCGGCGTCGGCCAGGCGGAGGCAGGTGGCGGCGCCGATGCCGCGGCTTCCGCCGGTGACGACGGTGACCCTGTGGTCCATGGGGCTCCCCTCGGTCGGGCGGGCGGGGCCGCCCGCGGGCCGGGGTCGCGCCGCCCCGCCCGCTCATGATCGCCACGGTACTCCTGCGCACCGGGCGGCGGCCGGGGAGGGCGTCGTCGAAGGGGAGGCTCCCCATTCCCTTGTGAAGGGGTCGAATACGGATCGAACGGAACGGGAGTCGTGTGGTGGGGTGTGTGCGGTACCCGACTCGTCATGCCCGCTTTTTTCGGAAGGAACGCACCGTGACCGCCTCCTTCGCACGACGCGGCCTCCTGGGGGCCGCCGCCGCCCTCGCAGGTTCCGCCGCCCTCGGCGGCCCGCTCGCCCCGGGCGCGGCCGCGGCCGGTCCGCCGCCGGCCGGGCGCGGCCCGACCTCGGCGCCGCTCTCCCTCACCACCCCGGCCGGCTTCCAGCCGGAGGGCATTGCGGTGTCGCCGTCCGGGACCGCGTACACCGGCTCGATCATCGAGGGCTCCATCTACCGTGCCGACCTGGCCACGGGCACCGGCAGGATCATCACCGCGGGCACCGGGGCGCGGTCGGTGGGCCTGAAGCTGGACCCGTTCGGGCGGCTGCTGGTGGCCGGCGGCGACAGCGGGGAGATCCGGGTGGTGCACGCCGGCACCGGGAAGGTGCTGGCCGTGCACCAGGCGGCGACGGGCAGCACGTTCGTCAACGACGTCGTCGTGGCCTGCGGCGGGGCCTGGTTCACGGATTCGTTCAACGACGCCCTCTACCACCTGCCGCTCGCCCCGGGGGCCCGGCCGACCCGGCTCGCCCTCGGGGGCGAGTGGGCGCCCGTCCCGCCCGGTGGCGAGTACTGGGGCTCGAACGGCATCGAGCGGACCCCCGACGGCAAGGCCCTGCTCGTGGTCCACGACACCGCCGAGGCGCTCTACCGGGTCGATCCCCGGACGGGGCGCGCGACGCGCACGATGCTGGAGGGCGCCGGGTCGGTCTCCAACGGGGACGGGCTCGTGGTCCGGGGCCGCACGCTGTACGTCGTGCGGAACTGGTCCTACGCCGTGGACGTGTTCGCACTCAGCGGTGACGGGCGGCGGGCCGTGTTCCTGAAGCGGATCACCGACCCGCGGTTCGACGAGCCGACCACGGCCGCCGTGCACGGGGGCAGGCTGTACGTGGTCAACGCCGCCTTCGACGCCGACTGGAGCGACCCGGCGATGACGTCGACGATCGTGGCCGTACCGCTGTAGGCCCCGGGCGGGGACGTACCGGGGACGGGGCGCGCGGTCCGTCCACGAGGACGCGGCGCGCGGCCCGCACGGCCGTGCGCCCCGTCGCTCCGGAAGCACGGCCGCCGGCCAGGCCGTCTCGTTCGGAACCTGCGGTCGGGCAGGATCCGGAAGGGACGGCCTGGCGGCGGCCGTGGCTCACTTGCCCTCGGTGATCTCCGGGGCGGGCTCGCTCCTGTAGTGGGCGGCGCCGAAGTTGTTCTGCACGAAGCGGGCCCAGGAGCCGTCCTCGACCATCTTGCGCAGGGCTGCGTTGATCTTGGTCTGGAGCTCCGTGTTGCCCTTGCGGATGCCGATGCCGTAGTACTCGTCGCTCAGCTGCAGGCCCGCGAGCTTGAACTTGCCCCGGTTCTGCTCCTGGGCGGCGTAGCCGGCGAGGATGGAGTTGTCCGTGGTCATGGCGTCGAGGACGTCGTCCTGGAGGGCGACCACGCACTCCGAGTAGCCGCCGAGCTCCAGCAGGCTGGCCTTGGGGGCCAGCTTGTCCTTGACGTTCTGCGCGGAGGTCGAGCCGGTCACCGAGCAGAGCCGCTTGCGGTTGAGGTCGGACGCCTTGGCGATGTCCTTCTCGTCGGCGCGGATCAGCAGGTCCTGGTGCGCCTTGAAGTACGGGCCCGCGAAGTCGACCTTGGCCTTGCGCTTGTCGTTGATCGAGTAGCTCGCGGCGACGAAGTCGACCTCGTTGTACTGGAGCATGAGCTCGCGGTCCGAGCTGTAGACCTGCTTGAACTCGATCTGGTCCGGTCCGTAGCCGAGCTGCTTGGCGATGTACGTCGCGACGTCCACGTCGAAGCCGGAGTACTTGCCGCCCTCGGCCCGCAGGCCCAGACCGGGCTGGTCGAACTTGACGCCGATCGAGATGGTCTCCTTCTCGTCGCCCCCGCCGATCACGCTGCACGCACTGGCGGACAGGGTCAGGGTGACCACCGCGACGACGGCTCCGGCAGCCTTGGAAACCTTCATGCTCAACATCCTCCGAGGAAACGATCTTGACGCGGGCGTCGGTGGTGCATGGAGCTACGAAGGAGGTCCTTGGCACGGTTCACGGTTCGCTGCGCAGGACGCGATGAGGGCGCCCCGCAGGAAGCTAAGAGCATCTCGGCATGCGGTCACTAGATCTGAGGAAAATTTGAGGATAACGATCCGGCCGCGCCGAAAGATCTTCAGTGCTTCACGATCTTCACCGGAGATCCACAGCCGCCGTGCACCGAATGTGCGAAACAGGGTGCCTCCGGCGTGTTTTGCCCCTAGGGTGCGCCCGTAACCCGAGCCCGGACCCCGACCGCGCGGCCGGGGCCCGTCGGGCAGCGCCTACCACAGGGGGGTTCATGCAGAACGTGCACGGATTGCGTAGAGCACGGAGAATGCCCGGATTGCCGGGCGGGCGTGGGGTCAAGGGTCTGGCCGCGGCAGGGCTGGCCGTCGCCCTGGCCGCCGCCGGGGTCGGCACGGGCCTCGTACCGCGGGCCGCCGCGATCACCCCGCCCGTCGCCTTCACCGCCGACGACCTCCCCACCTGGCAGACGAACGGCGTGGTGTGGGCGCTGGCCGAGGCCGGCGGGACGGTGTTCGTCGGCGGCACCTTCTCCACCGTGCGGCCCCCGGCCGGCGCAGCCGGCTCCGAGCAGTCCGCCGTGAACTTCGTCGCCCTCGACGCCGCGACCGGGGCACCCACCTCCTGCAAGCTGTCCTTCACGGTGCCCTCGGGCACCGCCACGGTCCGGGCCCTGACCCTCTCCCCCGACAAGTCGACCCTGTACGCCGGCGGCTACTTCGGCGCCGTCAACGGCCTCCCGGTCAACAGCATGGCGGCGATCGACGTCGCCACCTGCACCCCGAAGCCCGGCTTCCGGCCCAGCTTCCCCGCCACCGTACGGGCCGTCGCGGCGACCGCCGACACGCTGTGGGTGGGCGGTGACTTCCCGACCGTGGCCGGCCAGCCCCGGCAGCGCTTCGCCTCGATCGACGCGGCCACCGGGGCCCTCAAGCCCTTCACCGCCGACGCCGACGAGCCCGGCCGGGCGATCGAGCTGACCCCGGACGGCAGGAACGCGATCCTGGGCGGCGACTTCTTCCGCGTCAACGGCGCCGACAGCCACGCCCTCGCCGTGGTCGACGCGGTCACCGGAGCCGTGGTCAAGAACTACCCGCTGGGCTTCATCCAGTCGCAGTCGGTGGTCAAGGACCTCACCTCCGACGCGACCGGCTTCTTCACGGCCAACGAGGGCACCGGCGGCTTCGACGGCCGGATCGCGCTCAACCTCAGCGACTTCAACCAGCGCTGGCGCGACACCTGCCTGGGCGCCACCCAGGCCGTACTGGACTACCAGGGCGTGCTCTACAGCGCCTCCCACGCGCACGACTGCTCCTCCGTCGGGGAGTACCCCGACGGCCAGCGCCACCACCTGCTCGCCCAGCCCGTCACCGGCACCGGCAAGCTGGGCTGGGCCCCCGACACCAACGACGGCATCGGCGAGGGCATCGGCCCGCGCGTGATGACCGTGGCCCCCAAGGGCGGAGTGCAGTACCTGTGGGTGGGCGGCGAGTACACCACCGTCAACGGAAAGGCGCAGCAGGGCCTGACCCGGTTCGCCTCCGCCAACGACACCGGCGCGCCCACCACCCCGGTGGCCAGCGCCTCCGCCGTACGGCCCGACGCGGTGCAGGTGCGCTGGCGCACCAGCCTCGACCTGGACGACAGCCGGCTGACCTACCGGATCTACCGCAACGGCGGGGCGAGCCCGGTCCGCACGATGACCGCGGACTCTCTGTTCTTCCTCCGGCCCCAGGCCTCCTGGACCGACACCGCGGTCACCGCCGGCCAGACGTACACCTACCGGGTGACCGCCACCGACGCCGCCGGCAACACCAGCGCCCTGTCGGCCACCGCGAGCGTGACCGTCCCCACCAGCGTGCAGTCCTACCCCGACCGGGTCCGGTCCGACGGCGCCCGCCTGTACTGGCGCTACGACGACACGGTGCAGCCGTACGCCGCCGACTCCTCGGTCTCGGGCGACACCAGCGGCGTCTTCCTCAACAACCCGGCGCTGCGGCAGGGACCCGGCGCGATCACCGGGGCGAGCACCGCGGTCGGCTTCGACGGCGCGATCCAGCAGGTCTACAGCGACCGGCGGGAGACCGTCACCGGGCCCTACAGCCTGGAGACGTGGTTCCGCACGAACACCGTCCGCGGCGGCAAGCTGCTCGGCTTCGGAAACAACCAGGCCCGCAACAGCGGCTCCTACGACAAGCACATCTACATGACGAACGACGGCCGGATCGTCTTCGGCATCTACAACGGCGCCACCCGGACCATCACCACGCCGGACGCGTTGAACGACAACAAGTGGCACCACGTCGTCGCCGCCCAGGGACCGGGCGGGATGGTCCTGTACGTCGACGGCCAGAACAAGGGCACCCTGCCGCACACCACCAACCAGAACATCGCCGGCTACTGGCACGTGGGCGGCGACAACCTCAACAACTGGCCCAACCGGCCCACCAGCAACTACTTCGCAGGTCAGATCGACGAGACCGCGGTGTACCCGTCGGTGCTCACCGCGGCGCAGGTGCAGAACCACTTCACCCTCGCCAAGGCCCCCTCGGACTCGGTGGCGACGGTGCAGGCGAGCGAGGACACGTACGTCAACTCGGCCGCGCCCGGGACCGTCTTCGGGAGCTCCGGCTCGCTGGCCGTCGGCGGCGGGCTCTACCAGGCGTACCTGCGCTTCGGCCTGCCGGCCGCCCCGGCGGGCACGGTCCTCAAGTCAGCCGTCCTGAGGGTCAAGACGAACACGCTGGGCGGTGCCGGCACGGCGGACACCGTCTCGGTGGTGCCGGTCACCGGCGCGTGGACCGAGGCGGGGACGACGTACACCAGCCGCCCGGCGCTGGGCGGTCCGGCCCTCGGCTCGGTCTCCGGCGTCCCGGACGGCTCGGCGGTGGCCTCGATCCCGCTGGACACCGCTGCCGTGGCGGGTGTGCTCGGCAGCAGCTACGCCGTGGCGCTGACCGGTTCGGGCAGTGACGCGCTCTGGCTGTGGGCCCGGGAGGCGGGGGCCAACGAGGGCACTCCGGAACTGGTGCTGACCTTCGGCCCGTAGCGGGGACCGGGACATGAGGGGCGGGGTGCGGGCCGGTGGTCCGCACCCCGCCCCTCCGTGCGTCGGGGGTCAGCGCGGCGCGGCGGCGTCGATCTCGGCCAGCAGCTCGGCGTCCGGGAGCCGGTCGGCGGCGGCCGCGTTGGCCCGGACCTGCTCGGGCGAGGTGGCGCCGGCGATAACGGAGGCGCAGCCGGGCTGCGCGGACAGCCAGCCGACGGCCACCTCCAGCAGCGTGCGTCCGTGCTTCTCGGCGAGGGCGGCCAGCGCCTCGACGCGGTCGATGCGCCGTTCGACGTACTCGGTGCGGCCGGCCAGTCGGGCGCCCTCGGGTACGGGGGCGCCGCGCCGGATCTTGCCGGTCAGCAGGCCGTTGGCGAGGGGGAAGTACGGCAGGACGCCGACACCGTAGTGACGGGCGGCCGGCACCAGCTCGTCCTCGGCGCCCCGGTCCAGCAGCGACCAGTGGTTCTGGGCGGAGACGAACGGCTGCGCACCCAGCTCGCGGGCCACGTGGGCGGCCTCGGCGAGCTGCCAGCCGGTGAAGTTGGAGTGGCCGATATAGCGGACCTTGCCCTCGGCGACGAGCTCGGAGAGGGCGGCCAGGGTCTCGGCGACGGGGGTGGCCGGATCGGGGCTGTGCAGCTGGTAGAGGTCGATGTGGTCGGTACCGAGACGGCTCAGCGAGGCCTCCACGGCCCGCCGGACGTAGGCCCGGCCGCCGCGGGCGCCGGCGGCGGGCCCGTACCCCATGTCGGCGGTCGCGCCGAACTTGGTGGCGAGGACGACCCGGTCGCGGCGGCCTTTGAGGGCCTGGCCGAGGTACTCCTCGGATCCGCCGCGGTTGCCGTAGATGTCGGCGGTGTCGAGCAGGGTGATGCCGGCGTCGAGGGCCGCGTCGACGACGTCGCGGGTACGGCGGGCGTCGAGGCGCCCGCCGAAGTTGTTGCAGCCGAGGCCGACCGCCGAGACGAGCAGGCCGGACGTGCCGAGGGGGAGGTAGCGCATGTGCCGTGGACTCCGTTCGCTAGCGGACCGCCTCGGTGATCCTAGGGTCCGGCGGGCCCTCGGCGCGGTGCGTGTTTCGGCCGTAGCGCACCCCCGGCGGACGGGGCGCTGACCGCGCGGTCGGCGCCCTCCCCGCGGGGCTCAGCGCGCGGGTCCGAACACCTGGAGGTGGGCCACCTCGTAGGACATCTCGGTGACGCCGGGTTCGGGGGCCGGGTGGTAGCGGCCCGCGCAGACCGAGAGGTTGACGATCAGGTACGCGCGCCAGCGGCGGCCCACCCCGCGGCCGTCGGAGAAGACCCGTCGGCCGTTGACCCACCAGGTGACCGAGCGGGACCCGAACTCCACCCGCAGGTCCACCCACTGGCCCGGGCCGATGGCCGGATCCCGGTGGTAGGCCTGGCCGCCGCGCACGTGGTTGGTGAGCTCGAGCAGGTCGGGGTTGTCCGGGTGGTACTCGAACACGTCGACCTCGGAGCCGCCCTCGTACCAGGTCCAGATCGCCGGCCAGGCGCCCAGCTCGGAGGGCAGCCTCACCTGCGCCTCCAGGACGTCCCCGGTGCGGACCATGAAGCCCTCCGCGCTGCCCTCGGTGGTCAGCAGGCCGGTGCTCCAGTCCCCGTCGGTGCGACGGGTGGCGAGGAAGGTGCCGGACCGGCTGTAGGCGGGGTCGGCGACGAGGTGGTCGAGCTTGTTGTCGCCGTGGTTCGTGGGTCCGCCGTCGGGATAGGCCCAGGAGCGGCCGGCCACCCACTGCGTCGTGGAGGCGAAGTCGGCGGTGAAGCGGGGGACGGCGCCGCCGGGGCGTTCGGGCCCGTCGCCCGGTGTCTGGGGGCCGCCGCCCGGTCGGTCGGGGCCGGGGCGCGGGCGGCGGCGCGGGCCCGGCACCCGCAGCAGCCGCCGCAGTCGCTCGATCAGGTCCGGGGGCGGGTCCATGGGCGTCTTGGGCATTCCCACTCCTCGTGTGTCGACGGGACCGGAACCGAACGGTCCGTGCCCGGTATCCACGCGGCATATGCCGATGCGTCACATGACGTGATCGATCCGTTACCCATTGCGATGTCCGTTGGCCACACGCGCCCCTGACGGCCACCCTGGTCCCATGGCGGAGGACGTACGGCTGGGCACGGCCCGCGGCCGGTGGGTGTTGCTGGCCACCGTGCTGGGCTCGTCGATGGCCCTGCTCGACTCGACGGTCGTCAACGTCGCGCTGCCCACCATCGGCCGCGACCTCGACGCCGAACTCGCCGGTCTGCAGTGGACCGTCAACGCCTATCTGGTGACCCTGGCCGGCCTCATCCTGGTCGGCGGCGCGCTCGGCGACCGGTACGGCAGACGCCGGGTGTTCGTGCTGGGCGTGGTGTGGTTCGCGGCGGGCTCGCTGCTGTGCGGTCTGGCGCCCTCGATCGGCGTCCTCGTCGCGGCCCGGGCCCTGCAGGGCGTCGGGGGCGCGTTGCTGACCCCGGGGTCCCTGGCCCTGATCCAGGCCTCGCTGCACCGCGACGACCGGGCGCGGGCCGTGGGGTTGTGGTCGGGCTTCGGCGGGGTCGGCGCCGCGGTGGGGCCGTTCCTCGGCGGCTGGCTGGTGGACGGTCCGGGCTGGCGCTGGGTGTTCCTGATCAACGTGCCGGTGGCGGCGCTGTGCACGGCCGTGTCGGTGCGGCACGTTCCCGAGTCGCGGGACCCGGCGGCGCACGGCCGGTTCGACGTGCTGGGCGCTGCCCTCGGGGCGGTCTCGCTGGCGCTGCTGACGTACGCGCTGATCGAGGCGGCGCAGGCGACCGCGGCCGTGGTGGCGGCGGGGGCGGCGGGGCTGGGCTCGGCGGTGGCGTTCTGGTGGGTGGAACGGCGTCGGCCGAACGCGATGCTGCCGCCGGACATCTTCGCGTCCCGGCAGTTCACCGCCGTGAACCTGGTGACGCTGTGCGTGTACGCGGCGTTCGGCGGGTTCTTCTTCCTGGCCGTGCTCCAGCTCCAGGTGGTCGTGGGCTACTCGGCGCTGGGGGCGGGAGCGGCCCTGTTGCCCACGACCGCGCTGATGCTGCTGTTCTCGTCGCGGGCGGGGGCGCTGGGCGAGCGGATCGGCCCGCGGCTGCCGCTCACGGTGGGGCCGCTGCTGTGCGCCGCGGGGATGCTGCTGATGGTGCGGACCGGGCCGGGCGCCTCGTACGCGCAGGACGTGCTGCCCGCGATGCTGACGCTGGGGCTCGGCATGGTGACGCTGGTGGCGCCGCTGACGGCGACGGTGCTGGCGTCCGTCGATCCGGGGCGGGCAGGGCTGGCGAGCGGGATCAACAACGCGGCCGCCCGCGCCGCGGGGCTGATCGCGGTGGCGGCGCTGCCGCTGCTGGCCGGGATGGGACCGGAGGCCTACCGGTCGGCGACCGCGTTCGACGCGGCGTTCGGACGGGCGATGGCGTGGTGCGCGGGGCTGCTGGTGGTGGGCGCGGTGACGGCCTGGACGACCGTGCGGACCGCGCCGGAGCACCGCTGCCACCCGGAGTGCCGGGTGCACGGCTCGGTGGCGGTGCCGCCGCTGGAGTCGCCGCGGGAGGGGGACGCCGGGTGAGCCGGAGCGCGGTCGCGGGGCGGGCGCGCCCGGTCAGTGGGGCACGGCCTGCCGGTGCAGGATGTCGATGACCTCGCGGTCGGTGGTCTGCTCGAAGTCGCCGTACCAGAGGCCGACGGCGGTGAAGCCGGCCGGGCTGCGCAGGCAGATCAGCTCGTCGCACTCGGAGCGCAGTCCGGCGACCGACTCGGGGGCGCCGACGGGCACGGCGAGCACGAGCCGGTCGGCGTGGCGCCCGCGCAGGTGGCGCAGGGCGGCGCGGGCGGTGACCCCGGTGGCCAGGCCGTCGTCGACGAGGACGACCGTGCGGCCGTGCGGATCGGGCGCGTCGCGGCCCTCGCGGTAGAGGGTCTCGCGGCGGTGCAGCTCCGCGCGCTCGCGCGCCACGTCCTCGGCGAGCTCGTCCTCGGTGAGGCCGAGGTACTCCAGGGCGTGCCGGTCGAAGAGCGGCGGGCCGTCGCCGACCAGGGCACCGATGCCGACCTCGGGGCGGCCCGGCACGCCGATCTTGCGGACGACGAGGACGTCGAGGGGGGCGCCCAGGGCCTCGGCGACGGGCCCGGCGACCGGGACCCCGCCGCGCGGCAGGCCGAGGACGAGGGGGTGCTTCCAGTGCTGTGCGGCGGCCAGCTCGGCCACCCGGTCGCCGAGCAGGCGGCCGGCCTCGTGCCGGTTGGTGAACCGTGTGGTCATGGTGTCCTCCTGGGCCGCTCCTCCGCCGCCGTGCCGCCCGGTCGCAGGAACCACGCGCGGGCCGCGTCCGCCACCCGCTCCAGGGCTCCCGGCTCCGGGAAGAGGTGGGTGGCTCCCGGCACCACGGTCACGGTGTGCGGGGCGGTGAGGCGGCCGGCCGCGGCCCGGTTGAGCCGCAGCACCTCGGTGTCGAGGCCGCCGACGAGCAGCAGGACGGGGGCCCGGACCCGCTCCAGTGCCTCGTCGCCGGCCAGGTCGGGCCGGCCGCCGCGGGAGACGACGGCCCGGATCCGGTCGGGCCGGTCGGCCGCCGCCCGGAGGGCCGCTGCCGCTCCCGTACTGGCCCCGAACAGCCCGACGGACAGGTCGGCGAGGCCGGGCCGGGCCGCCAGCCAGTCGACCGCGGCCACCAGCCGCCCGGCCAGCAGCGGGATGTCGAAGCGGTGCTCGGCGGTCAGGTCGTCCACGGCCTCCTCGCCCGGGGTGAGCAGGTCGAGCAGCAGCGTCCCCAGCGGCGCGGTGCGCAGGGCGGCCGCGACGGCGCGGTTGCGGGGGCTGTGCCGGGAGCTGCCGCTGCCGTGCGCGAAGACGACCACGAGGCGGGCGCCGGGAGGCAGGGCCAGGTCCCCGTCGACGGCGAGGCCGCCGCCGATGGGGATGCCGACCTGCTGTTCCGCTCGTTCCGTGGCCACGACCGGGCCTCCCAGGCGGGTCTCGGGAGCCGGGTGCGCCGGTGCCGTCCGGCGCCGGTGGGGGCGCCCCGCGGGTACCGTGGCCACCGCGGGCGGGGCCTGCCGCGCCGGGGCCGCCCCGGTCGGCGGTCCCGTCAGGGCGCCGTGGGGGCCTCCGTCCCTCCAGTGTGCCCCTCCTGGACCCCGGCGAGCTTGTCGGGGTTGACCTGGAGGCGCAGGTTCTGGATGCGGCCGTCGGCGAGGTCGAAGGTGACCGCGCCGATGACGGCGTCGCCGACGTACCAGAGCAGGCCGAGCTCGCCGTTGATCTGTGCGAGCCGGGCGTGGGCGTCCGCGGACACGGGTTTGGCCAGCACGCCGAGCAGCCAGCGGGCCACGTGGTCGGGGCCGTGCAGCGGGCGGCGGGCCGCCGAGACCTTGCCGCCGCCGTCGGACCAGGCCGTGACGTCGGGGGCGAGCATCTCCATGACGGCGTTCAGGTCCCCGCCGCCGCAGGCGGCCAGGAAGCGTTCCGTGATCTCGCGCCGTTCCTCGGCGTCGGTGTCGAAGCGGGGCCGGCGGGCCTGGACGTGCCCGCGCGCCCGGTGCGCGGTCTGGCGCACGCTCGCCTCGGCGCGGTCGAGGACGTCCGCGATCTCGGCGTACGAGTATCCGAAGACCTCGCGCAGCAGGAACACGGCCCGCTCCAGCGGGCTGAGGCTCTCCAGCACCACGAGCATCGCGGTGGAGACGGTGTCGGCCAACTCCGCCTCCTCGGCGACGTCGGGTTCGGTGAGCAGGGGCTCGGGGAGCCAGGGCCCGACGTACGCCTCGCGGATGGCCCGGGCCGACGTGAGCCGGTTCAGGGCGAGGTTGGTGACCGTGCGGACGAGGTAGGCGCGCGGGTTCTGGACCGAACCGCGGTCCGCCTGGGCCCATTTGAGCCAGGCGTCCTGGAGGATGTCCTCGGCGTCGGCGACGCTGCCGAGCATGCGGTAGGCGGTGGCGAACAGCAGGCGGCGGTGCTCGGTGAAGGGGGCGAGGACGTCCGGCTCGGCGGATGGCTTGTTGATCATTCTGGTCAGCGTGGCAGCGGGGTCGCGCCCGCCGCAAGGGCCCTCAGGCCGTCGGCGGTGCTGCGGTGGGTGGGGGTCCAGTCGAGCTCCCGCCGGGCCCGGGCGTTCGACATGCGCAGGTTGGTGGTCATCAGGGCGCGGGCCAGCGGCGCGGCGCGGAGCAGCCACTGCGGTACGGTCCGCGGGGCGGGGGTCCCGAAGGCCTCGGCGGCGGTCCGGATGTGCTCGCCCCAGGCGAGCGGGTGGTCGTCGCAGACGTTGTACGCCCGGCCGGGGCGGCCGAGTTCGACGGCGGCGACCACCGCGCGGGCGGCGTCGCCCACCTCCACCCACGACAGGGCCCGGCCGCGGTCGGGGACCACGGGCAGGGCGCGCTTGCGCAGCATCGGCAGGAGGGTGGTGTCGGTGACGCCGGCGCCGTAGAAGAGGCCGAAGCGCAGGCTGACGCCGTCCAGGCCCCCGGTGGTGAAGGTCAGCTCCTCCTTGCGGCGCATGGCGCCGACGTGCTCCTCCAGGTGGCGGTCGGCCCCGGGCGGGCCGAACGGGGCGCGGTCCTCCTCGACGGTCCGGTCGCCGTGGTCGCCGTACCCGTAGCCGAACATCATCGACTCGGCGACGAAGCGGCGGGCGCCGGTCTCGAGGGCGGCGGCGACGAGGTTCTCGGTGCCCTTGGTGCGCAGCACGTTGGTGCCGGCCATGTCCCGGTGGCGCAGCATGGCCTTGCCGTTCAGGGCGGTGGCCGCGTGGACCACCGCGTCGAAGGCCCGGCCGTCGACCGCGCGCAGGACGGCGTCGCGGTCCAGGAGGTCGGCGCGGAGGGCGTTGGCCGGACCCCGGCCGAGACCGATGACCTCGTGGCCGGCGGTGGTCAGCTCCCGCACCGCCCGCTGCCCCAGTACGCCGCTGGCTCCCGCAAACAGAATCCTCATGGCCCCTGCTCCTCTCCGTCGTCGCCTCGTGGTCTTCCGTCGGTTCCGGCGGGTGCGTTCCCTTCGCTTCCGTCGGTGCCGTAGAGGGGACAGGCGGGCGGTGCGGGACGTGACATCGGGGTGCGTGGCCTGCGTCACAAGGACGTGGGCCGGCTCGTTCGGGGCCGCGTCGGCCCGTGGCACGACCGTCAGGTCGGCTTCAAGGACGGTGCAGCGTCTCGATGATCTTCGTCGTGACGGCCTTGGTGGAAAACGGGTTCTGCCCGGTCACGAGCCTGCCGTCGGCGGTGGCGAAGGGGGTCATCGGGATGGCGCCGCGGACGTAGCGCGCGCCCCGCCTGCGGAGTTCGTCCTCCAGTAGGAACGGCACCCGCTTCTTGACCAGGGCGACCCGCTCCTCCGCGGTGGAGAACCCGGTGACCGTTCGGCCGTCGACGAGCAGGGAGCCGTCGGAGAGCGTGATGTTCAGCAGCGCGCTGGCGCCGTGGCAGACCGAGGAGACCACGCCGCCGTTCTCGTAGATCCGGCGCGCGGCCCGCTGGAGCGCGGCGCTGGACGGGAAGTCCCACATCACGCCGTGCCCGCCGGTGTAGAAGATCGCGGCATAGCGGTCCGGGTCAACGTCTGCCGCGGCGTCCGTGCTGTCCAGGGCGGACATGAAGGCGCGGTCGTCCAGGTAGCCGCGCACCTCCTTGTCGACCCATCTGGTGCTGCGCGGGTCCAGCGGCACCCGGCCCCCTGCCGGGCTGACGATGTCGACCTCGAAGCCGGCCCGGCGGGCCCCCGCGTGGAAGTGCACGAGCTCCGCGATCCACAGTCCGGTCCGGTGGGGGTCCGGTCCGTAGGTCGCCTGGTTGGTGACGACGGCGAGGATCCTGCTCATCTGTGGTCTCCCGGTGGTGAGGCGGTGGGCCGGCGGCCGCCCCCCGCGGTCCACCGCCAGGATCCACCCGGGTCCTGCCGCCCGCCCATCGGCGACGACGGACGACCGGTCTCCTCGCGGTGACCGCGAAGACCGGCGCCCCGACCTCCATGGCGCGGGAGGTCGGGGCGCCGGGTCTGGTCGTCAGGCGCTGGCGGGCCGGTCCTGGGCCGGGAAGCCGCCGTACGGCACGGTGATGATCTCCATGCCGTGTCCGGAGGGGTCCCGGAAGTACAGTCCGCGACCGCCGTCGTTGCGGTTGATCTCGCCGGGGTGCCGGCCGTGCGGGTCGGCCCAGTACGTGAGGCCGAGCTCGCGGATGCGCCCGAAGGCGGCGTCGAACTCCGTCTCCGAGATCAGGAAGGCGTAGTGCTGCGGCGTCACCTCGACGCCGTCGGGGACGGTCGCGAAGTCCAGCGTGACGCCGTTGGCGGTGGCGACCGGGACGAAGGGGCCCCACTCCGCGCCGACCTCGAGTCCGAGGATCCGCGCGAGGAACGCGGCGGCGGCGTGGTTGTCGTGGGCGTGGATGATCGTGTGGTTCAGCTCGACTGACATGTGTGGAGTGCTCCAGAGGGCAATCTCACGGGCACCTCCATGCCTCACCCGGTCGGTGACCGACACGCGATGCCGTAAGTCGATCATATGCACGCCACGGCCCGCCGCCGCCACCCTCTTTCCGGTCGCCGGGCCGCTCAGGCGAGCGGCGCCTTGCTGCGGAGCACGGTGAGGAACTCCCGCATCCAGGCCGAGTGGTCCGGCCAGGCGCGGGCCGACACGAGCGTGCCGTCGACGACCGCCTCGGAGTCCTCGTAGGCGGCGCCGGCCGTGCGCATGTCGGTCTCCAGGGCCGGGTAGGCCGTCACGCGGCGCCCGCCGAGGGCCCCGATCGCGGCGGTGATCAGGGGCCCGTGGCAGATCTGCGCCACCGGCCGGTCGGAGTCCGTGAAGGCCGCGAGGATGCGCCGCACTTCGGGGTCGTTGCGCAGGTACTCGGGCGCCCGGCCGCCGGGCAGCACGAGCGCCGCGTACTGCGCCGGGTCGACCTCGGTGAAGGCGAGGTCGGCGGGCCAGGTGTAGCCGGGCTTCTCGGTGTAGGTGTCGAAGCCCTCCTCGAAGTCGTGGACGACGAAGCGGAGCTTCTTGCGCGAGGGGGCGGCGATGTGGACCTCGTACCCCTCCTCGCGGAGCCGCTGGTAGGGGTAGAGGACTTCGAGCGACTCCGCCGCGTCGCCGGTGACGATGAGGACCTTCGCTGCCATGGGCTGCTCCCGTCGCAGTGCTGCCGGTTCCGGTGTCGGTCAGCCCAACCGTGCCCGGATCGGGGGCACTTGCCAAGACGGCCCCGCCGACCTCCACCCGGACGAGTGGGCCGGCGCGGGCCCGGGGCCCGCTCGCCGTCGCGTAGGTGCTCGAATGTCCGGGACACGACCGCACGAGTGCAGGGAGCGAGCATGACCGACCGCGTACGAGGCGTCCTCGTCACCCCCGAGGGGCGCCTGCTCTTCATCCGCCGCACGCGCCCCGGCGTCGACCCGTACCTCGTCTTCGTCGGGGGCGGGGTCGAGGACACCGATCCCGGTCCGCGCGCCGCCCTGCTGCGGGAGATCCACGAGGAGATCGCCGGTCACGGCGTCCGGATCCACGGGTTGCTGCACACCGAGCCGACCCGCGAGGGCGGCCGGCACGACTTCTACGTGTGCACCGTCGCCGGCTGGGACTGGGACGCCAGGAGCGGAGCGGAGTTCGCCCGAACCGACCGCGGCACGTACGAGCTCGTCGAGGTACCGCTCGTCCCGGAAGCCCTGGACGGCGTCGAGCTCCTCCCGCCCGGCGCGGCCGGCGCCCTGCGTACGGCGATCGCGTCCGGCTCGCTTGCGGCACTGACGCGCCGGCCCTGGAGCACGATCGCCGCCCTGGCCGACCGTTTCGACGCCGCCGACGAGGCGCAGGGGATGCGGGCCGAGGAGAGCCACGTCCTCCAAGTACTCAAGATCGGCGAGGAGTTCGGCGAGGCGGCGCAGGCGGTGATCGGCGCCAAGGGGACCAACCCCCGCAAGGGGCACTCGCACACCTGGGAGGACGTGCACGCCGAGGTGGCCGACGTGGTGATCACCGGCATGGTGGCGCTCGCCCGGATGCGGCCGGACGCCGCCGCGTACCTGGAGGCCCAACTGGAGCTCAAGGCGGCCAAGTTCCTCCCCGGCGACGCCGGCTGACGATGCCGGGCGGTCCCCGGGGGGTCAGGGGGGCGGGACCCCCGGTCAGCCGGCCGAGCGGTCCGCCGGCCAGCCGGCCGGGACCCCCGGTCAGCGGGCCGGCCTGGGCGTGCACGGGCCGGGGCGGGGTCAGCCCGTCAGGCGGGAGCGGCGAGGGTTGCTGACGGAGGGGCGGGGGGCGGGGAGGGCCTCGGTACCGGTCAGGAGCTCGGGCTGGCGCATGCCGAGCCGTCGGCGGAGGTCCGCGAGCGCGGTGTGGACCGGCGCCAGCACGGCCTCGGCCTCCCGGTGCATCCCGCCGAGGGCGAGCACGATGGTCTCGACGGCCTCGACCGCGTCCTCGGCCGCCTCGTGGCTCCAGGGTCCGGCGCCCACCGCGTCGTGCAGGTGGCAGGCGGCCTCCGCGAGCTCGGCGGCCCGGTTCCCCACGCCGGGAGCGCCCTTGAGGGGCAGTGCGTCCATACCCATACCGTCCCAACGACGCTCCCCCGGCCTGGGGAACGCCCCGCACCACCGCCGCTCAGGGGGCAGCGCCGCCCAATCGCACCTGCACCCCGAGGTTTCCCTGACCAGGCCCCGACCCGGGCAACCTTGGAAGTCCGGGGCGACGTCGTCCCTCCGTACGATCCGGACGCGGCCGCGGCGGCCGTAGCGTACGCATCACATCCACACGGCATCACATCCACCCGGCATCACAGCAACGCGGGCGACGGCGGGCAGCCGGGCAAAGAGGGGAGCGCGGCCTCATGCAGGCGATCGTGCAGGACCGCTACGGACCGGCCGAGGTGCTCGCGCTGGCGGACGTCCCGGTACCGGTGCCCGGCCCCCGCGAGGTGCTGGTCCGGGTACGGGCGGCCGGAGTGCACATCGGGGACTGGCACGTCATGACCGGGCTGCCGTCGGTGGCGCGGCTGGGGCTCGGGCTGCGAAGACCGCGGGCGCGGGTGCGCGGGCTGGAGTTCGCGGGGCGGGTCGAGGCGGCGGGGGCGCGGGTGACCGGGTTCCGGCCCGGGGACGAGGTGTTCGGCGTCTGCGCGGGGGCCTTCGCCGAGTTCGCGTGCGCCCGCGAGGACCGGATCGCCGCCCGGCCGGCCGATGTCGGCTGGGCTCAGGCGGCGGCGCTCCCGGTGTCCGGGCAGACCGCACTGCAGGCACTGCGACTGGGCGGGCCGCCGCGGCCCGGCCGCCGGGTGCTGGTGATCGGCGCGGGCGGGGCGGTGGGCTCGTACGCCGTCCAGCTCGCCAAGGCCGGTGGCGCAGAGGTGACCGGGGTGTGCAGCACCGGCAAGGCGGAGCTCGTCCGCACCCTGGGCGCGGACCGCGTGGTGGACTACACGCGGGAGGACTTCGCGGCCGTCGGCACCGGCCACGACCTCGTCCTGGACATGGCGGGCAGCCGGCCGCTCCCGGAACTGCGCCGTGCGCTCGCCGCGGACGGCACGCTGGTGGTGGTCGGAGGTGAGGGCGGCGGCCACGTGTTCGGCACCCTGCACCGGCAGCTGCGCGCCTCGCTGCCGTCCTTCTCCGGCGGTCGGCTGCGGCCGCTGGTGGCCGTGGACCGGGCGTCGGACCTGCGCGAACTCGCCGCCCTGGCCGCGTCGGGCACGATCCGCCCGGTCATCGACCGCGCGTACGGCCTGGCCGAGGTCCCCGAGGCGCTGCGCCGCCTGGGCGAGGGGCACAACCGCGGGAAGGCGGTGGTGACGATCGCGGGCGACGGGCCCGGGGCGTGAGCCGCGGCGCCGGCCGGCGTCCCCGCCACCGCGCCGGTCGAGGGGCGGGTTATTCGGTCGCCGCGGGGAAGGTCGTTACGTAGGGTGACATGCCATGCGTACGCACTATCCCCGGACCCCTCACCTGCCCTGGTCCCCCGGCGCCACCTCGGACGACGTGCGGGCGGGCGCGGAGCTCGGCGGGCTGGTCGGGCGCGAGGTCGTGGTCACGGAGAAGCTCGACGGCGAGAACACCACGCTCTACGCGGACGGGCTGCACGCCCGTTCGCTGGACTCCGGGCACCATCCCTCGCGCGCCTGGGTCAAGGCCCTCCAGGGGCGCGTCGGCGCGGGGATCCCGGCCGGCTGGCGGGTGTGCGGCGAGAACATGTACGCCCGGCACTCGCTCGCCTACGACGACCTGGACAGCTGGTTCTACGGGTTCTCCGTCTGGGACGACACCGGGCACTGCCTCGACTGGGACCGGACCGTGCGCTTCCTGCGGCGGCTCGGCGTGCCCGTACCGCGCGTGCTGTGGCGCGGCACGTTCGACGAGCGCGCGCTGCGCCGGCTGCGGATCGACACCGCCCGGCACGAGGGGTACGTGGTGCGCACCGTCGACGGCTTCCCGCAGGCCGAGTTCGGGCGGCGGGTGGCCAAGTGGGTGCGCGCCGGGCACGTGCGGACGGACACGCACTGGATGCACGCCGCCGTCGTGGAGAACGGGCTCGGGCCGGCCGCGCCCCTGTGGGCCGTCCGCTCCGGCGCCGCACCCGACGTCCCGGCGCTGCTGGCCGCCCTCGGCACCGGCGGACCGCGGGGCGGGGAGGTCGGCGGGCCCGCCGTGACGGGAAGGGGGGCCGGCGGACCGTCCGTGCCGGGGAGGGGAGTCGGCCCGCTGTCCGCATCGGAGCAGGAGGCCGCCGAGGCGGGGGCGCGGGAGGCGGCCGGGCGGCTCGACGTGCTCGGGCGCACCGGGGACGCCCGGCTCGTCGGCGTGCTCGCGGCGGCCCTGCACCGGCTCCCCCGCGGCGCGCTGCTGGCGCGGCTCGCCGCCGGGCCCCTCGGGCTGCCGCTCGGGCGGCGCGTGGCCGACCTCGTCGGGCTGCACCCGCTGCTGCACCTCCCCTTCCCCGACGCCGACCGGCGCTGCGGGCTGCTCCGCCTGGCGGCCGCGGCCGACCTCGGTGTGCTGCACGCCGTGGCCGCCGCGGTCCCGGCGGGTCGTTCCGGGGAGGGCCGTGAGCAGGTGGAGTGGTCCGCGCTGTACGCGGAGGACGCGGGCCTGCTGGTCGAGGACCCGCTCGCGCCCCTGCGCACGGGGCTGCGCACCGCCCTGGCCGCGGCCGGGGTCACGGGCGCGGCCGCGGACCGGTGCTGGGCCCAGGCCCGGGAGGCGTACGCGGCGGGCCGGATCGCGACCCCCGAGGAGGCGGTGGCGGCCACGTGGCGGTGGCGGGACGGCGCCTTCCCCCGGCTGGTGCAGCTGGTCGGGCCCGCCGGCAGCGGCAAGAGCACCGTCGCGGCCGCGCTGGCCCGGGCGGTTCCCGGTGCGGTGTGCGTGTCCCTGGACGACCTGCGCACCGCGCGCGGCGACCGGACGGACCAGTCCGAGAACGCGGCGGTGCTCCGCGCCGGCCTCGACCGGCTGGACGCGGCCCTGGCCGCCGGCGGGACGGTGGTGTGGGACGCGACCTCGCTCACCGAACGGCAGCGGCTGCCCGTGCTCGACGCGGCGCGACGCAGGGACGCGCTGGTCACGCAGGTCGTGACCGTGGTGGACGAGGACGAACTGGTGCGACGCAACGGCAGCCGCCCGCATCCGGTACCGGCCGCGGTCCTGGACCGGCAGCTGCGCCGCTACGCCCCGCCCTACCCGGGCCGGGCGCACCGCACCTGGTACGTCGGACCGGGCGGGACGGTCGCGGACCGGGCCGGCGGCATCGACGGGGACGTCCCGGGCGCGTGGAACGCGGGGGAACGCGGTGACGTGCGGGGCGAGGGGAACGAAGAGCGCCGGCGGGCCGGCCGGGGCGCCGGGGCGACCGAGGACCCCGGTACCGAATGGGACGGGGTGTGAGGGACGGATGCGTACCAGCGAGGAGATCTACCACCAGGTGCGGTGGGATCCGCGCTTCGATCCGGCGCGGTTCGTGCTCGGACTGCTCCAGCGCGGGGCGCCGCCGAAGCGCGTGCCGCTGCCGTCGTTCGTACCCGGGGGCGACATCCCCTGGCACCGGGTGCTGTTCGTGGAGGCGGACGGCGAGCTGGTGTGGGACCGGGCGAGCGGGTTGGACGTGGTGGGGCGCTCGGCGGCCGGGCGGGTGCGCGAGCCGCGGCGGCTGCGGGCGCCGTTCTTCACGGCGCGCACCCCGTACGCCTGGCGGGAGGGGCGCTGGCAGCCGGTGCCGGAGGCCGGGCCGGCCGGGTCCGACCGGGGCGCGGCGGCCGCCGGGGCGGCCACGGCGGCGGGGTCCGCGGCCCGGGTGCGCCTGCTGACGTGGAACACCCTGTGGGACCGGTACGACGCCGACCGCATCGACACCGCGCGCCGCCGGCCCCGGCTGCTGGCCGCACTCGCGGCCGCGGACGCCGACGTGATCGCCCTCCAGGAGGTCGAACCGGCCCTGGTGGAGCTGCTGTCGGCGGCCCCCTGGGTGCGCGAGGGGTACGTGCTGGGCGCCGACCCGGCCGGCCGGGACGCCGCCGACAGCGGACTGCTGCTGCTCAGCCGGCTGCCCGTCCGCGAGGCGGGCGTGCACGCACTCGGCCCGCACAAGGCCGTGTCCGCCGTCGTGGTGGACACGGCGGCCGGCTACCCGCTGACGGTGGCGGCCACCCACCTGTCCAGCGACCACTCGGCGGGCGCGACGGACCGGCGGACGGCCGAACTGGCCCGCATCGCCGAGGGGCTGGCCGGCGTGGACGGCGAGATCGCGCTGCTCGGCGACTTCAACGACGGGCGTTCCTCCCCCGAAGGGCCGGCCGCCGTACTGGGGATGCGCGACGCGTGGGAGGAGGCGTACGGTCCGGGCGACAGCACCCCGACCTTCGACCCGGCCGTCAACCCGCTGGCCGCGGTCTCCTCGCTCACCGGCCGGGCCTCGCGCCTGGACCGGATCCTGGTGCGGGGCGCGGCCGCCGTGGCGGGGGCGGCCCTGCTGGGTGACGCGCCGGGGCCGGACGGGCTGTTCGTCTCCGACCACTACGGCGTACGGGCCGACCTCCGGTACGCCCCGGCGGGGGCGCAGGACGGGCCGGCCGGCCCGGACGGCGCGGACGTGCTGGACGCGGCCCCTTCGGTCCGGACGGCGCTGGCCTGGCTGCCGCCCGCGGAACTGCTGCCGGCGGTGGACGGTTTGAGGGAGTCGTACGACCCGCAGGTCCGGCGCTGGCCCGCGCACGTGAACCTGCTCTTCGGCTTCGCGCCGGAGCACGAGTTCGAGCGGGCCGCGGCCCTGGTCGGCGAAGTCGCGGCGCGGACCGAGCCGTTCCCGGTGCGGGTGGCGGGGGTGTACACGTTCGGGCACCGCGAGGACGCCACGGTGTGGCTCGACCCGGCGGCCGACGGCGACGGGCCGTGGCAGCACCTGCGCGCCGCGCTCGCCGAGCGCTTCCCGGCCTGCCGGGGGCGGGCCGACGGCTTCACCCCGCACCTCACCCTCGGGCGCACCCGGGAGCCGCACCGCGTCGCGGCCGTCTGCGAGCAGCGGCTCGCCGGCGCGCCGACGGCGGCGCTGGTGGGCGAACTGGCCCTCCTGTCCCGGCGGGGCGAGGAGCCGATGCGGGTGCGGGCCCTCGTGGAGCTCGGCACCGGGGCCGTCACGTGGCTGCCGGAGCTGCCGGAGTCCCCCGCGCCCGCGGTGCGGGCGGAGCAGTCTCGTCCGGACGCCGCCCTGGACGCGGGCCCGGACGAGGACGGGGTGGCCCGGGACGTGTCCGCGCGGGTGGCGGAGGCGCTCGGCGAGGGGGTCGTGCGGACCGTCGGTTCGCGGGCCATGGGCTGTGCCCTGCCCGGCGCGGACCTGGACCTCGTGGCCGTCCTTCCGGGAACGCCCGATCCCGCGGAGGCGGAGGCCCGGATCGCGGCCGCGTTCCCGGAGGCGGGGGCGCTGCGCCGGGTGGTGGGCGCACGGGTGCCGGGACTGCGGTTCTCGGTCGGCACGCTGGGGGTGGACCTGGTGGTCGTGGGCGCGGGAGCGCTCGACCCGGCCGTGGCCACGCGGCGCCGGTCCGAACTGGGCGAGGCGGCGGCCGTCGCCCTGAGCGCGGTGAGCGACGCGGAGGCCGTGCGGTCCGCCGTGGCCGGCCGCGAGCCCGAGTTCACGCGCCTCGCCCGCCGCGTCAAGGCCTGGGCGGGGGCCCGCGGCCTGGACTCCGGCCCGTTCGGCGGCCTTCCCGGCCTGGCCTGGACCGTCCTGGCGGCGCACACGGTCGCGACCGCGGCCACCCCCACGACCGCGCGCACGGGAGCCGGGGACGAGGCCCTGCTGCGGGACTTCTTCGCGACGTGGGCGGCCTGGGACTGGCACGAACCGGTCGCCCTCGACGCGGGCGCGGGACCGTCCGTACCCGCCGCCGTGGGAGCGCCGGGAGGGGCGGCGCTGACCGTGCTCACCCCCTCCGCCCCGGTCCGGAGCTGTACCGCGCAGGTGTCACCGGGCTTCCGGGACCTGGTCACCCAGGAGCTCTACCGGGCCTGGGAGTTGCTGGAGGCCGACCCCCGCGGCTGGACGGACGTCACGGCACCGCCTCCGCTGCACCGCCGCCATGCCGCGTGGGCCGTGGTGACCGTACGGGCGCACGGATCCGCCGGGTTCGAGGAGTCGATGGGCCGCGTGCGGGGTCGGCTGCGCGCGCTGCTCGGGGCCCTGGAGGAGGCCGGCGCGCCGGACGCCCACGCCTGGCCGCGGCCGCTGCGCCCGGGTGCGCTGCGGGCCCGGCTCGTGATCGGGCTGGGCCGGACGCCGCCGGACGCGGAACGGCTGGCCGGGCTGGCCCGGGCCTGGGGCCGGGACCTGGACGGGGTGGACGTGACCCGGGTCGAGGGAGGCTCCCTCCCGACCCTCGCCTGACCCGCGCCCCGGAGGCGCCGCCCGGCCCCGTCGGGAGTCTTCAGGCCCGGCGTTCGGATCGGCCCCCGGGCGCCGGGTCGCCGGGCGCGCCGTCCGCCGGCCGCCCCGCGCCCCCGGAGCCGCCGCGCAGGGCCCCGAGGTATACCCCGAGCAGGATCAGCGGCGTGCCCAACAGCAGGGAGGCGCTGAGGGGTTCGGCGTCGAGCCGGGCGGAGAGCAGGATCGTGACGGGTGGGATGACCACGAACACGTACGCGGCCCGCGAGGCACCCCAGTGATCGATGACCACGAGGTAGAGCACGAACGTCAGGACCGACCCGGCGAGGACCATGTAGGCGACGGCCCACCACGTCGCGGCCCGCTCCGGCAGCTCCCACCGGTCCCCGGCGGCCCGCGAACCGGCGAACAGCAGCAGCGTGGCGGCCGACATCCCGACGGCGTTCATGGCCACGGGGTGCACGTGCGGGAACCGGCGGACGAGGACCGCCGCCTGGGCGAAGCACAGGACCGCGCCGAAGACCGCCAGCAGCGACGCAACCGGTACGTCCGCCTGGAGCGGCGCCCGCGAGACCAGCGCGACGCCCGTGGCGGCGAGGAGCGTGCCGAACACGGCGGACGCGCGGAAGCGTTCCTGCCGCTGGGCCGCCGCCAGCAGCAGCGTGACCAGGGGTACCAGCGCCAGGACGGTCTGGCCGAGTCCGGCGTGGATGTGGACCAGGGCGTAGTAGGCGAGCGCGGAGGTGACGCCGAAGTTCAGGGTGCCGAAGAGCGCGGCCCCCGCCAGGGCCCGGCCGCGCGGGAACCCCACGCGCAACACGGCCATGAGCAGGAGCAGGACCAGCGAGGCGCCGCCGAAGCGCAGGGCGGCACCCCACAGGGGGTCGAGCTCACGGTTGCTGAACCGCACGCCCACCGCGTTCCCGCCACCGAGCAGGGCGCACCCGAGGAACGAGCCCAGCGCCACCCGATCCACGCCACCACGCAGCACCGGCCCACCGTAAGCCGCGTGCCGCGCCGGCACGGCCGCGACACACGCCGGTGAGGACACGCGCCGTACGGGTGCGGAGCGGGCCGCGGGGCCGGGGGGACCGCCGCCGGGACGCAGCGGCGCCCGGCAGGGGCGGAGCGCACCCGCCGGGCAAAAGAAAAGCGGCAAGGGGGAAACCCACTCCTTGCCACTCTCAACGTATAGCGCACGGGGGGCCTTGCGGCAAGGCCCCGGTCCTGGCGCACAATCACTGGCCTCTGCCAGGACCTGCGGAAATCGGAGATTCACGGAGTGCATGCGCATGTGTCGGTTCGTGCGGACGGAGCCGATGAGATGACCTGCCCGACCACCATGAGCGCGTTCGACCTTCCCGACCGCCTCTCCCCCAAGGCCGATCCGACGCTGATCGCCGACGACGAGCGGCACTTCACCGCCGTCGCCGAGAGCCTGGGGCGGACGATCACCGAGCTGTCCGACCAGTTGGCCGCCGTGCTCAGGGCGCCCGGCGGCGCCGGCCGCGCGGCCATGGAACGCGACGCGGAGGTCCACCGGCTGACCGGGCGGCTGCGCGCGCTGCGCCGCTTCGGCCTGGACCTGTGCCTGGGGCGCATCGTCCCCGCGGACGGCACCGGGCCCCTCTACGTCGGCCGGCTCGGCCTCACCGACAGCACCGGGCGCCGGCTGCTGGTCGACTGGCGCTCCCCTGCGGCGGAACCCTTCTTCGCCGCGACCCACGCCCACCCGATGGGCCTGACCAGCCGTCGCAGGTACCGCTGGACCGACGGCCGGGTGAGCGACTACTGGGACGAGGTGTTCACCCCCGACGGGCTGGAGGGGCACGCCGCGCTCGACGACCAGTCGGCGTTCATCGCCAGTCTGGGCAGCAGCCGCTCGCCCCGGATGCGGGACGTGCTGGCGACGATCCAGGCGGACCAGGACGCGATCATCCGGGCGGGGTCCCGGGGAGCGCTCGTCGTCGACGGCGGTCCGGGTACCGGCAAGACGGTCGTCGCGCTGCACCGATCCGCCTACCTCGTCCACTCCGACCCGCGCCTCGCCCACCGTCGCGGCGGCGTGCTGTTCGTCGGGCCGCACCAGCCGTACCTGGACTACGTAGCCGACGTCCTGCCCCGGCTGGGCGAGGAGGGCGTCCAGACGTGCACCCTGCGGGACCTGGTCGCCGAGGGCGCCGGCGCGGGCCCCGACACCGACCCGGAGGCGGCCCGGCTGAAGTCGTCGGCGGCCATGGTGGGGGCGGTCGAGACGGCCGTCCGCTTCTACGAGGAGCCGCCCACCGAGGCGCTGGTGCTCTCGACCCCGTGGGCGGACGTGCGGCTGACCGCCGACGACTGGGCCGAGGCGTTCCGGGTACCCGGCCCGGGCGCACCGCACAACGAGGCGCGCGACCGGATCCTGGAGGAGCTGGTCTCGATCCTGGTCGACAAGGCGACGGGCACCGACGACGGCCTCGGCTACCGCGGTGGTGAGGACGAGCCCGACGCGTACGACGTCTACGACCACCGGGACCGCGACGACCACGACCACCGGGGCGGGGACGGGGACGGCGACGACGACGTCCCGGCCGGCCCGCTGCGCGCGTGGCTGCTGAAGGACCGGGAGCTGGCCGGGGCCCTCGACCGTGCCTGGCCCCTGCTCGACGCGGCCGACCTGGTCGGGGACCTGTGGTCGGTGCCCGCGTACCTGCGGATGTGCGCTCCCTGGCTCACCCGCGAGGAGGTGCGCACGCTCCAGCGCGAGGACCCGCGGGCCTGGACGGTGCCGGACCTGCCGCTGCTGGACGCGGCACGGCAGCGGCTCGGCGACCCGGCGGCGTCGCTGCGCCGGCGCCGCCGGGAGTCCGCCGCCGCGGCCGAACGCGAGCGCCTGGCCGGTGTGATCGAGGACGTGCTCGCGGCGGACCAGGACGGGGAGGGGGCGGTGACCATGCTGCGCGGACGCGACCTGCGGGACAGCCTCGTCGACGGGACGGCGCTGCCCGACGCGGCCGGCCGGGACCTGCTGGCCGGGCCGTTCGCGCACGTCGTCGTGGACGAGGCGCAGGAGCTGACCGACGCGGAGTGGCAGATGCTCCTGCTGCGCTGCCCGTCGCGCAGCTTCACCGTCGTCGGCGACCGCGCGCAGGCCCGGCACGGGTTCACCGAGTCCTGGCGGGAGCGGCTGGAGCGCATCGGGCTCGACCGGATCGAGGTGGCCTCGCTGAGCGTCAACTACCGCACGCCGGAGGAGGTGATGGCGGAGGCCGAGCCGGTCATCCGGGCGGTGCTGCCGGACGCCAACGTGCCGGCCTCCGTCCGCAGCTCCGGGGTGCCCGTCGGCCGCGGGACGGTGGCTGACCTGGACGCGGTGCTGGAGGCCTGGCTCGCCGAGCACGCCGAGGGGACGGCCTGTGTCATCGGCGGGCCGCCGGCCGGGTTCCGGGAGACCTCCCGGGTCCGCGCGCTGACGCCCCGGCTGTCGAAGGGGCTCGAGTTCGACCTGGTCGTCCTCATCGACCCGGACCGCTTCGGGAGCGGGACCGAGGGGGCGGTGGACCGGTACGTGGCGATGACGCGGGCGACGCGCCGGCTGGTCGTCCTCACCACCCCTGAGCCCGGCGGGCACCCCCTGAGCCCGGCGGGCACCCCCTGAGCCCGGCGGGCACCCCCTGAGCCCGGCGGCCGCCCGCGGAGCTCGCGGGCGGCCCGGCCGGCGGGTCAGACGTGCTCGTGGCGGAGCACCACCACGCCGTTGCCGAAGGTGCGGGTCCCGGTGAGGCGGAGCGGGCGGGGCGACATCCGCTCCCCGGACGGGAAGAGCGGCCGGCCGGCGCCGATCAGCACCGGGTGGACGGAGATCTCGTACGCGTCGATCAGGTCGTGGCGCGCGAAGCTGCGCGCGAGGTCGGGTCCGCCGACGACCAGGTCGCCGCCGGGCCGGGCCTTGAGCGCCCGGATCCGGTCGGGGTCGACCTCGCGCTCGATGGTGGTGTTCCAGCCCGCCTCGGCCAGGGTCCGGGAGTACACCGTCTTCGGCATGTCCCGCCAGATGCCGGCGAACTCCGCCATCGGCCCGGCGTTCGCGGGATCGGAGTCGGCGGTCGGCCAGAAGTCCGCCATCAGCTGGTAGGTGACCCGGCCGTGGATGAACCCGCCCATGGTCCGCAGCCGGTCGTTGAAGTACGTGTGGACCTCGTCGTCGACCAGGTGCCAGTCGATCTCGCGGTCCGGGCCCTCGAAGAACCCGTCGAGCGAGACGGAAATCATCAGGATGATCTTCCTCACCCGGGCAGCCTACGTCCGCCGGACCGCACGGCCCCGCCGACGGGCCGTGCTGCCCCCGGGACGGTCCGGGCCGGTGGGCCAGAATGGGGACGGCGGACGACGACACGTGGACGAGGGCGAGGGCATGGGCAGGCAGGAGCTGCGCGCGCACCAGCGGGAGGCCGTCGACGCCGTGCTGCGCGCCCTGGAGCCGGGGCCCGGCGGGCGGCTGCCGGCCGGCGGACTGCGCACGCAGGTGGTGATGGCCACCGGCTCGGGCAAGACGTTCGTGGCCGCCCGCTGCGCCGAGGAACTGCGGGCCGACCGGACCCTGGTGCTGGTCCCCAGCCTCGACCTGCTCACCCAGTCGGTGGCGGCCTGGCGTGCGGCGGGGCGGCGCGGGACCGTCCTCGGCGTCTCGTCGCTGCGGGAGCGCGACGCGGGGTTCCCCAACACCACGTCCGGCGAAGAGCTGGCCGCGTGGTGCCGGAGGGCCGGGACCGCGAAGGTCACGGTGTTCGCCACGTACGCCTCGCTCGGCCTGGGCACCGTCGAGCGCGCCCACCGGGCCGGACTGGCGGCCTGGGACCTCGTCGTGGTGGACGAGGCGCACCGCACGTCCGGGCGGATCGGCAAGGCGTGGGCGGTGGTCCACGACAACTCCCGCATCCCGGCCGACCGGCGGCTGTACATGACGGCCACCCCGCGCCTGTGGCAGGCCGGCGGGGACGAGGAGGAGCCGGGCGGGGGCGCCGGGCTGGTGGCGTCCATGGAGGACGACCCCGACGGGCCGTTCGGCGCGGTGTGCCACCGGCTCACGCTGTCGGAGGCGATCGACCGCGGCATCGTGGCCCCGTACCAGGTGGTGTGCGTGGACGTCAGCGACGCCCGGTTCCGGGCGGCCCGCCTGCTGGGACCGGACGCCAGGTCCGACGCGGTGCGCGGGGCCCGGCTCGCCGCCCTGCAGACCGCGGCGGTGAAGACGGCGGTGGAGCAGGGGCTGGAGCGGACGCTGGTCTTCCACCACTTGACGAAGGAGGCCGAGGCGTTCGCGGCCGGGCTCCCGGCGGTGGCGGCCCGGCTGCGCGTCGACCCGGTCTGGGCCGACTGGCTGTGCGGTGAGCACAAGCCGCTGCACCGCCGGCGCGTGCTGGAGGCGTTCGAGCGGGCCCGGCCCGCGTTCCTGAGCTCGGTACGGGTGCTCGGCGAGGGCGTCGACACCCGCGCGTGCGACTCCGTCTTCTGGGCCGACCTGCGCGGTGCGATGCCCGACCTGGTCCAGGCGGTCGGTCGGGCACTGCGCATCCGGCCCGGCGAGGGGAAGGTGGCCTCGCTCGTCGTGCCCGTGCTGCTCGGGCCGGGCGAGACCCCGGACTCCATGCTCACCTCCCGCGCGTACGACGACCTGGCCCGGCTCCTGGAGGCCCTGCGGGCCCACGACACCCGGGTGGTGGAGGCGCTGGCGCAGCCGCAGGCGCCGGGCGCGTACCAGCCGACCGGGCGGGGCGCGGGGGCCGGTGGCCGGGGCGGGATCAGCGGGCCCGCCCGGGAGCTGCTCAGGTTCTCGACCCCGCGGGACCCCGTCGCCCTGGCGGAGTTCATCCGCCTGCGGATCCTCGACCCGGAGACCTCGCACTGGAGGCGGGGTCTGCAGGCGGCCCGCCGGTACGCCGAGCTGACCGGGGACCTGCGCGTGCCGTTCGGGTACCGGATGCCGGGCGGGACGGCGGAGGTCGGACCGGGGGCGGCGGAAGCCGGGCCCGAGACGGCGGAGGTCGGACCGGCGGGTGCGGAGGGCGGACCGGGGAGGACGGAGGTCGGGCCCCGGAGGACGGAGGTCGGGCCCGGGACGGCCGGTTTCCCGCTCGGCCAGTGGATCGCCGACGCCCGGCGGGCCCGCAGACGGGGCGCGCTGTCGGCGGAGCGGATCGCGCACCTGGACGCCCTCGGGATGGTGTGGTCGCACGTCGACGTGGCGTACGAGGAGGGGCTCGCGGCCGCGCGCGGCTGGGCGGCCGAACACGGCCACCTGCTCGCCTCGTTCGACGCGACCTGGCGCGACTACCCGCTGGGCGTGTGGCTGAAGAACAACCGGGCCGCGGCCCGGCGGCCCGAGGGGACGCCGGGGGCCCTGACCGCGGAGCGCCGGGAGGCGCTGGACGAGATCGATCCGGCCTGGTGCCCCACCTGGCCGGTGTCCTGGCAGCGCTGCTTCCGGCTGGCCCGACTGCACGTCGAGGGCGGCGGGCGGATCCCGGCCGGTCCGGGCGAACTCGTGGTCCAGGGCGAGGACCTCGGCCGCTGGCTGCTGCGGCAGCGGCTGGACTGGGACCGGCGGTCCATGGCCCAGCGGTGGATGCTGGAGCACGTCCTCGGCGTGCGCGCGGCCGGGGCGGCGGAGCGGCCCCGCGAGCGCACCCCGCAGGCGGACAAGTGGGCGGCCCACCTGGCGGCGGCCCGGCAGTTCCACCGCCGCGAGCGGCACCTGAACGTGCCGCGGCCGCACGTCGAGACGGTCGCCGGGTTCCCGTACCGGCTGGGTGCGTGGGTGTCCAACGCCCGCAGCCGCGCGGACCGCCTGTCGCCGGAGCGGGTGGCCCAGTTGACCGCCCTGGACATGCGCTGGTCGGGGCGCGCGGCACCCGTGAGGGAGCGGACCGCGCCGGAGCGGACCGCGGCCCGCGACCGGGCGGGCTCCGCGGCGGACCGGGACTCCGGTCAGGTGAGGGCGAGCACCTCCACGTAGTGCGGGTTGCTCATCACGCCCAGGATGTTGCCGAAGGGGTCGGTGACCGAGGCGGTCACGAAGCCGTGGCCGCGGTCGGTGACGGGCTGGTACTCCCGGGCGCCCCGGGCGAGCAGCGCCCCGACGGTGTCGGCGACGTCGTCCACGTGCCAGTACACGATCGCCCCGCCCGGGGTCTCGCGGGCGCCCGGGGGCGCGAACCGCGCGTCGATCAGGCCGAGTTCGTGCTGGTAGTCCCCGATGCGGAACTCGGCGTACCCGGGGCGCTCGAAGTACGGCTCGACGCCCAGGAAGTCGGTGTACCAGTCCTTGGCGGCGGCCAGGTCGGCGGCCCAGAAGCTCACGGTGGCGAGTCCTCGCAGCATGACGGTGTCCCCCTCGGGGTCGTGGCGCCCGGTGGGGCCCCGGCGCCTGGGTCGACCGTAGGGGCGAACCAGGTCAGTTTCCGTCCTCATTGCTCCGCCGCCGGCCGTGTCGCCTCACGAAGCGAGCGGTTCGGGCAGCGGCAGGCGCTCGGCGAGCCGGAACGCGCCGTCCTCGCGGTGCACGTAACCCTCGTGGATGAGGGTGCGCAGCAGGTGGTACGTCGTGGGCAACGGGATCCCGGTCAGGCGGGAGAGGCGCTTGGCCGTGACGGAGCCCTCGGCGTGGATGGCCTCGACGAGGCGCAGCGCGCGCTGGACGGATCCGATGAGGGTGCCGTCCTTGGCTGCGTGGGCGGTGTCCATGATGTGCTCCCCCAGATCGTGTGCGACAGGGACCCGACCGTCCGACTGCCGGAAGCGGCGGGATCTTGGCCGGGATCATGCCGCTCCCGAGGGCCGTCGAGACACGGAATCCGCCCAATGTCACTCTCTGATACAGGACCGATACACAGAGTGCCCGATCCCGGACCGGGTGTCGCTGAGCGCGGACACCGGTCCGTCCGGCTCAGGGGCGGGCCGATTCCAGCAGGTAGGGCACGTCGATGACGGTCACGCCGGGCGTGAAGAGCAGCCTGGCCTTCAGGCGCAGCGCGTTCTGGTTGTGCAGCGGCTGCTCCCACCAGTGACCGACGACGTACTCCGGAATGACGACGGACACCACGCCCCCGGGGTCCTCGGCCGCCATCTCCTGCACGTGCGCGACGATCGGTCCGACCACTTCCCGGTACGGCGAGTGCAGGATCCGCAGCGGCACCCCGAGGTCGTGCGACTCCCACTTCCGGCGCAGCGCCTCCGCGTCCTCGTCGGCGGCCGCGGTCAGGGCGGTGAGCGTGGTCGGCCGCAGCCCCTGGGCGAAGCCCAGCGCCTTCAGCGTGGGCGCGTGCACGTTCGAGACGAGGACCACCATGTGGTAGCGCAGCGGCTCCCGGGGCTTCACCTCGGCGGGGACCGCCACCTGCTGCCTGACCCGGTCGTAGTGGCGCCGCACCCCCTTCATGCCCAGGAAGAGCAGAGGCATGGCGATGACGACGAGCCACGCCCCATGGGTGAACTTGGTGATGAGGACGATGACCAGGACCAGGGCCGTCATGGCGGCGCCCACGGCGTTGATGGCCATGCGGCGGTGGATGTGGACCCGCTCGGCCGCCGGCGTGGTGGGGCGCGCCAGTTCACGCCGCCAGTGCCGGACCATGCCCGCCTGGGAGAGCGTGAAGGAGACGAACACGCCGATGATGTAGAGCTGGATGAGGCGGGTCAGCTCCGCGTCGAAGGCGACGATCAGGGTGATGGCGGTGAGGGCGAGCAGCACGACGCCGTTGGAGTACACCAGCCGGTCGCCCCGGTTGTAGAGCTGGACGGGCGCGTACCGGTCCTTGGCGAGGATCGAGGCGAGCATCGGGAAGCCGTTGAAGGCGGTGTTGGCGGCCAGGACGAGGACGCCCGCGGTGACCGCCTGGAGCAGGTAGAACAGCACGTGCCAGTCGCCGAACGTGGCCCTGCCGATCTGGGCGAGGGCGGTGGAGGTGGGGGTGTCGGCGGGGAGGCCGAGCTCGGTGGGGCTCGCGGCCACGTGCACCTCGTAGACCATCGCGAGGGTGGTGATGCCGGCGAACATGGTGGCGGACAGCAGGCCCATCACGGCGAGGGTGTTGGCCGCGTTCCTGCTCTTGGGCCTGCGGAAGGCCGGGACGCCGTTGCTGATGGCCTCGACACCGGTCAGGGCCGTGCACCCGGAGGCGAAGGCGCGCAGCGCCAGCAGTACCAGCCCGATGCCGGTGTAGGTACCGACGGCGTGGAGGGGCAGGTCGGCGGATTCGGCGCGGATCGTGCTCCCGGTGGCCATGCGGACCGCGGCCACGGCGAACATGACGTAGATGACGAGGACGAAGCCGTAGGTGGGGATGGCGAAGACGCGGCCCGATTCGCGCACGCCGCGCAGGTTCATGACGGTCAGGACCACCACGAAGGCCACCGACATCACCACCTGGTGGTCGCTCAGCGAGGGGACCGCGGACGTGATGGCCGCGACGCCGGAGACGACGGAGACGGCGACGGTCAGGACGTAGTCGACGAGCAGGGCGCTCGCCGCCGTCAGGGCGGCCGTCCGGCCCAGGTTCTCGGAGCTGACGACGTACGCGCCGCCCCCGCCCGGATAGGCGTGGCAGGTCTGGCGGTACGAGGCCACGACGACGAGCAGGAAGACGATGGCGGCCGCGGCGTACCAGGTGAGGTGCAGGAGGGTGACGCCGCCGAGGGCCAGGATCAGGAGGATCTCCTCGGTGGCGTAGGCCACCGAGGAGAGCGGGTCGCTGCAGAAGATCGGCAGGGCGAGTCGCTTGGGCAGCAGGGTCTCGCCCAGCCGGGCGGTGTCCAGCGGCTCACCGACCAGCACGCGTTTCGGAGTGATACGCCTCATGCGGGCATGATCCGCGCACGGGTCCGCGCCGGGGCGTGTGACACACGCTGCGGAGCACGGGGCCGCCGCCGGGACGCGGCGCGACGGGGTCAGGCTCCGGCGAGGGCCTCTGCGCGGTGGGCGAGCCACAGGTCGTGGCGGGCGCTCGGCGACTGCAGGAGGGAGCGCTCCAGCAGGGCCTCCAGCCGGGTCAGCCGCTTGCGCGCGCCGGGGACGGAGATGCCCAGGGCCGCGGCGGTGGGCACGAGTTGGGTGTCGTGGCGCAGCCAGGCGCCCAGCGTCTCGCGGGCGCCGGGCGGGGCCCCCGGGGCGGTGAGCGGGGCGAGGTGGCCCGCGGCCCAGCGGACGACGTCGGGGTGGGCGAGCACCTCGTCCAGGCCGCCGCCGGGGTCGGCGGGCGCGGGTACGCCGCGCGGGGTCAGCCGCAGGGCCAGGGAGAGGGCCGACTGGTCGGGCAGCCGGGCGAGGTCGAGGCCGAGCACGCCCTGGACGAGACGCAGCCGGGTGGCGAGCGTGTTGCGGTGGATCCTGAGCAGTCGGGTGGCGTGCGAGCTGAAGTTCAGCCAGGCGTGCACGGTGGCGCGCAGCTCCTGGCCGCCCGGGTCCTGCGGCCGCCTGGGCTCGTACGCGTGCAGCGGCGCGAGCAGGGCCGCCGCCCAGGCCGCGCCGGGCCGGTGCGCCGCGAGGGCCAGTTCGGCCCCGGTGCCGAAGCACGCGTACCGTTCGGCGCGGCCGCGGGCGACGGCGAGGGCGTGGAAGGCCTGCGTGTACGCCTCCCGGCTGTCGCGCAGCGACCCCTCGTCGCTGACCCCGACCAGGCACTCGCGGTCCGCCGCCGCCAGCGCTTCGGCAAGCGGGTTGCGGCCGGCCCCGGCGGCCGGCCGGGGCGCGGGCGCCGGGCGGGACGCGGCGGTCGGGCGGGACGCGGCGGTCGGGCGGGACGCGGCGGTCGGGCGGGGCGTGGGCGCGAGAACGATGAGGTGGCGCACGTAGACCGGGCAGCGCACCACCCAGGCCCGGCCGTCGGTGAGCTCGCCGCACCGGCGCGCGACCGCCTCGCGGCGGCCGGCGCGGCACTCGACGACGTACATCCGGAAGGGGTCGGGCAGCGAGGGGGTGAGGGCCTCGGCGATCTGGTGGGCGGTGGAGACCCGGCCGTTCATCAGCAGGTGCAGCACCGCCTCGCGCGAGCGGGACTCGGCCAGGGCGGCCTGCTCGTGGCGCTGCTCGGCGTCCTCGACGCGCAGGCTGAGCGCCAGCGGCACGGCCGCGTCGGCGAGCAGGCCGGCGGCGCCCGGCGGGTACGGTCGGGCCAGTACGGCGGCCAGGGCGCGGCCGCCCCCGGGCCGGCGGACCCCGCTCGGCGGCTCCTCGTCGAGGGCGAAGAGCAGGGCGGCGGACCCGCTCCCCTCGAACACCGCCGACCGGACCCCGCGGGCGCTGCGCTCGGCCGCGCCGCGGGTGACGAGCTCGGCCTCACCGGCCGCGGGAGGGGCGGGCGCGGAGGCGCGGACGGCGGAGCCGTCGGGGCGCACCACCGCCGTCCAGGCGTCCAGGCGCTGGGCCAACCAGCGCAGCAGGGCTTCGGAGCCGCCGCTGTGGGCGAGCCGGTGGGCCTTGAGCACGTCGTCGGGTCGGGACCGGGCGGTGGCTCCGGCGGCGGGCTGGATCGAAATCGTCGGACCCCTTCGCTGCGTTCCGCGGTCCGGACGGCAACCGGCGGCGTCCGGACCCGCATTGAAGCATCCGGCGCTGCCTGTGCGCTGTGATACCGGTCTCGCGCGGCCACTGGGCAGAGCGAACCCTGTCATCGGCCGCGCGCCGATCTAGGTTGTGTCGTACCGGGCCTGACGGCGGAGCGGCACCTGCCAGACGGGTGTGACCGTCCGGCTCCCGGGATCCCGCGGTGGGGTCCCGGCGCGATCAGGGGAGCGCCGGGCCCTCACCGGACGGAGGACGGGGTCATGGACGTCGTGGAGCCGTGGAAGCCAGGGACGTCATGGAAGCCAGGGACGTCATGGAAGCCAGGGACGTCATGTCGGGCGTCCCGTCACTTCATCCGGGCCGCCGCGCTCCTGATGGCCTCGCGGATGCGGAAGTACGTACCGCAGCGGCAGATGTTGGCGATGGCGTCGAGGTCGGCGTCGGTGGGCTCGGCGGTCCGCTGGAGCAGGGCGACCGCGGCCATGATCTGGCCGGGCTGGCAGAAGCCGCACTGCGCCACGTCCTGTTCCAGCCAGGCCTCCTGCACCGGGTGCAGCTCGTCCCCGTCGGCCAGCCCTTCGATCGTGGTGACCTCGCGGCCCGCGGCCGCGGCCACCGGCACCACGCACGGGCGGACCGCCTCGCCGTCGAGGTGGCTCGTGCAGGCCTTGCAGACGTCGACGCCGCAGCCGTACTTGGGGCCGCGGATGCCCAGCAGGTCGCGCAGCGCCCAGAGCAGGGGCAGGTCGTCGGGGGCGTCGACGCTGACGGTGCGCCCGTTGACGGTGAAGGTGTGCGTGGGCACGGGGGACTCCAGGGACTAGCGGGGCGTGTGGGGATGGGCGCGGAGCGCGGCTACGGCCAGGGCGTGGGGCTCAGCGGGGGTACGGGGTGAAGTCGACGTCGAAGTCGAGCGGGAAGCTGCGCGGCTTCGTCCCGGTGGCGCGGGCGTAGGCGTTCGCGATGGCGCCGACGGCCGCCGGCACACCGAGTTCGCCGGCGCCGCCCGGTTCACCGGTGGCGGGCAGGACGTGGATGCGCACGTCCTTGGGGGTGTCGCGCTGCTGCGCGTAGTGGAACTGGCTGTAACTGCCCTCCATGGGCAGCCCCTTGTCGATGTGCAGCCCCGCGCGGAGGGTGGTGGAGATCGCGTCGGTGAGGCCGCCGAGCAGCTGGGCCTCCAGACCGCGCGGATTGATCGGCCGGCCGACGTCGGCGACGATGACCGCCTTGGTGACGCGCACCCGGTCCCTGTCGCGGGTGTCGATCTCGACCAGGCAGGCCGTGCGGGACTTGTACTCCTCGTGGAAGGCGATGCCCTGGGCGCAGCCGGGGGGCATGGGCCGGCCCCAGTCGCCCTCGGCGGCGGCCTTGTCGAGGACCGCGCGCTGGGCGTCGGTCTTGAGGAAGGTGCGGCGGAACGCGACGGGGTCCTTGCCGAGCCGGGCGGCGAGTTCGTCGACCACGATCTCCTCGGCGCCGCGGGTGTTGGCGGAGTACACCGAACGCCAGGAGCCGGTGGGGATGCCGGTCGGTATCTCGGTGAGGGTCTGGGTGGTGAGCCCGAAGTGGTAGGGGGACTTCACCGTGGTGGCGAACAGGGTCTGGGCGAGGGCGCCGTTGCCGAGGCCGCCGGGCAGGCTGGCGGCGGTCGCGGTGATGATCTCGCCCAGGCCGTGCCGGAAGTCGGTCTCGGCGGCCGCCACGCGGTGTTCGAAGCTGAGCACCTCCCCGAGCGCGTAGGTGGCGCGGATGCGGTGGTGGGTGGCGGGACGCATCCGGCCGTGCCGGGTGTCGTCGACCCGGGTCCACATCAGGCGGACGGGCCGGCCCGCGGCGCGCGAGACGAGGGCGGCCTCCAGCGCGGCGTCGAAGAAGAGCCGGCGGCCGAAGGACCCGCCCGCCTGGACGACGTGCACGGTGACCTTGCCCAGCGGCAGGCCCAGGGCCGCCGCGATGGTCTCCCGGGCGACGATCGGGGACTTGAGGCCCGACCAGATCTCGGCCCGGTCCTCGCGGACGTCGGCCACCGCGCAGTTGGTCTCCATGGGCGCGTGGCTGACGAAGGCGAAGTCGAACTCGGCGTCGACGTACGGCGTGAGCAGGGGCGGCAGCAGCGGGGCCGGGGTGGCGGCGCGCAGCTTCGTACGGATCCCCGCGTCCGAGAGGTCGTCCGCGGGGCCGGGACCCCAGGACACCTGGAGGGCGGCCTTGGCGTCGAGGGCCTGGCCGAAGGTCTCGGCGACGACGGCGACCCCGGTGGGGACGGTCACGACGGCGAGCACGCCGGGCATCGCCCGGACGGCGTCGGCGTTGGCGACGCCCCGGACGGTGCCGCCGAGGGTGGGCGGGCGGCGCAGCACGCAGGGCTTGGCGCCGGGTACGTCGAGGTCCAGGGTGTAGCGCTGGCGGCCGGTGACCATGGCACGGGCGTCGATGCGGCCCGTCGGCCGGCCGACGAGGGCGTGCCGGGCCTCCGGCTTCGGGGTGGCGGCGAGGACGGCCAGCGTGGGGGCGGCGGCCTCGACGGCGAGGGAGCCGTAGTCGGCGCTCCTGCCGTCCGGGGCGTGCACGGCCCCGTCGCGGGTGTCGAGTTCGCGCACGGTGACGGACCAGCGGCGCGCGGCGGCGGCGAGCAGGCGGGCGCGGGCGGCGGCCGCGGTGTGGCGGACCGGGTCGTAGAGCGAGCGGATGCTGTTGGAGCTGCCGGTGAGCTGGTTGAAGACCAGTTCGGGCCGGGCGTCGTCGAGTTCGACGCGCACGGTCGCCAGGGGGGCGTCCAACTCCTCGGCGACGAGCATGGCGACGGCGGTGGTCAGGCCCTGCCCGACCTCCTCGCGGGGCAGCCGGAAGACGACGGTGCCGTCCGTCTCCAGAACCAGGGTGAGCAGGTGCGAGGTCGGGGCGCCGGCCAGGATGAACAGGTCGCCCAGATCGACGAGGTCGGCCGGCGCGGGCAGCGAGGGGATCACGGCGTGCGCCGGCTGCGGCGCGAGGGCGTCCGCCCCGATCCGGGTGGCCAGCGCCAGTGTGGGCGCGGCCACCAACTGGGTGAGGAACGTTCGTCTGCCCTGCTCCGCCATGCCGCTCCCGCCCGCGCGTCCGATTACCGGCACGTAGCGTAGCGATCACTCCCGTCGCGTGGAACCCGTCCTGCGGAACCGGTCCTCCCCTTCGCCGGCGGGTACGCGGGGGCCCCTCGGCGCGGTCGGCGGGCCCAACCCTTCCGAGGGGCGGGGCGGCGTCCCGGTGACGGGCGGTACGGCGAAAGAGTGGGTTACGCGATCTTCGGTCAGGTGCACGAAGGCGGGGGTCGGAGGGGCTGGTTTCGGCCTCAGGTGCCGAGTGGACAGTGGCGGCTACGGGACCGCGGAACGGGGTGGGGATGCCCGGGTCAGGTGCCGCGCACCGCCCGTCCGCGGCGCCTCAGGCGCTACGGTCCACCGCTACGCCGGAGTAGCCCCTGACCGGAAACATTCGCACAAGAATCGGGACAAGCGAGGCCCTTGGCATATGCCACAAGCACGAACGTAACGGATGTTGCCAATTCCCTTACAGGCCGTCGCGGCCTGTGCCACAGTCGTAACCGGCCCTTCCATCAGACTTGGCCGAGCCGCGCCTGTATCGGAGTTCTCCATGCCGTCCCACACCTACGCGGACCGTCCCGCGCAGCCGCCCGAGCCGGGGTCGGTGGACGCGCTGATCTCGCGGACCCGCCGCCTGCGCGGGGACGTGGACGCCGTACGACGGGACACCGTCGTCGACGACGACGACGCGCAGGGCCGCTGGCACCGCGCCCTGTGCGACCTGGCGGTCCATCACCTCGACGACCTCGGCGAACACCTGGGGCAGCTCAAGGAGGGACTGCCGCCGGCTCCCGAGGCCCTCGACCTCTCCCAGCCCGCCGCCGCTCCCGAGACCGGGGCCGAAGCGCAGGGACGGGTCGGCAGCGCCGAATGGAACCTGCTGACCGACGAGGTCACGTGGTCCGACGAGCTGTACCAGATCTTCGGCCGCGCCCCCGAGCAGGGCCCCCTCCCCCTCGACGAGCTCGGCTCCACCCTCTTCGCGGAGGACCAGCCGCTCCTGACGACGATGGTGACCGACTGCCTCGTCGACGGCAAGGCCATAGACGGCGAGTTCCGCATCGTCCGGACCGACGGCTGCGTGCGGACGCTCCACATGCGCGGCGAGCCCGTGCTCGACCAGGACGGTTGCACGGCCTCCATGTGGGCCGTCATGCGCGACGTCAGCGAACTGCGGCGCAGCGAGCGGGCGGTGCGCGAGACCCTCGACTCCCTCCAGCGCCAGCGCCAGATCGCGCAGACCGAGCACCGGCTCGCGGTGGAGCTCCAGGAGGCGGTACTGCCCTCGTGGCGCGGCTCCCTCCGGTTCCCGCACGGCAGCACCGGAGCCCTCGATCTCGCCGCCCACTACATGCCCTCCACCACCAGCGCCCTGATCGGCGGCGACTGGTACGACGCGCTCGAACTCCCCGACGGCACCTCGATGCTGACGGTCGGCGACCTCACCGGACACGGCGTGACCGCCACCTCCGGGATGGCCATGATGCTCGGCGCGCTGCGCGGCATGGCGATGGCCGGCATCGCGCCGGGACCCCTCATGGGCTGGCTCAACCAACTGCTGGAGAACTCCGTGCAGCCCGCCCTGGGCAGCGCCGTGTGCTGCCGCTTCGACCCCGCCACCCGGACCCTGTCCTGGGCCCAGGCCGGCCACCCGGCACCGCTGCTCTTCCGCCGCGGCACCGGGCGCGCGCTCCAGCCCCCGGAGGGGGTCCTGCTCGGCGCCACCACCGGCGCGGTGTACGGGCAGGCCGAGGAGCGCCTGGAGGAGGGCGACCTGCTCGTCCTCCACACGGACGGACTGACCCCCCGCACCATCGAGTTCAGCCGCACCGACGGTGCGGAGCGCCTGTTGGCGATGGCGCCCCGGTTCGCCGCCGCCAGGTCGGCCCAGGACTGCCTGCGCCTGGTCGTCGAGGAGTTCGGCGAGACCGGGCGCGAGGACGACGCCTGCGTGCTGGTCGCCCGCGTCGGCGCCTGAGTGCGTCACGAGACCGAAGGGGGCTCGCTCTGCGGCGGGCCCCCTTCCCTCGTGTTCCCTCGTGCTTCCGCTCGCCGGCCGGGGACCGCACGCCGGGCTCAGACCTCGGCCGGGCGCGCCTTCCGCGTCGGGCTCTTCGGCAGCGCGAGCCGGATCTCCTCGCGCAGGTCGTCGATCCGCCCGTACCCCGCGTACTGCCCGGTGAGCCGGTACATCTCGCGCAGCCGGTCCCACGTCCGGTGCGAGGAGGTCTCCCCCATCGACACCAGGGCGAGCCGTGCGTAGCGGTCGGCCTGCTCGGGGTCGTCGGCGATGAAACACGCCGAGGCCATCGACAGGTAGTCGAAGATCTGTGAGCGCTGGTAGCCGGTGCCGCGCAGCCGCAGCGCCTCCAGGGCGTGCCGCTTGGCGACGGGGGCCGCCGACGGGTCGTGGTCGGCCAGCGTGCGGTACGCCAGCGCCTGCATGCCGTGCATGTCCGCGTCGTCGAAGTGCTGCATCCAACTCGGCGGCGGGACGTCGTTCTTGTCCGAGACGAACAGGTCCTCGGCCTCGCCGAGGGTGCGCCGCATCGCCTGCCCGCGGCCCATCGCCGCCTGCGCCCACGCCTCGACGGTGTGCAGCATGGCGCGGGTGCGCGGCAGGGTGCGCTCCCCGGAACCGGACTGGGCCAGCTTCATCAGGTCGAGGGCCTCGTGCGGCTTGCCCAGGTGCACCATCTGGCGGGCCGCCCGGGACAGGGCCTCGCCGGCCCGCGGGCGGTCACCGCCCTCGCGGGCGGCGTGCGCGGCGATGATGAAGTACTTCTGCGCGGTGGGCTCCAGCCCCACGTCGTGGGACATCCAGCCGGCGAGCACCGCCAGGTTGGCCGCGACGCCCCACAGCCGGCGCTGGAGGTGCTCGGGGTGGCGGTACGCGAGCATCCCGCCCACTTCGTTGAGCTGGCCCACGACGGCCTTGCGTTGGAGGCCGCCGCCACGCGAGGCGTCCCAGGCCCGGAAGACCTCGACGGAGCGCTCCAGGGCCTCGATCTCCTGCGAACCGATGGGGGCGGCCTCGTACCGGTCGTAGCCGGCCGGGTCGGCGTGGAGGGGGTCGTTGAAGCGGGGGGCGTCCATCGACAGGGCCGGGTCCGTGTGCAGCCAGTCGTGCATGTGGCCGCTGATGGCGGAGCCGGCGGTGAGCGCGGCACCCGCGCCCATCAGTCCGCGTCGGTTGAGCATGAGGTCCATTCCCGTGAATTCGGTGAGGACCGCGGCCGTCCGCTCCGGCGCCCACGGCAACCCGTCGGGGTTGTCCTTCGCCCCGCCCGGCTGCCGCCTGCTGGTGCGCCCTGGTCTTGCGAACCCGAGGTCCTCGATGGTCACGACACGACCGAGTCGCTCGGTGAACAGGGCGGCCAGCACCGACGGCACGGGTTCGCGGGGGCTCTCCCCCATGTCGATCCAGCGCCGCACCCGCGAGGTGTCGGTGGCAAGCTGGTGGTGGCCCATGGCCGCCGCCTGCCGGTTGACCAGCCTCGCGAGTTCTCCCTTGGACCACCCGGCGAGGCCGAAGAGGTCGTTCAGGCGGGTGTTGGGTCCTCTGCTCACGTCAAGCCCCCAGGTTCTCGGCTGACTTGACACTAACCCCCGGTCAGATGCCGAGCGACTATTCGCCAGGGTTCGCCAGGGTCCGCCAGATGGTACGCAACGGTCCGCCGGGTGTCAGGTAGGAATGCGCCTTCCCGACCCGGTCCACCGGCCGGCACTCCCCAGGGTGTCGCGGAATCCCATGGTTCCCCATGGTGCTCTCCGTGGGGTGCCGGGGCGGGAAGCGTACGCAACTCGTCGGCGCACGAAGGGATACGTATTCATCATGTACGCAGCATCGTCCTCCGTGACCGCCCCGACCCGACCGCACCGCACCTTCCAGGCCGGCGGCGGCCCCTTCCTCGATCCCGGCCGCGGCGCGGCCGTGCCGGTGCAGGGCGCCGTGCGGGCCCGGCGGATGCCGGGGGCCGCGGCGCAGCCGCTGAGCGGCAGACTCGACCTGTCCGGCCCGCAGGGTGCGCAACTGCGCGCCGCGCTCGCCTCGGTGCACCGGATCTGCCCGGAGTTCGCCCCCGTCCAGGTGCTGCGCAGGAGCGCCCGGTCGGTCCTGCTGGTGGGGACCACAGGACGGACGACCGCGGTCGCCAAGGTTTTACTGGACCACTCGCCGGAGTGGACCGAGCGGTACCGCCACGAAATAGCGGTATACCGCGCGTTCGTCCGGCATCGTCCGCCGGTACGGGTGCCGCGTCTGATCGCCGCCGACCCGGAGAACTGCACCCTGGTCGTGGAACGGATGCCCGGGCGCGTGGCGGCCCTGCAGCGGCATCCGGTGGAGGCGCCGCCGCGCGCCGACGTACGGGCCGCACTGGGCGCCGTGTGCCGGGTCAACCAGTGGCGCCCGCCGGCCGAGTTGTTCGGCCGGCCGCTGGACTACGGCTCGCGGATCGCGCGGTACCACGAGCTGGGGCTGCTGACCGACCGTGACCGCGGCGACCTGCAGAAGCTGCTGCACGGCCTGGCCGTGGCCGGCCCCGGCGGGCGGCTGCCGCGCCAGTTCAACCACGGCGACGCGCTGCTGTCGAACCTCCTGCTCTCCCCCGCCGGGCCGGTGCTCCTCGACTGGGAGCACGCGGGCTGGTACCTGCCCGGGTACGACCTGGCGACCCTGTGGACCGTACTGGGCGACGCGCCCGCGGCCCGGCGCCAGATCAGCCAGCTCGCGCAGGCCGCGGGGCCGCTGTCGCAGGACGCGTTCCTCGTGAACCTGATGCTCGTGCTGACGCGGGAGATCCGTACGTACGAGACCGCCGTCCAGAGGTCGATGCACGGGACCGGACCGAGTGCGCCCACGGCGGGCGGGCTCAGCAGCGGTGAGGAGCAGCGGCTGCTGCTGCGGCGGCTGCACGACGACTGCGGGATGGCCCGCAGGGCGGTCCGGGCGGCGGTCGGCACGCGCTGACCTCCGGCCGCCGAGGGGCGGCGGCAAGGGACGTCAAGGCATACGCGCTACCCCCGCGTATGCCTTGACTTGTCTTGTCGCCGCGAGCACGGTGCTGACGCCCCGCATATGCTGACGCTCCATCAGGAGCCGTCGCCCGCCCTCGCGTCCGCCGGAGCCGCCCATGTCCGCACGTGCCGCACGACCGTCCCGCCGTACCGTGCTCGCCGGCACGGGTGCCGGAGTCATCACCGCCGGCCTGCCGGCCGCCGCCGCCCGGGCGACCGCAGCCGGGACGACCGGCGCCGGGACGGACGAGACCCCCGTCCTGGGCGAGTACGACGTCGTGGTCGTCGGCTCCGGTGCCGCCGGCATGACGGCCGCCCTGACCGCCGCCCACCGCGGCCTGAGCTGCGTGGTCGTCGAGAAGGCCGGCACCTTCGGCGGCTCCGCGGCCCGCTCCGGCGCCGGCATCTGGCTGCCGAACAACAGCGTCATCCTCGCGGCCGGTGTGCCGGACACCCCCGACAAGGCCGCCCGGTACCTCGCCGCCGTGGTCGGACCCGACGTGCCGGCCGCACGGCAGCAGGCCTTCCTCGCCAACGGGCCCCGGATGCTCGACTTCGTCATGGCCAACAGCCCCCTGCGGTTCCGCTACATGGAGGGTTACAGCGACTACTACCCCGATCTGCCGGGCGGGTTGGCCGGCGGTCGCAGCATCGAGCCGGACCAGATCGACGGCAACGTCCTCGGCGCCGAACTGGCGCACCTGAACCCGGCGTACATGCCCGTCCCGGCCGGCATGGTGGTCTTCAGCGCCGACTACAAGTGGCTCACCCTGGCCGCCGTGAACGCCAAGGGCCTGGCGGTCTCCACCGAGTGCCTGGCCCGCGGCACGAAGGCCGCCCTGCTCGGGCAGAAGCCGCTCACCATGGGCCAGGCCCTGGCCGCCGGCCTGCGGGCCGGGCTGATGCGGGCCGGGGTCCCGGTGTGGCTCGACACGCCGCTGGCCGATCTGGTGCAGGACGCCTCCGGAGCGGTGACGGGCGTGGTCGTCGAGCAGGGCGGGGTACGGGGCGTCGTACGGGCCCGGCGCGGGGTGGTGGTCGGCTCGGGCGGCTTCGAGCACAACGCGTCGATGCGCGCCCAGTACCAGCAGCAGCCCATCGGCACCGCGTGGACGGTGGGCGCCAAGGAGAACACCGGCGACGGCATCAGGGCCGGGCAGCGCGCGGGCGCGGCGCTGGCGCTGATGGAGGACGCGTGGTGGGGGCCGGCGATCCCGCTGCCGGAGGAGCCGTACTTCTGCCTGGCCGAACGGACCCTGCCGGGCGGCCTGGTCGTGAACCAGGCGGGCGCACGCTTCGTCAACGAGGCCGCGCCGTACAGCGACGTGGTGCACGTGATGTACGAGAAGGACCGGTCCGGCGGGCACATCCCGGCCTGGCTGATCGTCGATCAGAACTACCGCAACCGCTACTTGTTCAAGGACGTCGCGCCGACCTTCGTGTTCCCCGACTCCTGGTACGCGTCGGGGGCGGTGCGCAGGGCGTGGAGCCTGGACGCGCTGGCGCAGCAGATCGGGGTCCCGGCGGCCGCGCTCAAGGCCGCGGTCAACCGGTTCAACGGGCAGGCCTGGTCGGGCACGGACCCCGACCAGCACCGGGGCGACTCGGCGTACGACCACTACTACACCGACCCCGCGGTCTGCCCGAACTCGTGCCTGGCACCGCTGTGGCTGCCGCCCTACTACGCCTTCAAGATCGTGCCGGGCGACCTGGGGACGAAGGGCGGCATGGTCACGGACGCGCGGGCGCGGGTGCTGCGCGCGGACGGCTCGGTGATCCGGGGGTTGTACGCGGCCGGGAACGCCAGCGCGGCCGTGATGGGGCACAGCTATGCCGGGGCGGGGTCGACGATCGGGCCCGCGATGACCTTCGGCTACGTCGCGGCGAACGACATCGCGGGCGGGTGAGCGCCGGTGGCGCGGACCGGCGACGCCGCGCGCCGGTCGGTCCGGCCGCGCCTCAGCCGGTCTGGAAGAGCTCCGCCGGGAGCGGCTTCAGGAGCGCGTACAGGTCGTCCGTGATCGGCCGGTCCCAGCTGGCGATCGTCACGAGGACGTTGTCGCTGCGGTCGAACTGGACGCACGAGATGCGGCTCTCGGAGAGCTTGATCCGCCGCACGATGAGGAGGTTGTCGCCCTGCATGACGGGGACGTCCTCGGTGCCGGTGACCTCGACCTCCTCGTCGTTCTCCAGGGCGGCCAGCAGCTGGGACACCTCGAAGGGGACCTGCTTGTCGGCCAGCTCGCGGGCGGGCGAGCCCTCGGGCAGGTTGCCGATGATCATCGCGGGGCCGCGGCCGCCGAACAGGTCGTAGCGCAGGAAGACGCCCTGGCAGCTGCCGTCGGGGGCCGGGAGCAGACCGGCCCCGAGGTTGCCGGGCCAGTCCTCCGGGTCCATGGCCAGGACGTCGAAGTCCGGGCCCGCGGGAGTGGCGGCGCTGCGGCGGCGGAGGAAGGACATGCGGCCATGGTACGGGTCGGGCGGGTGTTTCCGGGTGCGGGGTGCGTTGCGGCCGCCCAGGACGTCGCCAGGGGGCCGGACGGGGCCTTGCCGCGGCGGCCCGGCGGGCCGTGCGGGCCGGGTGCTCGGGGCGGCTCGGGCGGGTGCCCCGGGGCGGCCGAGGCCTGGTGCCGGGCCGGTTCGGGCCCGCGCGCCGGGGGCTCAGGCCTGTTTCCGGGGCCGGCTCAGGCCTGCGTCCCGGCGGCCGAGCGGGCGGCGAGGGCTTCGAGGAGGGCCACCGCCTCGGACGCCCGGTCGACCGGTACGAAGAGGTGGTCGTGGTGGTAGCCGGCGATCACGTTGCAGCTCAGCCCCGCCGCTGCGAGCTCCCGGGCGAAGGCGCCGGTCAGCCCCACCGCCTCCAGGGCGGAGTGGATGCGGAGGGTGATCCAGCCGGCCACGTAGTCGTAGGGCAGCCGCTCCGCGTCGGCCTCCTCCTGGCGCAGTACGAGGGTGAGCCCCTCGGCCTCGGCGACGGTGGCCACGGGGTGCACGCCCGGCGGGACGGAGCTGCCGGCCACCGTGCAGAAGACGTACCGGCCGGGGTTCAGTTCCGGGCGCATGCCGCCGAGGAGCTTGGTGAGGTCGCTTTCGCCGCTCATGGGCGCAGCATAGGTCCACGTGGACCGGGGCCGGCTGATCCGCCGGCCCCCCTTTTAAGCCCGGCCGCCCCGGACACCCCCTAAGCCCGGCCGCCGAGGAGGAGCTGGGCGAAGCGGGCCAGGTCGATGTTGCCGCCGGAGACGATGACGCCGACGCGGGCGCCGGGCAGTTCGTGGGCCATGTTGCGCAGGGCCGCGAGCCCGAGGCAGCCAGTGGGCTCCACGACCAGCTTGAGGTAGGTGGCGAACAGCCGCATCGACGCCACGAGTTCGTCGTCGGCGGCGGTCGTGACCTCCACCTTCTCGCGGGACAGGATCTCGAACGGCAGCTCCCCGATGTGCTGGGTCTGCGCGCCGTCCGCGATGGTCTGGGGGGTGTCGATGTGCACGATGCGGCCCTCGGCGAGCGAGCGCAGGCCGTCGTCGCCCGCCTCGGGCTCGACGCCGACCAGCCGGCAGCGGGGTGCGAGGGCGCGGGCCGACAGCGTGGAGCCGGACAGGAGCCCGCCGCCGCCCAGCGGCACGAACAGCGCGTCGAGTTCGCCGGCCTCCTCGAACAGCTCCTTCGCGGCCGTGCCCTGCCCGGCGATGATGTGCGGGTGGTCGTACGGGGGGATCAGCGTGAGACCGCGCTCCTCGGCCAGGGTGCGGCCGATCTCCTCGCGGTCCTCCGAGTAGCGGTCGTACGTGACGACCTGCCCCCCGTAGCCCTTGGTGGCGGCCACCTTCGCGGCCGGGGCGTCCAGCGGCATCACGATGGTGGCGGGGATGCCGAGCAGGCGGGCGGCCAGGGCGACGGCCTGGGCGTGGTTGCCGGAGGAGTACGCGACCACGCCGGCGGCGCGCTGGGCGGGGGTGAACCGGGACAGGGCGTTGAAGGCCCCGCGGAACTTGAAGGCGCCCATGCGTTGGAAGCTCTCGCACTTGAACAGCACGTCGAGGCCCAGCTGTTCGTTGACCTGCCGGGAGCGCATGACCGGGGTGCGGTGGGCGTGCCCCTCGATCCGCAGCGCGGCCTCGGCCACGTCGTCGTACGTCGGAACGGTGACGGGGTCGGTCATCACGCGGGCCCTTCTTGCCGCGTGGGGGCGGCCTCGCTCGCGGCCGGGGCCTCGGCGATCGCCCGTACCGGATCCATGCGGGACATTTTAGTCGCCGCCCGAACCTGCCGCCGGGGCGGCCCTGAGCCGACGCGCCGGGCCGGCACCTGGCCCCCGGCCACCGGCCGTCCAGTGCGGGCCGTCCCGGGGTGCGTGGGTCCCCTCGGCGCGTGAGCCGGTACGGCCTGCCGGGCCTGCCTCCGGACCAGCCTGCCCTCCTGCCTCAGCGCCTCCCCCACACACCACGGGGCGGCACTCCCGTGAGTCGGTGACCCGGGCGTCGAGACGCCCCCTGGGCGTCAGGTGAGGTCGAACTCGCCCTCGCGGGCGCCCAGGACGAAGGCCCGCCACTCGTCCGGGGCGAAGATCAGGGAGGGGCTCTCGGGGCGCTCGCTGTTGCGCATCGCGATGAATCCCTCGACGAACGCGATCTGGACGTCCCCCGCCCCCTGGCTGCTGGACTGCCAGTCCGCGTTGCTCAGGTCCAGGTCCGGCTTGCCCCACCCGGTCATCGGCTGAATGGTCATGCTGGCTCCCTCCGGTCGCTTGCGTCGTCCGGTGGCCCAGGGTAGCGACGCGACCGGGTGCCGGACAGATCGCCGCGGTGGGCCCCCGGCGCCGCCCGTACGTCCGTACGAACGGGCGGCCGCGGGCGTCACGTGTTCGGCGGCTCCGAGCCGACCAGCCACATCGCGAAGAACTGGGCGCCGCCGCCGTAGGCGTGGCCCAGGGCGCGCCGGGCGTCGGGGACCTGGTGCTCGCCGGCGCGGCCGCGGACCTGGAGGGCCGCCTCGGCGAAGCGGATCATGCCGGAGGCGCCGATGGGGTTGGTGGAGAGCACGCCGCCGGAGGGGTTGACGGGCAGGTCGCCGTCGAGTTCGGTGACACCCGACTCGGTGAGCTTCCAGCCCTCGCCCTCCTGCGCGAAGCCCAGGTTCTCCAGCCACATGGGCTCGTACCAGGAGAACGGGACGTACATCTCGACGGCGTCGATCTGCCGCCGCGGGTCGGTGATGCCGGCCTGCCGGTAGACGTCGGCGGCGCAGTCCTTGCCGGCCTGCGGGGAGACGAAGTCCTTGCCGGCGAAGAGGGTGGGCTCGCTGCGCATCGCCCCGCCGTGCAGCCAGGCGGGCGGGTGCGGGGCGCGCCGGGCGCCCTCGGTGTCGGTGAGGACCATGGCGCAGGCGCCGTCGGAGGACGGGCAGGTCTCGGAGTAGCGGATGGGGTCCCAGAGCATGGGCGAGGCCTGGACCTTCGCCAGGGTGATGTCGTGCTCGTGGAGGTGGGCGTAGGGGTTCTTCAGGGCGTTGCGGCGGTCCTTGTAGGCGACGAGGGAGCCGACGGTGTCGGGGGCGCCGGTGCGGCGCATGTAGGCGCGCACGTGCGGGGCGAAGAAGCCGCCGGCGCCGGCAAGCAGCGGCTGCTGGAAGGGGACCGGCAGGGACAGGCCCCACATGGCGTTGGACTCGGACTGCTTCTCGAACGCGAGGGTGAGGACGGTGCGGTGGACCCGGGCCGCGACCAGGTTGGCTGCCACGAGCGCGGTGGAGCCGCCCACGGAGCCGGCGGTGTGGACGCGGAGCATGGGCTTGCCGACCGCGCCGAGGGCGTCGGCGAGGTAGAGCTCCGGCATCATGACGCCCTCGAAGAAGTCGGGGGCCTTGCCGATGACGACCGCGTCGACGTCCGCCCAGTCGAGTCCGGCGTCGTCGAGGGCGCGCCGGGCCGCCTCACGGACGAGGCCGGCGATGGACACGTCGTGGCGGGCGGCCACGTGCTTGGTCTGGCCGATTCCGACGACGGCCACGGGCTCCTTGCTCATGACGCGTCTCCTTCCAGGACGGCGACCAGGTTCTGCTGGAGGCAGGGGCCGGAGGTGGCGTGGGCGACGGCGCGGTCGGAGGCGCCGCGGTGGATGCGGGCGGCTGCCTCGCCGATGCGGATGAGGCCGGCGGCCATCATCGGGTTGGCGGCCAGGGCGCCCCCGGAGGGGTTCACGGTGACGTCGTCGCCGAGGCCGAGGGCCTTGCGCAGGACCACCTCCTGGGAGGTGAAGGGCGCGTGCAGTTCGGCGGTGTCGACCTGGCGGTCGAAGAGGCCGGCGCGCTGGGCGGCCAGTCGGGTGGAGGGCGAGTCGGTGAGGTCGCGCAGGCCCAGGCCGTGGGCCTCGATGCGGTGGTCGATGCCGCGGATCCAGGCTGGGCGTGCGCAGAGCCTGCGGGCGGTGTCCCCGGCGGCCAGGATCACGGCGGCGGCGCCGTCGCCGACGGGCGGGCAGTCCCCGGTGCGCAGCGGGGCCACCTCGTAGTCGCCCAGGGGGAGTTCGCCGCGCAGCTGGGCGTGCGGGTTGGCGTCGGCGGCCGCGCTGCGGCTGCGTGCGGCGACCGCGGCCAGGGCGGCCTCGTCGGTGTCGCCGGCGTCGATCAGTGCCCGGGCCTGGAGGGCGGCGAGGGCGACGGAGTCCGGCCAGAGGGGGGCGAGGTAGTACGGGTCGAGCTGGCGGGTGAGGACGTCGCGCACCGAGCCCGGCGAGGACTTGCCGTACGCGTAGACGAGGGCGGTGTCGGCCTCGCCGGTGCGGAGCTTGACCCAGGCCTCGTACAGGGCCCAGGCGCCGTCCATCTCGACGTGGGACTCGGAGATGGGGGGCCAGGCGCCGACGCCGTCGAGGGTCATGGTGAAGGAGAAGGCGCGGCCGGCCAGGTAGTCGCTGGAGCCGGAGCAGGTGAAGCCGATCTCGCCGGTCTTCAGTCCGGTGCGGACCAGGACCTCGTGGAGGACCGGCATGACCATCTCGACTTCGCTGAGCTCGTCGGTGCGGCGCAGGTGGTCGCTCTGTGCGAAGGCGACCACGGCGATGTCGCGGTCGTCGGTGCCGTTCGCCGGTGCGGTGTGTGCCATCAGAGCAGCTCCTTGTACGCGTCGTAGTCGGCGTCCGGCTCGCCGGTGGGCCGGTAGTGGTCGGGGTGGCGGCCGCCCTCGGTCCACACCGGTTCCACCCGCAGGCCCATGCGGACCTGGTCGTACGGGATGCCGCCGATCCGGCCGTGGAGGGCGAGGCCGGCACCGTCCAGGGCGATGTGCGCGTACACGTACGGCACCTCGATGTCGAGGTTCCTGGCCTTGATGTTGACGATGCAGAAGGTGGTGACGGTGCCGGCGGGTCCGACCTCGACCCGGTCGGTGGTGGCGACGCCGCAGGTGGGGCAGGCGCCGCGGGGCGGTACGTACACCTTGTGGCAGGACGGGCAGCGCTCTCCGACGGTGCGGCGCTCGGCGAGGGCGTCGAGGTACGCGGTCTGGGCCCGTCCGGGGCTGTAGGTGTAGTCGAGGCGGGCCTCGGCGACGATGCCGGTGACGGGGTCGGCGAAGACGCCGTCGTGCGGGGCGGCCGCGGCCTCCGGGGCGTCGTCCCCGGCCGGTTCGAAGCAGGCGATGTCGGTGATGGCGCCGGTGCGTTCGGCGGCCCACCGGACCCGTACCCGCATGCCGGTTCGGACCGCGTCCGGGCCGGGGGCGTCGAGGGCGTGGAGCAGTGCGGTGTCGGCGCCGTCGAGCCGGACGAGCACCCAGGCGAACGGGGTGTCCAGGGGCTGGTGGGGGCGCGGCCGGGGGTTCCAGGCCCAGGTGGTCACGGTGCCGGTGGTGCCGACCTCGACGAGCTCGCGGATCTCGGCGGCGGTGACGGGGTCGTACTCGACGGGCGGCACCATCACCGTGCCGTCGGAAGTCGTGACGCCGAGGACGGTCCGCTCGCGCAGGCCGGTGAGGAAGGCGCTCTGGACCGGTCCGAGGGAGCGGGTGAAGGGGAACTCGACGACCAGGGGCGCACTGAGGACTTCGGTCACGGCGGTCAGGGCTCCTTCTCGGGCGGTTCGGGCGGCTGCTCGGGCGGCCCCGGCAGGCTGCTCGGGCGCTTCGGGCAGGCTGCTGGGGCGCTTCGGGCGGCTGCTCGCGCTGCTGTTCCGGCTGCTCGCGCGCTCGTGTGCGGCGCGCGGCCGGGGCGGAGGGGGTCAGGCGCGCCGGTAGACCGGCGGGCGCTTCTCGGCGAAGGCGCGGGCGCCTTCCTTGGCGTCCGCGGTGTCGAAGACGGGCCAGCCGCGGGTGAGTTCGGAGGCGAGGCCCTCGGTCTCGGTCAGCTCGGCGGTCTCGTAGACGGAGGCCTTGACGGCCTCGACGGCGAGCGGGCCGCAGGCGTTGATCTGCTCGGCGATCCCGAGGGCCGCCTCCAGTGCGGTGCCGTCGGGGACGACGCGGCCGACGAGGCCGATCCGCTCCGCCTCGGCCGCGGTGTACGGGCGGCCGGTGAGCAGCATCTCCAGTGCGTGGGTGCGGGGGATCTGGCGCTGGAGGCGGACGGTGGAGCCGCCGATGGGGAACAGTCCGCGCCTGACCTCGAAGAGCCCGAACGTGGCGCTCTCGCCGGCCACGCGGATGTCGGTGCCCTGGAGGATCTCGGTCCCGCCGGCGACGCAGTACCCCTCGACGGCGGCGATGACCGGCTTGCGGGGCCGGTGGTGGCGGAGCATGGCCTTCCAGTGCAGGTCGGGGTCGGCCTTGAGGCGGTCGCGGTAGTGGTCGCCGGCCATTCCGCGGCCCGCGAGGGCCTTGAGGTCCATGCCCGCGCAGAAGTCGCCGCCCGCGCCGGTCAGGACGACGGACCGGACCGCGTCGTCCTCGTCGGCCGCCAGCCAGCCGTCGTACAGGCCGACCAGCAGGGGTAGCGAGAGCGCGTTCTTGGCCTCCGGTCTGTTCATGGTGAGCACCAGCGTGGCGCCGCGGCGCTCCACGGTGAGGTGTTCCGTCCCGCCCATTGCCGTCCTCCCGTCTCGCGACCTAGAACAGGTTGCAGGAGGGGCCCGTGCAGTTCAATAGTTTTCTGACAGTCAGTCAGATTTCTTGGGCGGCGCCCTTCCCTGTTGGAGCGCTCGACGTTGTAATCGGCAGCCATCCGTACGGAACCCGTACGGACGAGGTCGTTCCCGGGTCAGGAGGACGTGGTGGAGTACAACCTTGCCGACCTGTTCGAGTCGGTGGTCGACGTGGTCCCGGACCGCGAGGCGCTCGTGTACGTCGACCACCCGGGCACCGGCGCCGAGCGCCGGCTGACCTACCGGGAGCTGGACGCGGCGGCCAACCGGGTCGCCCACCACCTGATCGACCGGGGTCTGCGCCCGGGCGAGCACCTCGGGCTGCACCTCTACAACGGGGTGGAGTACCTCCAGACCGTACTGGCCTGCCTGAAGGCCCGCCTGGTGCCGGTGAACGTGAACTACCGCTACGTCGAGGACGAGCTGGTCTACCTCTACCGTGACGCGGACCTGGCGGCGCTGGTCTTCGACGGCGAGTTCACCGCGCGGGTGGCGGCCGCGCTGCCGCAGGCGGAGAAGCTGCGCCACCTGGTCCGGGTGGGGGACGCCCCCGAGGGGGCGCCCGAGCCCGCGATCGCGCCGGTTGCGTACGCGGACGCCGAGGCGGAGGGGTCGCCGGAGCGCGGGTTCCCGCCCCGCTCGCCCGACGACCTGTTCATCATCTACACCGGCGGTACGACCGGGATGCCCAAGGGCGTGATGTGGCGCCAGGAGGACCTGTTCTTCGCGGGGCTGTTCGGCGGCGAGCCCACGGGCGAACCGGTCAAGCGGCCGGAGGAGCTGGCCGAGCGGGTGGCCGGCCGCGGCGCGGGGCTCACCTTCTTCCCCGCTCCCCCGCTGATGCACGGCACGTCGACCCTGACGTCGTTCGTGGCCTTCAACTACGGCCAGCGGATCGTCATCCACCGCAAGTACGTGCCGGAGGAACTGCTCCGCACGATCGAGAAGGAGAAGGTCTCCAGCGTCTCGCTGGTGGGCGACGCGATGCTGCGGCCGCTGATCGACGCCCTCAAGGGGCCGCTGGCCGGCACCGACCTGTCCTCCCTCTTCAGCGTGTCGTCCTCGGGCGCGATCATGTCGGAGTCGGTGCGCGACGAGTTCCGGCGGCTGGCCCCCGGCGTGATGCTGCTGAACAACTTCGGCTCCTCCGAGTCCGGTTCCAACGGCCGGGCCACCGACGACTCGGGGCCGGAGAAGGGCTTCCGCCTGGAGGTCAACGAGCGCACCCAGGTCGTGGACCCCGTCACCCACGAACCGGTGCCGGTGGGCGTGCCGGGGCGGCTGGCCCAGCGGGGGCACGTACCGCTCGGCTACTACAACGACGCCGCGAAGACCGCGGAGACCTTCTTCCAGCGCTCGGGCGAGCGCTGGGTGCTGCTCGGCGACATGGCGACGGTCGACGAGGACGGCATCGTCACGGTCCTCGGGCGCGGCTCGCAGTGCATCAACACCGGGGGCGAGAAGGTCTACCCGGAGGAGGTCGAGCAGGCCCTCAAGGCCCATCCGGACGTGTACGACGCGCTGGTCGCGGGGGTCTCGGACGCCAGGTGGGGCAGCCACGTGGCGGCGGTGGTGCAGGTCCGGTCCGGCGCGCCCGCCCCCACGCTGGAGGAGATCCAGACGCACTGCCGGACCCGGCTGGCCGGCTACAAGATCCCGCGCCAGCTGGTGATAGCCGACGCCATCCAGCGCTCGCCGAGCGGAAAGGCGGACTACCGGTGGGCCCGCGACGTCGCCACGGCGGCGGACGGGGGCGCAGCCGCGGAGTAGGTCCGTACGGCAACGCCCGTCGCGGCCCTGGGCGGGCGCCCCGTCAGTGCTCGTGGGCGGGCGCGCCGCCCGGCGCCGGAGGGCCGCCGCCCATCATGCGCAGCATCTCCCGGCCCCCGGTGCGGAAGAAGCGCACCACGAAGGCGGCCGCGAGGAGCAGGAAGGCGATGTTGAGGTAGGTGGTGTAGTCCCAGCTCACCCCCTCGGTGGGGAGCTCGGCGTCCGCCTGGTCGGGGATGAGGCCCAGGGCGCCGAAGAGGAACTCGACGACGTACCCGGCGACGACCATCGCGGTGTAGAAGGTGGCGAGCAGGAACAGGGCCGTCCGGCGTCCGTAGTACTTCCGGTAGATGTTCAGGATCGGCACGATCAGCAGGTCGGCGAAGATGAAGGAGACCACACCGCCGAAGCTGATGCCGCCCTGCCACAGCACGACGGCGAGCGGCACGTTGCCGATCGAGCAGACGAAGGACGCGATCGCGACCAGCGGGCCGATCAGCGGGCCCCACAGCTTGGCGGCGAGCGGGTGCCCCTCGAAGAAGAAGCCGTGCCAGAAGGAGTCCGGCACCCAGGCGGCGACGGCCCCGGCGATCAGCAGCCCGACCACGATGTCGCGCAGGATGGCCGCCCACTCCATGACGAAGACGTGCGAGACGGACGTGTACCCCGCTCGGGAGAACAGCCGGCGCGCGAGGGAGCCCCCCGCCGGTACGGACATGTCCATCGCGGCGTGGCCCTCCATGGATCCGGCCACGCCGCGCTCGGCCTGCTCGCGCGCCTCGCCGAGCAGGTCCGCGCGGAGGAACCGCCGGAACAGCACCGCCAGTACGACGATCATCACGGGCCCGCCGACGAACTCGGCGGCGGTGAACTGCCAGCCCATCAGCAGCGCCAGGATCACGCCCAGTTCGATGACGAGGTTGGTGGAGGCGATCTCGAAGGCCATCGCGGAGGTGAAGTGCGCCCCCTTGCGGAAGAGGGAGCGGGCCAGCGCCACCGCGGCGTACGAGCAGGAGGACGAGGCCGCCCCCAGGCCCGCGGCGACCGCGAGCGTGCGGGGGCGGTCGTCGCCGAGCAGCGACACGACGCTGGAGGTGCGGACGACCGCCTGGACGACGGCGGACAGCGTGAAGCCGAGGATGAGGGCCCAGGTGATCTGCCAGGTCATCGCGCCGGTGATGGACAGGGCGTGCAGGACGGCGTGCATCCGCCCAGCCTCGTGCCGGGTACGGGACCGGGGCCTCGGGACACGCAGGAACGCCCGCGGCGGCCACGCCGTCGGCCCCGGCCCCGGCCCCGAGGCCCCCGGGGCTGCCCGCGCGGTCAGCCGTACGGCCGCCCGGCCCCGAGCCGCCCGGCCGTCCCACCGCCCCGCCCGGCCGTCCCACCGCCGCGTCCGGCCGTCCCTCCGCCCCGTCCCTCACTCCGCCAGGAACGCCTCCACCGTGTCCGCGAACCACTCCGGGGCGTCGACCCACGGGAAGTGGCCGGCGTCCGGCTGGACCACGCACCGGCCGGCCGGGAAGAGGGCCGCCAGCTCCTCGGCGAGCTCCGGGGTCGGGTTGCCGTCGTGCGCGCCCGCCAGGACCAGGACCTCGGAGGTCAGTCGGGCGAGCGCGGCCCGCGTGGCGGGCGGGTCGTAGGCCCCTTCGGCGCCGAACGCCTCGCAGGCCTCCAGGTTGGTCTGGTCCTCCTCGCGGGCCGCGTGCGCCTCGGCCGCCGCGTCCCAGCGCCCGTAGAAGAACGGCAGCATGCGGTCGTCCCAGTCGCCGCCGGCGTAGAACTTCTCCAGGGCCGGGTAGGCCTCCTCGAACCACGGCTCGCCGGCCCGCCGCCGGGCCGCCGCCAGCCGCTGCGCCGTGGTCGTCCCGAGCCCCAGCGCCCAGGACGTGGGCGTGACGAGGGCGATCCGGCGCACCCGCTCCGGGTACGCGGCGGCGTACAGCTGCGCGAGATTGCCGCCCGCCGAGTGGGCGAGCAGGTCCAGGCGCTCCAGCCCGAGGTGGACGCGCAGCGCCTCGACGTCGGCGACCTGCCGGTCGACGCGGTACGTGCCGCGGTCGGCCGGGACCGCGGAGCCGCCGGTGCCGCGCAGGTCGAGCCGGACCAGCCGCCGGGTGCGGGTCAGCCCGCCGAGGTCGCCGAGGTACTCGGCGGCGCGCATGGGGCCGCCCGGGAGGCAGACGAGGGGCTCGCCCGTGCCCTCGACCCGGTAGGCCAGCTCGGTCCCGTCAGGGGAGGTGAAGATCGACATGGCCGCCATCCAAGCAGACCGGGGAGGCTGCCGCGCCCGAGTTCTTGACGCGGCCGCCCCTCTACCGAATGATCGTTCGGCATGACGGATCTCCTGGACACGGCGGAACGGCTCACCCGCGAGGAACTGGAGGCGCTGCAGCTCACCCGGCTGCGCGAGACCCTGCGGCGCGCCTACGACCGGGTGCCCTTCTACCGCGACGCCTTCGACAAGGCCGGCGTGCGCCCGGAGGACCTCGCGTCCCTCGCGGACCTGGCCCGCTTCCCCTTCACCACCAAGGCGGACCTGCGCGACCACTACCCCTTCGGGATGTTCGCCGTCCCCGAGTCGGAGATCCGGCGGCTCCACGCCTCCAGTGGCACCACCGGCCTGCCCACGGTGGTCGGCTACACCGAGCGGGACCTGGACACGTGGGCCGACGTGGTGGCCCGCTCCATCCGCGCCGCGGGCGGCCGCCCCGGCCACAAGGTCCACGTGGCCTACGGGTACGGGCTCTTCACCGGCGGGCTCGGCGCCCACTACGGCGCCGAGCGGCTCGGCTGCACGGTCATCCCGGCCTCGGGCGGCATGACGGAACGCCAGGTCCGACTGATCCAGGACTTCAAGCCCGAGATCATCATGGTGACGCCGTCCTACATGCTCACCCTGCTGGACGAGATGGAGCGCCAGGGCGTGGACCCCCGCTCGACCTCGCTGCGGACCGGGATCTTCGGCGCCGAGCCCTGGACCGAGGAGATGCGCCGCGAGATCGAGGAGCGCCTGGGCATCGACGCCGTCGACATCTACGGCCTGTCGGAGGTGATGGGCCCGGGCGTGGCGCAGGAGTGCGTCGAGACCAAGGACGGGCTCACCGTGTGGGAGGACCACTTCCTGCCCGAGGTGGTGGACCCCCTCACCGGAGAGGTGCTGCCGGAGGGCGAGTTCGGCGAGCTGGTCTTCACCTCGCTCACCAAGGAGGCCATGCCGGTGGTCCGGTACCGGACCCGGGACCTGACGCGGCTGCTGCCGGGGACGGCGCGGCCGGCGTTCCGGCGGATGGAGAAGGTGACGGGCCGCAGCGACGACATGATCATCCTGCGGGGCGTGAACCTCTACCCCGCCCAGATCGAGGAGATCCTGCTCCGCACCCCCGGGGTGGCCCCGCACTTCCAGCTCCGGCTGACCCGCGAGGGTCGGCTGGACGCCCTGACGGTGCGCGCCGAGGCCCGCCGGGACGCCACCCCGGCGGAGCGCGAGGCGGCGGCCGGCGCGATCGTACGGGCGGTGAAGGAGAACATCGGCGTCTCGGTGGGAATCGAGATCGTGGACCCGGAGACCCTGGAGCGCTCGGTCGGCAAGATCAAGCGCATCAAGGACCTGCGGGGGACGGCCTAGCGGTACGACCCGCAGGGTCGTTCACTCGGCTGACGGGCGGGTGCGCGCCCGGAAGGGGGGACGGGCAAGGTCGGGGACGAGGATGCGGCGCTGCTCGCGGCGGTCCGGTCCGGGGACGCGGACGCCGTACGGGCGCTGCTCACGGCCGGGGCCGATCCGGGGGCCGCCGACGGGTCGGGGGTGCCGGCGCTGTGCGCGGCCGTGGCCGCCTTCGACGAGGAGGTGGCGGAGGCACTGGTCGACGGCGGCGCGGACCCGCACCGGAGGCTGCCCGACGGCAGCACCCCGCTGCTGCGGGCGGTCGACGCGGGCTACCTGGGTATGGCCGTGTGGGCGCTGTCGGGCGGCGACCCGCAGCGGATACGCCCGGACGCGCGCGAGGAGCAGCGGGCCCGCGGCGTGTTCCTCGCGTGGGCCGGCGAGGAGGAGCATCCCGACGTACTGCGCTCCGTCCTGCTCGGCCTCAACGACCACTCCGGCCCGGAGGTGGAGGCCGCGGGCCTCGCCTTTCGGCCGCGCACATGCGGCGCAGCCGTGGGACGGGACACGCCCGGGAGCCTTCCGGAAACCACCCGTCTGCCGCTGGTTCGGCAGGGTATGGCCCGGTTCGTGGTAGTCAGGAAGTGTGACACCGAAGACGTCGGGCACGGGATCCGGGGACGCCCGTCGGCTCCGGCACCTGCACGACCGGGTGACCGGGTCCGCCGTCGGGCTGGCGTGGAGCCGCGGGCGCGAGATGGAGCTGATGCACCGGGCCATGGGGTTCGCGGCGCTCGGCTTCCTCACGCTCGTCCCGCTGCTCATCGTGGTCGCCGCGGCCGCGCCCGAGAGCTTCCGGGGCTTCGGCCGGTGGCTGGGGCAGGGCCTCGCGGTCTCGGAGGCCTCCCGGCGCCAGATCGAGCTGCTCTTCGACTCCGGCGGCCAGGCCCTCGAGCGGACCACCGCCTTCGGTCTTGCCGCCCTCACCGTCTTCGGCCTGACCTTCGGGTCGGCCGTGCAGACCGGCTACGAAAAGGTGTGGGACCTGCCCACCGCCCGCTGGCACACCATGTGGCGGCACGTGGTGTGGCTGGCGCTGCTGGTCTTCTTCCTCGGGGTGCTGATCGCGGTCTCCTCCCCCACCGCGGGCCTGGCCGGCACCCTGCTGTCCGGCCTGGCCGACGTCGTCGGCACCTGCCTGTTCTTCTGGGTCTCGCAGCGACTGCTGCTCGGCGGGCGGGTCCGCTGGCGCGCGCTGCTGCCCGGCGCGGTGGCCACCACGCTGGGGCTGCTGGGCCTGCGGATCTTCTCGCAGCTGGTGTTCTCGCCGCTGATCGCTTCCAATGCCGTGGTCTACGGCCCGTTCGGCACGCTGCTCGTCGTGCAGTCCTGGCTGGTGGGCGTGGGCTTCGTGGTGTACGGCGGGGCGCTGGTGGGGCGCCTGGTGCACGAGCAGCGCACGCTGACCCGGCTGCGGGAGGCCGGCCTGCTGCCGGAGCCGGGAGAGGAGCACCGGCCTGACCCGATCGAATGACGGGATTCCGTACGGGTCGAGGGGTCGGGCGCACGTCCGTTCGGGTGCTGTTCCGGGTGCGTGCCACGGCGGTTGACAGGCCGCGACGCGCGCTGCGATCTTGATCGTCCGGTCATCCGAGCGAACGGCGGTTCACCATGCCCTTTGGCCCCCTGACCGACGGCGAGTGGCTCGCCGCCCGGCTCGGTACCCCGGATCTGGTCGTCCTCGACGCGTCGGTCGGCGGGCACCGCGGCACCGAGCGCCGCATCCCCGGCGCGCGGGTCTTCGACATCGACGGAGCGTTCTCGGACCACGCCAGCCCGCTGCCGCACACGATGCTGGGTGCCGACGCGTTCACGGAGGAGGCGCGGGCCCTCGGCATCGACGACGCCGGCGCCGTGGTCGTCTACGACGCCGCCGGAATCTACTCGAGCGCCCGCGCCCGGTGGATGTTCAAGGCGATGGGCTTCGACCGGGTGGCGGTCCTCGACGGCGGACTGCCGGCCTGGGAGGCGGCCGGCCTGCCGGTGGAGTCCGGGCGGCCCCTCGCGACGGGTTCGTGGCGGCGCGGTGATTTCACCGCCCGGCCGCGCCCCGGCCTGCTCGTGGGAAGCGCGGAGGTGACGGCCGCGCTGGCCGACCCCGGCTCGGCCGTGTTCGACGCCCGGACGCGGGAACGGTTCGCCGGGACGGCTCCCGAGCCCCGACCCGGGTTGCGCGGCGGCCACATGCCGGGTTCGCTGAACCTCCCCTTCGGCGAGGTGCAGGCCGCGGGCCGGATGCGGTCGGCGCCCGAGCTGCGCGAGGCCTTCAGCGGCCTGGCCGGAGGCCGGGAGCGGCTGTACTTCAGCTGCGGGTCGGGGGTCACGGCCTGCGTACTGGCCCTCGGCGCCGAAATCGCCGGATACGACGAGCTGTCGGTGTACGACGGCTCGTGGGGCGAGTGGGGTCTGCCGTCCGACCTGCCGGTGGCGACCGGCGCCTGACCGCGGGGGCGGGCCGGGGCGGGGGCGGGTGTCGGAGGGTGTGGGGGCGGGGATGGTCCGGTGTCGAGGGGCTGCTCGCTTTGATGGTAGGGCGGGGGCTTCGGGCGGCTCGCTTCGGGGGTGGGTCCCGTGGTGTGTGGGTCCCCTCGGCGCTTGACAGGGGCGGCCGTCCGGGACCCGCCTGGCGGGGCGGCACGGTTCGGTGAGGTGGCGCGCACGGCGGGCTCCCGGAGGCAGCGGCGGACAGCTGTCGGCAGCATCCTTCGACGGCGCCTGCGTCCCCGCCAGGCGGGCACGGCCGAACGGCCGCGGCCCGCCCGGGGGACGTGCCTCACGGGCTCACGGCGAGGAAGAGGTAGGCGGCGAGGATCACCAGGTGGACGCCGCCCTGCAGCAGGGTGGCCCGGCCCGGGACGATCGTCAGGCCGCCGACGACGACCGTGAGCGTGAGCAGCACCATGTGGGTGGCCCCCAGCCCGAGCACGAGCGGGCCGGACAGCCAGATCGAGGCCAGGGCGATGGCGGGGATGGTCAGGCCGATGCTGGCGATGGCGGAGCCGAGGCCCAGGTTGAGGCTGGTCTGTACGCGGTCGCGGCGGGCGGCCCGGACCGCGGCCAGGGTCTCGGGCAGCAGCACCAGAAGGGCGATGATCACGCCGACGACGGCCTGCGGCAGGCCAGCGTCGGCCACGACGGACTCGATGGTGGGCGAGACGGACTTGGCATCGCCGACCACCGCGACGAGGGCAACGACGAGCAGTCCGAGGCTGATCAGCGTCGCCCGGGCGGTCGGCGGTTCGGCGTGCTCTTCGTCGGATTCGGCGGACCTCGTGGTCGGTACGGGCAGGAAGTAGTCACGGTGCCGCACGGTCTGGACGGCGATGAAGAGCCCGTACAGGCAGATGGACGCGACGGCGGCGAAGGTCAGCTGGGCGCCGGAGAACTCGGGGCCGGGCTTGCTGGTGGTGAAGGTGGGCAGGACGAGACTGAGGGTGGCCAGCGTGGCGACGGTGGCGAGGGCGGCCCCGGAACCCTCGGCGTTGAAGACGGCCACGCGGTTGCGCAGCGCGCCGAGCAGCAGGGACAGGCCGACGATGCCGTTGCAGGTGATCATCACGGCGGCGAACACGGTGTCCCGTGCCAGCGTCGCGGTCTTGTCGCCGCCGTCGGCCATCAGGGTGACGATGAGGGCCACTTCGATGACCGTGACGGCGACGGCGAGGACCAGCGAGCCGAACGGCTCCCCCACCCGGTGGGCCACCACCTCCGCGTGGTGCACCGCCGCCAGCACCGCGCCGGCCAGGCAGAGCGCGACCAGCGCCACGGCCCAACCCGGCAGGTCGCGCCCCCAGGTGAGGACCAGCGCGACGAGCGCGATGACGGGGACCACGAAGGTCCAGTCGGTGGCGGGGGACCTGACGACTGCCGCGTTCATGACCTCCACCCTGCCACGCCGCTCCCGCCTGCGACGGGTGCGAACGCGTCGGGCAGGTTGGGTGGGTGTCAGACAGGTGGGGTGGATGTCGGGTGGGGAGGGCGCCGCCGTCCTCGAGGTCGTAGCGCGCGACGCCGGTGATGGTGGCGTAGTTCAGGGCGGAGGCCGGCAGGGCGCGCAGGCCGGGCGAGGGCAGGCCGTAGACGAAGCGGCAAGCCCGGAGAGGGCGGGCGGGCAGGGCCCGAGAGGTGACGGACCGCCACATGAGGACTCATCGGCTCCGTGCGACGGGCAACCTGAGGGGCTCCCGCGCGCACGCTGGCCCCGCCAGCCCGCCAGCCCGCCAGCCCGCCAGCCCGCCGCGACCATCTCGTGATGCGTGGGACTCCGACCGCCCGCCACCGTCCCCTGATGCCTGCGGAAACCGACCCCACCCCCGCCGAACCGGCCCACCCAGACGCCCTGGGCTTCGCGCCAGCCCCCCGCCGTCTCGTGGTGTGTGGGGGAGGCGCTTGACAGGGGTGGCAGGCTGGACCGGAGGCAGGCCCGGGCCAGGGGTGGCCGACGGCCAGGGCGAAGCCCCAAAGCCCCTGGGGTGGGCCTGCCGCAGGGCCTGCAGGCCACCCCTGTCAAGCGCCGAGGGGACCCACACACCACGAGACGGCCCCCGCCGCCGCGTCATCCCCACCCCGCCGGCCCTCCCGACTCCGCGTCACGCCACGTCCTGCACGCCCCGACCCCGGCGCCCCGCCGACCCCGGCCCGCTCCCGAACCCCGCTCTCCGCTTCCCCACCTCACCCCCGCACCCAACCCCCGAACCCCGCTCTCCGCTTCCCCACCTCACCCCCGCACCCAACCCCCGCGCCCAAGCCCCGCGCCCAACCCCCGAACCCCGCCCTCGCGCCCCCAGCCCTCACATGGCCCGGTCGTGCCCCTCACATCACCCGGTCGTGCCCCTCCCAGTACGGATCCCGCAGTCGGCGCTTGTAGAGCTTGCCGTTGGGGTCGCGGGGCATCGTGGTGATGAAGTCGACCGTCTTGGGGCGCTTGTAGCCGGCCAGCAGCCGCTCGCAGTGGGCCAGGATCTCGGCGGCCAGCGCCGGTCCCGGCTCGTGGCCCTCGGCGGGTTCGACGACCGCCTTGACCTCCTCGCCCCAGTCGGCGTGCGGGATCCCGAAGGCGGCGGCGTCCGCCACGGCCGGGTGGGTGAGGAGGGCGGATTCGATCTCGGCGGGGTAGATGTTCACCCCGCCCGAGATGATCATGTCGATCTTCCGGTCCCGGAGGAACAGGTAGCCCTCGTCGTCCAGCAGGCCGAGGTCGCCGACGGTGAAGAAGTCGCCGATGCGGTTCTTGCGGGTCTTGCCCTCGTCCTTGTGGTAGCTGAAGGAACCGGTGCTCATCTTCATGTAGACGGTGCCGAGTTCGCCGGGCGGCAGCCGGTTGCCGTCGTCGTCGAAGACGGCCAGCTCGCTGATGGGCCAGGCCTTGCCGACGGTGCCGGGCTTCTTGAGCCAGTCCTCAGCCGTGGCGAAGGCGCCGCCGCCCTCGCTGGCCGCGTAGTACTCCTCGACGCAGGTCCCCCACCAGTCGATCATGGCGCGCTTGACGTGGTCCGGGCAGGGCGCGGCGCCGTGGATGGCGTGCCGCATCGACGAGACGTCGTACGCGTCCTTCGTCTCCTGCGGGAGCGCGAGCAGGCGGTGGAACTGGGTGGGGACCATGTGGGTGTGCGTACACGCGTGACGGTCGATCAGGCGGAGCATGTCCTCGGGGCTCCACTTGTCCATGAGGACGAGCGGGTGCCCGATGTGCAGCGCCGCGCCCGCGAACTGCAGCACCGCGGTGTGGTAGAGCGGCGAGCAGACCAGATGGACGTTGTCCTCGAAGGGTCGGATTCCGAAGATGCCGAGGAAGCCGCCCAGGTACGTCTGCTCCGGTGGCTTCCCGGGCAGCGGGCGCCGGATGCCGCGCGGGCGCCCGGTCGTACCGGAGGTGTAGTTCATGACCCAGCCGAGGGTGCGGTCGGCGGGGGCGGAACCGGGCTGTCCGTCGAGGAGTGCGGCGTACGGGCGGAAGCCCGGCACCGCTCCGACGGCGTAGCGGTGGCTCGCCGGCAGGGCGGCCTCGTCGGCGGCGGCCGTCGCGGCGGCGGCGAACCGCTCGTGGGCGATGAGCACCTTGGCACCGGAGTCCGCGACGATCCAGGCGATCTCGGGGCCGACGAGGTGGTGGTTGACCGGGACGAGGTAGAAGCCGGCCTGGCTGGCGGCGAGGTAGGCGGTGAAGAACTCGACGCCGTTGGGCAGCACGACGGCGAAGGCGTCGCCGCGCTCCAGTCCGGCCGCGCGCAGACCGTGGACGAGCTGGTTGACGGCCCGGTGCAGGCGGCCGGCGGTCCACTGCTCGCCGTCGGGAGCGGTGACCACGATGCGGTCGGGATCGGCCACCGCCTGCGCCCAGAAGCCGTTCGGGGGCTGGGCCGTGGCCGGTGCGGCCGACGTGGCCGGTGTGGCCTGTGTGGCCGCCATGGCCGGTGCGGCCGCCATGGCCGGTGCGGCCGCCATGGCCGGTGCGGCCGCCGTGGCCGAGGCCGGCGCGGTCGCGGGGGCCTTCTCCGATGCGTTCTCGGGGGCGTTCTCCGGTGCGTTCTCGGGGGCGTTCTCCGGTGCGTTCTCGGGGGCGTTCTCGGGGGCGTTCTCCGGTGCGTTCTCGGGGGCGGTCATGGCGGTCCGGCTCCTCAGGCTCGTCCGGCGATGCGGTTGATGCGGTCGATGGCCCTCTCGAAACCGCGGGTGAGGTCGTCGAAGACGGCCCGGACGCTGCGTTCGGTGTTCATGCGGCCGACGATCTGGCCGACCGGGGTGCCGAGCAGCGGCTGGACCTCGTACTTCTGAATCCGGGAGACGGCCTCGGCGACGAGCAGGCCCTGCAACGGCATCGGCAGCGCGCCGGGCCCGGCCGGGTCGTCCCAGGCGTCGGTCCACTCGGTGCGCAGCTGGCGGGCGGGCTTCCCGGTCAGCGCGCGGGAGCGGACGGTGTCGCCGGAGCCGGCGGAGAGCAGCTTCTCGGTGAGGGCGCGGGAGTGCAGTTCCGCCTCGGTGGTGGTCAGCCACAGGGAGCCGAGCCAGACGCCCTGCGCGCCGAGCGCCAGGCCGGCGGCGATCTGCTCGCCGCTGCCGATGCCGCCGGCGGCGAGGACCGGGAGCGGGTCCACGGCCTCGACGATCTCGGGGACGAGGACCATGGAGGCGATCTCGCCGGTGTGTCCGCCGGCCTCGTAGCCCTGGGCGACGACGACGTCGATCCCGGCCTCGGCGTGCCTGCGGGCGTGCTTGGCGCTGCCGGCGAGGGCGGCGACGAGGACGCCGTGGTCGTGGGCGCGGGCGACCACGTCGGCGGGCGGGGAGCCGAGGGCGTTGGCGAGGAGCTTGATGGGGTAGTCGAAGGCGACGTCGAGCTGGTTGCGGGCGACCTGCTCCATCCAGCCGGTGATGCGCCAGCCGGACGCCTCGCCCTCGGGGAGCTCGGGGACGCCGTGCTTGGCGAGGGTGTCGCGGACGAACTCCCGGTGGCCGTCGGGGATCATCGCCTCGATGTCGGCCTCGCTGATGCCGTCGACGGCCTTCTTGGCGGGCATGACCACGTCGAGGCCGTACGGCTTGCCGCCGGTGTGGTCCTGCATCCAGTCGAGGTCGCGGGCGAGGTCGTCGCGGGCGGTGTAGCGGACCGCGCCGAGCACGCCGAAGCCTCCGGCGCGGCTGATGGCCGCGGCCACCGCCGGGAAGGGGGTGAAGCCGAAGATGGCGTGCTCGACTCCCAGTTTCTTGCTCAGCTCCGTCTCCATGGGGCGCAGGATGCCGCAGGGCGACGGCCGAGGGAAGAGATTTTCTGATGCTGTGTCAGATTCTTTGCGGGCCCGTCGGAGCGGGGTGGGGCCGGTGCGCGGGCAGATACTGGGGGACGCGCCGCCGCGAGGGAGGAAGGCCGGTCATGGGCGAGGCTGAGGACAAGGACGGCGTTTCCGGCCGGCTGAGCCGCAGGAGGCTGGCAGGGCACCTGCTGGCACTCGGCGGCGTACTCGGTGGCGTGCTCGCCGCGCAGTCGCTGCCGGGGGCCGCGGCCGCCCGAGGCACCGGGCCGGACGGCGGCCGCGGGGGTCCGGACGGCGGTCACGGGACCGGCCCGGAGGGCGGCCCGGACGGCGGCCCGGACGGCGGCAGCGGAGGCCCCGGCCGCCGGTGGGGCGTACCGGGCGGGTGGCGCAGCCTGCGGTACGGGAGCGCCCGCGAGGCGGGGCTGCTGGAGGAGCATCTGGACGCGGCGCTCGACGAGACCCGCCGCTTCCTGGGGCCTTCGCCGACGCACCCGTGGTACGCGGGGGCCGTGGTGCTCGCCGGGCGGGGGCGGACGGTCGCACTGCACGAGGCGGTCGGGGACGCCCTGCGGTACGCCGACTACGACGGGCGCACCGACACCGCCCGCGAACTGCCGCCCGCCGAGCGGATCCCCATGCGCCGGGACACCGTCTTCGACCTGGCCTCGCTGACGAAGCTCTTCACCTCCGTGCTGGCGGTGCAGCAGCTGGAGCGCGGGGCGCTGGAGCTGGAGGCGCCCGTCGACCGGTACCTGCCGGAGTTCACCGGTGGCGGCAAGGAGCTGATCACGGTGCGTCAGCTGCTGACGCACACCTCTGGGCTACGGTCCTGGGTGCCCTTCTACCGGGAGTCCACCCGTGAGGGACAGCTGGGGCTGCTGTGGCAGGTGCGGCCGCAGGACCCGCCTGGCAGCGTCTACCGGTACTCGGACCTGAACCTGATCGCGCTGCACCTGCTCCTCGAACGGGTCACCGGGAGCACGCTGGACGTCCTGCTGCGCGACGAGATCACCATTCCGCTCGGGATGCACCGCACGCGCTTCCGGCCGCCCGCCGCGTGGCGCCCGCTGACCGCGGCCACCGAGGTCGAGCGGCCGCCCTGGTCCGGGCTGGACCGGGGACTGGTCTGGGGTGCGGTGCACGACGAGAACGCCCACACGCTGGGCGGGGTCGCGGGCCACGCCGGGGTCTTCGGCACGGCCTGGGACCTCGCCGTCCTCGCCCGGACGCTGCTGGACGGCGGGGCGTACGGCGCCGTACGGATCCTGTCGGCGGCCTCCGTCGAGCTGCTGTTCACCGATTTCAACACCGCCTTCCCCGGTGATGACCACGGCCTGGGCTTCGAGCTCTACCAGCACTGGTACATGGGCGCGATGGCCACCCCGCACGCGGCCGGGCACACGGGATTCACCGGCACGTCCCTCGTGCTCGACCCGTCCACCGACTCGTACCTGATCCTGCTGGGCAACTCGGTGCACCCGGTGCGCACCTGGCGGGCCGGCAGCGCGCCGCGGGTGGCGGTGGCCAACGCGGTGGCCCGGGCCGTGCCCGTACGGACCGCGCACGGCGGACCCGCCTGGTACTCCGGGATGGCCACCGGCGGCACGGGGACGCTGACCCTGCCCGCCCTCGGACCGCTCGGGGCACACGCGCGGTTGGAGTGCGACCTGTGGTGGGACACCGTGCCCCGCGACGGCTCGGCGCACCTGGAGGCCTCCGTCGACGGTGGTGGCTCTTGGGAGCCTGTGCCCTTCGACACCGTGCCTTTGGCGTCCGTGCGGTTCGACGCCGGGTCCTTGGGTGCCGGGTCCTCGGGGGGCGGGTCCTCGGGGGGCGGGTCCTCGGGCGCCGGCTCCTCGGGCGCCGGCTCCTCGGGCGCCGGCTCCTCCGGCGCGGTTCGCTCCGGCGCGGTTCGCTCCGGCGCGGTTCGCTCTGGCGCCGTCTCCTCCGGCACCGTCTCCCCCGCCCACGGGGTGGGCCGCGAGCAGTGGCCGCAGGGCATGGTCACCGGCTGGTCGGGGCGCGTCTGGCACCGTCTGACGGCGCCCCTGGAGCGCTGGGCGGACGAGGAGCTCCGGCTGCGCTTCCGGCACCGGGCCGAGGGGCGGTACGTGGGCCGGGGGGTCTACGTCGACCGGATTCGGGTGCGGGTGGGGGCGCGGGATGGGGGGAGGGCTGAGGTGCCGGATGGGGGGAGGGCTGAGGCGCGGGATGAGGGGAGGGCTGAGGTGCGCGATGAGGGAAGGGTGGCGGCTGGCGCGGGGGCGGAGCTTGGGGGTGGGGGTGGGGAACCCATCGTCTTCTCCGACGAGCGGCCTGCGGACGCGGCCCGGCTCGTGGCGGTGGGCTGGACCCGGTCGGCGGACTGATGGCACACCCCCTCCCGACCCGTGCCGCGCCGGCGGGGACGCTGACTCGGCTGCTGGCGGCCCTCACGTTCGCGACCGGGCTCGTCGAGGCGGCCGCCCTGCTGGGGCTGGGTCCGGTGTTCACCGCCATGCAGACCGGGAACCTGCTCTTCCTGGGCTTCGGGCTGATGGGACAGGGCGGGCTGTCGGTCAGCGCTCCCGCGGTCTCGCTCGGCGCGTTCGTGCTGGGTGCGGTCGCCGGCGCCCGGCTGGAGGGGCGGCTGGAGGCACACCGGCACCGCTGGTTCGTGCTCGCCGTCACCGCGGAGGGCCTGCTGGTGGCGGCGGCCGGCGGAGTGGCCTGGGGGGTTCAGCCGCTGAGTAGCGCCCCGACCGGGCGGCACCTCGCCGTCATCGCCACCCTTGCCTGTGCGATGGGCCTCCGCAACGTCACCGCCATGCGGGTGGCCGTACCGGACATGCCGACCACTCTGGTGACCCGGGCGATGACGGCCTTCCTCGCCGGGTCGCTGCTCGGCCGCGACCCGGCCTTCGGGCGCGGGCCCGGGGCCACGCAGCGACGGGCGGCGTCGGTCGGGGCCATGTTCGCCGGGGGCGTGGTCGGCGCGGCCTTCATCCGGTGGGACTGGCCCCTGTCCGCCCTGCTGTGGAGCGCCGGGGGCATCAGCTTGCTGGTGGCGGCGGCGTTCGTGCCTCAGGCTCGGCTGCGGAGTCGGTGAGGGTGAGGGGGGTGCAGGAAGTGCAGGAGGTGCAGGGGAAGGTGGCTTCGCGGGGGGTGGGTCCCGTGGTGTGTGGGTCCCCTCGGCGCTTGACAGGGGCGGCCTGCAGGCCCTGCGGCAGGCCCACCCCGAGGGCTTTGGGGCTTCGCCCGACGAATGGGTGATGGAACGGGCGACTCGTTGGCCCCGGCCGGTGCACGTCCCCTCCCGTGTGTACTTTTGGCGACCATCGCTTGCAATCCGTAATCGGGTGGTCGAGCAAGCAAGGCACGGAGGGTAAGAATTCATGCAGAAGCTCCAGCAGGTCGTAATCGCCACCGTGGTGGCGGCAGGTCTGTCCGCCCTCGGCGCGGGGAGTGCTCACGCGGCGGATGCACGTGGCCATTCATCCCACGGCACCGACGTCCGGGGCGGGCGAACAGTGTCGTCGCCGCTCACGCCGCAAGCCGTCAAGCTCCCGCAACTGCCGCAGTTGCCGGCACTCCCGCGGCTGCCCGAACTGCCGCGGCTCCCGCAGCTCCCGGCGCTCCCGCGGATCGCCGTCCTGACGCCACCTGCGCAGTTCCTCCAGACAAGGCACCTGGCGACGCTGCAGAAGCAGGCGACCGAGAAGAGCGAGCAGCGCTCGGCACCGTCGACCTACGCGCCGTACGTGCCGTACAGCCCGTACTCGGCCTACGCCCCGTATGCGCCTTACGCGGCGGCGCACGGGGCCCCCGACACCCCGACCACTCCCAATACGCCCAATACCCCCAATACGCCTAATACTCCGAACACCCCCAGTACGCCTAATACTCCGAACACTCCCAACACCCCGAACACGCCCAACACGCCCAACACGCCAAACACCCCGAATTCGCCGAACACCCCGAACACGCCGAATACGCCGAACACCCCGAACACGCCGAACACGCCGAACACGCCGTAGGCGCCATCGGAGGCCGAGGGCGCTCGACTCTCTACATCACGCGGCGGAGCCGCGCAGTGAGGTCACTGCGCGGCTCCGCCATGTGTTCAGAGGGGATCACCTCAGTCAGGGGTGTTCGGGGTGTTGGGCGTGTTCGGGGTGTTCGGGGTGTTGCCGCCACCACCCGGGGTGTTCGGAGTGTTAGGCGTGTTCGGGGTGTTCGGGGTGTTGCGTTAGGCGTGTTCGGGGTGTTCGGGGTCTTGACCTTGGCCTTGGCCTTGCCCTTTCCCTTGTTCGGGGTGTTGGGGGTGTTCGGGGTGTTGGGCGTGTTGGGGGTGTTGCCCCCACCGCCCGGGGTGTTGGGCGTGTTCGGGGTGTTGGGGGTGTTCGGGGTGTTGCCGCCGCCGCCCGGGGTGTTCGGGGTGTTGGGCGTGTTCGGCGTGTTCGGGGTGTTGCCGCCGCCGGGGGTGTTCGGCGTATTCGGGGTGTTGGGGGTGTTCGGCGTATTGTCGGCCGCGGCGATTTGGGGGGCCGGGGCGGCCATCGCCGTGGCCGGGAGGGCGATACCGCCGCCGGCCAGTGCCACGGAAGCCGCAGCCAGCATGATCTTGCGAGACGTCTTCTTCATCGGATTTCTCCATTCGGTGTCGTGGTCCGTATTTCTGGGGAATTCCCCCGGTGAGGACCTGCTTCAAATAAACCGGATGGAGACGGACGGGTCATGTCCCACGAATGCGTGGCTTGACCCCGGGAGTCGAATTTGGTAAAAGCCGGGCCGGGGCGCGACGGGGGGGGCGGGGGACTACGCCTCGAGCGCTGCCATCGCCGCGTTGTGGCCCGGGATCCCGCTGACGCCGCCGCCGCGGACGGCGCCCGCGCCGCACAGGAACACGTTGGCGCGGCCCGTGCCCACGCCCCAGCGGCCCGCTCCCTCGGCGGCCTCCGCGTACGGGAAGGCGAGGTCGCGGTGGAAGATGTGGCCGCCCGGCAGTCGCAGTTCGTGTTCCAGGTCGAGCGGTGTCTTCGCCTCGATGCAGGGCCGGCCGTCCTCGTCGACGGCGAGGCAGTCGGCGAGCGGCTCGTCGAGGTGGGCGTCCAGCTGGGCGAGGGTGGCGGCCAGCAGGCGCTCGCGGGTCCCGTCGTTGTCCTTCTCGAACAGCCGGGCGGGCGTGTGCAGCCCGAACAGGGTCAGGGTCTGGTACCCGGCGGCGATCAGGTCCGGCCCGAGGATCGTCGGGTCGGTGAGGCTGTGGCAGTAGATCTCCGACGGAGGGGCGGCGGGCAGTTCGCCGGCCGCGGCCTGGGCGTGGGCGGCGGCCAGCTGCTCGTACCCCTCGGCGATGTGGAACGTGCCCGCGAAGGCCTCGCGCGGGTCGACCGAGCGGTCGCGCAGCCGGGGCAGTCGGCGCAGCAGCATGTTGACCTTGAGCTGGGCGCCCTCGGCGGGGGTCACCGGGTCCTCGCCGAGGAGCCGGGCGAGGGCCTGCGGGGAGGCGTTGACGAGCACCTGGCGGGCTGCGACGCGGCCCTCTCCGTACGGGGTGCGGTAGTCCACGGCCGCCTCGGCGGCCCCGTCGGTCTCGATCCGGACCGCTTCGTGGCCGGTGACGATCTCGGCCCCGGTGGACCGGGCGGCCGCCGCGAGCGCGGAGGTGAGGGCGCCCATGCCACCGACAGGGACGTCCCAGTCGCCGGTGCCGCCGCCGATGACGTGGTAGAGGAAGCAGCGGTTCTGGGCGAGGGACGGGTCGTGGGCGTCGGCGAAGGTGCCGATCAAGCCGTCGGTCAGGACCACGCCGCGCACCAGGTCGTCGGTGAAGCGCTCTTCGACGGCGCGACCGAGCGGCTCTTCGAAGAGCATCCGCCAGGCGGCCTCGTCGTCGACGCGCCGGCGCAGGTCGGCTCGGGTCGGGAGGGGTTCGGTGAGGGTGGGGAAGACGCGTTCGGCCACGCGGCCGGTGGTCTCGTAGAAGGCGCGCCACCGCTCGTACTCGCGGTCGGAGCCGGTGAGCCGGGCGAAGGACTCCCGGGTCCGCTCCTCGCCGCCGCCCACGAGCAGGCCGGTGGGTGCGCCGGCGCGGACGGTGGGCGTGTACGAGGCGACGGTGCGCTTGCGGACGGCGAACTCCAGGCCCAGCTCGGTGACGATCTTCCGGGGCAGGAGGGAGACGAGGTACGAGTAGCGCGAGAGGCGGGCGTCGACACCGGCGAAGGGGCGGGTGGAGACGGCGGCCCCGCCCGTGTGGCCGAGGCGTTCGAGTACGAGCACGGAGCGGCCCGCCCGGGCGAGGTACGCAGCCGCGACCAGGCCGTTGTGGCCACCGCCGACGATCACGGCGTCGTACACGTCCTGCGCGGGCTTGGGGAGATCGGCGCGTGCGGTCATGGCCCTTGCCTAGCACGGCGGGATCGGTGACTGCCAGGGTGCGTGGGGGTGGTGCGGCGGAGCCGTGTGTGGCATGGGTGGCGGTGGCGTCAGCCGGCGACCGGGGGCATCGGGCTGCCGAAGGGCAGGCTGTGGTGGCGGAGGGCCGCCAGGCGCCGGTGCAGTTCGGCGGCCTCGGCCGCCCGGCCCAGGCGTTCCAGGCAGTGCCCCTGGTCGCCCAGCGCGGCGAGGGTGTCCGGGTGGTCGGCGCCCAGCGTCTCCTCGCGGAGCCGGGCGACCTCCTCGTACACGGAGAGCGCCTCGGCCCACCGTCCGAGCCAGCCGAGCGCGACGGCGACCTCGCGACGGCTCACCAGCGTGTCGGGGTGCCGCGGCCCCAGGACGTTCGCGCGCAGCCCGCTGACGTGGTGCGCCTCGCCGAGGGCCGCCTCCCAGTGCCCCTGCCGGCCCAGGTTCACGCCCAGGCTGTGCCGGGCGCGCAGGGTCTCCGGGTCCGCGGCGCCGTACGCCCGGGTCCGGTCGGCGACGAGTTCGTGGTAGAGCGTGAGCGCCTCCGCGCCGCGGCCGAGGCGGCCGAGGCTGATGCCGACCTCGTAGCGGGCCGCGAGCGTGTCCGGGTGGTCCCGGCCGAGGGTCCGCTCGCGGGCCGTGGCCACTTCGCTGTAGCCGGCCAGCGCCTCGTCCCAGCGGCCGAGCTGACCGAGGGCGAATGCCGCCTCGTAGCGGGTGAGCAGGGTGTCCGGGTGCAGCGGGCCGAGTACGCGGGCGCGGGCGGCGGCCACTTCCTCGACGGCCCGGTACGCCTCTTCGGGGCGGCCGAGCCGGGAGAGGTTGACGGCGAGGTTGTGGCGGCAGCGGAGGGTGTCGGGGTGGTCCCCGCCCATGGCGAGTTCACGCGCCGCCAGGACCTCGGCGTACAGCTCGTGCGCCTCCTGGTGGCGGCCGAGCTGGCCGAGGACGTACGCCGCCTCCTGGCGGGCCGCGAGGGTGTCCGGGTGATCGGGGCCGAGCGTGCGGCGGCGGCCCTCGGCCACCTTGCCGTACTCGATGAGCGCGTCGCCGGCCCGGCCGGTGCGGCTGAGCGTGACCGCGACCTCGTAGCGGCTGGCCAGGGTCTCGGGATGGTCCGGGCCCAGGGCCTCGGCGCGGGCGGCGGCCACCGAACGGTGCACCTCGGCCGCCTCGGCCCAGCGGCCGAGCCGGCCCAGGCTCAGTCCGGTGCCGTGGCGGACCTCCAGGAGCCCGAGGTACTCGGGGGTGGGCGTGCCGCGCTGGCCGGGCACCCGGGGGTCGCCGAGGTCGGCGCCCGGCGCCGGGGCATGCTCGGCGGCGGGTGCCGGGACAGTCATGGCCGAAGGGGCCTGGGCGGGCACGGCGGAGGGAGCCTGGGCGGGTACGGCCGTCGGGGCGGCCATGGCTTCGACCGCCTGGGCGGCGAGGGTCCACGGTCCGGTGAGGGCGTGCGGGGCCGGGGCGTCGGCGGCGGGCGGGGCCGGGGGGCGTACCGCCCTGGGCCCGGTGACCATGGCGCGGGCCCACGGGGGCAGCGGCGGGCCCCAGGCCTCTTCCGGAGTGGTGGGCGCGGCGTGCCACCCCGTCTCGGCGACGTACGCCCCGGGGGCGACCCCGTGTACGGACGGGTTTCCGGTGACCCCGGGGGCGTACAGCGGTTCCGCCGTGACTCCGCCGGCGGGGGGCGTGCCGGTGGACCCGCTGCCGGGCATCGAGCCGACGGGCTCGACGGCGTACGGCAGGCCGGTGACCTCGCCTGCGTGCCGGGCGGCTACGGTCCCACCGGCGTACGACAGGCCGTCGAGCTCCGACGGGTACGCCGGGCCCGCCACCTCCGCCGGGTACGCCAGGCCCGCGGCCTCCGCCGGGTACGCCAGGCCCGGGGCCTCCGCCGGGTACGCCGCAGCGTCGGCCTGCGCCGGGTACGGCAGGCCCAGGGCCTCCACCGGGTACGCGAGGCCCGGGGCCTCGTGAGGCTGCGCCGGGCCCGGCGGCTCGTGCGGGTGCGCCAGGCCCGGGGCCTCGTGCGGGTGCGGCAGGCCCGTGGGCTCGGCCGGGGGCCGGGGGGCGGCCACCCGGACCGCGGCGGTGCCGCCGGTGCGGCCGGCCAGCAGCCGCTGGTGGAGCCGGCGGGCGTCGGCCGGGCGGTCCTCGGGGGCCTTGGCGAGCAGGTCGAGGACGACCTCCTCGAAGTACAGGGGCAGCTCCTCGCGGTGCGCGCGCGGCGGCACCGGCGGGGTGTCGCGGTGGCCGACCAGCACCGACCACGAGTCGCCGAGGTCGAAGGGCGGGGCGCCGGTGGCGATCTCGTAGAGCACGCAGCCGAGGGAGTAGAGGTCGCTGCGGTGGTCGACCTCGGCGTCGGCGATCTGCTCGGGCGACATGTAGTGGGGCGTGCCCATGGCCATGCCGCCGCCGGTCAGCTTGGCGGTGAAGCCGATGTCGTGGGCCAGGCGCGCGATGCCGAAGTCGCAGATCTTCACGGTGCCGTCGCTGAGCCGCATGATGTTGGCCGGCTTGAGGTCGCGGTGGACGATGCCCTGCTCGTGCGTGTACGCGAGGGCGGCGGCGATCTGCTCGGCGATGTCGATCACCTCCGCCACGGGCAGCGGGCGGCCCTGCGAGGCCTCCATCAGCTGGCTGAGGTTGCGCCCGTCGAGGAGCTCCATGACGAGGTAGAGCTGGCCGCCCGAGGCGCTGTCGTCCCCGAAGTCGTGGACGACGGTGACACCCCGGTGCTGGAGGGAGGCGGCGACGCGGGCCTCGCGGCGGAAGCGTTCGCGGAGCACCTGGGTGAAGTGGGGGTCTTGTCCGGGTCCGAGCGGCTTAAGGCATTTGACCGCTACGTGTCGACCGAGGGACTCGTCATGGGCGCGCCAGACCTCGCCCATTCCGCCTCGCCCGATCAGGTCGAGCGGCCTATATCGGCCCTGGATCAGTGTGCTTTCAGCCAACTCCGCCATCTCGTGTTGCCGCCCCCGTTGTCGTGCTGCGCCCTCCCCGGCCCGTTCAGTATGGCCGCCACTCTACGCAGTGTGTACGGCGAGGGACGCGTGGCGGGCCCCAGGCGGGCCATTGCTTTCAAGATGTGACCCGGGGGCAGCTGCCAGCGAAGACGTGCGGGGATCAGGCGCAGCAGGAGGCCGGTGAGGCGCAGGCGCCGGGTCACGGCGCGGGGGGCTGGGGCGGGTCTGCCGTAGAGGGTGTGGGCCCAGTCGGGCAGCGATCCGTACGCGACGGTCGCGAGCGGCCGCCACAGCAGGGCGCGGAGTGGGACGAGGAGGGGGTGGACGGGAGGGCGGCGCAGGAAGGCGTCGACCTCGCGGGCGTCCGATCCGGCCGCGAGGCCGGGGCGGACGGCGGCGAAGTAGGCGGCCAGCTCCGCGGTGGTGGCGGGGACGGTGGCCGGGTCGAGGCCCACGAGGCGGGCGTTCACCCGGTTCTCGTCGACGTAGCGGTCGGCCTGGGCGGGGGTGAGGCGGACGCCGGAGCGGCGCAGGACGTGCAGGAACGATTCGATCTGTGCGCAGTGGACCCACAGGAGCAGCTCGGGGTCGTCGATCCGGAACTCGGCTCCGGTGGCCGGGTCGATGGCGCCCAGGTGGGTGTGGATGCGGCGGACGCGGGCGCCTGCGCGTTCGGCGGCCTCGGTGGTGCCGTAGGTGAGGGTGCCGACGAAGTCGGCGGTGCGCAGCAGGCGCCCCCAGGTGTCGGTGCGGAAGTCGGAGTTGGCGATGACGCCGCGGACGGCGCGGGGGTGGAGGGCCTGGAGGTAGAGCGCCCGGACGCCGGCCAGCCACATGATCGGGTCGCCGTGGCACTGCCAGGTGACGGACCCCGGGCCGTAGAGGCCGGGGTCGGGGCTGGGGTCAGGGCCGGGGCCGGGGTCGGGGCCGGGGTCAGCGGGTGCTGCGGACGCCGGCGGGGGCGCCGGGGTCAGCTCCTGGCCCGGGCCCGGGCCCGGGCCCGTTCCCGGTTCCGGCCCTGGTCCCGTTCCCGAGCCCCGCCGCGGTTCCGGCTCCTGGTCCGGCCGTGCCGCTGCTTCTGGCCCCGGTCCCGCTCCCGCTCCTATGCTCATCCCCGCGCTCCCCCTGTGCGAGTCACTTGCAGAGCATGACCGGGCTGGTGGTGGGTTCGAAGACGAGCGGCGGCTGTCCCGCCGTCTCGAACACCGCGACCCGGTCGGACTCCAGCTGGACGTATCCCGGGGTGTAGTCCTGGCCCCAGTCCACCCGCGGCCCGGCCACGCCGGACTCCAAGTCGGTGCGCATCTGGATCAGCCGCCAGTACCGGCCCGAGAACTTCAGCGTACTGACCCCGCAGTGCGTGTACAGGTCGAAGCGGTACCAGGTTCCGACCGCGGCCGACGCGGGCCCGACGGCGGGGTCGTCGCGGTCGACCGGGCCGGGCGCGGGCCGACCGTCGTCGGCCCGGTCGTCGGAGACGGTGCCGGTGGCCGGGCGGACGGACGTGCCCGCGGCGGAGCTGGCGTCGGCCGTCCCGGCGCAGCCGGCCGCGGCCAGGGCGAAGCCGAGCAGCAGGGGGGCGAGGCGACGGAGGGGGCGCAGGGGGTGCGTGGGGTTCATGGGGTGCCTTCCGTACGCGGCGGTGGTGCGATTGGGACGTACGGGGGACGGAGCCGGTTCCGCGCCGCTCACCCCGCGGGGCGCCCGGGCGTCCGCCGCCCTGCCGTGGCGGGGTCGGCCGGCTGGAATCCGGAGTCGAGTTGCGTGTACGCCGTTACCGCGCCCGGCCCGCCGGGGGTGGCGGGTGGGGCGGGTGGGCGGCCCAAGTCCGTCCGGCCGGGCCGGCGTACGGGGTCGCCGCTGCACAACCGAGGGCTCCGTGACCGCAGTTCGGGACGCCCCGGCATGTCGGCGGGGTGGGGGCGGAGGAGGTGGCGGCGTCAGGAGGTGGTGAGGTCCGGCCAGCCGGCGTAGGGGCGGAGGGACTCCGGCCCGGCGGCGGATCCGGACGCCGCCATGTCGCCGTAGGCGGCGCGCTTGAGCTGGTCGGCGAGGTTCTCCATGGCGCGGGCGGCGGCGAGCTCGTCGCCGATCACGGGTACGTCCGCGTCCTGGGGGCTGCGGCGGGCCGTGCCGTGCCCCGTGAGCGTGGCCGTGCCGGTGTCCAGCTCCACGCGGGCCTTCGTCATGCGGTCGTCCTCGACGAGGTCGAGGCGTACGCGCCATTCGGTGGTGTGCGACATGGTGGGCCTCCGCCGCTGCGTCCACGGGTCCCTGCCCCCGGTCCGAGCGTACGCCTCCCCATCCTGCCCGGCACGGGGGCGCAGGCGGCGCACCCGGGGCTCGACGCCAGCGCGTCCGTGGCTCGACGGCAGCGCGTCCGTGGCCGCGGACGGAAAGAGTCCACCCGCTTCTCGCGGATCCTGATTGTGCGGTGCGCGACCGTGGGCCGCTTCTCCGCGTCCTCGAATTCCGGACTCTTTCCGTCCTCTACATGACACCACGCCCCACCCCCGGCCGCCAGGGCCGGACGGCCCCCTCGGGGGCCGTCCGGCCCTGGCGGTCGGACGAGCCGGACGGGCCTTGATCGGCGCGGCGTTCCCCGTCGCCGCCGGGCGCGTTGCGGGCCGCGCCGAACCTCTGACGGGGACCGGTCGGCGCGCATGTGGGCCCGGCCCGCAGGAGCGGTCAGGCGGCGGCCAGGGAGATCTCCGTCGACTTGATCAGCGCGACGACCGAGGAGCCGGGGAAGAGGCCGAGGGCGTCGACGGCCTCCTTGGTGATCGCGGAGGTCAGTTCGGCGCCCTCGACGGCGATCTTGACGGAGGCCATCGCGCTGCCGGTCGAGACGCCGACGACGGCGCCCGCCAGCTGGTTGCGGATCGAGATGCCCTCGACGGGTCCGGTGGCGACGGCCACCTCGGTGGCCTTGACCAGCGCCTTCACGGCGGAACCGGGGGCCAGGCCAAGGTCGTTGACCGCGTCGGCGGTGATCGCCGCGGTGATGTCCTGTCCGCCGGCCAGACGCACCTTCACCGAGGCCATCGCCTCCCCGGTGGCGACGGAGGTGACGGTGCCGGCGAGTTGGTTGCGGATGGACATGCCCATGAAGACCACACCTCACGAGGTCGGGTTCGGAAGCGCGAGCACGACGGTGACCCGCGCCACCGGCGAAGCTACCGGATCAAAACCCTCACCCCGTCACATACGCGGCACTTCCCTACCGGTTGTCACCCCGCGGCACCGCCGCCGCGCGGCCCTTTCCGGCGCCCCGCGCCGCCTCGGCACCGCACCCACGGCCGTGACCGTCGCGCCCGGAACCCGCGGCGCGCCCCCGTCGTCGTAGTGCCGTCAGCAGAACCCGAGGGCAGCGCGCGAGTCGAGGGGCGAGGGGTCCGATGGAGTCGATCTACCGCAGTACCGCCGGGCAGCAGGAGATCGGCCGCTGGTGCGTCGAACGGCTCGACTCCTGGGCGGTACCGCACGAGCGGACGACGCTCGCCGCCGGCGGCGCACGCACGCACGTCGTCACGGCCGGACCGGGACCCGGCGCCGACACCCCCACCGGCACCGGCACCAGCACCAGCACCAGCACCGTCGTCTTCGTCCCCGGCACCAACTTCAACGCGGCCGCCTCCCTGCCCCTGGCCGCGGCACTGGTCCGGGCCGGCCACCGCGTCGTGACGGCCGACGTACCGGGCCAACCGGGGCTCAGCTCCGGGGCCCGCGGGCTGTCCGGCGGGCGACTGGCCTGGTACGGGGCCTGGTTGGACGACGTCCTGGAGACCACCGGGCCCGCCGTCGTGATGGGGCACTCCTTCGGCGCCGCCATCGCGCTCTCCTGCCGCTCCCCGCACGTGGAGCGACGCCTGCTGCTCTCCCCCGGCGGCTTCTGCGCCCTGCGGCTGACGCCCGGTCTGCTCGCCGCCTCGGCCGCCTGGTACCTGAGCCCCGGCCCGGCACGCAGCGGCCGACTGCTGCGGAGCATGACGGCGCCCGGTGTCGAGCCCCGGGCCGAGCTGGTGCAGTGGCTGACCCTGGTCGCCCGCCACTCCCGTTCCAGCGGCGCCCCCGGCCGCGCCGCGTTCGACGACCGGGTCCGGGCCGTGCCGCACCGCGTGGTGTCGGGCGCCCATGACGTCTTCCTGCCGCCGCGGCGGCTGGCGCCGGCCGTCCGTGCCGCGCTGGGTGCGGACCTGGAGGTCGTCCCGCACGCCGGCCACCTCCTGGTGGACGAGGCCCCCGACGACGTGGCGGCCCTCGTCTGACCTGCCGCGCGACCCGGAGCGGTCGCAGCCCGCGCGGTACGGGAGCAGGCTGGAACCGAGGGGGAAGGCGCCCGGAAGGACCGCGTGATGAGCACTCCGACCGCTTACCGCCCGGTACGCATGACGGGGAGCCTGGACGAGCCGCTGTCCCGGTGGTTGTGGCTCGTGAAGTGGATCCTGGTCATCCCGCACGTGGTGGTGCTGGCCTTCCTGTGGATCGGGTTCTTCGTGGTCAGTGTGATCGCGTTCTTCGCGATCCTGTTCACCGAGCGCTACCCCCGGGGGCTCTTCGACTTCAACGTCGGGGTGCTGCGCTGGAGTTGGCGCGTCTCGTACTACTCGTACGGCGCCCTGGCCACCGACCGGTACCCGCCGTTCAGCCTGGGCGAGGAACCCGGCTACCCGACCGGCCTCCACATCGCGTACCCCGAGCGGCTCTCCCGGGGGCTGGTGCTGGTCAAGTGGTGGCTGCTCGCCGTCCCGCAGTACCTGGTGGTCGCCTTCCTTGCCGGCGGCTGGCACGCGGGCTGGTGGGACACGGGCCTCATCGGCCTGCTGGTGCTGTACGCCGCCGTGGCCCTGGCGTTCACCGGCCGCTACCACCGCGACCTGTTCGACCTGGTCATGGGCCTCAACCGGTGGGTGCTGCGGGTCGCGGCGTACGCGGCCCTGATGACGGACGAGTACCCGCCCTTCCGGCTCGACCTGGGCGGCACGGACCCCGGCGAGTACGTCATCTGACTCGCCGCTGCCCGCGCCCGGACGCCGGCGGACGCGGCCGTCGGAGCCGTCGGGAGGGCGCGGCGGGCGAAGATCCGACCTTCGTACGGAGGACCACCCTCCGCAAGGGTTCCGCTACCTATAGTCTTCGGGTCGGCGAAGGTGAGGGGAGTCGGTACGGCCATGGTGGGGGAACCGCTGTCGAAGATGCCGCGGATGCGGCTGGACGAGCTGCTCGACGAGCTCCAGGCGCGGATCGACGCCGCTCGCGGCACCCGGGACCGCGTGCACAGCCTGCTGGAGGCGGTCGTGTCGGTGGGGCGGGAGCTGGAGCTCTCGCAGGTGCTGCGCCGCATCGTGGAGGCGGCGGCCCTGCTGGTGGACGCGGAGTACGGAGCCCTGGGCGTCATCGGCCCGGACGGCCGGACGCTGTCGCAGTTCCTCACCGTGGGCCTCACGGACGGCGAGATCTCCCGGATCGGGCCGCTGCCGGCCGGTCACGGCCTGCTCGGGGAGGTCATCCGGCACCCGGAGCCCCTGCGGCTGGGCGACCTCGGCAGGCACGTGTCCTCGCACGGCTTCCCCGCGCACCACCCTCCGATGCGCACTTTCCTCGGCGTACCGATCCGGGTCCGCGAGGAGGTGTTCGGGAACCTCTACCTGACCGACAAGCGGGGCGGGCTCGACTTCGACACCGAGGACGAGTCGGTCATCGCGACGCTCTCCGTCGCCGCAGGTGTCGCGATCGACAACGCCCGCCTGTACGAGGGCTCCCAGCGCCAGCAGCGCTGGCTGCGGGCGAACGCCGAGATCACCCGGAGCCTGCTGTCGGGCAGTTCGCGGGCCGAGGTGCTGCGGCTGATCGCGGAGCGGGCCCGGGACATCACCGGCTCGGCGGCGGCCGAGATCGCCACCGCCCTGCCCGGGGCGGACGGGCTGCTGGTCGAGGTGGCCACCGGATCGGGGGCCGCCTCCCGGGAGGGCCTGTTACTGCCGGTCGAGGGCACCATGCCGGGGGCCGCGCACACGGCCGGCGCGCCGGTCGCCACCTCGAAGTCGAAGTCGGACGAACGGTTCCCGGCCGACAGCCGTCCGGCGGGCGGACTGGGGCCGGCGGTGGCGGTGCCGCTGGGCACCGAGGACGGGGGTGGCCGGGGCGTGCTGTTCCTGACCCGTGACACCGGGGAACCGGTGTTCTCCGAGGGCGAGCTGGAGCCGCTGCTGGCCTTCGCGGCGCAGGCCGCGCTCGCCCTGGAGCTGGCGGACCGGCGCCGGGACGCCGAGCAGATCGCGCTGCTCGAGGAACGCGACCGGATCGCCCGCGACCTGCACGACCTGGCGATCCAGCGGCTGTTCGCCACCGGGATGACCCTGCAGAGCGCCACCCGCCTGGTGCAGCACGAGGACGCGGCGCAGCGGGTGGCGCGGGCCGTGGACGACCTCGACGAGACCATCAAGATCATCCGATCGACCATCTTCGGGCTCCGGACCAAGGACCGCGACGCCGGTACGGGCCTGCGGGCGCGCGCGGCCCAGGCGGTCGGGGAGGCCGCGACGGTCCTGGGCCATCCGCCGCGGCTCAGCATGGAGGGTCTCCTCGACACCGACGTGCCGGCCGCGGTCGCCGACCACGTCGTGGCGGCGCTCAACGAGCTGCTGAGCAACGCGGCCCGGCACGCCCGGGCGACCCGGGTGGCGGTGGCGCTGGAGGCCGCGGAGGGCGAGGTGGTCCTCACCGTGTCGGACAACGGGGTGGGGATCCCGGAGCAGGGCCGCCGCTCGGGCCTGGCCAACCTCGAGGAGCGCGCCGGCCGGGTCGGCGGCACCTTCCGCGTGCAGTCCGCGGCCGGCGGGGGCAGCCGGCTCGTGTGGCGGGCTCCGATCGGGTCCGGCCGGGAACGGGCCGTCACCACCCCCGCACCCGCACCCTGACGGCCCGCCGGCTCATCCGGCGTCGGCCGGGTCGCGCTCCAGGACGTACCCGGTGACCAGGTCGGGTTGGATCCGCACGACGTGCGGCATGTCGAGGCCCACCCACGGCAGCAGCCGCGCTCCGAGCCGCGCGGCCTCGGCCCGGTCCCCCACCGAGCGGGCGTATCCCGTGACCACCACGCTCCAGCCCAGGTGGGTCACCGGGTCGATCTCGTCGGCCTCGTACGCGACCACCACGCCGTCGGCGTCCGCGGGCACGGCCAGGGCGGCGAGCGCCCCGCCGTCGTGGACCCGCACCAGGACGTCCTCGCCGTCCAGCACGTGGTTGACGGGGCGTACGGCGGGCAGTGCGTGCCGCGTGAAGACCACCCGGCCCAGGGAGACGGAGCCGAGGAGACGCAGGGCCTCGGCCCGGTCCAGCGACCGCATGCGGCGCGGACCGGCCGCGGCCGGGATCGGCGCGGCAGTGGTCGCACAGTGACCCGTTCGACGTTCGTTGCCGTATTCCATGATGCGCATCCCGGTCCGGAATCATTCGGTTCGTGTCGCTCTCCGACCAGGAGCGTCACCCGTAACACGCTGCGCGCACCAGGGCCGAACGGTCCTCGTTTCCCCGTCCGTCACGCCCACCGGCAGCAGAGGTCCCGGTCGACCCCCAGCACCCGCATGGATTTGGCCAGCAGCGGCGGCACGCCGTCGAGCAGGAGGCGCGCGCCGGCCCGTGCGCACCGGCGGTCGAGCCGCAGGAACAGGGCGATGCCGGAGCTGTCGCAGAAGGCGACGCCCGAGAGGTCCAGCACCAGGTCCCCGCCGTGGTCGGCGAGCCGGGCCAGTCGCGGCTCCACGGCGGCCACGGTGTGGACGTCCAACTCCCCCACCACGGCCACCCCCGGCCCCCAGTCGCCCCGCGAGACGGTCCTGAGCGCGATCACCGTTCTGCCCATGCGTCCTCACTCCGTCGTACCTCTACCGTCACCGGCCGGTCACCGCGCCGGAGCCCCGGCCGGGGCTCGGCCACCCCATCAGCTCCGCCGGGCGCTCCGAAAGGTCCGCAGGCCCCGCACGAAGGGCCGAAGGTCCCGAGAGGGCGCCGAAAGTCCCCCGACGGTGGCGGACGTCCGCGTGACGGCGGGTCAAGGAGGGCCGATCGGCCCTGTCCGGAGGTCCCCTCGGCGCGACAGGATGCCAGGGCGCCCCCACGCCCGCGCCCGCGACCGCGCCGCGGCCACGACCAAGGAGTCCGAGATGTCCGACAGCGGTGAGCCCCTCCCGGCGGAGGAGCCCGTCAGCGTCTTCCTCCTCGACGACCACGAGGTCGTCCGCCGGGGCGTGCACGACCTGCTGGACGCCGAGCCCGACATCCGCGTCGTGGGCGACGCCGCCACCGCGGAGCAGGCGCTCGTACGGGTGCCGGCGCTGCGCCCGCGCGTGGCGGTGCTCGACGTACGGCTGCCGGACGGCGACGGGGTCTCGGTCTGCCGCGAGCTGCGCTCGCGCATGCCGGACCTGGCGTGCCTCATGCTCACCTCGTTCGACGACGAGGACGCCCTGCTGGACGCCATCATGGCCGGCGCCTCCGGCTACGTCCTCAAGCAGATCAACGGCACCGACCTGGTGACCGCCGTCCGCACGGTCGCCTCGGGCCGGTCCATGCTCGATCCGGGGGCCACCGCCCGGGTCATGGCGCGGATGCGGGGCGAGGTCCCCGAGCAGGAGCGGGTGCCGGGCCTCCCGGGCTTCACGGACCGGGAGAAGGAGATCCTGGTGCTGGTGAGCGAGGGCCTGACGAACCGTGAGATCGGCAAGCGGCTCTTCCTCGCCGAGAAGACCGTCAAGAACATCGTCTCGCGTCTCTTCACGAAGCTCGGCGTCGAACGGCGGGTCCAGGCGGCCGTGATCGCCAGCCACGCCCTGGTCCCGCCCAGCCGCCGGCCGGGCCGCCCCGCCTGACCGCGGGGCCCGACCGAGCCCCGACTGTGGGGCCCGACTGTGGGGCCCCGACTGTGGGGCCCGGCTGCGCGGTCCGACCGCCGGGCCCGACCGGCGGATCTCGCCGGACGGGCCCCGCGGTCCCGCGAAGGGCTCAGCGCTTGAGCGTGAAGGTGAAGTCGCCGGAGAGCCTGCCGCCCAGCCGGACGGCGGACACGACCTTCCCCTCCTCGACCAGCCGCTCGACCTCGGCCCGCGACAGGCCGCAGCCCTCGGCGATGAGCCGCACCGGCCGGACCGGGATCCGTGCCGCGAAGCGGACCGACACGTCGATCACCTCGTGGTCGAGGTGGTCGGATCCGCCGGTGTCGAGGCGCCAGGCCCCGCGCCAGTCGAGGGCGATGCGGTTGCGGCGCTGCACGACGGGGTCCTGGAGCAACTCGGCCGTCAGGCCCAGGTCGTTGTCGTGCAGCCGGTCCAGCAGCTCGGGCCGCACGGAGCGCACGTGCGTCCGCTCCAGGACCGTCAGCTTCGCCGTGTCCCCGCAGGCGGTGCAGAGCACGAGGAGCCAGACGTCGAGGAGCTTGTGGTTCGCGTTGACGCGGAATTTGCCGCTCGCCCGGAAGCGGTCGGCCGCGCACGCGTGGCAACGGCGACGTACGAGGGGCAGGCAGGTGGGAGCGACCACCCAGTCGTTGAGCACAGGTGTACACCGGTTTCAGTGAGAAGTCCGCAGCAGGAAGCAGCACGGCGCACAGGTGCGACGCGCGACAGATCAGCTCTCGGGGGGTCTCACTTGGTGTACAACGGCGCGTCCTTGCCTCGGCGATTCGGTCCGACAGCACGGTAAGGGCGCACGGCGGCGCCGCTCCACCGGTTTTCGTGCCGCCCGGACGCCGGAGGGCCCGGGGCCGTGCCCTTCAGTCGTCGCCCGCGCCCGGTCCGGGGCGGAGCCGGCCGGTCCACAACGGCTCGACCTCCTCCCACTCGCGGTCCCAGTCGCGCAGGCTGCCCGCCTCGACCCGCCGCAGGCGCAGGTGGACGACCGCCCCGGCGCACAGGACGGTCGCGGCGCAGACGCAGGCGCCGAGGCCGGCCGCGTTGAGGCCTATGTCGGTGGCCGACGCGGGGCCGGCGGCCGCCCGTCCGACGTCGTCGACCCACAGCGGCACCCGGTCGTGGGCGTGCGTGCGGAACGGCACGGTGATGGTCCCGCCGTGCTCCGCTGCGGCCGCCGGGTACCGCCAGACCGCCCGCGCCGTCATGCCGAAGCCTCCGGACCGGCCGGCCGTGACGACCGTCGGCTCCGCGACCACGGTGGCGGTGACGCGGTGCCGGTGACGGGCCTGCTCCTGCGCGGTGCGGGTGTCGGCGTCCCGCACCGCCAGGGCGGCCAGGAAGCCTGCGATCACGGCGAGGGCGCAGGCCAGCACGAAGACGGCGTGCCAGCGGGTGCGGGCGCGGTCGGCCGCCCGGCGCAGCGGGCAGGCCCCGGTGGGGGTCTTCCGGTGGAACATGGCGCGCCTCCGCGCTGTGGCCGCCGGCGCTCGGGCGGCGGCGAGCTCCTGACCGACCGGGTGGGGCCGGCGGTGGGTCCGCCCGACCCGATCGGCACGACGTCCCCTGGGGACACGGGGCCGGGCCGGATCACGGGTGCGCGATCCTGCGGCCGGTGAGGCGTACGGGGGTGAGCCGCATCCAGTGGGCGCGCCCACCGCCGGCCCACGGGGCGGAACGGGCCGCGGCGTTCAGGCGCCGGAGCTCGTCGGCGTCGGTGACGCCCCGGAGTTCGCCCACGGCGAGCACGCTCCACCCCGTCGCGGCCACGTCGTCGATCCGGTCGACCTCGAAGGCCACCTCGGTTCCCGCGGCCCTGGCCGGCACGGCGTCGCCGGACGTGCGGAAGGCGATGTCGGCCCCCGCGACGACGTAGTTGACCGGGAGGATCGCGGGTCCTTCGGCGGTGAAGACGGCCACCCGGCCCACTCCGTGAGTGCCGAGCAGACTGCGGCTCTCGGCCTCGTCGAGGGGCAGCAGCTCGGCCTCGCGCACCGCGGTCGCCGTGCCGGGGGTCCGGTGGGTGGTGGCGCCGGTCAGGTCGTCGACCGTGGTGCCGAGGGCGTTGGCGAGCCGGATGAGCGTGCCGGCCGCGGGCGCGGCCGCGTGGTCCTCGAGGTACGCGATGTAGTGGGCGTCGGCGCCGCACCGCTCGCCCAGCGCCTCGCGGCTCAGGCCGAGTTCGGTCCGGCGTGCCGCGACGCGGCGGCCCAGGTCGGTACGGCCGCGCTGCGCCGCGGCCGCGTCGCCGGGCGGGCGGGGTCCGGTGCCGTGCAGGGTGTTCATCGCGCACGCTCCTCCTGGGGCGGTACGGCGACCGCGTCGTGCCGCGGTCCGCCGAGGACGACCTTCAGCGCGCCGGTGTCGGCGGCGCGGGAGAAGACGTCGTAGGCCTCTTCCATCCGGTCCAGCTCGAAGGAGTGGGTGACGAGCGCGGCGGCGGGCAGCCGGCCGGCGGCCAGCATGCGCAGCAGCATGGGGGTGGAGGAGGTGTCGACGAGGCCGGTGGTGATGGTGACGTCCTTGATCCACAGGTCTTCGAGGTGCAGGACGGCCGGCTTGCCGTGGACGCCGATGTTGGCGACCCGCCCGCCGGGGCGGACCATGCGGGTGCACATCTCGAACGCCTCGGGCACGCCCACGGCCTCGATCACGACGTCCGCGCCGAGGCCCTCCGTGAGGTCCTCCACCAGCTGCTCGGGACCCTCCCGGGCGCTGGCGGTGGCATCGGCGCCGAGGTCGCGGGCGGCCGCCAGGCGGGACTCGGCGAGGTCGACGACGATGATGCGGAACGGGCTGTAGAGCGTGGCGGTGGTGATGGCGGCCAGGCCGATGGGCCCGGCGCCGACCACGACGACGGTGTCGCCGGGGCGCACGCCGCCGTTGAGGACCCCGACCTCGTACGAGGTGGGGAAGATGTCGGCCAGCAGGACCGCCTCCCGGCTGTCCACGGCGTGGGGCAGCGGGTGCACCGACAGGTCGGCGAACGGCACGCGGACGTATTCGGCCTGGGTGCCGTCGATGGTGTGGCCCAGGACCCAGCCGCCGCCCCCGCGGCACTGGCCGTAGCGGCCCTCGCGGCAGAACCGGCAGCGGCCGCAGGCGGAGATGCACGAGACCAGGACCCGGTCGCCGGGGCGTACGGTGCGCACGTCACCGCCGATCTCCACGACCGTGCCGACGGCCTCGTGGCCCAGCACGCGGCCGGGCGTCACCTCGGGGACGTCGCCCTTGACGATGTGCAGATCCGTGCCGCAGATGGTGACGGCCTCGACCCGTACGACGGCGTCGGCGGCGTCCTTGATGGCCGGGTCCGGGACGTCCTGCCAGGAGGTTCGCCCCGGCTCGTGGAAGACGAGCGCCTTCATGGCGTGCCCCTTCCCGTGTGTGTGCTGGACAGGGTGGTCACCGTCAAGGCTGTGCGCGGGGCGGCCGGGGCGCATGGGCCGGTCGGTCCCCACCGGGGGCCGGTCGGACTCCTCCCGCCCGGGTCGCCGGGTGGCACGGTCGACAGCGACAGCGACGATGGCCGCCTCCTCGTCGGTTGCGGGCACTTCCAGGGTGTCGCGGACCTGCGGCGCCGCAACCGGGCCGGGGCCGGGCAGGCCTCGGCCCGGGGCGCCCGGCCTGCCCCTGGCGGGGTGGCGGGGCGGATGTCCCGGGGCCGACGGTCCCTCTCCCCGGGCCGGTCCGCCCCTGCCCGCGCGCGGGGAACCGGGGGACAGTCCTCGGAACCGGCACTCGGCACGGGTGCCCGTCACCGCGAAGGAGCGTCGGATGGCGACGTATCCGGTCCCCGAACTGGACGCCCACTGGCGGGCGGCCAACTACCTGGCCGCCGGCCAGATCTACCTGCTGGACAACCCCCTGCTCCGCGAGCCGCTCCGGCCCGCCCACGTCAAGCCCCGGCCGCTCGGCCACTGGGGGACCTCACCGGGGCTCAACCTGGTGCACACCCACCTCGACCGGGTCGTCAAGGAGCGGTCCCTGGACGCGCTGTGCGTCTGGGGGCCGGGGCACGGCGCCCCCGCCGTCCTGGCCAACGCATGGCTGGACGGCACCTACACGCGGACCTACCCCGACGTCACCCGCGACGCGGACGGCATGCGCAGGCTCTTCCGGCAGTTCTCCTTCCCGGGCGGCGTGCCCAGCCACGTGGCGCCGGAGACCCCCGGATCGATCCACGAGGGCGGGGAACTGGGCTACTCGCTGTCCCACGCCTTCGGGGCCGCCCTCGACAACCCGGGGCTGCTCGTCGCCTGCGTGATCGGCGACGGTGAGGCCGAGACCGGGCCGCTGGCGGCCTCCTGGCATTCGAACACCTTCCTGGACCCGGTCCACGACGGGGCCGTCCTGCCCGTCCTGCACCTGAACGGGTACAAGATCGCCAACCCGACGGTGCTCTCCAGGATCCCCGGCCCCCGGCTGGACGCCCTGCTGCGCGGATACGGCTACGCCCCGCTGTTCGTGTCGGGCGACGACCCGTACGCCGTGCACCGGGCCCTGGCGGAGGCGATGGACACCGCCCTCGACCTCATCGGGCGCATCCAGCGCACGGCGCGGACCGGCGCGGCCCGCCGGTGCCTGCCCGCCTGGCCGGTGATCGTGCTGCGGACCCCGAAGGGGTGGACCGGGCCCCGGGAGGTGGCCGGTCAGCCGGTGGAGGGCACCTGGCGGGCCCACCAGGTGCCGCTGCCGGACGTGCGCGAGAACCCCGACCGCCTGGCGGCCCTGGAGGCCTGGCTGCGCTCGTACCGCCCGGAGGAGCTGTTCGACGCCGAGGGCCGTCCGCTCGCCCGGGTGCTGTCCTGCGTGCCGGAGGGCGAGCGCCGCCTCGGCGCGAACCCGCACGCCAACGGCGGCCGCCTGCTGCGCCCGCTGCCGCTGCCGCCCGTCGACGCGTACGCGGTGCCGGTCGTGAAGCCCGGTACGGGGGCGCACGAACCCACCCGGGTGCTCGGCCGGTACCTCGCCCGGGTCATGGCCGACACCGCCGAGCGGCGGGACTTCCGGATCGTCGGCCCCGACGAGACCGCCTCGAACCGGCTGGACGACCTGTACGACGCGACCGGCAAGGCCTGGCAGGCGGCCACCGCACCCACCGACGAGCACCTGGCGCGGGACGGCCGGGTGATGGAGATCCTGTCCGAGCACACCTGCCAGGGCTGGCTGGAGGGGTACCTCCTCACCGGTCGGCACGGCCTGTTCTCCACGTACGAGGCCTTCGCCCACATCGTCGACTCGATGGTCGGCCAGCACGTGAAGTGGCTGCGCACGGCCCGCACGCTGCCCTGGCGCGCACCGATCGCCTCCCTCAACTACCTGTTGACGTCGCACGTCTGGCGGCAGGACCACAACGGCTTCTCCCACCAGGACCCCGGGTTCGTCGACCACGTGCTCAACAAGAGCCCGGAGGTCGTCCGGGTCTACCTCCCGCCGGACGCCAACACCCTGCTCGCGGTCGCCGGCCACGTGCTGCGCAGCCGGGACCGGGTCAACGTGGTCGTGGCCGGCAAGCAGCCCTGCTTCGACTGGCTGTCGATCGAGGAGGCCCGCGCGCACTGCGCCCGTGGCGCGGGGGTCTGGTCGTGGGCCGGCACGGAGCGGCCGGGGCGCGAGCCGGACGTGGTGCTGGCGTGCGCGGGGGACGTCCCCACGCTGGAGGTGATGGCGGCCGCGGCCCTGCTGCGCGAGCACCTGCCGACGCTGTCCGTCCGCGTCGTCAACGTGGTCGACCTCGCCCGGCTGCTGCCCGGGGAGGAGCATCCGCACGGGATGGCGGACGACCGGTACGAGGAGCTGTTCACCCGCGACCGTCCGGTGGTGTTCGCCTACCACGGCTACCCGTGGCTCATCCACCGCCTGGCCTACCGGCGCCCGAACCACGCCCGGCTCCACGTCCGCGGCTACAAGGAGTCGGGCTCGACCACCACGCCGTTCGACATGGTCGTCCGCAACGACCTCGACCGGTACCGGCTGGTGATGGACGTGCTGGACCGGGTGCCCGGGCTCGGCGAGGACGCGGCCGAGCTCCGCCGCCGGATGGTCGTGCAGCGCCGGCGCCACGGGGCCTGGATCCGCGAGCACGGCACGGACCTCCCGGAGGTGGCCGACTGGTCCTGGCCGTTCTGAGACGTCCCCGGGCCGTCGAGCCCCCGGCTCCCGCAGGTCAGGCGGGTGCCGGGGGAATCGGGACGTGCCAGGTCAGGCGGGTGCCGTGGTCGGCCGGGCCGGGTGCGGACGTCGTCATCGACCCGCCGAGCTTCCGCGCGCGTTCGGCCAGGTTGCGCAGGCCGCTTCTCGGACCGGCCGCCGGCAGGCCGACGCCGTCGTCGGTGACGGTGACGGTCAACCGGCCGTCGGCCACGACGACCGCCACCTCGGCCCGGGTGGCCTCGGCGTGCCGGGCCACGTTGGTGAGCGCCTCGCCCACCACCGCCAGGACCTGGTCGGCCACGGCCACCGGTACGTCGGTGTCGACGAGGCCCTCCATGCGCAGGGCCGGGGCGAACCCCAGGGCGCCCGCCGCCTCGTCCACGGCCCTGACCAGGCGCACCCGTAGTTTCGGGGCGGCTCCGGGCGTCTCGTGGTCGCGGAGGCCGAAGATCGTCGAGCGGATGATCTTGATGGTGGCGTCCAGGTCGTCCACCGCCCGGGCCAGCCGCTCGGAGGCCTCGGGGTGCTCGACGAAGCGCTGGGCGCTCTGCAGGGTCATGCCGGTGGCGAAGAGCCGCTGGATGGCCAGGTCGTGCAGGTCGCGGGCGATGCGGTCGTGATCCTCCAGCAGGCTCATCTGCTCGGCGTCGCGCCGCCGGTCGGCCAGTTCCAGGGCGAGGGCGGCCTGGCCGGCGTACCCCGGGAGGGCGGCGACCTCGGAGGTGGCGAAGAGGGGCCGGCCGACGCGCCGGGCGAGCAGGAGCACGCCGCTGAGCTTCTCCTTCGTACCGACCGTGACGGCCACGGCGGGGCCGAAGCCGCGCCACCGCTCGGGGTGGACGGTGATCCGCCCGTCGGTCGCCACCTGGGTGACGGTGACGATGCCGTCCTGGACCAGCGCCGCCTCGGCCGGGGTGCCCGCGGTGCTGGGCAGGACGATCCCCCGGTGGGCGTCCGCGGCGTCCCCGAGCGCCAGCGAGCCGCGCAGCTCGCCGCCCGGGCCGATGAGGTAGTAGACGGCCAGGTCGGCGCCCGTGATGTCCTTGGCCCGCTCCAGCATGCCCTCCAGCACCTCGTGCTCCGGCTGGCCTGACAGCAGGGCGCTGGTGATGTCCGTGCTCGCCGTCAGCCAGCGCTCGCGCAGCCGCACCTCCTCGTACAGGCGGGCGTTCTCGATGGCGATGCCGGCGGCGACGGCGAGGGTGGACAGGACGGCCTCGTCCTCCGCGTCGAACTCGGCGCCGCCGCGCTTCTCGGTCAGGTAGAGGTTTCCGAAGACCTCGTCGCGGACCCGGATGGGGACGCCGAGGAAGGAGTGCATCGGGGGGTGGTGCGCGGGGAAGCCGTACGACGCGGGGTGCTCGGACAGCTCCGACAGCCGCAGCGGTTCGGGGTGGCGGATCAGCTCGCCGAGGATGCCGTGGCCGGAGGGGAGGTCGCCGATCTCGGCGCGCAGCTCGTCACTGATGCCGACGGGCAGGAACTCGGCGAGCCTGCGGCCGTCGCCGATCACCCCGAGGGCCCCGTACTCGGCGTCGACGAGCACGACGGCCGCCTCCACGATGCCGCGCAGCACCTGCGGGAGGTCCAGGCCGCGGCCCACGGACATGACGGCCTCGAGGAGGCCGTTCAGCCGGTCACGGGTGCCGCGGACCTCGTCGATGCGGGCCTGGAGCTCGTCGAGCAGCTCGTCCAGCCGCAGACGTGGCATTCCGCGTCCCGGGGCCGCCTGGCCACCTTCGCCCATGCTCTGGCCTTCCGTCCGGTGCCGGGAGGAGGGGTCTCCCCTTCACGGTAGCTCCGGGCAGGGGCGCTTTCCCGTCGCTGCGGACGGTGGGACCAGTGGGGCAGGACGGGCCGGCCGGGCCGTCCTGCCCGGTCCGGCCGTGGGTCACGACGCCTCCTCCTCCTTCGGCTCGGGCATGCGGGGGATGAGCAGGACGGGGCAGTGGGCGTGGTGCACGAGGGTGTGGGTGGCCCGGCCGAGGGTGGTCCCGATGAAGCCCCGCTCGCGGCGTCCGCCCATGACGAGCAGGTCGGCGTGGCGGGTGGCCTCGACGAGCACGCCGCCGACGGAGACGCTCTTCTCCGCGTCCGCGTGGACCCTCAGCGCGGGGAACTCCTCGTGGACCTGGTCCGCGACCGCCGTCAGGTGCCGTACGTGTTCCTGGGCGAGCTCGTCCACGGCGTCGAGCTGGCCGACGACGTTCCCGACCGACTCCAGCAGGCTCCACACGTGCAGCAGCCGCAGCGACGCCTTGCGCAGTTCGGCCTCCCGGGCCGCGTAGCGGGCGCAGACCAGATCGTGCTCGTCACGCACGGCGGCCAGGACCACGCCGGTCTCCGCTCCGTCCCCGTTGCCGCGGACCACCACGACCGGCGTCCGCGCGCCCGCGGCCGTCTTGAGGCCGATCGAGCCGAGCATGAGGGAGTTGAAGCCGCCCAGACCGCGGCTGCCGACCACGACCGTGCCGTACGGGCCGCCCGCGGCGTGCAGGGCGGTGACGGCGTCGTGGCGGCTGAACTCGGTCGTGACCTGGAGGTCGGGGTGTGCGGCGGTGACCGCCCGGGCGGTGTCGTCCAGGAGCGTGCGGCCGGCCGCGCGTATCCCGTCGACGGTGTGGGCCGACAGGTACAGGGCCTTGTTGTCGGTGTCGGCCGCGTACAGGACGTGCAGGGGACGACCCCGGCGGGCGGCCTCGTCCGCCGCCCACAGGGCGGCCGCGCGCGCCGGCTTCGAGCCGTCGACGCCGACGATGACCGAGCTGGTGTCCGGGGTCCGGATGGTGCCTTCCACGGTTCCTCCCCACCGAGGACGTACTGGTGACAGCTCCACGCTGCCCCGCCGACACCGTCCCGGCGCAGGGCCGCCCAGGCCCCGGGACGGGGCCGAAGGTCCCTACCTGCCCGGGCCTCCCGGAACGCCTCCGGGTCGGCGGACAATGGAGTCAGCGCGGTCCCCGCCGGAAGCCCCCGGCTCCCCGCCCGACCCGGCCGGCCGCGAGGAAGGCGGCCGCCATGACCCGCGTCAGCCGTTTCGAGCCGGACCGGCAGCTCACGGTGCGGATGGGCCTCACGATGTTCCTGCTGGGCCTGGTGTACGTCGGGTTCGTCGCGGCGCTGATCGTGACCCTGAAGTCGACGGCCCTGGTGGTCGTCGTCGCCGCCGGCCTGCTGCTGGCCCAGTTCTGGTACTCGGACCGGATCGCCCTCTTCGCCATGCACGGCGAGCTCGTCACCCCCGAGGAGGAACCGGAGCTGCACGCCCTCGTCGACCGGCTCTGCGCGACCGCGGACATGCCCAAGCCCCGTGTGGCGCTCTCCCGCATGGACCTGCCCAACGCCTTCGCCACCGGCCGCAACGCCGACAACGCCGTCCTGTGCATCACCACCGGCCTGCGCCGGCGGTTGACGACGGAGGAACTGGAGGGCGTGCTCGCCCACGAGCTGTCCCACGTCGCCCACCGCGACGTCGCGGTGATCACCATCGCGTCGTTCCTGGGCGTCCTCGCCGGGCTCCTCGTGCGCTTCACCTTCTATTCGGGGCTCTTCGGCGGGGCCCGCCGCGACCAGAACGCCGCCGCCGCCATCGCCGTCGTCCTGGGCGTCTCCGCCCTCGTGTACGCCCTCAGCTTCCTCCTCATCCGGGCCCTGTCGCGCTACCGGGAGCTCGCCGCCGACCGGGCGGCGGCCCTGCTCACCGGCAAACCGTCCGCCCTGGCCTCGGCCCTGACCAAGGTGACCGGCGACATCGCCCGCATCCCCACCCAGGACCTGCGCACCGCCCAGGCGTTCAACGCGTTCTTCTTCGCCCCGGCGCTCGGCTCCGGCGCGACGCTGGCCGACCTGTTCTCCACCCACCCCACCCTGGAGCGCCGGCTGGACGCCCTGGCCGAGATCGCCGCGCGGCTGGGCGACGGTGCCGTGGCCGAGGGCTGAGGGCCGGCGGCCATGGGGTTCTGGGACGCGCTGCTGGGCCGGTCCCGACCGGCGGCGCCCGATCTGGACCGGCTGTTCGCCCTGCCCTCGGCGGCGGTCACCCTGCAGGCGGCCGCCGGCTTCGTCCCGACCGGCAGCGGCTCGGTGTGCTTCTCCGCCATCGAGGGCGAAGCCTTCGCCGAGGTCCGGCGGGACGTACGGGAGCTCCTGGAGGCCGACACCGAACGGCGGGGCCCGGCCGTCGAGTTCAGCCACGACGCGTACGGCTACGACTGGCTGCTCTCGCGCCGTCCCCCCGACGAGCTGCCCGCCCTCGTCGGTGACCTGCACGCCGTGAACACGGCCCTGCAGGAGAGCGGCTTCGGCCCCCACCTGCTGTGCTCCCTGGTCGGCTTCCAGGACGCCGGCGCGCGTCCCCTGGCCCTGGTCTACCTCTACAAGCGCGGCACGTTCTACCCCTTCGCCCCGCTGCCCGGCGACCGGCGCGACAACTCCCTGGAACTCCAGGTCAAGGCCGTCCTCAAGGACGACCTCACCGTCGAGCCCGACCTGACCCGCTGGTTCCCCGTCTGGGGCGCCCCGGGGGCGTGAGCCGAAGGGCCGCCCCGGGAGGTGAGCCGCGGCGGCCGGGGCCCGTGGGGCAACGGCGCGGCGATGCGTGTCACCCCGCTCGGCGCCTGGCACGCCGCCGACCTCGACGCCGTCGCCGGGAGCCGCGTCGGGGGCGCCCGGTGTGAGGAAGACGACGCCCGGAAGACGGATCTTGACGCTTTCCTGACGCGCTCACCCGCGCCGGGGCGATCCGCGCTGCTTACGCTGGCCCGACCGTACGACAATCGGCCGGATTTCCCCTCGCCGGCGAGCAGAACCCAGGAGCATCCCATGGCCACCACCACGACCGACACGCGAGGGAGCAGGCTTCGCGCGTGGATGCTGGAGGGGCTGTCCGACATGGGCAAGGGCCGGCCGTCCAAGCCCAAGGAAACGCCCGAGACCGGCCACGAGGGCCAGCGCTGGTACCGGGTGATGTGCCTGACCGGTGTCGACTACTTCTCGACCCTCGGCTACCAGCCCGGCATCGCCGCCCTGGCCGCCGGGCTGCTGTCCCCCGTCGCGACGGTCGTGCTCGTGATCGTGACCCTGGCGGGTGCCCTGCCCGTGTACCGCCGGGTGTCGGAGGAGAGCCCGCACGGCGAGGGCTCGATCGCGATGCTCTCCCGGCTGCTCTCCTTCTGGAAGGGCAAGCTCTTCGTCCTCACGCTGCTGGGCTTCGCCGCGACCGACTTCCTGATCACCATCACCCTGTCGGCCGCCGACGCCTCCACGCACCTGGTGGAGAACCCGCACCTGGAGTCGGCCCTCCAGGACAAACAGGTGCTGATCACGCTGCTGCTGGTCGCGCTGCTCGGCGCGGTGTTCCTGAAGGGCTTCCTGGAGGCGATCGGCGTGGCCGTCGCGCTGGTGGCCGTCTACCTCGCGCTCAACGTCGTGGTCGTGATCAGCGGCCTGTGGCACGTGGTCACCGAGGGGCACGTCGTCACCGACTGGACGGAGGCCCTGACCGCCGAGCACGGCAACATCTTCGTCATGATCGGCGTCGCGCTGATCGTCTTCCCCAAGCTCGCACTCGGCCTGTCCGGCTTCGAGACGGGTGTGGCCGTGATGCCGCACGTGAAGGGCGACCAGCAGGACACCGAGGCGAGCCCCACCGGCCGGATCCGCGGCACCAAGAAGCTCCTCACCACGGCCGCGCTGATCATGAGCGTGTTCCTGATCTTCACGAGCTTCATCACCACGGTCCTCATCCCGCACCAGGAGTTCGAGCCTGGCGGCAAGGCCAACGGCCGCGCGCTCGCCTACCTGGCCCACGAGTACCTCGGCAACACCTTCGGCACCGTCTACGACATCTCGACCATCTGCATCCTGTGGTTCGCCGGCGCCTCCGCCATGGCCGGTCTGCTGAACCTGATGCCGCGCTACCTCCCCAAGTACGGCATGGCCCCGCACTGGGCGCGCGCCGTGCGCCCCATGGTCATCGTCTTCACCCTCGTCGCCTTCCTGGTGACGTGGATCTTCGACGCCGACGTCGACGCCCAGGGCGGCGCGTACGCCACCGGTGTCCTCGTCCTCATCTGCTCGGCCGCGATCGCCGTGACCATCTCGGCCCGCAAGGCGGGGCAGCGCGGCTGGTCGATCGGGTTCGGCGTCATCTCCGCCGTCTTCCTCTACACCACCGTCGTCAACATCATCGAGCGCCCGGACGGCGTGAAGATCGGCGCCTGCTTCATCGCCGGCATCATCCTCATCTCCCTCCTCTCCCGCCTCGGCCGCGCCTTCGAACTGCGCGTGACGCACGTCGAGCTCGACCAGATGGCCGAGCGGTTCATCCAGGACATCTCGCGCCGCACCCCCCGCTTCATCGCCAACGAGCCGGACCAGCGGGACATCACCGAGTACCGCGAGAAGATCGAGCAGATCCGCGCGGACAACGACATCCCCACCACGGAGGACTTCGTCTTCGTCGAGGTGACGATCACCGACCCGTCCGAGTTCGAAGCGGGACTCACCGTCCGCGGCGAGGTCCTCCACGACCGCTACCGCGTCCTGACCGTGGAGAGCTCCTCGGTCCCCAACGCCCTGGCGGCCCTCCTCCTCCACGCGCGCGACCTCACCGGCACCCGCCCGCACGTCTACTTCGAGTGGACCGAGGGCAACCCGTTCGCCAACTTCCTCCGCTTCTTCCTCTTCGGCCAGGGCGAGATCGCCCCGGTGACCAGGGAGGTCCTGCGCGAGGCCGAGCCCGACCGCGACCGCCGCCCCCGCGTCCACGTCGGCTGAGTGCCGGTGGCGAACGGCTTCCGCACGGCTGACAGGGAGGCCCGGCGGCGGCGGGCGCTTAGCATGGGCCCATGTCCACTGCGTCGCCACGGGTCGAACTGCGCCCGCTCACCCTCGCCGACCAGGACGAGTTCTGCTCGCTGGTACGGGCCAGCGCCGACCTGCACGGGCCGTGGATGCAACTGCCCGCGACCGCGGCGGAGTTCCGGGCGTGGATGCGCCGCTTCGACGAGGGCCTCAACCAGGGCTTCCTGATCCGCGTACGGGAGACCGGAGCGGCTGCCGGCATGGTCAACATCAACTCGATCATCCGGGGCCGCTACCAGGGTGCGTCGCTCGGCTACGCGGCCTTCGCCCCGTCCGCGGGCCGGGGCTACATGGCCGAAGGGCTCACCCTCACCCTGCGACACGCCTTCGAGGACCTGCGGCTGCACCGGCTGGAGGCGAACATCCAGCCTGCCAACAAGCCGTCCCTGGCGCTGGTCGAGCGCCTGGGCTTCCGTTACGAAGGTCTCTCGCCGGCCTACCTCTACATCGACGGCGCCTGGCGCGACCACGAGCGCTGGTCCATCACCGCGCCCACCCCCTGGACGCCCGACCCTTCCCTCCCCCGGGTCTAGGGCCTGGTCGGCTCTTCCGGAGGAGCCGACCTGGGCACGCCGGTCGGCCTGTTCGCGGAAAACCGGTGGAGACGTGCCCCCGTACGCGGTTACCGTGCTCCCGCCCGTGTCCCTCCGGTGAAGGACGTGCCGTTGTACACCAAGTGAGACTCCCCGAGCGCTGATCCGTCGCGCGTCGCATCCGTGCGCCGTGCTCCTTTTCGCTGCGGTCCTCTCACTGGAACTGGTGTGTCTCCGTGTTCAAGAACCGGGTGGTCGTGCCCACCTCCTCGAAGCCCTTCCTCCACCGTTCGCGCCGCCACCGGCCGGCCTGGCAGTCGCCCTACGGTCCGCCGCCGCGCCGGACGCACCGCGGCCGTTGGGCGCCCCAACCGGGGCTGACCGGTGCCCGGTCCACCGTGCGGCGCGGACACCGCCGCGGCGAGTGCGACTGACCACGGTCCCGCCCGCCGGGGCGGAGCCGCGGGCCCGAACCTCCCGCGGCTCCGCCCCGCCGCGCCTCCCGTGACCCGCCCCGCCATGCGTGCCGCGCCGCGCCGCGCCGCCGACACGACCGCCCGGAAAAGGTCGTGCAGCGCGGGAACCCCGTACCCCCGCCGTCCGACTACTGCCGTGTGGAGGCGCAGGGGGCCGTGCGCCCGCCTCCGCCGACGTGGTCGAGCGAGAGGTGCGTGAGGGATGGGCGGGCTGGACGTGCGGATGCGGGGGGTCGCCTGCCGGCACGGCCGGGTGGAGGCCGTCTCCGCGGTGGACCTGGAGATCGCCGCGGGTGAACGGGTGGCCCTGACCGGGACCAACGGGTCCGGTAAGACGACCCTGCTGAGGGCCGTCCTCGGGTTGCACCGCCAGGTCACGGGCTCGATCCTGGTCGGCGGCCGCGACGCCCGTTCCCCCGCGGAGTGGGCGTGGCGCCGCCGCGCCTGCGCCTGGATCCCGCAGAAACCGGCCGCGGGACGGTTCCCGCTGCTCGGCGAGGAGTTGCTGGCCGGCAGCGCGGCCCCGGTGGACGCGGCGCAGGCGGCGGACCGCCTGGGCGTGGGCCGCCTGGCGGGGCGCCCCCTGCACACGCTCTCCGGTGGCCAGTTGCAGCGCATGTACCTGGCCCGGGCGATGGGCTGTGTCGCGGCAGGGGCCGAGGTGCTGCTGGCCGACGAGCCGACCGCCGCCCTCGACTTCGACGGGCAGGCGGAGGCCGCCGACGTCCTCACCTCGCTGCCCGTGACGCTGGTCGTGGTGACCCACGACCGGGCCCTCGCCGAACGCTGCGACCGCGTACTGGAGATGGCGGCCGGCCACCTGCGGGAGGTCCGGTGACCACGCTGGCCACGGCCGACGTCGGCGCGCTGCTCCAACTCGTCCCGGTCCAGCGGGCGGGGTGGGCGCTCCTGCTCGCGGCGGTCGGGCTGCCGGTCGTCGGCGTGGTCGTCGTCGGGCTCGACATCATGCCGGTCCGGTTCGCGATGATGCACGTCGCGCTGTTCGGCATCGCCGTCGGCCTCCTGACCGGGCTCGACCCGATGGTGTGCGCCCTGGTCGCCTGCGCCCTCGCCGGGGCGGGGGTCGCGCCCCTCGCCCGTACCCCCGACGGCCTGTCCGGTGCGATGGGTCTGCTGATGAGCCTCGCCGTCGCGGCCGCGCTGCTCCTGCTGGCCGTGTCGGGTGTCAACGCCTCCGGCGCGTTCGCCCTGCTGTGGGGGTCGATCCTGTCGGTCGGCACCCCGGACCTGGTCGTACTCGGCGTGCTCGCCGCGGCCGTGCCGGGGCTCTTCTGGTGGCGGCGGCGCGACATCGGCCTGCTGCTCTACGACCGTGAACTCGCCCAGTGTTCGGGGGTGCCCGTGCACGCCCTGACCGCGGCGCTGCTGGTGCTCGTCGCCGTGGCCGTCGCCGGGGCCATCAAGCTCACCGGGGCGCTCCTCGTCGACGCCCTGACGCTGCTCCCGGCGCTCGCCGCCCGACGGCTGGGCAGCTCACTGAAGTCGATCACCCTGTGGGCGATCGGCATCGGGGTCGCCGTGAACCTGACCGGGTTCCTCGCGGCCCTCTGGCTGGACTGGCCGCCCGGTCCGGTCCTCGTCCTGACGGCGGGGGCGCTCGTCCTCGCCGTGCACGTCATATCCGAACGGAGAACCAGCTCATGGCGCGCACCCGCGTCCGCATCGCTTCCCTCGTCGCACTGACCTCGGCCGCCCTGACCCTCGTGACCGGCTGCGGCGGGGACGACACCGGGTCGCCTTCGAAGGCGAAGGGCGACCACGGCAAGGCCGGCGACCACGGCAAGCACGGAGGCCACGGCGGCCACGGCGAGCACGGGGACAAACCCGTGGTCGTCGTCACCACCACCTGGGAGGGCGCCTTCGCCGAGGCCGCGGGCGCCGAGGACGTCAAGGTCATCGTGCCGCAGTCCGTCCACCACGCCCCCGACTACGACCCCAAGCCCTCGGACCTCGCGGCCGTCGCCTCGGCCGACTTCGTCCTCTACGCGCCGTTCGAGCCGTACGCCGCCAAGATCAAGGAGGCCGCCGGGTCCGAGGCCAAGCTGGTCGAGGTCGACCTCGACAACGACCCCGGCAAGGTCAAGGCCGAGGTCGGCAGGCTCGGCGCGCTGTTCGGCACGGCCGACGCCGCGGCGAAGTGGAAGACGGGCTTCGACACCGAGTACGCGAAGCTGAGCAAGGACGTGCGGGCCGCCTGGCCCGGCGGCACCGCCCCGACCGCGGTCGCCCAGGTCTTCACCACCTGGTCCGCCGGTCTCGCGGGCGCCACCACGGTCGGTACGTACGGGCCCGAAGCCGTCACCCCCGCGCAGTTGGCCGGGCTCTCCGCGAAGAAGCCGGCCCTGGTGCTGGACAACGCCCACATGTCGACCGGGGCGGTCCTGCCCGACTCGGGGGCGAAGCAGGTCGAGATCGTCAACTATCCGGGCGAGGACCTCGACCTCCTGGGGGTCTACCGCGACGCGGCGGCCCAACTGAAGAAGGCCATGGGCGCCTCCTGAGCGTCCGCGGGCAGCGGGCCGGCACGTGGGCGACCGCCGCGAGGACTCCCGGCCACCGAAGAGCCGCGGACGTCCATGCGGCGGTCGGCCGTTCGACGAGGAGGGCGGGGAGGCGTCGTGCACGCCTTCCCGCCCTCCGCCCGTCCAGGGCTCACGCGGTCAGGCGTTCGGACAGCGCGCTCCGGTCGGGCTTGCCGGCGGCCGTCAGGGGGATCTCGGTGACCGTGAGCAGGCGTTCGGGGTGCTTGTACCGGTCCAGGCCGCGGGTCGTCAGGTGGTCGCCGAGCGTGCCGAGCGTGGGTGCCTCGGCGCCCGTGGGGACGACGCAGGCCGCCAGGCGTTCGCCCATCAAGGGATCCGGGACGCCGACGCAGACCACGTCGCGGACCTGGGGGTGGGAGCGGAGTTCGCGTTCGACCTCGGCGGGGCTGATGTTGGCGCCACCGCGGATGACGACGTCCTTGAGGCGGCCCACGACGTGCAGGACGCCGTCCGCGTCGAGGTAGCCGAGGTCGCCGGTGCGGACCCAGCCGTCGGGGGTGCGGTAGCGGGCGTTCAGGTCGGGGGCGCCGACGTAGCACAGCGGGGTCATGGGGCCCCGCGAGATGATCTCGCCGACCGCGCCGTCCGGCAGGGCCTCCTGGGTGTCGGGGTCGGTGATGCGGATCTCCGCGACGCGCGGGTCGGGGTGACCGGCGACGACACCCGTGCCGCCCGTGGGCGGGACCACCTCGGCCAGACCAGTGTGGCAGTTGACCCCGTCGGCGGAGCCGTAGAGGTTGACCACCGGGCAGCCGAACGCCTGCGCGGCGGCGGTGGCCGTGGACGCGTCGAGCGGCGCGCCGCCGAGGACGAGTGCGGTGGGGGCCGGGAGCCGCTCGTCCGTGGCGTCGAGCCGTTCGAGCATCATGCGGATCATGGTCGGCACGCCGAGGACGTGGGTCGGCTCGTGCGCGCGTACGGCCTCGATGGCCGCGTCGGCGGTGAAGTGGTCCAGCAGGACCAGGGTGCCGCCGTGCCGGGCCAGGGTGACCGCGGTGCCGCTGGAGCCGAAGGCGGAGGCCAGCGGGACCAGGAACAGGCAGCGGGGAGGGGTGCCGTCGGGGTTGAGGGAGGCGAGGAAGTTGCCCCGCCCGCCCGCGAGGGCGTTGTGCGAGTACGCGACCATCTTCGGCTCGGCCTCGGAGCCGGAGGAGACGAGGATGCGGGCGGCGCCGTCCGGGTCGGGGCGGGCGGGGACGAAACCGGCCGGGTCGGAGCGCAGGAGTTCGGACCAGGCGACGGTTCCCCCGGGAGCGGCACCGGGCCCCACGGCGACGACGTGGCGCAGCGCCGGCATGGCGCGCGAGAGCGTGTGGAGGTCGGCGGCGGGCCGGGCGTCGCGGTGGGCCACCGCGGCGATGACGGCGACGGCTTCCGCGCGGCGCAGCAGGCATTCGGCCTCGAGGACGCCGCGGCCGACGGGGAACGGGAGGGCGACGGCGCCGAGGGCGGCCAGGGCCAGGTCGGCGATGACGGCGTTGCGGTTGTCGGGCAGTTGGACGCCGACCACGTCGCCCGGGCGTATGCCGAGGTCCCGGAGGCCGGTGGCCAGACATCGCACCTTGCGGTCGAGCGCGGTGTAGCAGAGCTTTCCCTTGGCGTCGATGACGGCGGTGTGGTGCAGGTCGGCGATCTGGCGCGCTCTGAAGAGGCTGTAGAGGTCGAGGTCGGGGCAGGTCCCGTCGACCACCCAGGAGCGGCGGAGTTCGGCGGGCAGCAGGTCGGGCAGGTCGACGGTCACGCGAAGCTCCAGGGGTCGGGAACGGCGGGGGCGCCGTGTGCGTCGCGGCTGATCGAGCCGGCGAAGCGCGGGTCGTGGTGCAGCTCGGACAGGTCGGTGGTGACCGCGGTCGCGGACAGGCCCAGGTCCCGCAGGCGGGCCAGGGCGTCACGGGTGGACAGCCCGGTGACGTCGTGGGCGGCCGCGCGGGCGGCGCAGTCGTCGGAGGGCGCTATCCAGCCGTCGGCGGTGGGCAGCGGCAGGCGGAAGCCGGCCGGGCGGCGGGGGTCCTCGCCGCGGGCGACCTTCCTGAGGGCGGGCGCGGTCAGCGTGTCGGCCGCGCCGAGGAGGGAGGAGTCCACGCGCACGCCGTGCCCGGCGCGCTCGCGCAGCAGGAGTCCGGCGAGCACGGCCTCGGCGCCGTGCAGCCCGCCGAGGACGTCGAGGAGGGTCATGAGGGAGGGGGCCGGCGCCTCGTCCTCCGCTCGTACGGCCTCGCCGACTCCGGTGCGGGCCTGCACCATGAAGTCGGTTCCCATCGGGGCGCCCTCGATCCGGTCCGCCCAGCCGCCGGTGTAGGCGTGGACGAGGGTGGGACGGACGAGGGCGAGGTCGTCGGCGTCGAGGCCGAGCTCGGCGGCCTTGCCGGGTGCCCAGTTGTGCAGGAAGACGTCGGCCTCCGCGACCATGTCGCGCAGCCGGCGCCGGTCGGAGCCGGCCTTGATGTCGATCTCGACGGCCTTCTTGCCCCGGTTGAGGGCGAGCCAGCGCGCGGAGGTCCCGGAGCAGGTGGGGGGCATGCCGCGGAGCGGGTCCCCGCCCGGCGGCTCGATCCGTACGACCTCGGCGCCCAGCAGCCCGAGCAGGTGCGCGGCGAGCGGCGCCTGGATGCGGCGGCCCGCCTCCAGGACGGTCAGGCCGGCCAGCGGCCGGGCAGGGGACGCCGCGGCGGGTGGTCCCCCGGGGGCCGCCGGCCGGGCGGGCCCTCCGAGCGGCCGGAACGACCACGGCGCCGCGCCGTCGGCTTCCGCGTGCCGCTGGGCGAGCGTGTGCAGGCGGCACACCTCCGCTCCCGAGAGGGCCGCCGCGCGCCGGATCCGGTCCAGCGGGTTCGCCCGGGTCACGGCGTGGAGGGCCGGCGGGAGGGGGGCGCAGGCGGTCGCGTAGCGGAACTGGAAGGGCCGCCAGCCCGCCCGTACCGCGTCGGCCGGCGCCTCGAGGGCACGCCAGAACCCGGCCCAGGCGCCCGGGTCCAGCGTCTCCAGCTCGAACAGGACGCCCTCCGCGGAGGTGAACGGCGGTCCTCCGGGGGCGAGCGCGGTGGCTTCCTCCTCGTCGGCGCCGGCCGCCGCGAGGTACTGGGAGACGGCCAGCAGGCCCGCGCGGTCCGCGCGGACCGTGACCGGCGCCGCGGCGCTCCCGCGGGCCTGGCCGATCAGGGCGGCCAGCAGCCCCTGGACGGCGAGGACGCCGGTGGCGGTCGCCACGTAGTCGGCGGCGAGGCCGCGCGGGCCCCCGTCGCGCCGGCCGTGCACGGCCATGACACCCGTGGCCGCCTGCACGGTCGCCTCGTCGACCAGACCGGCTTCCGGATCGCCCCAGGTGACGTGCGCACACGCGGGTGCGAAGCCGCCTCCGGTCAGCGTGACCGAACCGGGGTCCTCCCGCCGGCCCGTCGTCTCCTGCCGTGCGCCGAGCATCCGCAGGTGGTCCGCGACGACGCCCGTGATCTGCGGGGGCCCCGAGGTGCCGAGGCGCAGTGCGTCGAGCGGCCGGGCGGTCTGCGTGGTGGGTGGGGACGCCATGCCTCTCCTCTCCCGGTGCGAGGGTGGCCGCCACCGAGGTCGTTCCGAATCGCGGGAACCCGGGAGCGTCCGCACCCGACCAGTTCCACGGACAGAGAGTCGGACGGACGTTCCGGGGAGTTCCCGGGGAGAAGGAGCAGCGTGTTGTCGGTTCCAGGCGGGACGGTTCACGGAACTCAGCACCCCCGCGCGGACGTTGCCGCGTTGCGGGATCGGGTCGATCGGTTCGTCCGTACGCAGGTGATCCCGTGCGAGCCGGTGCTCGACGCCGGCGGGCCCCCGGCAGCGGCGGCCCTGGCGGACTTGCGGGTCCGGGCCCGGGAGGAGGGGCTCTGGGCCCTTCCGCTGCCCGCCGAACTGGGCGGCGGCGGCCTGCCCTTCTCCTCCTACGCCGACCTGGCGGAGGCCGAGGGAGCCAGCGACCACGGCCCCGCCGCCCTCGGCTCCGCCCCGCTGCTGGACGTCACGATGCTGGCGCGGCACGCCTCCGGCCGGGTACGCGAGACGTACCTGGAGCCCCTGGTCTCCGGCCGGATCCGCTCCTGCTACGCGATGACCGAGCCGGACGTGCCGGGCACCGATCCGTTCCTGACCGCGACCCGTGCCGCCCGGGGGCCGGACGGCACGTGGCGGATCAGCGGACGGAAGTGGTTCACGTCCGGCGCGGCCACGGCCGAGCTCGTGACGGTCATGGCCCGCACCAGCGGTGCGCCGGGCGACCGCGAGGGACTCTCGCTGCTGCTCGTCCCCACGGGCTCCCCCGGCATCCGCGTCGTCCGCGAGCTGCCGGTCCTCGGCGCGACGGGCCAGTACGAGATCGAGCTCGACGACGTCCGGGTGCCCGGGGACCACCTCGTGGGCGGCGAAGGCCGGGCACTGGACGTCGCCGGCGACCGGCTCGCCCTCGGCCGGACGCTGCGCTGCCTGCGGTGGCTCGGACAGGCCCGGCGCGCCTTCGACCTCATGTGCGGGCGGGCCGCCGCGCACGGCGGCTCCCGGGGCCCGCTCGCCGACCACCAGCTCGTCCAGCAGCACGTCTTCGACGCCCTGCTGGCGCTGCGGACCACCCGGCCCCTGGTCCACGAGGCGGTGGCGCTCATCGCGGCCGGGCGGGACGCCCGTACCGAGGTCGGCCTGGCCAAGGTGGCGGCCGCCCGGATGCTCCAGCAGGTGGCGGACTCCGCCATCCAGGTCCACGGCGCCGCCGGGCTCGGACCGGACACCGCACTGCCGTCCCTGTTCCGCAGCGGCCGGACGGCCCGGATCCTGGACGGTCCGGACGAGCTGCACATCACGTCCGTCGCCCGGCGGGTGCTGCGCGGCTACGGGCCGGGGCCGGTCACACCCGGGTGAGGTCGACGAGGCCGTGCCACGACGCCAGGCCGAGGGCCAGGAAGAAGTCGCCCCAGACCAGTTCGTGCCGTACGGCGAGGCCCTTTCCGGCGTCGTAGCAGCCGTCCAGCAGCATCCCGGCCGGACGGCCGCCGGCGCCGCTCGTGAGATGGGCCCCGACCAACCGGCGCAGGATCGCGCCGCCCCGCTCGGAGCAGGCGGCGGACCACGGCCCGGGCGCCCGGGACAGCTTCAGGAGGGCCACTGCGGTGATCGCGGCGGCGGAGGTGTCGGGCGGGCCGTCCGGATCGTCCTCCTCGGCCGGCGGAACGAGCGGCCCCGCGAGCACGCCGTCCTGCGCCAGCAGGCGCGCGGCGGCCCCCGCCAGCCGCGTCGGCCGGTGGGCCGCGACCGCCGGCTCCAGGAGGGCGTCGGCGATCGCCAGCAGCAGCCACGCGCGGCCGCGGCTCCATCCCGGTCGGGGGTCCGCGCACGGCAGCCAGGTCCGGGTCGCGCCGTCGAACCGCCAGGCGGGGGCCCGCACCTCCCCGGCCCCGCCGAGGCACAGGTCGAGGTGCCGGTGCAGGTGGGCCGCCGCCGCCACGGCACCGTCCGGCCCGGCGATGGCCAGCAGGCGCACCATCCCCGGTACGGCGTCGACCCGGGCCAGCACGCGGGGCCCGCCGAAGGCTCCGCCCCAGGGGACGATCCCGTGCCCCGGGTCGTGGGCGGCGAGGCAGGCCCGGGCCGCCCGCGACCGGAGCCCGGTGGCCTGCCCGTCGCCGTCCGCGAGCGCCGTCCCGTACCAGAGGATGAGGCCGCGGGTCGCGGTGTCGGCCGCCGTCCAGGGGGCGAGCCGGGCCGTGCAGTCGGCGGCGGCGCGCCGGTCGGCGCCGTGGCCGGTGCGGAGGGCCCGGAGCCACAGCAGTCCGGCCCAGAAGCCGCCGGTCCACGAGCCGCTGCCGGTGGTCTTCCAGGTGCCGTCCGCCGGGTCCGCGTACAGCGGGAAGCGGTCGCCCACCGCCGCCGCCGTCGCCGCGACCCGTTCCAGCACGGCGGCCAGCGCCGCACCGGCCCAGTCGTCGGCGCTCACGCGTCCCGCTCCCGACGGTCCCTGCGGGCCCACGTGAACGCGACGGCGGCCGCCGCCGCGAACTCGCCGGCCACCAGCAGCCAGCCCGCCCCGTACCGGCCGTGCTCCGCGAGGAACCCGAACAGCGTCGGCCCCACCGCGAACCCCGCGAAGAACCCGGCCGCGACGAGTGCCGAGTCCTGTCCCGCCCGGCCGGGCGCGGCCCGCTGCATGACCAGCACCATGGAGACGGCGTTGCCGGACACGGCGAACACCCCCACCGCCACGGCCCCGAGCCACACCAGGGGTCCTGCGACCTGCGCCGCTCCGAGCAGCCCGGCCGCCCCGAGGGCGCCGCACGCGAGCCACCCGGGCAGCCGTTCGGCCCGTCCGGGGCGGGCCGCCTTGGACCAGCCCACCCGGCCGGCGATCCCCGCCACGCCGAGCACGGCGACGAGCGCCCCCGCCGCGGTGGGGTCCATGTCCAGGCGCTGGACGCCGTAGAGCGCCAGGTACGTGTTGACCGAGGCGATGCCGGCACCGAGGAACAGCGAGAACCCCGCCAGCCAGGCGACCATGCCCCGCGTCACGGACGCCGTCCCGGCCACGGCCCGGGACGCGGGCGGCGGGGGCGCATCGGCCGGCAGCGACCGCAGTGCCCAGCCCGCCGCCAGCAGCGCCGCCGCGGCCGCCGTCCAGACCGCCGCCCGCCAGCCCGGCCCACCCGCCAGCGCCGCGAGCGGCAACCCGGCCGCGAAGGCGCCCAGTTGCACCCCGGACTGCTTCAGCCCGGTCACCGCGCCCCGCCGCGGAGGCGGAACCGCGGCCAGGACCGCCTTGTTGGTGGCCGGGTTGGCCAGTGCCTGCGGTACGCCGCCCAGGGCGACGGCGCACAGCAGCGGGCCGGCTCCCGGTGCGGCCCCGATCAGGGCGAGGGCGAGCGCCGAGACCGTCAGGAGGAGGACCAGCGAGCGCCGCGGACCGATCCGGTCCACGATCCGGCCGCCCGCGGGGGACAGCGCGGCGGCCGTTCCGAAGCCGATCGTGGTGGTCAGTCCCAGCACGGTCGGCGAGATGCCCAGGTCCGCGACCAGCCGCGGCCCCAGGGCCCCGAGCAGGAACAGCTGCAGCATCGAGAACGCCATGGCACAGGTCAGGAGTGCCGTCAGGCGCCGACCCGCCGGGCCCTTCAACTCGGGTGAGTCCAGAGTCCCTTGAGGTGTTGCCACAGAAGTCTCCAATTCCCGTATGGTGCACGCGTGGGCCGACTGGGAAGGTCGTCGGGCGGCACGGCCCCCCAGTTCCCGCTCTTCTCTGTGCCGTGCGCCACAGCTGACCGACACCGGCCGCGCCGCCGGCAGGACGAGGACTTGTCATGAAGTGCGCGCCCCCTGCCCGGTCCGAGACACCAGTGCGAAGATGAACGCTCCATGACGCCAGGCCACTGTTCCCGAGCCGCCCGGGCTGCGATGTTCGCAGTCGTCTGCGTGCTGCTCGCGACGACCGGCCACGTCCTCATGTCGGGTCGGGACGTACCGTGGTGGGCCGCGCTGGCGGCCCTCGCGGCGACGGCGACGGCCGCCTGGGCCACGGCGGACCGCGAACGCGGACTGCTCGCCGTCACCACGGCGACGGTGGCCGTCCAGGCCGTGCTCCACACCGGGTTCACCCTGGCCCAGTCGCTCCTCACCCCGCCGGTCGTGTCCCGGCCCGTACCCGGTACCGGTCCGGCCGGCGAGCACGCCCACGACGCGATGCGTTCCGTGCACGGCATGCACATGCACGCCATGCACACGCACGCCACGCACATGGGCGGCATGCTCACGGGCGGCGGCACGTCGACGGGCGGCATTCCCGTGGGCGCGCCGGGCGGGGACGGCATGCACGACGTGGCGGGCGCGGCATCCTCCGCCGCGTCCTCCGCGGCCGACACCGTGATGTCCTCCGCCGGCCATGACATGGCGGGCACGTCCTCGTTCGGGATGCTGGCCGCGCACCTGCTGGCCGCCGTCCTGTGCGGGCTCTGGCTCGCGTACGCCGAGCGGGCCGCCTTCCGCCTCCTGCGCGCCGTCGCGGGATGGCTGCGGGCGCCCCTGTTCCTGCTGTTCGGCCTGTTCACGCCGATTCCGCCCCGGCCGCGCCCCCGCGTGCGCCGCACCCGCGACCGGCAGGTCCTGCGCCGGCTCCTCCTCGTCCACGCCATCACCTCACGGGGTCCTCCGACGGGAACCGCTGTCCTGTGACAGCCGGCTCCCCGAGCGGACGCTGACGGCACGTCCCGCGCCGTCGCGCCTCGGGCATCGGCCATGCCCTCCGGCAGGCCGTACCCCTTCATCGGCTCCGCCGCGCGCGCAGCCGAACTCCCCTTTGCCCTAAGGACCTCGCGGCGATGACCCCTGCCCTGACCAAGCAGCTCCCCACCCATGGCGAAACGACCTCCCGGCGTGCTCCGGACCCCGAAGCGGAGGTGACGCGGCTGGCCCTGGAGGCCCGTGACGGCGACCCCGCGAAGGCCGACCGCTTCGTACGCGCCCTCCAACGCGACGTATGGCGCTACGTGGCGTACCTCAGCGCGGACCCGCAAGCGGCCGACGACCTCACCCAGGACGTCTTCCTGCGCGCGCTCGCCGCGCTCCCGCGGTTCGAAGGCCGTTCCTCGGCACGCACCTGGTTGTTGTCCATCGCGCGCCGCACCGTCGTCGACAGCCTCCGCCGCGCGGCGGCCCGCCCCCGTCTGTCGCACCACCAGGACTGGCAGTCCGCGGCCGAGCAGGCGCAGCCCCACGGCGTCCCCGGCTTCGAGGACGGCATAGCCCTGGCCGAACTCCTCGCGCTCCTCCCGGCCGAACGCCGGGAGGCCTTCGTCCTGACCCAGCTCCTGGGCCTCAACTACGCGGAGGCCGCCGAGGCCGCGGGGTGTCCGATCGGCACGGTCCGCTCGCGCGTGGCCCGGGCGCGTACGCACCTCGTCACGCTCCTCACGGAGGCGCCCGCCGCGGCACGTACGCCGGCGGACCCGCCGGTGCCCCTGACGGGCCGGTGGGGCAGGAGCGCCGCGGAACGCCTGGTCTCGGCCTCACGGGCCTGATCCCGACCCGGCGCGGCCCGTCCCCCGCCCGGGGCGGATGACCGCAGCAGCGTCCGGGCCGGGCCCCGTCGACCGCCGGGGCCCGGTCGGACGCGGGGGCCGGTCGGACGTGGGGGCCGGTCAGCCGGCCTCGGTGGCGAACGGGCCGCGGCCGGCGAACGCGAGCCTCGCCGCCGAACCCGAGGTTGATCAGTTCCACGCCGCCCGCGGAGGCGGCCAGGGCGGGCCAGATGGCGCTCGGGTGGACGGCGTTCGAGCCGTGGCTGATCGAACTGCCGTGGTGCAGCCACACCCGGCGTCCGCCGTCCGGGGCGGGATCGACGGGAGCGTCGGTGCGCAGGGCGATCACCTCGGTGGTCTCCGCGTGCGGGAGCCAGATCTCGATGCTCTTCTCGCCGTCGGGGAGGTCGGTGAAGCGGGCGGTGCCCGCCGGCCCCTCGGTGAACTCCGCCGCCTGGGTGAGCATGTCGGTGACCGTGTGGAGGTTCCCGCCGGGCACGGTGGCCTGGGCGGTGAGCCGGCCGTCGACCAGGAGGTCGTACACGCCGTCCGCCGGGGGCGGGAAGCCCCGGTAGGCCCGCTTGGTGGGCAGCGCGTCCAGTTCGACGGTGGTCGCGCGGGTACGGAAGACCAGCCGGACGCCGGAGGGATGGGCCTCGGCGACGGCCAGGCGGTCGTCGGGGATCTGCCGGCGCGCCCGGGCGGGCAGCCGGTGCGGCAGCAGCCCGTGCGCGGTCCGCTCCACCTCGAGGTGCCCGCGCAGGAGTTCGGCGGTGACGGGCGTGGTGATCCAGTTCTGTTCGGTGCTCATTGCCTCGTTTCGTTCGTTCTGGGCGTAGGGGGATCTTGGCACCTGGTCGCAGCACCGACGTGCAGCGATGCCAGGGGGCTTCAGCGCATGCTCAGCCGCCTGAACAAGGCTTCCCGGTACGGAGGTGCACGGCTCTCCCCGGAAGACCCGTCACCGAGACCCCTTCTACGTGGCGGGTCAGCCACCGCCTGAGCAACTGTGCGTCACCACCGACCCGGCCGAGGCGCTGAACGGCGCTCGGCCTCCGCGCCTTTCAGCCGTACCCTGCGCCGGCTATCCGCGCTTCCTCAGTTGCTGAACGGCGGACACGGTCCCCAGGCAGAGGCCAGCCGCCGTGATGAAGCCGGTGCCGCCGGACCGGACCACTTCCTGTAGTCCACCGCCTGCAAGGCTCTCCAGGAGGCCGGCGAACAGAGCGACTACCAAAGAGAACAAGCCCATGATGAGGAGCCAGAGCACCCAATCGGGCGAAGGACTGCTCGGAGGCACGTTGGCGGAGTCGGGCGTGACGGTCACAGCAGTGATTCCTCTCGGACTGGCGATGAGTTGCGACGAGCAGACGGACGAGGGTGAACGGGCGGGCAACCCGGGCGTCAGGCGAGTGCGAGCCTCGAAGAACGTCACGCCGCGGACATGACCTGCTCGGCGAGCAGGTCGCGGGTACCGGAGACGGCTGCTGCCAGCTGCTGATGTACGCGCGCCTGCTCCTCCAGGGCAGTGAGGAGCGTGGCGAGCCTGCGCTGCTCCGGCAGCGGGGGCAACCGCACGTCCAGACGGCCGAGTGCCGCAGTGCTGATCGACGACACCGCGGTGGCGGCCGACCGGTCCTTGATCCAACCAAGTACCTGCGGCCGGTGCAGCCAGGCGAGGAGGTAGTCCGGATCCAGCTCGACGCCGTCGCGTCCCCGCAAGCGGAGGACGTTCGGGCTCATCAGCCAACCCGCCTGCTCCGTGCGCACGATCGCGGGCGGCCCCGTCTTGCCGGCGCGGACGCACACGATGTCCCCCTCCTTCAGCCAGTAGTCCGGAAGGCGGTCGGCCAGTTTGCCGGAGACGCGCTCCTCTCCCGTGTCCGTGATGCGTCCATCCCGCAGGTGCTGCGGGAACACCACCGGCACCGCGCCAGCCGGCCCCCGGTCCTTCTTGCCCACGCGCGTGTACGAGGGGCCCGCCTTGATCTCGCAGAGGTCGGCAAGCTTCTCGACTCGCCACGTGACCCCGCTGGTCTCCGCCGGCAGGACTTCGCTGCGCAGAGCAGCCACGGCCTCGTCCGCCACCCGGCCGCGCTCCGTCAGAGACGCCACGTGGTCCCACGCCCGCGCCACGAGGTCCTCGCCAGGGCTGGGCACCCGCCAGTCCTGTTCACCGGGCCGGATGTGGTCGAGAGGGTTCAACGACCAGCCCTGTGCCAGGATCTCCGACCGACCCACCAGCACACTCGGCACGACCCGTTGCGGATCCGGGCCCTCAGGCGACCTCGCGGGCGGGTGGGACTTCGCCCCGAGCCTGTGGGACATGTACGTGTCGCGAACGGCGAGGACGTCTTCTTCCTCCAGAACGCGGGTCCGCGCCCGCTTGGTGCCGAGGTGGCGCGCATCGAGGAAGAGCACGCGGTCGCAGGGTTCGCTCGGGTGCCGGAGGAGCCACACGGACACCGGGACCGCAGTGCCGGTGAACAGGTTGGCGGGCAGAGCGATGACACACTCCACGACGCCTGCCGTCACCATCGCCCGGCGGATCTCCGTCTCGGCGCGGCTGCCCGAGTTTCCGGCCTTGTTGGGCATCACGATCGCGGCGCGCCCGCCCTCGCGGAGCGAGGCGAGCGCGTGCTGGGCGTACGCGAGGTTGTCGTTGTCGAGTGGGGGCGCCCCGTAGGCCCACGTTCCGGTACGGCGGGTTTCGCCAGCGGAGTCCTTCATGTTGAAGGGAGGGTTGGTGAGGACGATGTCGGCCCTTCCCGCGGTGTTCCCCGTGCCTGTCCAGGGCTTCTCGCTGGCCAACCGCACGCCGGAGCCGGCGCCGTACAGTGCCAGGTTGAGGCTCGCCAGCACGGCCGCGTCCCGGCCGGTCGTCTGCCCGAACACCCTGGGCGGCCTGCGGTCGGGGTGGTGCCGCCGGGTACGTTCCGGACTCGCCAACACGTGGGCGAGGAACTCTCCACCTCGGACGTACGGGTCGTAGACCGTGCGCACATCACGACCATGGGAAGCCGTCGCCAGGTCGACCATGAGTGCGACTGCCCCCTGGGGGGTGAAGAACTCTCGGCTGCGCAGCCGGGCGTGCTTCTCGTACTCATCGATGATCAACTGGTACGCATCACGGTCGAGCATGCCGACCAGCTCGACGACCGTGACAATGTCCCGTTCGCTCCTCGGCATCAACCGCGACAGGACGTCCTTGAACTTGGGGATGCTCCCGAGCCGCTGCACCTCACGATCCAGCACCCCGCCGACGTGTGCCAGCAGCTCTGCTGCCGGCCTCGCGTCCGCCGCGCCCCTCGCCGTGTGGGCCCGTACCGCCTCCCACAGGTCGCCGCGTACGACCCGTAGGAAGAGGAGACCGAGGAGGAGGTGCAGGTAGTTCACCTCCAGACCCGGACCGCCCACGCGATCGGCCAAGCTGCCCATGAGTTCCTGGACCGCTCCTCGGGTCTGCTGATCGGCCTGCCGCTGCCTTGCTGGTGACCGATCCGGAGTTGTAAGGGTGCAGGAAGGGGGCAGGTTCTCGGCCTGCGCCTGGCCCATCGCCAAGAGCCGCCGCGCACGACCGCCGAACGTGGTCGTATTACCCTCCCCTGACTGCCTGAGACGCAGCGGTACGGAACGGGCGTCAAGCCAGTCGAGTACCTCTGACCGTAGGAAGTAGTCCGTGTCGCCAGCCCTTCTCGGCGAAGGGAATCCCTCGGACCGCCGCTCCCAGACGGTGACCGTCGGCCGCGTCACTCCAGCCATTTCTGCGATCTGTGATCGCGTGATCTGCGGGTCATCCGTGTCATACGGCTCATCGCTCATGCACATGCCGCCTCCCTTGAACTGCGCCCCTAGGACGTCCCGTTGAGGAACACCGTAGAGCCATGGAGGCTGTTGCCCTCAGTGCGTACTCTGGGTACTCACAGAGCTGTGTGGTCGTAATGCAGTCTCGACGCTTCCAGATCGGGCATCATGAGCAGCATTTGAATCCCGATTTTCAGAGGAACGAGCCGACGGATCAGCTCATGTCTACGCGCAATGGGGTTAAGAGCTGAGGCGAAGAGGGGCGGACTGGATCGCCTCCTGCAGGTTGCCCACGGCCCCCTCGGCGTGCGTGCGGACGCTGTCCCGGGCAACGGGAAGGACAGCCCGAGCGCATGGCGGAATGCCCTTGCCGTCGCAGCAGGTCAGCGGCGGACGCGGGGCATGCCGAGGCCGATCCAGGAGATGATCTCGCGCTGGATCTCGTTGTTCCCGCCGCCGAAGGTGAAGATGACCGCCGAGCGGTAGCCGCGTTCCAGTTCACCGTGCAGGACCGCGCCGGCGGAGCCGTCCTTGAGGGGGCCGGCGGCGCCGACGACCTCCATGAGCCAGGCGTACGCGTCGCGGCGGGCCTCGGAGCCGTAGACCTTGACGGCGGAGGCGTCCTGCGGGGTGAGGGTGCCGGCCTCGACGGCGCCCACCATCTGCCAGTTGAGGAGTTTCATCGCGTCGAGGCGGGCGTGGGTGCGGGCCAGGCGGCCGCGGACCCAGCCGAGGTCGATGACGCGCCGGCCGTCCGCCAGCTTGGTGTCGGCGGCCCAGCGCTGGACGTCGTGGAGGGCCCGGATGGCCATGGTGCCGTGGGCGGCGAGGGTGACGCGCTCGTGGTTGAGCTGGTTGGTGATCAGCCGCCAGCCCTTGTTCTCCTGCCCCACCCTGCGGGAGGCGGGCACCCGGATGTCCTCGTAGTAGCTGGCCGTGGTGTCGTGCGAGGCAAGGGTGTTGATGACGGTGCAGCTGTAGCCGGGGTCGTCGGTCGGCACGAGGAGCATGGTGATGCCCTTGTGGGCGGGGGCCCCTTCCTCGACGGGGCTGGTGCGGACGGCCAGCCAGACCCAGTCGGCGGTGTCGCCGTTGGTGGTCCAGATCTTCTGGCCGTTGACGACGTACGTCCCGGTCTCCTCGTCGCCCTCGCGCACCGCCCGGCACTTGAGGGCGGCCAGGTCGGTGCCGGCGTCCGGCTCGCTGTAGCCGATGGCGAAGTCGATCTCGCCGGAGAGGATGCGCGGGAGGAAGTACGCCTTCTGCTCGTCGGTGCCGAACTGCATGATCGTGGGGCCGACGGTGTTCAGGGCCATCAGGGGCAGCGGGACGACGGCCTGGGCCGCCTCGTCGAAGAAGATGAACTGGTCCATCGCCGACATGCCGCGCCCGCCGAACTCCTTCGGCCAGCCGACGCCGAGCCAGCCGTCGGCGCCCAGCTTCCGGATGGTCTCGCGGTAGAAGCGCTTCTGGGCCGCGGGGTCCGCGTAGCGGGCGTGGACGTCCTCGGGGACGAGCTCGGCGAAGTAGGCGCGCAGTTCGGCGCGCAGCCGCCGCTGCTCAGGCGTGTATTCGAGGTGCACGGCCCCTCCAGGGTCTCGCGTGGCGAACAGGTGCCCATCTCCCAGCGATGCGGCGCACAGAGTAGAACCTGTTCCAGGAATCCGGAAGGGCCGTGCGCAGGGGCGTCGGCGCCGGTCGCGTCAGAGCCGGACGGCCTCCGCCGACACCCCCGCCCGCAGCGCGGTGATCAGCTCCGCCGCCGTCCGGACCATCGCCGCCCGCCCCTCGGAGAGGTACTTCCGGCTGTCCACGGCACTCGGGTGGGCCGTCAGGTACGCGCGGATCGCGTCCGTCATCGCGAGGTTGAGGGCCGTACCGATGTTGACCTTGGTGATGCCGCCGGCCACGGCCGCGGCCAGTTCCTCGTCCGGCAGGCCTGAGGAGCCGTGCAGGACCAGCGGCACGTCGAGGCCCGCGGCCAGCCGCGCCAGCAGGTCGTGGTCCAGGGAGGCGGTGCGGGTGGTCATGGCGTGCGTACTGCCGACCGCCACCGCGAGCGCGTCCACGCCCGAGGCCTCCACGAACCGGCGGGCCTCGTCGGGGTCCGTGCGGGCGCCGGGCGCGTGCGCGTCGAGCGCGGGGGCGCCGTCCTTGCCGCCCACCTCGCCCAGTTCGGCCTCGATCCACAGCCCGTTGGCGTGCGCCCATGCGGCGGCGGCGCGGGTGGCGGCGAGGTTCTCCTCGTACGGCAGGTGCGCGGCGTCGTACATCACCGAGCCGAACCCGGCGTCGGCCGCCCGGTGCAGCAGGTCCCGGCTCTTGACGTGGTCGAGGTGCAGGCCGACCGGCACGGCCGCCGCCTCGGCGGCCGCGGCGGCGGCCCGGGCCAGTGGCAGCACGCGGCCGTGCCGGTACTTGACGGCGTTCTCGCTGATCTGGAGGACCACGGGCGAACCCGTGGCCTCGGCGCCCGCCACGACGGCCTCGGCGTGCTCCAGGGTGATGATGTTGAAGGCGGCGACGGCGGCGCGCTCCGCGGCCGCGTGGGCGACCAGGTCGCCCGTGCTGACCAGCGGCATCAGGCTTCCTCCTCCAGGATCACCGAGCGGGTGAGGTGGCGCGGCGCGTCCGGGTCCAGCCCGCGGGCGGCGGCCACCGCGAGGGCCAGCCGCTGGACGACGACCAGTCCGGCGACGGGGTCGAGGGTGATGTGCGCCCAGCGGGCGCCGGTGCCCCGCACCTGGTCCTCCAGTCCGTACGGGGCCTGGCCGAGCAGCACGGTGGCGCTGCCCTTGGTGGTCACGCTGATCGGGCCGTGCCGGTACTCCATCGCCGGGTAGGCCTCGGCCCAGGACAGGGAGGCCTCGCGCATCTTCAGCGCCGCCTCCTCCGCCAGGCCGCAGGTCCAGCCGCGACCGAGGAAGGTGAACTGGCCGCAGTCGACGAGGCCGGCCGGCACGGGTTCGGCCAGGGCGGTGCGGGCGTCCTCGACCACCCACTCGGGGAAGAGGTCGAGGTGGGCGCGGAGCAGGGTGAGGGCGGTGGTGGCGAACCGGGTCTGCACGACGGAGACCTCGTCGGCGAAGTCGAGCACCGCCAGTTCGTCGGCCAGGTCCGCTACCGGGGTGGCGGGGTCGCCGACCACGGCGGTGGTACGGGTGGTGCCGCGCAGCCGGGTGAGGAGGTCCAGCACCTCGGTGGTGGTGCCGGAGCGGGTCAGCGCCACGACGCGGTCGTAGTGGCGGCCGACGGGGAACTCGGAGGCGGGGAAGGCGTCGGTCTCGCCCAGGCCGGCCCGTTCGCGCAGGGCGGCGGCGGCCTTGGCCATGTAGTAGGAGGTGCCGCAGCCGGTGAGGGCGACCCGCTCGCCCTGGGCGGGCAGCACGTCCCGGTAGGACGGGGCGAGTTCGGCGGCGCGCAGCCAGCACTCGGGCTGGCTGGCCAGTTCGCGGGCGGCGTGGCCGGCCGGGGCGGCGGGGGTGCGGTCGCCCTGGGCGGCCGGGGCGGTCGGGTGCGGGGTGGCGGTCCGGGCGCCGGGAGTGGCGCCGGGCGCTCCCGCTTCCGCCCCCGTTCCCGTGCCCGCGCTCGCGCCGGTGGTCACATCTGCGGTCACATCGGTGCTCATTCCTGACGGACTCCCTCTGGATGCTCGTTCTTGCAAGTTATCGCGTGGTTTCGAGCAACTTCAAGCATGTGGTCCAGGATTTGCCGGATAGGGTGCACAGGCACGACGAGACCCCCCACGACCAGACTCGTCCACCGAGAGGATGGGAGCCCCCTTCATGACCCGCGACGCGCGCTGGAAGACCCTGCTGGACCTGCTCGTGGAGCGGGGCCGCCTCGACGTGGAGGAGGCCGCCGAGAGGCTGGGGGTCTCGGCCGCGACGATCCGGCGCGATTTCGACCAGCTGGCGGAGCAGCAGATGCTGGTGCGCACGCGCGGGGGCGCCGTCCCGCACGGCGTCTCGTACGAACTCCCCCTGCGCTACCGCAGTTCGCGGCGGGCGGCCGAGAAGGAGCGCATCAGCGCGGCCGTCGCGGAGCTGGTCGCACCGGGCGAGGTGGTGGGCCTCACGGGCGGTACGACGACCACGGAGGTGGCCCGGGCGCTGGCGGCGCGGCCGGACCTCGCGACCGGCTCCCCGGCGCTGACGGTGGTGACCAACGCGCTGAACATCGCCACCGAGCTCGCGATCCGGCCGCAGTTCAAGATCGTGGTGACGGGCGGGGTCGCGCGGCCGCAGACGTACGAACTCACGGGCCCGCTCGCCGACGGGGTGCTGGGGCAGATCACCCTCGACGTCGCCGTGCTGGGCGTGGACGCCTTCGACCCCGAGCACGGCACGGCCGCGCACGACCAGGACGAGGCGGCCATCAACCGGCTGCTGTGCGAGCGGGCCCGCCGGGTCGTGGTGGCGACCGACTCCAGCAAGCTGGGCCGGCGCGCCTTCGCCCAGATCTGCCCCACCGACCTCGTGGACGTCCTCGTCACGGACGCGGGACTGGACGGGGGCACCGCAGACCGCTTCCGCGAGGCGGGTGTCGAGGTCCGGGCGGTCTGAGCCCCGCCGTTGCGCCGCACGAAGGAATTCCACGCTTCGTGCAACCAAACAGGTCGTGTACGGGTCACTTTTCTCGCCACCCCGGCGAGCCTGAGGAGCCCGAGACGTGCACCCCACATGCCGAGGGCCCCGGACTCGTCCGGGGCCCTTCGCGTCCGTGAAAGCGCCGGAGCGCGGTTTCGCGGCACGGGCGCGCAGCCTGCCGTCTGAACCCCCGTACAAGACGGCCGACGAATCCCTCTCGCGCCCGCCTAAAGCATCGATCAAGCCCCCCACCAGGAACAATGCCGAAAGCTGCAACAATCGGTCACCCTGGATTACCGATAGGAGTGCACCGTGCTGGAGCGGCACGAGATGGACGGCTTCCTGGTGCTGGCCGAGGAGCTTCACTTCGGCCGCGCGGCGGAGCGGTTGATGGTCTCCCGGGCCCATGTCAGCCAGACCATCAAGAAGCTCGAACGGCGCATCGGGGGGCCGCTGTTCGTCCGGACCAGCCGCCGGGTGGCCCTGACCCCGCTGGGCGAGCAGCTGCGCGCGGACCTGGCCCCGCACCACCTGGGCATCGCCGAGGCGGTGCGGCGGGCCGTCGCCACCGCGCAGGGCACCACCGGAACCCTGCGGATCGGTTTCGTCGGCGCGCTGTGGGGCCAGCTGCTGGTCCTGGCCGCCGACTCCTTCCGGGCGATGCACCCGGACTGCGAGGTCCGCCTCCAGGAGTACTCCTTCGGCGTCGCCCAGGAGCCGGTGCGGTCGGGCGAACTCGACCTGATGAACGCCAGCTTCCCCGTCCTCGAGACCGACCTCGTCACGGGGCCGCCGGTGGTCCGCGAGCCGCGGGTGCTGGCGATCTCGGCCGACCACCCGCTGGCCGCCCGCAGCGCGCTGACCCTCGCCGACCTGGCCGGGGTCACCATGATCCAGACACCGACCATGCCCGCGTACTGGTCGCGCTCGCGGACCCTGCGCGAGGGCGGCCCGGACGACGGCGAGCCGGAGCCACCACGGGTGGGTGCGCAGGCCAGCTCGCTGCAGGAGGGGCTGGCGCTGATCGCGGCCGGCAAGGGCGCGTACCCGGTCGGGGCCCAGGTGGTGCGCTTCTACCAGCGGCCGGACCTGGCCTACATCCCGATCACCGACGCCCCGCCGCTGGACTGGGGCCTGGTGTGGAAGCGGGGCCACGAGACGCCGCTGCTGCGCGAGTTTACGCGGGTCGTGGCGGAGGTCGCCGCCACCTCGGGGCATCCGGGCACCTCACCCGCGGAGGTGGCGGGCGGCCGGGCGGAGGGCGAGGGCTGAGGCCGAGGACTGCCGGCCACCGGCCCACCGGTCACGGCCACCGGCCACCGGCCACCATCGTGCGGCTTCCGGCTGCGGACCGCGGGCGGCAGACCCGGCGCCGAGGACCTCGGACCGTACCGTCAGCTGGTCGACAGGTTCCCGGCCTCGCGCCGCAGCGCGTCCAGCACGGGCCGCAGCAGCGGATGGGCCTCCGCCCCGCGGCGGGTGGCGGCGAACACCCTCCGGGTGGCGGCCGGGCCGGTGACGGGACGTACGACGGTGTCCTTGAGCTCCATCCCGCGCAGTGCCGAGCGGGGTACGAGCGCCACGCCGGCACCTGCTCCGGCCAGTGCCACCACGGCCCGGAAGTCGTCGGAGGAGTGCACGAGCCGCGGCTGGAACCCGGCCAGCTCGCAGGCCGTGACCATGACGTCGTGGCACGGGTTGCCGGGGTAGGGGCTGATCCAGTCGCTGTCGGCCAGTTCGGCCAGCGCGACGGCCGGGTGCATGCTCAGCGGGTGCGAGGCGGGCAGCACTGCGTCGAAGGGCTCGGCGTAGAGCGGTACGAGCGAGAGCCGGCCGTCGTCGGCGCCGGGACCGCCCCGGTACTCGACGGCCAGCGCCAGGTCGGCCTCCCCGTCCAGGAGCAGCGGCAGGCTCTCGTCGCCCTCGGCGTCGCGCACCCGGACCCGTATGCCGGGGTGCTCGTGGGAGAGCCGGGCCAGGGCCGGCGCCAGTACCTCGGCGATGCCGGTCGCGAAGGAGGCCACGGTGATCTCGCCGGCCGCGCCGCCCGCGTAGGCGGCGAGCTCGGCCTCGGCGCGCTCCAGCTGGGCGAGCACCGCGTGCGCGTGGCCGAGCAGGATCTCGCCGGCCGCCGTGAGCCGGACGCCGCGCCCGCTGCGGGTCAGCAGGGTGTGGCCGGTCTCCTGTTCGAGCGCGGCGAGCTGCTGGGAGACGGCGGAGGGGGTCAGGTACAGGGCAGCCGCCGCGGCGGTCACCGTGCGGTGGTCCGCCACGGCCCGCAGGATGCGCAGCCGCCGTGGGTCGATCACCAGATCATTGTGACAGGCGGGACGGGTGGGCCGTACCGCTCCCGGGGCCGGGGGCGGTCCGGCCCACGCGCCGGACCGGAGGACTGGCCTCCGGCCCGGCGCCGTGGCTGCGGTCAGCCCTTCAGAGCAGCGCGGGCGTCGACGAAGGCGGCGACGGCACGCTCGACGTCCTCGGTCGAGTGGGCCGCGGACAGCTGCACGCGGATGCGCGCCTGGCCCATGGGGACGACCGGGTACGAGAAGCCGATCACGTACACGCCGCGCTCCAGCAGCAGCTCGGCCATGCGGCCGGCCTCGGCCGCGTCGCCGATCATGACGGGGGCGATGGCGTGGTCGCCGGGCAGGATCTCGAAGCCGGCCTCGGTCATCTTCGTACGGAAGAGCTTCGTGTTGGCCGCGAGCCGCTCGCGCAGGTCGCCGGCGGACTCCAGCAGGTCGAGGACCTTGAGGGAGGCGGCGGCGATGACCGGGGCGAGGGAGTTGGAGAAGAGGTACGGGCGCGAGCGCTGGCGCAGCAGCTCGACGATCTCGGCGCGGGCGGCGACGTAACCGCCGGAGGCGCCGCCGAGGGCCTTGCCGAGCGTGCCGGTGATGATGTCGACGCGGTCCATGACGCCGTGCAGCTCGGGGGTGCCGCGGCCGCCGGGGCCGACGAAGCCGACGGCGTGGGAGTCGTCGACCATGACCATGGCGTCGTAGCGCTCGGCCAGGTCGCAGATCTCCTGGAGGGGGGCGACGTAGCCGTCCATGGAGAACACGCCGTCGGTGACGATCAGCTTGCGCCGGGCGCCGCCCTCGACGGCGGCCTTCAGCTGGGCCTCCAGGTCGGCCATGTCGCGGTTGGCGTAGCGGAAGCGGCGCGCCTTGGACAGCCGGATGCCGTCGATGATCGAGGCGTGGTTGAGGGCGTCGGAGATCACCGCGTCCTCGGGGCCGAGCAGGGTCTCGAAGACGCCGCCGTTGGCGTCGAAGCACGAGGAGTAGAGGATCGTGTCCTCCTGGCCGAGGAACGCCGACAGGCGCGCCTCGAGCTCCTTGTGGACCTCCTGGGTGCCGCAGATGAAGCGGACGGAGGCCATGCCGTAGCCCCAGCGGTCCAGGGCGTCCTTCGCTGCCGTGACGACCTCGGGGTGGTCGGCCAGGCCCAGGTAGTTGTTGGCGCAGAAGTTGAGCACCTCGCCGGGGGCGCCGCCCGCGGTGACGTTGACGGCCGCGTTCTGCGGCGTGCCGATGACGCGCTCGGGCTTGTGCAGGCCCGCCTCGCGGATCTCGTCGAGGGTGCTGCGGAGGTCGTCGCGTACGGACTCGAACATGCTGCTCACGGCTCCTTGTGCGGCGGAGGACGTCGGGGGACGCCGGGGACGTCGGAGGTGGTGGCCGGGCCCCGCCGGAGGGGGGAGGGTCGGGCGGGGCCCGGCCACGGGGAAATGTGGTCTGAGGTGGACGGGCCCGCCCGCGCGGCGGGGGGCCGGTGTCCGGGTGCGTGCTACGCCTACGCCGTCCAGTCCAGGATGATCTTGCCGCTGCGGGCAGTGGCGGCCTCGTCGAAGGCCGCCTCGAAGTCCTGGTAGGCGTACTTGCCGGTGATCACCGGGCTGAGGTCCAGGCCGCCCTCGAGGAGCACGGTCATCGCGTACCAGGTCTCGAACATCTCGCGGCCGTAGATGCCCTTGATGGTGATCATCGAGGTGACGATCTTCGCCCAGTCGACCGGGAACTCCTGGGCCGGCAGGCCCAGCATCGCGATGCGACCGCCGTGGGTCATGTTGTCGATCATGCCGCGCATGGCCTCGGCGCGGCCGGACATCTCCAGGCCGATGTCGAAGCCCTCGCGCAGCCCGAGCTGCTGCTGGGCGGCCTCGATCGAGGACTCGGCGACGTTGACCGCGAGGGTGGCGCCGGCCTTGCGGGCCAGTTCCAGCCGTTCCGGGCTGACGTCGGTGATCACGACGTTGCGGGCGCCGGCGTGCCGGGCGACGGCCGCGGCCATGATGCCGATCGGGCCGGCGCCGGTGATCAGGACGTCCTCGCCGACCAGCGGGAAGGACAGCGCGGTGTGCACGGCGTTGCCGAACGGGTCGAAGATGGCGGCCACGTCGAGGTCGACCTTGGTGCGGTGCACCCAGACGTTGGCGGCCGGAAGGGTGACGTACTCGGCGAACGCGCCGTCGCGGCCGACGCCCAGACCGACGGTGGCGCGGCACAGGTGGCGGCGGCCGGCCAGGCAGTTGCGGCACTTGCCGCACACCAGGTGGCCCTCCCCGCTGACCAGGTCGCCGACCGCGACGTCCTGCACGTCCGAGCCGACCGCGGCGACCTCGCCGACGAACTCGTGGCCCAGGACCAGCGGCGTCCTGACGGCGCCCTGCGCCCAGCCGTCCCAGCTGCGGATGTGCAGGTCGGTCCCGCAGATGCCGGTGCGCAGCACCTTGATCAGCACCTCGCCCGGACCGTACTCGGGCTCGGGCACGTCCATGAGCCAGAGTCCGGGCTCGGCCTTGTGCTTGACGAGTGCCTTCATGGGTGCGGCTCCAGGCATGCGTGCGGGCGCGCGGCCACGGCGGGCCGCGCGGTGATCTCTTGATGTCACCAATGTGCCGAGGGGGAACGTTTCAGTCCATCGAGGATTTCTTAAGCGGGTCGACAGCAGAACTTCACGCCTATGCTCCCTACCGTGACGAGGGCAGGGGTGCTTGGGGAGGGGATCGGCGTGGCGACGAGCCAGTCGAGCGTGGCGGGCCGGGCGGGCGTGCCCAGCTTGCGCAGCCGCGCGTGGTGCGCCGCCGCGATCGCGTCGGGGCACCGCAGACGGTGGTCGAGCGCGGCCGCGGTGCGGGCGGAGGTGGCGGCCGGCGCGCGCCGGCCGGCCTCGCACCTGCCGCCGCGGAGCCTGGCGAAGGCGGCCGAGCTGTCGCGGACGTTCGTGGGCGCCTGGCCGGTGTACGACGTGGCACCGCGCGAGGGGGACCCCTCGGCGCGCGTGCTGTACGTGCACGGCGGGGGGTTCATCCACGAGCTGGTACGGGCGCACTGGTCGCTCGTACGGACCCTGGTGACCGGGGCCCGCGCGCACTGCGTCGTGCCGGCATACACCCTGGCGCCGCGCGGCACGGCGGACCGTACCGTGCCGGTGGCGGCCGACCTGCTGAGCGGGCTGATCCAGAGCGGCGGCCCGGAGGGCACCGTGCTGATCGGCGACTCGGCCGGTGCGGGGCTGGCGCTCGCGGCGGCCCAGCGGCTGCGGGACCGGACCGGGGTGCAGCCCTCGCGGATCGTGCTCATATCCCCGTGGCTGGACGTGACGATGAGCCATCCGGAGCAGGCGGCGATCGAGGCCCGGGACCCGGTGCTGGCGCGGGCCGGGCTGCTGGAGGCGGGGCGGCTGTACGCGGGCACGCTGGAGATGGTCGATCCGCGGGTCAGCCCGCTGCACGGGTCGTTCGCGGGCCTGGCCCCGATGACGGTGTTCACGGGGACGCGGGACGTGCTGGCGCCGGACGCGCGGGAGCTCGCGGCCCGGGCCCGGGCCGAGGGGGTGGCGGTGGACCTCCACGAGGCGGAGGGCCAGGCCAGCGGCTACCCGCTGCTGCCCGTCCCGGAGGGGCGGACGGCCCGGGAGCTGCTGGTGGAGCTGGTACGGACGGCCGGCTCGGGCCGCGCCTGAGGGGGCGGCGCGGCGGGGGCTTCGGCGCGGCGTCAGCGCAGCTGCGACAGGTCCACGGAGTCCGAGGGTGCCGGGGTCTTGGTCGGGACCGGCTTGTTGAAGTCGGAGAAGGTGGCCTTCTCGCGGTTGCCCTTGGCGTCCTTGCCGTCGATGCGGAGGAGGTACGGCTCGTCCTGGGTGGACACGTAGAACGTGCCGGTCTCGCCGGCGTGGCGACTGTTGACGGCGATCGCGGGGGCACCGTCCACCTTCGTCTCCGCCCCCTTCGTGAGCTGCTCGCCGGCCGGCTTCGCGGTGAACTTCTCCTTGAAGTGGTTCAGGTCGCAGAAGAGGGAGAAGTCCTTCAGCAGCACGCTGTTGGTGGTGCCGTGCAGCCAGCGGCCGTTGATGAGCGCGATGGCGTCGTCCGCGGCGGGCCCCGGGATCTGGGAGCGCAGCAGTGCCTCGTCGAGCTTCATCCACACGTCCTGGCCGCGCTTGACGACGTCCGCCTTGCCGTTGTCGCCCGGCAGCTTGACGGTGCCGGTGCAGTTGCCCTGCGTGTCGAAGGCGATGTCGAGGCCCGTGGTGCCGGTGCGGTCGGTGAGCTCGGCCACCATGCGCATCGAGGTGGCGGCCTGCATCGCGGCGCGGGACTTGGCGGCGATGGTCTGGGCGCTCTGGTCCGCGATGCCGTTGTCGTCGGCCGCGGCCGTGCCGGCGGTGCCCGCCACGAGGACACCGACGGCACCGGCGGCCACGCACCGCGCCACGACCGTCGTTCTCCGGCTGCTTCGGTTGTTGCGGTTGTTGGGGCTTCTCCGGCTTCTCCGGCTTCTGCCGCTGTTCCCCCTGCTCCCGCTGCTCCGGTGCGGGGTCACCGCGTCCTCCGGTGCGAGCATCGCGCCACCTCCAGCCGCACGGGTGTCACCCGTTCAGCCTAGATCGGCACGTCACGCCCCGCAGTCCGGGCGCCCGCGGCCCGACCGCAGCGCGCTCAGGCGGCCCGGCCGTCCGGGGCGCTGCGGCGGTCAGGCCGCCAGCCGCCCGGGCCGCTGCGCCTCGAACTCGTGCAGGAACGCCTCGCAGAAGGCCTCCAGGTCGGCCGGCTTGCGACTGGTGATCAGGGCGCCGGGCGCCGCGTGGCACACCACCGACGGCTGGTCCTCCCAGCGGCCACCCGCGTTGCGGATGTCGGTGCGCAGGCTCGGCCACGAGGTCAGCGTCCGGCCGCGCACCACGTCCGCCTCGACGAGGGTCCAGGGCGCGTGGCAGATCGCGGCCACCGGCCTGCCCAGGCCGAAGAAGTGCCGTACGAAGGCCACCGCCTGCTCGTCGGTGCGCAGGGCGTCGGGGTTCGCGACGCCGCCGGGCAGCACCAGGGCGTCGTAGTCCTCCGCGGTGCTCCCGGCGACCAGCGCGTCCACGGGGTAGGTGCCCGCCCGGTCGAGGTGCCGGAACGCCTGGACGCGGCCGCGCTCGGTCGAGATGAGCACCGGTTCGCCGCCGGCGTCCCTGACCGCCCGCCATGGTTCGGTCAGCTCGACCTCCTCCACGCCCTCGGGGGCCATCAGGAAGGCCACCCGCAGGCCCGTCAGTCCGTCGGTGCCGTTGCGCATGGCGCTCACCGCCCTTCCTGGGTTCTGGGTTGCTTCGTGTCTGGTGCCTTGTGTGGTGCCTTGGGTGGTCCTTCGCGTGGTGCTTTGCGTGGTGCTTTGTGTGGTTCCTTGTGTCTGGCGTGGTGTCTGGTGCCTGTGGGCCGGCCGCCCGGCTTGGCGTTGTCTGCTCGCACCCCGCCCCTGCCCCGTCGCGCGGGTTTCACGTGCGGGTGGCCGTGCTGATCGGGCGTCCCGGGTCGGGGGCGGGCCGTCCGGAGCCTCAGAGGGCCGTCGTGCGCGCCCGGTCCAGGATCGCCTGCGTGTCCACCCCCGGCGGGAGCGTGCCGAAGGCGCCGCCGTGGTCGCCGCCCAGGCGCGAGGCGCAGAAGGCGTCGGCCACGGCGGGCGGGGCGTACCGCTGGAGCAGCGAGGCCTGGAGGACCAGGGCCATCGTCTCGGTGAGGCGGCGGGCGCGGAACTCGGCCTCGGCCGGGTCGGCGAGCTGCTTGCGCAGCCCGGCGACGGCGGTGTCCAGGTGCCGGTCCGCCCCGGCGGCCCGCTCGACCTCGGTGAAGAAGGCGTCGACGGCCTCGGGCGCGCGGCCCATGGCGCGCAGGGTGTCGAGGGCGGCGACGTTGCCCGAGCCCTCCCAGATCGAGGACAGCGGGGCCTCCCGGTAGAGCCGGGGCATGCCGGAGTCCTCGATGTAGCCGTTGCCGCCGAAGCATTCGAGGGCTTCGGCGGCGTGCATCGGGGCGCGCTTGCAGACCCAGTACTTGGTGACGGCCAGGCCCAGGCGCCGGAAGAGGGCCTCGTCGGCGTCGCCCGCCACGGCGCGGTCGGTGGCGCCGGCCAGCCGCATCGCGACGGCGGTGGCGGCCTCCGACTCCAGGGCCAGGTCGGCGAGGACGTTGCGCATCAGGGGCTGGTCGATCAGGGCCTTGCCGAAGGCGTGCCGGTGGGTGGCGTGGTGGACGGCGCGGACCAGGCCGAGGCGCATGCCGGAGGCACCGCCGAGCACGCAGTCGAGCCGGGTCATGTTGACCATCTCGATGATGGTGGCCACGCCCCGGCCCTCGGCGCCGACGAGCCAGCCGTGCGCGCCCTCGTACTCGATCTCGGCGGAGGCGTTGGACTTGTTGCCGAGCTTGTCCTTCAGGCGCTGGAGGTGGAGGGAGTTGCGGGTGCCGTCGGGCAGGACGCGGGGCAGCAGGAAGCAGGACAGGCCGCCGGGGGCCTGCGCGAGGGTGAGGAACAGGTCCGACATCGGCGCGGAGGTGAACCACTTGTGGCCGGTGAGGCGGTACGTGCCGTCCGGTGCGGGGACGGCGGTGGTGGTGTTGGCGCGGACGTCGGAGCCGCCCTGCTTCTCGGTCATCGACATGCCGGCGATGAGGCCGGCCTTGGTGTCCGGGGCGCGCAGCCCGAAGTCGTAGGTGCGGGAGGCCAGCAGGGGCTCGAACCGGTCCGCGAGCCCGGGGGTGGCACGCAGGGCGGGTACGGCGGCGTAGGTCATCGATATCGGGCACGAGTGGCCGGCCTCGACCTGGCCCCAGACGTAGAACTTGGCGGCGCGGGCGACGTGGGCGCCGGGGCGGGGCTCCTGCCAGGGGGCGGCGTGCAGACCGTGGCGGACGGCGACGTTCATGAGCTCGTGCCAGTACGGGTGGAACTCGACCTCGTCGACGCGGTGGCCGTAGCGGTCGTGGGTGCGCAGTACGGGCGGGTTCTCGTTGGCCAGCCGGCCCCAGTCGGCGGCCCGTTCGGAGCCGGCCAGAACGCCGAGCTCGTGCAGCTCGGCGGCGGCCCAGTCGGCGCCCTCGCGGGCGAGGGCCTCGGTGAGGGCGGGGTCGGCGGCGACGTCGTGGCCGACGTGCGGCGGGACCTGGTTGGTGACTTCATGCGTCTGCGGCAACGTGTCCTCCAAGGGCGCGCAGGGTGAAGGTGGTCAGGGCGGGCACGACGTCCTCGGGCGCGGCGTCGCCGTCGGCGAGCGGGCCCACGAGGGCCTCGGCGACGGCGCCCACGAGGGCGGCGGCGGTCAGGTCGGGGGCCTGGGGCGGGAGTTCGCCGCTGGCGGCGCCCTCGGCGACCAGTCCGGCGAACACGTCGCGGAAGGCCCGGCGGAAGACCAGCCGCTCCGTGTCGACGGCCGGGTCGACGGGTTCGGCGAGCAGCGCGAAGGCGCGCCGGGGGGCGGCCAGGGCGCGTACGGCGAAGGTCTCGACGGCGGCGGCGGTGCGTTCGGCGGCCGTGCCGGGGCCGGCCGCGGCGGCGGTGACGGCCTCGACCTCGCGGGCGACGAGGGTGCGGAAGAGGCCGGCGGCCAGCTCGGACTTGCCGGAGAACGACTGGTAGACGCTGCCGGTGGAGACGCCGGCCTCGGCGGCGATGGCGGCGACGGAGCAGCCGGCGTACCCCTCGCGGGAGAGGAGGCGGACTGCGGCCTCCAGCACCCGCTCGCGGCGGGCGTCGAGGCGGGCCTGGACGGCGGGGGTCCTGCGGTAGGGCATGGAAGGATTGAAGCACCGATTCACTGCTTCAATCCAGTCCCCGGAACGGGTGGGCCGCGCAGGGCGGGCACGAGGTGAAGGGGGCGCGGCGGCACGGTGGCCGAAAGGTGCCGAGATCTCCGTACTTGCTGGTAACTTCCTGGAGTTGATCTTGCGGGCCGGTCGCTCCGGCCCCGAACCCCCCTCATGCAAGGACGCTCCATTGGCTGCCTTCCGGCTCAACCGCACCACCTCACACCTCGCCCGCGCCTCCGTCTCCGCCCTCACCCTCGCGGCCGCGCTCGCCCTCCCCGTCCCGGCCGCCGGTGCCGCCGACGCCGCGACCGGGTCCGCGACCCCGCACCTCGACGCCGTCGAGCAGGTGCTGCGCCAGGTCTCGCCCGGCCTCGAGGGCCAGATCTGGGAGCGCACCGCCGGCAACCGGCTCGACTCCTCGGCCCCCGAGGGCGCCGACTGGCTGCTGCAGACCCCCGGCTGCTGGGGCGACGCCTCCTGCACCGACCGCCCCGGCTCCCGGCGGCTGCTGGCCAAGATGACGGAGAACATCGCGCAGGCCACCCGTACAGTCGACATATCGACTCTCGCGCCGTTCCCCAACGGCGCGTTCCAGGACGCGATCGTGGCGGGCCTGAAGGCCTCGGCGGCCAAGGGCAACAAGCTGACCGTGCGCGTCCTGGTCGGTGCGGCGCCGCTCTACCACGCGAACGTCGTCCCCTCGAAGTACCGCGACGAGCTGGTCGCGAAGCTGGGCCCGGCGGCCGCGAACGTCACCCTCAACGTGGCCTCGATGACCACCTCGAAGACGGCGTTCTCCTGGAACCACTCCAAGCTGCTCGTCGTCGACGGCCGCTCCGCGATCACCGGCGGCATCAACGACTGGAAGGACGACTACCTCGACACCGCTCACCCGGTGGCCGACGTCGACCTCGCCCTGACCGGCCCCGCCGCCGGCTCCGCCTCCCGCTACCTCGACGCGCTGTGGGCCTGGACCTGCCAGAACAAGAGCAACCCGCTGACCGTCTGGTTCGCCTCCTCCAACGGCGCCGGCTGCCTGCCGACCCTCAACGCCGCCCCCGCGGCACCGGTCGCCGAAGGCGACGTCCCGGTCATCGCCGTCGGCGGTCTCGGCGTCGGCATCAAGAGCTCCGACCCCGCCTCGCGCTTCGCCCCGGTGCTGCCGACCGCCCCCGACACCAAGTGCACGGTCGGTCTGCACGACAACACCAACGCCGACCGCGACTACGACACGGTCAACCCCGAGGAGAGCGCGCTGCGCACCCTCGTCGCGAGCGCCACCCGGCACGTCGAGATCTCCCAGCAGGACGTCAACGCCACCTGCCCGCCGCTGCCGCGCTACGACGTCCGGCTGTACGACACCCTCGCCGCGAAGCTGGCCGCGGGCGTCAAGGTCCGCATCGTCGTCAGCGACCCGGCCAACCGCGGCGCCGTGGGCAGCGGCGGCTACTCGCAGATCAAGTCCCTGTCCGAGATCAGCGACGCGCTGCGCGGCCGCCTCGCGCTGGTGACCGGCGACCAGGCCACCGCCCGCACCGCGATGTGCAGCAACCTCCAGCTGGCCACGTTCCGCAGCTCCGACTCCCCGACGTGGGCCGACGGCCACCCGTACGCCCAGCACCACAAGCTGGTCTCGGTGGACGACTCCGCCTTCTACATCGGCTCGAAGAACCTGTACCCGTCCTGGCTCCAGGACTTCGGCTACGTCGTCGAGAGCCCGAAGGCCGCGGCCCAGGTCGGTTCGGACCTGCTCGCCCCGCAGTGGAAGTACTCGCGGGCGACCGCGACGTACGACTACGAGCGCGGCGTCTGCCAGGGCTGACGTCGCACCGGGGGGCCGGCCGCGTCCGGCCCCCCGTACGACCCCCGGTACCGGGCGCGTCCCGCTGCCGGGCGCGTCCCGGTCCGGCCGCCCGTGCCCGTGTTTCGGTGGTTCACCGGGCCGGCCCGGAGGGCCCTGGCGCAGCGGGTCCGACGCCGGTGCCGCACCGGCCGACGACGCCGGTGCGGGCGGCCACCCGGTGCTGCGCTCGACCACCCGCGTGGAGCGCCGGGTCGGGGCGGCCCGTCGGGGGTAGCCTCCGACCATGAGGATGCTGATCAACGCTCCCGAGACCGTGGTCGCCGACGCGCTGCGCGGGATGGCCGCCGCGCATCCTGAGCTGAGGGTCGACGTCGAGCGGCGCGTCGTGGTGCGCGGTGACGCGCCCATGGCCGGGCACGTGGCGGTGGTCTCCGGCGGCGGGTCCGGGCACGAGCCGCTGCACGCCGGGTTCGTGGGGCCGGGGATGCTGACCGCGGCCTGTCCCGGCGAAGTGTTCACCTCACCCGTGCCGGACCAGATGGTGCGGGCCGCGGCGGCCGTGGACGCCGGCGCGGGAGTGCTGTTCGTCGTCAAGAACTACACCGGTGACGTCCTGAACTTCGACATGGCCGCCGAACTCGCCGAGGACGACGGCCTGCGCGTGGAGCGCGTCCTCGTCAACGACGACGCGGCGGTCAGCGACAGCCTGTACACCGCGGGCCGCCGCGGCACCGGCGCCACGCTGTTCGTCGAGAAGCTCGCCGGTGCGTCGGCGGAGGAGGGCGCCCCGCTGCAGCACGTGACTGCCGTGGCCCGCCGGGTGAACGACTCCTCCCGCAGCTTCGGCGTGGCGCTCAGCCCCTGCACCACGCCCGCCAAGGGCAGTCCCACCTTCGAACTCCCCGACGGCGAGCTGGAGCTGGGCGTCGGCATCCACGGCGAGCCGGGCCGCGAGCGGCGCCCGATGATGACCTCCCGCGAGATCGCCGACTACGCGGTCGGCGCCGTGCTCGACGACCTCCGCCCGCAAGGACCCGTCCTGGCGCTCGTCAACGGCATGGGCGCGACCCCGCTGCTCGAGCTGTACGGGTTCGCCGCCGAGGTCCGCCGGGTGCTCGACGCGCGCCGGGTCCCGGTGGCCCGCACCCTCGTCGGGAACTACGTCACGTCGCTGGACATGGCGGGCTGTTCGGTCACCCTGTGCGCGGTGGACGACGAGCTGGTGCGCCTGTGGGACGCGCCCGTCCGGACACCTGCCCTGCGCTGGGGGTGCTGACCGGCCGCCGTACGCCGCGCCCGCCCGCGCACCGAGCCCGACGGGCCGCCACGATCCGACCCACGACCCACGACCCACGACCCGCGCCTCACGAACCACGACCACGAACCACGAGTCCGCAGACCCAGGGACCGCGAACCCGCGAACCACGACGACGACCGGAGGAGACCCGGTGCGCGACGCAGACTTCTTCCGCCAGTGGATGACCGCGGCGGCGGCCGCCGTGGAACGGGAGGCGGACCGGCTGACCGAGCTGGACTCCCCCATCGGCGACGCCGACCACGGCAGCAACCTGCTGCGCGGCTTCACGGCGGTCGTGAACGAGCTCGCGGCCCAGGGGCCCGACCGGCCCGGGGCGGTCCTGCAGCTCGCCGGCCGCACCCTGATCTCCACCGTCGGCGGCGCCTCCGGACCGCTGTACGGGACCCTGTTGCGACGGGCCGGCAAGGAACTCGGCGAGGCCGCGGAGGTCGACGACGAGCAGGTGCGCAAGGCCCTGTACGCGGGTGTGGGCGCGGTCGCCCAGCTCGGCGGGGCGGCACCGGGCGACAAGACGATGCTCGACGCCCTCGTCCCCGGGGTGGCCGCACTGAGCACCTCGTACCGGGCTGCCGCGGACGCGGCCGGGAACGGCGCGCTGGGGACCGTACCGCTGCAGGCGCGCAAGGGCAGGGCCAGCTACCTGGGCGAGCGCAGCATCGGCCACCAGGACCCCGGCGCGACCTCCTCGGCGCTCCTGCTGGCCGCGCTCGCGGACGTGGCCGAGGACCGGGCCGGTGCGGAGGGGCGGGCATGACCACGGAGCCGCAGGTGGGGATCGTGCTGGTCTCGCACAGCGCGCGGGTGGCGGAGTCGGTCGCCGAGCTGGCCCGGGGACTGGCCGCGGGCGGGCCGCCGGTGCCGCTGGCCACGGCGGGCGGGACCGCGGACGGCGGGCTGGGCACCAGCGCCGAACTGATCGTCGCGGCCGCCCGCGCGGTGGACCGCGGGGCGGGCGTCGCCCTGCTGGCCGACCTCGGCAGCGCCGTCCTGACGGTGAAGGCCCTGCTGGCCGAGGAGGACGAACTCCCGGAGGGCACCGTCCTGGTGGACGCCCCCTTCGTCGAGGGTGCGGTCTCGGCGGTGGTGACCGCCTCCGCCGGCGCGAACGTCGAGGCGGTGGCCGCCGCGGCGGCGGACGCGTACGCCTACCGCAAGGTCTGAGGCCGAACCGGCCGGGCGGCTACAGCGGTTCGCCCTCGATGGCGGTGTACGCCGTGCGCAGGGAGTCGACGACCTCGTGGGATCCGGGCAGTTCGATGCCGTCGATGCCGCCGACCGCCCGGACCCCGATGGCCGCGTTGGTCGCGAAGGCCGCCCGGACGGAGGGCAGTTCGTCGAGGTGGACCGGCCTCGTGACGTGGTCGTGGGCGCCCTTGAGGAGGTCCATCGTCACCCCGTGGAGGCACTGGGCGCTCGGCCAGACCACCCGGCTCCCGTCGTGGAAGCCGATGTTCCAGGTGGCGCCCTCGGATACGGTCCGGTCCCGGTCGAGGAAGAGCGCGTCGTCGAAGCCGTCCAGCTGGGCCCGGCGCCGGTGGTGCAGGCCGGCGAAGAGGCCGACGCTCTTCACGCCCGGTACGTCGCGCACGTACACCGTGGACCGCACGCGCAGCGGCGGGAGCGGCAGGGCTCCGGCAGGTCGTGAGGTCACGAGCACCTGCGGGTCGTCGGCCGTCGCCGGGTGCCCGAGGTCGAGGGTGGGGTCGAAGACCGTCACGCGGACCGTCGTGGAGCCCGTCCCGGGGACGGCGCGGCGCGCCAGCTCGCGGACCCGCTGCACGTCGAGGTCGACCCCGAAGAGCGTCCGGCAGTCGCGCCGCAGCCGCTGCAGGTGCAGCCCCAGGCCGCGTACCCGCCCGTCGTCGACCCGCATGGTCGTGAAGTGTCCGTAGTTGGTCAGCGCCAGGCTCTGGAGCTGGGCGAGCCCGACCGGCTCTCCGTTGAGTTCTGCCACGCGGCCAGGATGCCACCCCGGTCAGGTCTCGCCGGCCGGCCGGCGAGGTGGCGTGCCGGCGGACGGCCGCGGACGTCCGCCGGCACGGGCGCCGGGACCGGGGTCAGCGGCCGCGGAGGGCGTCGGTGTCGCGGCGCTCGCGCTTGGTGGGGCGTCCGGCGCCGCGGTCGCGCAGGCCGGTCGCGGCGCGCTCGACGCGGGTGGGGGGCGGGGGGCTCTTGTCGATGAGGCACTCGGCCGCCACCGGGGCGCCGACCCGCTTGGTGAGGGTGCGCTGCACGATCACGATGCGCTCGCGGCCCTCGTGGAAGAGCCGCACCTCGTCCCCCGGCTTGACCGGTTGCGCCGGCTTGGCGCGCTCCCCGTTGACCCGTACGTGCCCCGCCCGGCAGGCCGCGGCCGCCGCGGAGCGGGTCCTGGTGAGCCGTACGGACCAGATCCAGCTGTCCACGCGCGCGGAGCCGCCCTGGTCAGGGAGGGGAGAAGCCTGTGCAGACATATGAGGACTCTAGCCGGGATCGCACCGCGGTTGTCGGAATAACCAACGACTTCGGCATCTGCCATGTGGAAGCCGCCGAGAGAATTGCAAATGCCGCCATCATCCCCCTACCTTGTGGCGCATGCCCGACGCCACGCCGCCCGTCACCGGTGGGGCGCACCCGTCGCGGACCGGCCGGGCCGGCCCGCAGCCACGAGGAGTCCGACCCTCATGTCCCTGACCACGAACCGTCGCCGTGCCGCCGCCGCCCTGGTCACCGCGGCCCTGCTGGTACCGCTGAGCGCCTGCGGAAGTGACGACAGCAAGAAGGACGGCGGCGCGAAGGGGACCGGGTCCTCCGCCCCGGCCGCCGGCACCGAGGGCGCGGAGCTGACCGTGCTCGCGGCCTCCTCCCTGACCGACGCCTTCAAGACCGCCGGCGCGGCGTACGAGAAGGCGCACCCCGGAACGAAGATCACCTTCTCCTTCGCGGGCTCGCAGGAGCTGGCCGCCCAGGTCAAGCAGGGCGCCCCCGCCGACGCCCTGGTCACCGCCGACACCAAGACCATGGACGGGCTGGAGACCGACACCGGCACCCCGACCGTGATCGCCAGGAACCGCCTGGTCATCGCCACGGCCAAGGGCAACCCGCACAAGGTCGGCGCCCTGAAGGACCTCGCGGACACCAAGCTGAAGGTGGTGCTCGCCGCGCCCGAGGTGCCGGTCGGCCGCTACAGCAAGAAGATCCTCGACGCGCAGAAGATCGTCGTGAAGCCGGTCTCCCAGGAGCCGAACGTGCGCGCCGTGCTCAGCAAGGTCGAGCTGGGCGAGGCCGACGCCGGCCTGGTCTACAAGACCGACGCCTCGCACGCCGCCGGCAAGGTCGACGCCGTCGACATCCCGGACGCCCAGAACGCCGTGGCCTCGTACCCGGCCGCGACGCTGAAGACCTCCAGGAACGCCGAGGCCGCCGCGGCGTTCGTCGCCTGGCTGAGCACGCCCGAGGCGCAGAAGATCCTCCAGGACGCCGGTTTCCAGCAGCCGTAGTCCGGACAGCGTAGGGAGGGGCTGCCTGGTCCGGGGGGACAGGCGGCCCCTCCGTACGTTCCCCCGGCCGACCTCCGGGGTTGTCTTCCGGCTGTCCGGGGCGGTCTTCCGGCCGGTTGCCCGGGCCGGGCACCACCCCCGGGCACCAGCGCCGGCCCCCGCACCGAACCCCCCGCTACCGACCCCCAGGAACCACCCGATGAAACGTCCCATCTCCCGAGTGCCGGGCCGTCCGCGCGCCCCGCTGGCCCTGGCCGTGCCCGCGCTGGTCGCCGTCGCGTTCCTGCTGCTGCCGCTGGTCGGCATCCTGACGCGCACCTCGTGGGGTGACCTGGGCGAGCACCTGACCAGCCCCGGCGTGGTCGAGGCGCTCCGCCTCTCGCTGGTCGTGTCGCTGTGGGCCCTCGGGCTGTCGCTGCTGCTCGGGGTACCGCTGGCCTGGCTGCTGGCGCGGGTGGACTTCCCGGGCAAGGCGGTGGTGCGCTCGCTGGTGCTGCTGCCGATGGTCCTGCCGCCCACGGTGGGGGGCGTGGCGCTGCTCCTCGGCTTCGGACGGCGCGGGTTGCTGGGCCCCTGGCTGGAGGGCACGTTCGGCATCACGCTCCCGTTCCACACCTCGGGCGCCGTGGTGGCGGCGACGTTCGTGGCGATGCCCTTCCTGGTGATCAGCCTGGAGGGGGCGCTCGGTGGCCTGCGGCCGCGGTACGAGGAGACCGCCGCCTCGCTCGGCGCTGCGCCGGTCCGGGTCTTCTTCACCGTCACGCTGCCGATGGTGGCGCCCGGCCTGATCGCGGGCGCGGCACTCACGTGGGCCCGCGCCCTGGGCGAGTTCGGCGCGACGATCACCTTCGCGGGCAACCTGCCCGGCACCACCCAGACCCTCCCCCTCCAGGTGTACCTGCTGCTCCAGGACCGGCCCGAGGCGGCCACCTCGCTGTCGCTGCTGCTCCTGGCCATCGCCATGGCCGTGCTGATCGCCCTACGCGGCCGCTGGACGGGCCTGCCCGCCCCGGACCGGGCCGCGGCGCCCGCCCCCACCGACGACGAACCCGTCCGCGGGCCCGCCGCACCGCCGGCCGGCGTTGCGGCGGCCGACGGCGCCGAGGCGGGGACCCGGGAGGCCGCCACCGAGCTGTGGCCCCTGCACGCCGAGGTGACCGGCTTCAACGAGCTCACGCTGGACGCCCCGCCGGGCACCACCATCGCCGTCGTCGGCGAGAACGGCGCCGGCAAGACCACCCTGCTGCGCGCCCTGCTCGGCCTCACCCCGCGCGCCCACGCCCGGCTGCGCCTGGGCGACACCGACGTCACCGCCCTCCCCCCGCACCGCCGCGGAGTGGCCTGGGTGCCGCAGGACGGCGCCCTGTTCCCGCACCTGACCGCGCTCTCCAACACCGCGTACGGCCTGCGCGCCCGCGGGGTGCCGCGCGCCGGGGCCCGGCGGGAGGCGCAGCACTGGCTGGACCGGCTCGGCGTCGGTCACCTGGCCCAGCGCCGGCCCGCCCAGCTCTCCGGCGGCCAGGCCCAGCGGGTCGCGCTGGCCCGCGCCCTGGCCGCACGCCCGCGGCTGCTGCTCCTCGACGAGCCGCTGGCCGCCCTCGACCAGACCACCCGGGCACACGTGCGGCACACCCTGCGCACGCACCTCGCTGGCTTCGGCGGGGTGTGCCTGATCGTCACGCACGACCCGGTCGAGGCGGTGTCGCTGGCCGACCGGGTCCTCGTACTCGACGGCGGCCGCGCCCTCCAGGACGCCCCGCCCGCCGAGGTGACGCGGCATCCGCGCTCGCCCTGGGTGGCCCGGATGCTGGGGCGCAACGCCTGGCCCGGAAAGGCGGCCGGGGGCGGTCTCGCCTTGGCGGGCGGCGGCCGGCTGGTCATGGCGGACGCGGTCGCGGAGGGCACGGAGGCCCTGGCGATCATCGCGCCCGAGGCCGTGTCCGTGCACCGCGACCGGCCGGCCGGCAGCCCGCGCAACGTGTGGCCCGGCACCGTGCGCGAGATCACCTCGGTCGGCAGCCGCCTGCGGGTCCTCATCACCTCGGACGACGCCCCCGACCTGGTCGCCGAGATCACCCCGCAGGCCGCCGCCGACCTCGCGCTGGCCGAGGGCGCCGACGTCTGGACCAGCGTCAAGGCCACCGAGGTCACGCTCGTGTCGCTGTGAGCGGGCCCCGCCCCTCACATCCGGTGCGGCCGGGGCGGGCCACGCCTTGCGGGAGCCGGGCCGACCGGCACGGGTCAGGCCGGCCACGCCCCGAAGGTGAACGCCCCGCCCGCCCGCCGCACTTCGACCGCACCCGATCCGCCGAAGTGCGCCGGCACCACCAACTCGCCCAGGTCCGCAGCGCGTTCCAGCACACGTAGGCGACTGGCCGCCGCCCCGGCCGGGTCCAGGCAGAAGCAGCTGTTGCAGGTCGGGGCGAGGACCTGCACGGGGCTGTGCATCAGGTCGCCGACGAACACCGCCCGATCGCCCCCGGACTCCAGGCGCAGCACGGACGATCCGGGCGTGTGCCCGGGGGCCGACTCCAGGGTGAGGTACGCGTCGATGCGGTGCGTGCCGTCCCACAGCTCGGCCTGCCCGGCGCGGTGCACGGGCGCGATGCTGTCCTCGTAGATCAGCCGGTCGTCCACGCGCGCGCCCCGCCCGTAGCCGTTGTCCGGTCCGTAGTGGTGGTCGTCGGCGGCCGGCAGCAGGTAGCGGGCGTTGGGGAAGGTGGGCACCCACTCCCCCGCGACCCCGGTGGTGTTCCAGCCGACGTGGTCACCGTGGATGTGGGTGTTGACCACGACGTCGACGTCCTCGGGACGGACCCCGGCCGCGGCCAGCCCGCCGAGGAAGTCGCCCTGCTGCTGGTGGAACGCCGGGTTGCCCGGCCGCTCCCGCCCGTTGCCCACGTTCGTGTCGACCAGCACGGTCCGTCCGCCGCTGCGCAGCACCCACGTCTGCAGCGCGATCACCGCCCGGTCGGCGGCGAGGTCCCAGTGGTCCGGGGCCAGTCGGTCCCGGTTGTCCTCCCAGAGCGCGGGCGCCGCCCCGGGCACCAGGTCGCCGGCGGGCACGAACGGGCCCCGCCACTCGATGACCCGGGTGACCTCGACGTCGCCCAGCACGAACCTCTGCACGTTCTCACTGTCCATGCCCCGACCCTACGAAGCCTCCCATGAGGCTCTCAATGCGCGTCAGCCTCAGCTGGATACGCGTCCGTCTCACCGTGGAGCGACGGGGTACGCTGCGCCGATGGACGTGGTGAGCGACGCGATCGCAGCGGTACGCATCGGCCGGCCTTCCTCCAACCGGGTGCGGGTCGAGGGGAGTTGGAGCACCCGGCTGGCGCCGTACGAGGGCGCCGGCTTCCACGTGGTGATGCGGGGCGGCTGCCGCCTGCAGTCCGGCGACGGCCGGACCCTGACCCTCGGCGCGGGAGACGCGGTGCTGCTGCCGCACGGTACGGAGCACGTACTCGCGGACGTGGACGCGGACGCCCACCGCCTGGCGCGGGCGGTGCCGTTCGAGGCGTGGCTGGACGGCAACGGCACCGCAGCCGCACCCCCGCCCGGGAGGGGGCACGCCACCGCGTCCGGAGCGGGGTCCGGAGCGGGGGAGGTCGAGTTCCTGTGCGGCAAGTACCGGCTCGACCGCAGCCGCGTCCATCCGCTCATGGCGGAACTGCCGGAGGTCATCCACCTCCCCAACCGCGTCGGCGCCCACCCCGAACTCCGGTCGGCCATCGACCTGTTGGGCCGTGAGCTGAACGACCGCCGGCCGGGCTCCTGCATCGCCCTGCCGAGCCTGCTCGACCTGCTCCTCGTCTACATGGTCCGGGCGTGGCTGGCCGACGCCGCGGCCGGCACCTGGCCCGCCGTACTGGGCGATCCGGTGGTGGCGGCCGCGCTGCGCGCCCTGCACTCCGACCCCGCGGCGCCCTGGACCAACGAGCGCCTCGCCGCGGAGGCGGGGGTGTCCCGCCCGACCCTGGCCCGCCGGTTCACCGCCTTGGTGGGCCGGCCCCCGATGGCGTACCTGACCTGGTGGCGGCTGACGTTCGCGGCGACCCTCCTCAGGGACACCCCGGACCCGCTGGCCACGGTGGCCCGCCGCGTCGGCTACGGCACTCCGTACGCCTTCTCACACGCCTTCAACCGCGAGTTCGGCACGACCCCGGGCCGCTACCGGGACCGGTCCGAACCGGACCCGGTTCGGACCGCCCTGACGGACTGACACCGCACGCCAGGAACCCGACTCACCCCCCACTCACACCACCACCCACCTGCTGGACCCACTGGACACTCCCCCTCACCCCACCCGCCCCATCAGCCCGTCACCGAGTGCGCTGCGCCGGTACAGCACCCGCCGGCCGTCGCGGGCCCGTGCCACCAGACCCGCGTCGTAGAGGACCTTGAGGTGCTGCGACACCGCACTGGGCGTCACCCGCAGCCGCTCGGCGAGCTCCACGGTGGCCAAGGGCTCGTCGAGTAGCCCGAGCAGCCGCGCCCTGGCGGCGCCCAGCAGCGCCCCGAGCGCACCCGGTGGCCCCTCCGGCACGGGGTCCCACAACGTGGCCACCCCGCGACTCGGATAGATCAACGACGGCGGCGCCTCGGGACTGACCGGCGGCGCGGGCTTGTGCACGAACACCGAAGGGGACAGCAGGAGTCCGCGCCCCGCGGCGGCCACCGTGTGCTCGCTGATCATCTTGTCGATGTGCAGCACACCGGCGTGCCACGACAGGTTCGGGTGCATCCCGGCGAACAGCCGGCGGGCCCCGCCGAGGGCGAGCTGCCGGGCCCGGTACGTCATGTCCGCCTCGAGCAGCAGTCGCATCCGCGGCCACAGGGGTCGCACGGCGATCTCCCAGTACGCGCGCAGCAGCACGCACACCCGGTCGCGCAGTGCCTCCACCACCCGGTCGTCCCCGGCGAGCGCGTCGCGCAGCGGCGCGGGCAACGGATCGGGCTGGTGCGCGTCCACCAGGTCGCGACGCACCTGGGCGGCAGGGGTCCTCCAGACCACCGCCAACTCCTCCTCGAAGTCCGGTGCGAACCGCTCCGACGGCGGGGTGACGAAGTCCGGCAGCGTGAGCCGTTCGGCCACGAGGGCCATCAGCAGCCCGGTGTCGAGCCCGGCGATCCGCGGCAACACCGCACGCCGCCACGGCAGGTGCAGCGCGCCCAGCCCCGGATCGCGCAGCACGCGCAGGCTCAGCACGGTCTCCCCCAGTGGCGACAGCGCGAACCGCGTGTCCGCCAGGTCCTCGACGCCGAGCACGAACCTGATCATGGCCCCGTACGCTACCCCGCGCCCGCCCTGGCTGCCCGGGCGGCCCGGTGGCCCGGGTGGGCCCGTCCACCATCCCTCGGTTCGATTGTCCCGAGCGCCCCTCACGCCCCCTTAACTCCTATCTGATACCGCTCTGACCTGGGATTTTCTGCGTGGACGCAGGCCGATCGACTGGCGTAGGTTCCTCCCTGGCCCGCCCGTCCGGCGTGCCGTTCTCCGCTCCGTACCCATGGGGGTTTCCTCAGCATGTCCGCTGCCCCGGCCGGCCCTCCGGCCCCGGCCCCGTATCCGTACGCCGCTCCCGATCTGAAGGGCGTCCGGTTGCGCTCGCCGCGCGGCCTGGCCATCGCCTTGGCGGTGCTCTTCGCACTGGTCGTAGGGACCGACCTCTTCGCCGTGTTCGCCGACTGGAACCTGCGCTCGCTCATGGAGCGGGTCCTGGCGGACTCCGGTTCGGTGAGCGCCGCCGAGCTGAACCGTGGCGACACGATGAACGGCGTGGCCGGCACGCTCCAGAGCGCCGCCACGCTCGTGACCGGCATCGTGTTCATCGTCTGGTTCCACCGCGTGCGCACGAACGCCGAGGTGTTCGCCCCGGGCGCGGACAAGCGCAAGCGCGGTTGGGCGATCGGCGGCTGGTTCGTACCGATCGCCAATCTCTGGATCCCATACCGGATCGCCGTCGACACCTGGGGGTCGAGCACGCCCTTCGCGGCGGACGGCAGCTACCGCCGGGTCCGGCTGACCGCGGTGAACTGCTGGTGGGGCGTCTTCGTCCTGTCCACCCTCGTGGGGCGCTACGCGAGCCGCGTCTACGGGCACGCCGAAACCGCTGATGCGCTGCACTCCGCCGCCACGACGATGCTGGTCAGTGACGCCCTCGACGTCGTCGCGGCCGCCCTCGCCGTGCTCTTCGTACGCAAGCTCACGGCCATGCAGCACGCCAAGGCCGCACAGGGCCCGGTCGTAGCAGCGGTCTGAGCGGGGGACGCGCCGGCGCCGCCCCGCCATCAGGTCGCCCCGGCGTCCCCAGCCCCATCCGCATCCGCATTCCCATCCGCGTCCGCGTCCGCGTCCGCGTCCGGGATCGCGAACTCGGCCCACACGTATTTGCCGCCGCCCCGGGGTTCCACGCCCCACGCGTCCGAGAGCTGCTCGACGAGCATCAGCCCGCGCCCCGAGACCGCCCAGTCGTCGGCCTCCCGGCGGCGCGGGAGGGCGCTGGAGGTGTCCTCGACCTCGACCCGGACCCGCCCGTCGGCGGTCAGCCGGACGGTGACGACCCCGCCGCCCTCGGTGTGCACCAGGGCGTTGGTCATCAGTTCGTCCGCCGCGAGCTCGATCGCGTCGGCCCGCTCCCACGCGCCCCACGCCGCGGCCGCGGCCCGGATCAGGTGCCGGGCGGTGGCGGGGGCGTCGGGGTCGCCGGGGGCCAGGTGCTGGCGCAGCGGGCCGCCGCCGCGCGGGGCGGGCGTGCCGTGCCGGCGCAGCAGCAGCAGGGCCATGTCGTCCCCGCTGCCCGCGTCGCCGACCAGGTCGCACAGCAGGTCGGCCAGTTCCTCCAGGTCGGCCGGTCCGTCCCGGACCGCGGCCATGAACTCCCGCATGCCGACATCGGGGTCGAAGCCGGGCCGCTCGATCAGGCCGTCGGTGCACAGCAGAAGCGTTTCACCCGGGTGCAGCTCAAGCGCAGTGACCGGGTAGCCCTGCCCGCTCACCAGCCCGAGCCCGCCCGCGGAGCCCTGCCCGCCGGCCTGGCCCACTCCACCGGCATGGCCAGTCCCACCCGCCGCGCCCTGCCCACCGGCCGTGCCCTGCCCACCGGCCGCCCCCGCACCTCCGGACTTCCCCGAACCTCCACCCGCCCCCAGTCCCCCGACCGGTCCAGGCCCCTGCCGGTGCGTCAGCCCGAGGGGCAGCCCGCCGGCCACCACGACCCGGTGGCAGCTGCCGTCCCCGCGCCGCACCACGGGGTCGAGGTGCCCGGCCCGGACCAGCTGGAGCAGGCCGGTGGCCACGTCCATCTCCGCATACGTGCAGGTGGCGAAGCGCTCGGTGTCCAGCTCGCGCAGGAACGCCGAGGCACGGGCCATCGCGGTCCCCGGGGTGTGCCCCTCGGTGACGTACGCGCGGAGCACGATCCGGAGCTGGCCCATGACCGCGGCCGCGTCCGTGTCATGCCCCTCGACGTCGCCGATCATGACGCCGATCCGACCCTCAGCCAGGGGGATCACGTCGTACCAGTCGCCGCCGATGTCGCGGCCCATGCGCGCGGCCCGGTACCGCACGGCGATCTGCGTGCCGGGCACGTCCGGGATGCTGCGCGGCAGCATCGCGCGCTGCAGCCCCTCCGCCAGGTCGTGCTCCTGCTCGTACAGCATGGCCCGCTGCAGGCTCTGCGCGATGCCGCTGCTCAGGGCGACCAGCAGGTTGCGCTCCTCGGCGGTGAAGTCGCCGTCGCGCGCATAGAGCAGCCCCAGCACGCCGATCGGACGGCCCTGGGCGATCAGCGGCAGGTAAGCGCCGCTGCGCACCGACAGCGGGGAGACGTACGGCCACAGCACGGGGTAGCGCTCCTGGAACTCGTCCCGGGAGGCCAGGTAGACCGGCCGCATCGTGCGCACGGCCTCGCTCATCGGGAACCCGGCGTCGATCCGGGTGTACTCGATCTCCGGTACGTACGCGCCGAGCTGGCCCTCCGCGACCAGGTGGATGCGGCCGCCGTCCACCACGCCCAGCATCACGCTCACCGCCCCGAGGTGCCCGAGGGCCTCGGGGTCCTTGAGGATGTCGATGACGTCGTTGACGGTGCGGGCGTGCGCGAGGATCGCGGTGGTGCGCTCGACCACGCCGGTCATCCGCTGGCGGCCCTCGTCCTGCTCGGCGAACCCGCCCGGCTCGCGCGGGTCCAGGGAGGCGTCGCGGACGATGCCGATGACCCGGTACGGGCGTCCGGCCGCGTCGCGCAGGATGTGACCCTGGGTGTGGGTCCAGCGGGAGCCGCCGCCGGGGAGCCGGATGCGGAAGTAGGCCCCGTACTCGGAGCGGCCGTTCTTGAGCGCCTGGGCGATGCGGGCGTCGAGGCGGGCGTCCTCGCCGGGCGGGATCCGCCGGCGCAGCGAGGCGGCCGTGCCGCCCCATTCCTCAGGGCTCAGCGAGAACACCTCGAGCGCGGTGGCGTCCAGGTGCATCTGCCCGCTGTCGAGGTCCCAGTCGAAGGTGCCGAGGCGGTTGAGCGCGAGGCTCCGCTCGGGACCCGCGGGCCACTCGTCCGGAGTGGGCACCGGGGCCTGGGTCACTCCCCAATCGGCCATGGAGCCACTGTCTCACCGATCGGCGTCGTACGGGACGACTTGCGGAGGGCAAGAATCCGTTTCATGGGAACCCCGGGGGTCGCGGTGGAAGCGCCGCAATCCGGATCGCGGCGCCCGTGGGGCGGGCCGTCGCCGTCACTGCCGTCGCCGTCACTGCCGTCGCCATCGCTACGGGATCAGCGGCGGCGTTACCGACGGAGAGGGGGCCGGAGGCGGGGTGAGCGGCGAGGCCGGAGCCGAGGACGCCGGCGGAACCGCCGAGGTCGCGGGCGCGGTCGGCACCTTGCTCGTCGGCTTCTCCGAGGTGCTCGGCCGCTGCGGGCTCCTGGTGGGCGACGGCGAGCTGGTGGCCGGGGACGGGGACGGAGAGGTCGACTTCGCCGAGGGCGAGCTCTTGCTCGGCGAGGGCGAGCCCGACTTCGCCGACGGTGAGCTCTTGCTCGGCGACGGTGAGGTGGCGCTCGGGGACGGCGACGTACCGCTGGGCGACGGCGAGGGCGACGTACCGCTGGGCGAGGGCGAGCTCTTGCCCGGCGAGGGTGAGCTCTTGCCCGGCGACGGTGAGGTGGCGCTCGAGGACGGCGACGTACCGCTCGGCGACGGCTTCGTTCCGCTGGGGGACGGCTTGGTCCCGCTCGGCGACGGAGAGGTCCCGCCGGGCGACGGCGAGGTCTTGCCCGGCGTCGGCGGGAAGGTCACCGGCGGCCGGATGATCGGCGGGGGCACGACCTTGTCGTGCTTGCCGTGGTGGTCACCGCGGTGCCGCTCGAACCACTCGTGCTCGTGCGGGTCGATGACGACGAAGGTGTTGACGACCGTCACCGCGGGCCGGATCACGACCACCTTCGCCGGCTGGTACGTCGACCAGCGCACACCCTGCTGCTTCGGGTTGGATTTCAGCGCGACGGGCTCGCCCAGCGGGTTGCCGCAGGCGCACCGTACGCGCGGCACGCCCCGGGCGTCGACCAGCACGGCGGTGCCGGCCTGCAGCACGGACTGGTAGGTGGTGGTCTTCCCGTCCTGGTAGCCGTGGTTGGTGACGCGGGTGTCGGCGCGCAGCTGCACCGGGGTGAGCGCGCGCAGGTAGCCGGGGACGGTGGCGGGTGCGACGCCGAGGGTGCCCGCGAAGGCGGCGTTGCGGGAGGGGTCCTGCTTCAGCAGGCTGATCTGCTTCTCCACGTCGCAGCTGGGGACGTTGCGGGTGCCGGCGTACACGCCGGGCGTGTTGCCGCTGATGCTCGTCGTGCCCCGCGTCGGCTGGTTGCCGGCCGGAGTGGGTGACTGCGGGGTGGCGGTCTGCGGGACCGCGGCGCCCTGCGCCGTGGACTGGGTGAACGGGTCCGGGCCCGCGGAGGCGGCCGGCTGGAGGAAGAGCTCGCCGGCGCCCGCGCTCCCGTGGCTGAGGACGAGGCCGAGGGTGACGGCGGCCGCCACGGCGACGACCGCGGTGCCGATCCGGGCCGGGGAGCGCCACCAGGGGCGTCCGCCCCCGGGGCCGCCGGCCCCACCCGCCCCGCCGGCGCCACCGGTCCCGCCGGTGGGTGGCTGGCCGCCTCCGGAGGGGCCGGAGGGGCCACCGGGACCACTGGGACCACTGGGCGGCCCACCGGGGCCGCCGATCGTGGGTGGGCCGCCGTAGCCGTCACCGCCGTGCGGCGGTCCGGGGGGCGGGGGCGGAGGCGGCTGCTGGCCCCCGGAGAGGGGGCCGGAAGGGGGTCCTGTGGGGCGGCCGGACGACGGCGGGCCGGACGGCTGAGCGGTCACGAGGCCTCCTCCCGGGGGGAGAGTCAGCGAGAAATCACGAAATGACGGACTTCATCACTCCTGCGGACCATTGTGCACGCCGAACGGGCGTCCACCGCAAGCCAAGGCGACCACCCGCCGCCCCCCACACCCTTCTGACCTGCGCAGACGCTGGCCAGGTCGCCGACCGGGGGCGGGCCGTCGGCGCGCGGCCGGGCCGGGCCGTGTCTACGGTGGGCCGTGTGAGCCGTATGGCAGCGAACTCCCCCGCGGCGGCGGATTCCCGCCGGGGCACCGAGCGTAGGGCCGCGGTACGCGGCTGGGGCGACGGCCTGATCGCCGTCCTCGCCGGCTTCGTGGCGATGACCGCCACGGCCGCACTCGGCCTGTGGGCCGCGGGCGCGGCCGACCTCCCCCGCGCGGCCTTCCCCCGCGTGATCGCGGCGGTGGTCGTGCTGGCCTCCGGCGGGGCGGTGGACATCTCGGGCGGGGCCGGCTTCCTCGCGGACGCGCAGGCGGACCTGTCCGTCCTGCCGCTGTCGGTGACGCTGGTCGGCGCCCTGACGACCGGGTACCTCTTCGTCCGCCCGCTGCGCCACCGCGCCGTGGCCAGTGCCCGCGAACTCGTCCTCCGGGCCGTTCAGTTGACGGTGCTCTGGCTCCTCGTCCTGGCCGGCTTCGCGGCGTTCGCGCGGCAGACCTTCGGCGTCTCGATCGGCGACAACCCGCTGGGCGACCTGACCGACCTCCTCGACGCCACCCCCACGGTGGGCTTCGCCGCCGACGTCGGGGCCACCCTCGGCTTCGGGCTGCTGTGGATCGTGGGGCTGCTCGTACTGGCACTGCTGGTCTCCCCCCGCGCGCCGCTGCCGCCGCGGCTGCTGCGCTTCCACACGGCCGTCCGGCCCGCCGCGTCCGCGGTGGCCGGCCTGCTGCTCGCGTACGTGGTCCTGGGCGTCGTCGTCGGCCTCGTCACGGCCGGCACCCGCGGCCACGCGACCGAGACCTTCGCCGTCATGCTGCTCGGGTTGCCCAACCTGGCGTGGATCGCCCTCACCCTGGGCCTGGGTGGGGCGTGGGAGGGCCGGGTCGACGGGCCGTTCGGGCTGCCGATGCCGCACGCCCTGGACCAGGTGCTGCGCACCCCGGACCTGTCCCGTGTCGACGTGGGCACGCTGGCCGCCCGGAACGGCTGGTACTGGTGGCTGGTCCCGCTGGCCGCGGTGCTTGTCCTGGCGGCCGCGTTCGCGATGGCGGTACGGTCGCCGGCCCGGGTCAGGCCCTGGCAGCACGCCCTGCACCTGGCGGTGGCCCTGGGCCTGGCGGCGCTGACGGTGTGCCTGCTGGCCGGCGTGCACGCGCAGGTGGGCCTGTCGCTCCTGGGCCTCGGCGACGTGGACGGCGGTCTGGGCGGCCGGGTGGAGCTGCGCCCGCTCATGCTGCGCACGGTCGGCCTCGCGGTCCTGTGGGGTGCGGTGGCGGGCTTCGTCGGCGGCCTGCTCGCCACCCGCGTCCGCCACCACGGCGAGGCCCCGCCACCTCGACGCCCCACCACCGAACCCGACAAGACCGCCTGAACGCCTTCGTCGCGCCCGTTGGTGCTCCTGTGACCGTCGACGGCCCCGGGTGCCTGGTGGTGCTCCGCTCACTCGTCGTCGTTCCGGCCCAGTTCGTCGAAGGACACGATCCGGGTCGTGCCGGGGCCCGGGGGTGGGGCCGTGGCGGCGGACGCGGGTTCGGCGGCCGGGGGCTGCGGGGCGGGCGCCCGGCTGCGTCGGCGGTCGGGGGCGGAGGGGGAACCGCCCGGGCCGGTGGTGGTGGCGAAGGTGGTGAGGCGGGTGCCCTCGCCGTACATCCAGCGCCCGGCCGCGTCGTCGTACAGCCACACCGACTCGCCGTCGACGACCACGCCGATCCGCAGGCCCCGGGTGTCCTGGCGGAAGGCCGCCCGGTCCATGCGGCCGGCGGCCAGCTCCTGGGCGGCCCGGCGGTAGTGCTCCAGGGCCTCGGTGGCGCGGGTGAGCAGCGGCCGGGGGTCCTGGCTGCGCGAGAGCGGCCGCCCGGCGGTGGGCGGCGGCTGCGGTACGGCGACCAGCAGGCGGCCGTCCACCCACGCGGTCCACCCGTTGGCGCAGGCGATCTCGGCCCACTCACCGCGCCGGGCCAGCAGCTGTACGGGCAGGAACGGGTCCAGCGGTGCGGTGGGCCGGGAGACGTCGGGGGCCTCCCAGGCGGCCAGCCCGTCCTGCGGCACCACATGGGTGGGCCGGAAGCCGGGGTCGACGTAGTCCTCGCTCATGGCGGCCCCTTCACTTGCGCATGACGGCCGGCTCGTGGCGGCGCAGCAGCCACGCCACCAGGGCCCCGAAGAACACGGACAGGACGACGAGCATCCCGAGGTCCAGCAGCCAGACCGCGGTGGCGTGCTCGAAGAGCGGATCGGAGCTGATCTTGCCGGGCACGATCCTCCCGAGGTCGATCGTGCCGGCCATGGCGCCCAACGCCCACCGGGAGGGCACAAGCCACGCCAACTGCTCCAGGCCGGGTACGCCGTGCAGGGTGAGCAGGGCTCCGCAGAACACCACCTGGACGATGGCGAGGAGGACCAGCAGCGGCATGGTCACCTCCTCCTTGCGCACCAGGGCGGAGACCACGAGGCCCAGCATCATGGCGGTGAACGACAGCAGGGCCACCGCCAGGACGATCTCGGGCAGCGGTGGCAGCAGCACGCCCCGTCCGCCGGGGGCGTTGGTGTCGACCCCGGCCAGGCCCACGAGGGTGAGGACGACGGCCTGCACCACGGTGATCGTGCCGAGCACCACCACCTTGGACATCAGGTAGGCGGACCGCGACAGGCCGACGGCCCGCTCGCGCTGGTAGATGACGCGCTCCTTGACCAGCTCGCGGACGGCGTTGGCGGCGCCGGTGAGCACGCCGCCCACGCACAGGATGAGCAGGGCGTTCATCGCCGTCTCCCGGGTGAGGGTGCTGCCGGCGAGGCCGCGGGCCATGGCTCCCATGACGAACGGCAGGGCGATCATGATGGCGATGAAGGTGCGGTCGGCGCTGAGGGCTGCCGCATAGCGCCGTACCAGGGTGCCCAGTTGGGAGCCCCAGCTCTGCGCCTTGGGCGGCGGGGCCGCGGGGGCGTGGCCGGGCGTGCCGGGAGGTCCGTTTACGGCCCCCGGACGCCCCTCGGGCCCGGATCCGGAACCGGAACCGGGTCCGGCGCGTCCGGGCCGGTCGCCGGCGTCCGCGACGAAGCGGCGGTGCTGGGGCGAGGCGAGGTACTCGCCCGCCCAGTCGCGCTCCCGCTGCAGCTCGAAGGCCTCGAAGGCCTCGGGCCACTGGGCGAAACCGAAGTACTCGAGGGTGTCGGCGGGCGGCCCGTAGTAGGCGATCCGGCCGCCGGGGGCCAGGACGAGCAGCCGGTCGCACACGTCGAGGCTGAGCACGCTGTGGGTGACGACGATGACGGTGCGGCCGTCGTCGGCCAGTCCGCGCAGCATGTGCATGACGGAGCGGTCCATGCCGGGGTCCAGTCCCGAGGTGGGCTCGTCGAGGAAGAGGAGGGAGGGCTTGGTGAGCAGTTCGAGGGCTACGCTGACGCGCTTGCGCTGGCCGCCGGAGAGGCTGTGGATCGGCTGGCCGGCGCGTTGGTCGAGCCCGAGTTCACGGATCACCTCGTCGACCCGGGCCTCCCGCTCCGCCTTGGCGGTGTCCTGCGGGAAGCGCAGTTCGGCGGCGTAGGCGAGGGCGCGGCGGACGGTGAGCTGGGCGTGCAGGATGTCGTCCTGGGGCACGAGGCCGATGCGGCTGCGCAGTTCCGCGTAGTCGCGGTAGAGGTCGCGGCCGTCGTAGAGGACGGTGCCGCGGTCGGCGGGGCGCAGCCCGGTCAGCGCGCCGAGGAGGGTGGACTTGCCGGCGCCGCTGGGGCCGATGACGGCGAGCAGGGTCCTGGAGCCGACCGGGAACGAGACCCGGTCGAGGAGGGTCTTGCGGCCCTGGCCGCCGGGGCCGGGCACGGCCACGGAGATGTCCTGGACGTCGAGGGAGACGTCGCCGGTGTCGACGTACTCCTGGAGCTGGTCGCCGACGAGGCAGAAGGCGGACCGGCCGATGCCGACGATGTCGCCGGGGACCACGGGGGCGGTGTCGGCGACCCGGGTGCCGTTCAGGAAGACGCCGTTGTGGCTGCCGAGGTCGGCGATCTCGTACCGGCCGTCGGGGAGGGCGCGCAGCTCGGCGTGGCGGCGGGAGACGATGAGGTCGTCGATGACGATGTCGTTGTCCGGGGCGCGGCCGATCCGGACGGCGGGCCGGGCGGCGAGCGCGCGGACGGCGCTGGGCCGCGAGAAGGTGCCGGTCAGCCGCGGGTTGGCCACGCCGCGCGGCGCGGGCG
>NZ_JOGB01000010.1 GCF_000719335.1 Streptomyces sp. NRRL S-87
ACTGCCACGAAAACACCGAGCCACAACAAGCCCCCACACCGGCCAGCCCCCGCGCACCCGCTGACGCCCAACCGCTGCCACCACCCCACCCACTCACACGACGTCGCAGCCGCGGGAAGGTGGTGGAGCGGGTGTAGCGGTGGCGCTGCCAGAACGGGTACGTGCCGCCGATGGTGCCGCGGGCGCCTTCCCAGACCCGGTGCCCGGCGTAGCGCTCGTAGTCCCAGACCTCCTTGGCGAGGCGGGCCTGGGACATGGTGCCGTTGTCGAGTTCGAAGAGGCGGACCTCGCTGGTCTTGGTCGGCACGGCCAAGACTGCGTCGGCGTTGAAGGACAGGCCGGTCTCCTTGATGGCGTGGCTGACCTCCACCTGCCAGTCGGTCAGGTACTCCCGGCTGCCGAGGACGGTGTCGGTGTAGGCGAGGATCGTGTCGGTCACCGCGACAGCGTGCGGGCCGAATCCAGCTCTCACGGCCTTCGCGCCTGTGCCGGCCTTCGGTCGGGGCGGCAGCTCATTGCCTTCGGCCAGAGCCTTCTGTCCTGCCGGTGTGAGGTTCCAGATCTGGTGCTTGCCGTCCTTGCCGTTCGTCTCCGCCAGCCCGAGCTCCGCCAGTTCCACCATCGCCCTGCGCACGTACGACCGGCCGTCCGACCCCTCCCCCGTGATCACCTGCGCCATCTGCCGGACCGTGGCTATCCGCACGCACCCCAGCATCCGCAGCGCATCGGCCCGTACCTTCCCGGCCGTGGGAGTGGACTTCTTCCCCTTCGCTGATGTCTCAGGGCTAGGGAGAGAGGCGTCAGCAGGCCCTTGGCGGGCGGCGTGAGCTGCAGTGATGGGCACGACGTTGGAATCGTTCACGGCACTGGACGCGGCACTGGAATCCGGGCCGTCTGCAGGGCGCTCGGCACCCCTTGACCAGGTCGGGTGAGGCTCCGGCTCGGGCTGCCGGGCAGTGCTGGCGTACGTCATCGTCGAGGCTCCTCACGCGGGCGTGGGACTCCGGGCAGAGTCCCGCATTCACCTGCTACAGGTGCCGGGGAAGCCGATGGTGTGACGCCTGTTATCGAGCCTGATCAATCGGTGGGTGCGGTGCAGAGCTCGGAGACGATCGTGAACGAGGTCGTCACCATCCCCGCCGCCATGGCCGGCGGCATCGCCGCGTGCGTGGTCTTGCCGTGCGCCATGCCGTTGCGGATCTGCCGCCCGTAGTCGAGGTACTCCGCCTGGCGGGCGGTCAGGATGCCGGTCTCGGCGCCCTGCTTGATGAGCTGGTGCAGCGGCTTCTTGCCCGCGCCCGGGATGCGGTCGCGCAGCACGATCTCCACCGCGATCAGGGAGTGCATGACCGCCCCGCCACGGTGGAGAACTCGTAGCAGTTGTACGACTGGCGCAGCAGCTCCCGGGCCGTGCGCAGGACGCTCGCCGCGGCCTGGGGAACGCCGTCGGGCACGACCAGGTCCTCCACGAGGTCGTGCATGTCGGCGTACTGGCCGGCGAAGTTGTGGGCGCGTTCGTCGGGCACCGGGAACGGGAGGCGCTGCGTGGTCATCTCCGAAGTCTCCCAGCGACGTGCCCGGTCCGGCAGCAGGCTTTTCCGGTTCGTGGCTGGCGTAAGGCGGGCGGCCCCCACTGTGAGGGCTGGGGCCGCGACGTGTGGTCCCTGCGGCGGAGCTTGGTCCACCCGCGGTACGACGGGAGATAGAGGCTGGTCAGGGGCTTGAAGACGATGCCCTCGACGCCGTACACGTCGGTCCACGATTCCAGCCACTGCCTCTCCTTGGCCAGGTCCGTCGTCATCGGACAAAGCGTCCACGGGGCGGTCAGGGCGTAGTCGGCGAAGAGAGCTTCGAGGCGGGCGCGGCGGTCCACTTACGGCAGGGTCATGCACTCGAAGCCGTCGTGCTGCAGCACGTCGAACGCGGCGAAGTACGCCGGGAAGGCCGTGGCGAGGCCGATGGCGCCGCGGGCGCGGGCCGCCGACCGGCGTTGCAACTCCTCGAACGACAACCAGCCCGCCGCTGTGTCCCAGACGAGTAGCTCGCCATCGAGGACCAGCCCGCCGGGCAACTGCTCCTCAGCTGCGGCCACGAGGTCCGGCCACCGGTCTTGAACCAGCGCCCTGCGCCTGGTCTGCACCAGCACCCTCCCGTTCGCCTCGGTCGGGGTGAACAAAATCGCGCGGTGGCCGTCGAACTTCTACTCATAGGCCACGCCCGCGCGCAGCGCGGCCGGCCCGGGGACCGACTCGGCGGCCTGCGCAAGCATCGGCTCCACCGGCGGTCTGAGCGTCACCTCGGCACCTCCCTCAACGAGTCGCCCTCCCTCCCAGGGTCCGCCACCCGCGGCGACCGCGCTTACACCAGGTCGGGGGAGCGGGTAGGCCGACGGCACCCCAGGGCCGTGACACGGCGCTGGGGTGCCACGAGACCCCCTCTCGAGGAATACAGGAGAGGAGGTCTCGAAGTTTCTACGGCCCCCCGCATAGGGGAATGTTTACTCTCCGTCGGAATCCAGCAACAGTGTTACGCGGCCATTGAAAACCATCCGCTGCGCGGCTCTGTCAATCGCCCCTGCGAAACCAAGGATCGACAGGCTTCAGCGATCCTTTCAAGGCTTCCTGAAGGCTCATTTTCGATGCTAATCGAAAATCGCCTAACCCGCCAGGGGTCGAAGATCTCCAGCCTCTCCTCAAGGAAATCGACGTCAACTTCACCACCGTCGACCTCAACGAAAAGGCACCCAGAACCATGGAAGTTATACTCAAGACCTTCATCGATGATTCCGGTCTTCCCCATGGCTCGTGACCGATACAGGCGGAGCAGGCTAAGCAACCCCTCGCCCCCCGGGTGGCAGCGTTGAACAGCGCCGCGCACCCGGGACAAGGCTTGCAAGTACGCCTCGACTTCACTCAAAGGCTCGCCTGTCATCGATACCCCGGCTTCCTGTACTTGTTTACTAGCTTGTCCGGCCCGACCTCAGCCCAGGCAGTCGTGATGTCATCGGCACCCCCAGGATATCTGGCCCGGATCTCAGAGTCCGAAAGGATCCGATACGGCACGTCGACGCCTGCACGCTTCGCGGCAGCAACCCGGTGATGACCATCAAGAACATAGAGGTTGTCTCCGATCTTCGCCACCGAGATCGGATCACCCTGCCAGCCGTTTTCCTTCATCGAGGCCGTCAGCGTATCGACATTTCTCTTGGCGGCATTACCAGACAGAGCCTCAGTACGTCTGAAGCTGAATGGATCAGCGCTTCCACAGCTTGAATTGTGGACGAGGACTGGCGTCTCACCCGCCAGCACATAGTACGTGTGCAGGTCGTCGACCGTTAGGTTATAGGTCTTTGCTCGCTTGGTGAACGGCCTGTTGCCGGTGATCACAACCGTGCGGCCATCATCAACCCGGAGGGTCATCCCGGGTCGGAGATCCCTGGCAGGGATCCACTCGCTCTCCGAGGGCGACCAGAAGGGGTGTTCGTATGTGGCGCTCAGGTGCTCGATGCCGTGCTGCGTCTTGAGCGTGAGCGCGTTGAACTTCCTATCAGCCTCCGTGATGATCAACGCTTGTACGCGGCGGTTTGCGGTCTTGCCGGTGATCGGGTCGGTGGCCTTGACGGTGTCGCCGACCTTCATTTCTTCGATGTTCTTTGAAGATCCGTCTCCGAGTAGGACCTTGGTGCCGGCGAGGAAGCACTTCTGACACGGCCCGCCCATCCGTGCGCTGACGTGAACCATGAGGATCTGGAAGCCGACGTTCTCGCAGATCGGGCAGGTTTCGACGGTGTCGATGCCCTTGACGTGCTTCCAGCCGTCGTAGAAGTCACGGATCTTCATGCAGGTCCCCATGGATGGGCCTGCAGCGCCGGTGCACTGCTCTCGGTAGTAGAGCTCGAGGTTGAGTTCCTGGCTCAGGTACTCGTATGCGGCGCCGTTGGTCGCCTGCATCTGCGCTTGGCTTGGGTAGCCCTTCTTGAGCCATTGCCTGGCGAGGTCTTCGGGAAGGGGGCCAGGTGCGCCGTTGCGGAGATCTTCGAGCTTGGTCGTGGGTTTGGTGCTGCCCTTCCCACCGGTGCCGCGGATCTGTCCGGTGTCGGTGTATCCGCCGCCGTCGTCTTTGCCGTTGACGTCCGTGCCGCCGTCGGGCCGGGTCCAGCCCTTGCCTGAGTTGCAGCTGTCGCACCACAGGCCGTCGGGGTCGCTGAAGGCGATCGGGTTGTTGCCGGCGTAGGCGTAGCCGTTGAGGGACTGGTGCTGGCCCAGGCTCAGGATCGGGTCGACGCTGATGAACTGGCCCGTGTAGGGGTCGTATTCTCGTGCGTCGACGTGGGTGAGGACTGTGTCGGTGTCGGCTGTCTTGCCGAGGAAGCGTTTATCGTCCGGCCAGGTTCCGACGGCGTCGCCGCGGGGTGCGCCGAAGGGTGTGATGAACCGCTTGGCAGCCGTTTGGTCTTCGCTGCTGTCGATGCTGACGTTGGATGTGCCGTGATGGTCGCCTCCGAGGAAGGAGACCTTTGAGGTGCCGCTCTCCGAGCTGCGGACGGCTATGCGCCGGCCCCCGACGGTGTAGTAGCGGTTGGCCCACTTCTTGGCGCCTTCGAGGTGGACCTCGGTGTCGCCGGCGTAGAGGACCGTGTCACCTCCTGTGTTCCGGCGGATGAGGAGCTCGCCGTCCGCGTCGTAGACGTAGGTGGTGGTGTCGGTGCCTTCGGCGACCTTGCTGAGTTTGCCCTCCGTGTTCCAGTTCAGGGTCTGGCTGGTGGTGCTGGAAGGCGTCTGCAGGCGCTTGAGGGTGTTGCCGGTGTCGTCGTAGGTGTACTGGGGGGTGAGTCCGGTGCAGCTGCTGCCGGTGGTCGTCGCTGTGAGGGCGTGCGGTCGGGCCGGGTCGTAGCAGTAGGTGCGGTTCGTGGTGCTGGTGGCGGTGTGGGTGGTTTCGCTGGCCCGCTGGCCGCCGGGTGTGTAGGTGTAGCTCTTCCAGTAGGGGGCTGCGCCGCCGAGGTTGGCCGTGGTGCGGTTGGCGGCGGTGCAGTCGTTGGTCTTGGGTGTCCACGATTCGGTGAGGCGTCGCTGTCCGTCGTACGTGAAGCACTGGTAGTCGGCCGCGCTGATGGGGCTGGCGGGGTCGGCTATGGACAGGACGTTGCCGGCCTGGTCGTAGGAGTAGGTGAGGTTCTGGAGCGGTCCGGGGTGTGTCTCGTCGCTGATGGTGGTGGTGTGGAGTCTGCGGGTGCCTGCTTCGTAGGTGTTGCTGATGCGGGCTTTGGCGACGCCGACCGCTTCGGAGCGGGCCAGGTCGGTGGCCCAGGGCTCTCCGTATTCGGTGTAGGTGACGCTGGAGACGTATCCGCTGGTGCCGCCGACCTTGGTGGGCAGGTCGTAGCTGTTGTAGCCGATGCCGACGACTTCGGTTGCGAGGCCGGCGGCGGCGGGGTGGAAGAGCTGGGTGACCTGGCCGTCGAGGCGGTAGGTGAGCCCGTACTCGGTGGTTGCCTTGATGGCGCCGGAGGTGACCAGGGGGTCGTCACTGGGGATGGTGAGCCGGTTGGTGATCGGCCGGCTCATGGAGTCGTACTCGGTGACTTCCTTGATGTACTTGTCGCCCGTGGTGCCGCCTTCGTAGCGGATGGACGCGGTGGGAAGTCCCTTGAGGAGGCTGTCGTAGGTCCAGGCGGCGAGCTTGTTGGCGTCCGTGCGGCTGGACTTCCACATGCCCGTCTTGCGGCCGAGCTCGTCGTAGTCGTAGAGCACGGTGTTGCCGAGGGCGTCGTCCACGCTCGAGATCTGGTCGAGCGCGGTGTAGTGCGTCGTGGAGGTGCCTCGGTCGGGGTCCGATGAGGTGCGCAGGCGGCCGTAGAGGTCGTAGCCGTAGGTCCACTTGGTGTTGTCGGGGCCGGTGTTGGTCGCTGGCAGGCCGTCCGTGGTGTAGGTCTGCTTGACGCTGGTGTAGGCGGTGCCGAGGGTGGCCCCGTAGGCCGTGTCGTCGGGGTTGCTGCCCGCGTAGGTCCGTGTCTCGGTGGTGCGCCCCAAGGCGTCGGTGATGGTGCGAGTGGCGTTCCCGCCGTCGACGGCTGTGGTGGCGATGGAGTCACCGGTGTAGCTGGTGTTCGTGGCCCACTGCTTGACGCCCTGGACCTGGAACTCGGACGTGGTCGGGCGGGCAGCGCCGTCGTAGGCCGTCAGGGTACGGACGGGCGATTCGCCGATGCCCACGGGGTCGTAGGTGCTGTCCGGGTCCTTGTCCGCGTCGTAGACGTCGGCCCGGCTGTCGACGACCAGACCTCGCGAGTCGTACCGGGTGTCGGTGAGGAGGCGGCCCTTGATGGCGGCCGGGGACTGGGTCTGCAGCGGTCGCAGCAGGGAGTCCGAGATGGTGTAGTTGGTCCGGTAGGTCTCGCCGTCGGCGCGCAGGGTGGATTGGGAGGCCCAGGGGTTGGTGTCCCGGCCCATGGAGTAGGTATAGGTGGCGCTTGCGGACTGGCCTGAGTCGCGGTTGCGGTTGGGCAGCCAGGTGGCCGTGACACGGCCGAGGGCGTCGTAGGTGGTCTCGGTGAGTTTGAGGTTGCTGTCGTAGGACTGGGTGATGCTTCCGAAGGCGGGGTCGAGGTAGGTGTAGACGGCGTGTTGCTGGCCGTTGGTGGCCAGCTTCGGGCCGGTGACGCTCTGAGCGGTCAGAGGGCCCTTGTCCGCGGGTGTGTACTTCGTGGTCGTGGTGTCGCCGGCGGCATTCGTCACGGCGACGGGTCGGCCGAGGGCGTCGTAGGAGATGGTGCCGGTGGTCGCCCAGCCGCCGTCCTCGAGGGGTGTGCGTGCGCTGGTGCCGCTGGCGGCCGGATAGGCCTTGGCCCGGCCGCTCCATGTGGGCAGGCCCTTGGTGGGGATGCGGCCGTTGGTCCAGCCGGTGACGGTGGCGTCATCGTAGACCGTGGCCGTGTCGGAGATGACGTCCCCGCGGGTGGTCAGACTCGCGGGAAGGTCCAGCTTGTCGTCGGTGATGAGTGCGCCGGCCGAATCGGTGCACAGGCCGGTGACCGTTCGTGTGCGGGAGGTCAGGTTCGTCAGACCGATCCCGGGGTTGCGGGCGTACCAGGTGAGGGTGCAGGTTTCGTCGCCGGTCTTGTTCGAATCACCGGCGGCGCTGACCCTGTAGGGCATGCCGTAGCTGTCGAAGGAGAAGTCGGTGTGTGTCCTGCGCCAGCTGTCGGTCGCGGTCAGGTAGGTGTACTGGTAGATGCGCTGGGTGCGGACGTAGTAGGACTCGACGTCTGCGTAGGACTTGTGCTGGACGGCTGTCTGGTCGCTGTACGGGTTGTTGATCGTGGAGGCGATAGGGACGGAGCCGTTGTAGGTGACCTGCTGGCGCAGGTAGCCGGCGTATTGGTCGTTGTCCACCCAGGCGGTGATCGAGATGGGGCCGCTGCCGTCGATGTCGACCGGAGTGACGGTGGCGGCGCGTCGTGGGGTGTCGGTCTTGGCGTCGGTGGTCTTGAGGCGGTCGCCGTTCATGCCCTGCATGAAGACCTGGACGGTCTTGGTCCGGGCGGTGCCCGTGGACCCCCGGTAGGTGGTGACCTTGCCGTAGCCCCGCCAATTGGACCAGGTGCGTTCCTTCTCCGGCGTCAGGGGATCGTCGTTGTAGTGCCAGGCCGGATTGGCGTATTCGTACGTCGTTTGAGCAGTGGCGCTGTCGCCGCGGGCGTCTGCCGTGGAGACTTCAAGGACGCGGTACTTGTGGAACCAGTCCAGCTCGGGGCCGAGACCGTGGACGGGCCACCAGACGGGATAGCACGGCAACGTGTTCTGGTCCTCGGCCGGCTTGGCCATGCCAGCCGTGCACTCACTCGCCTCGGAGAGGGTCACTGTGGTGACGGCGCCCGTCTCGGAGGTGATGGTCAGGATCCGAGGCCGGTTCAGCGGCACGACGTTGTCACGCGCGCCGTCGACGCGGTTCTCCCGCATCTGGTACGTGAAGTCGACGGGCTCGACCTTGATGGCCGCACCGTGCTTGGGAGTGTGCTTGAGCGACTTCAGAGTCAGGCTCTTGTCACTCGTGTCACCGAGGTCGCCGCCGTCCAGATACTCCTGGGTGAGCGCGTAGGAATCGACGGGGGCGAACGCGTCGGGCTCGGCGTCGGTCGACCAGACGTAGGTGTCGATGTTCGTCAGGCGCTTGCGGGTGAAGAACGACGGTCCGGTGGCCTGGCAGTCCGTCTCTGTGGACGAGCAGATGGCGTGGAACGGGACGTCGGGCCAGTTGTCTGCGGTGTCCTCGTTCAGCGTGCTGCAGCTCGCGGCGAAGCAGCGTTCAGCGTACGTGAAGGTGACCTTGCCGGAGGCGATACCGGTGAATAGGGCGTCGGTGCGCTGTCCGTACTTGATCTCCTTGAGGTAGCCGCCGCGGGTGTAGCTGCCGAGGTTGGTCTTGTCGCCGTTCTTGGCGTAGTAGTTGCCCTCCTTCGTGTACCAGTAAGAGGAGGCGTTGCCGCGCAGGTCCTGGACGAGGTCGAGGTTCCAGCGCCAGGCCTGCTGAACCGATCGGCCGGAGAAGGTGGCGCCCTTGCTGTAGCCGGGTTCGCCCGCGTCGTCGCCGTAGACCGGGACGGTCCACACCGAGTTGGTGCGGTCGGTGTCCGGGGCGCCTGGCAGCTTGTTCAGGCCGAAGGTGTAGGTGGTGCCGTCACCTGTGATGACGCGCCAGTACTCGCCGTCCTTGTCGTTCGGGTCAGTCGTGGTGTCGCCGTCGTCGGTGCTGTCCGCGCCGGTGTCGTGGAAGACCTGGGAGGCGTCGTCGTCCTTCAGGCGCCATTTTCTGCCGGTCGCGTCGGACTCGTCCTTGACGAGCTCGGTTGCCTTGCCGTTCAGCACCAGGGAGGCGTTGTCGTACTTCCAGCACAGGTCGAACTTGTTTTTGCCCTGGCCGTCATCCTCGCAGGAGCCGTACTTGCGCTCGATGTAGGAGGAGGTCAGGTCGAATCCCTCACCGACCTGGGATCCCTGGTTGTTGGTGTTCGCGGTGCGGCCGTCGATGCTGCTGGAGTTGTAGGACAGGGAGAGCGAGGGGGTCCGGCCGGCGGCGACAGGCGGCAGGCCGATCGGGTACGACCAGGCGAACCCACCCGAGGAGGTACCCGCCTCCCACGTCGAGGATGCCGACAGAGGTGTGGCGGTGCTGGTGCCGGCGCCTCTCGCGGGGGCAGCGGCGTCTGCGGTGATGGCGAAGACGGGCGCCTGCTCAGTCGAGGAGGCTCCCGTTAGGTCCGTGCTCTTCGTACCGGCGGGTCCTGCGGCGCGCTTCGGTGCCGCGAGGGTGACGTCAGCCGTGACGGTCTGCTTGCGCACGTTGTTGCGCGACGCGAGCTTGGTGGCCGTCCGGCACTCGGGCCTCTGGGGGGTGGTCAGTGCGCACGCAGGCAGCGATACGAGCCCCAGCTGCGCAGACCAGTTGGCGCCGACCGCAGAGGCGAAGGACGAATAGTCGACAGTCAGCACAGCAGGCCCGGGTTTCTGAGGGACCGCAGTGAAGAGCACGCCAGTTATGCCAGCCTTGCGAGCTGCTTGCTGGTCCAGCACCTTTACCGCCGCGGTGCCCAGGGCAGTGGTTGCTGCAGAAGGGTCGCTCTTGGCCGTCGCCCGGCTGTGAACCTGAACGATCTGGCCCAGGCCGGAGGACCGGGCCCCCAGGGTGGGCGCGAACGTGATGGGCGCAGGCCACGCGGTCGCCTTGTTGGCGCGAGCCCGAGCAGCCATGGCCGCCGTAGCTGCCTTGGACTTGGCCAGCTGCGCCTGCACGGCTGTGGCTGCCGTCCTGTTAGCTGCGTGGATGTCCGCATCGCGCGCCGAGTAACGGGCGGGCGGGAGGTCACCGCTGTCAGCGGAAGCGGAGACCAGGGGTGCCAAGGGACTCGGGACTGTGAGGGTGAGGGCAAGGGCACCGATGAGGGGCACATGGCGGCTGCGAGCGCGTATTGCTCGTGCCGCCCCCCTCAAGGGCATAAATGATCTATACACGGAGATGCTCCGGGAGAGGGATGTATGAGGACAGCAGCCTCAGGGACAAGTTCGAGAACAGGGTCAGTCGCACACGGGGTCGGATCAGCGTTGACTCCGGTGGGGGTCCAACGGACCTGGTCAGGCCCTCGACGCGAGCGAAGGGCCCGACCAGGTCACAGGTGTCAGTCCTGCGGCATCACGCGTGTCAGGATCTGGGTGGAGTTGAAGGCGCCGGTCCACAGCCGGACCTCGCCGATCCGCCCGGGCAGGAAGTCGCCCCACTGGCCGTCGGAATAGCCCTTGCCGACGGCGAACTGGCCGCTGCCGACGGCCGCGGTGAACGACTTGCCGGTTTGGTCACCCCGGCCACCGAGGTAGAGGTAAATCTTCTTCGCTTGCGCGTCGTACACGCCTGTCACTTGGGTGGACGGGGTCTTTAGGGGCTCTGTGGCCACAGAGACAGAGGAGCTTGCGTCACGTCGACCGAAGTGCCAGATGCCAACGGCCTCCGGGACCAGCTCGCCATTGACCTCGGCTTTGTCCACTCCTGTCTTCTCGAACCAGATGCCCCACGCGGAACCGGAAGAGGTCCGCTGGCCCAAGACCTGGACGTCGGAGTGATCCGGGCGCGCCGCCAGCTTCTGGCCGTCGATGTCCACACGGGTGGTGACCGTGAAGGAACCGGTCTCGTCCAGCGGAGGTGCTGGGATCGTGCCTGCCCCAGTGGATCCGTTCAGGATCAGATGCTCACCGCTGAGCGACGCGCCCGAGGACAGGGCCAGGTCACGGTTGTACCCGGAGGTGTCACTCAGAGTGCTGCCCGTGGTTCCCTCCGGGTTCCAGTTGGCGACCAGCTCTGCGAAGGCTCCGCCCGAGTCCGGGTCGTACAGGTTGGCGTCGGCCTTGATCTCCTCGGCGGTCAGCAGGTCCTGCCAGACGGTCACCTCGTCGATGAGGCCGGGGAAATAGTCGACCCAGCTTCCGCGGTACTTGATGCGTCCGAACGACAGCGGTCCATTCGCGTCTACAGGGGGGTTCTTGACCTCGACTTCGTCCTGCTTCTCACCGTTGATGTAGAGGCGGAGCATGTGCGAGTAACCGCTGTAGCTCGCCGTGATGTGCGTCCAGACCCCGGCAACTGCAGGGCGCGTAGCCATCGCCACGTTCGTGCTGATGTCCGCGCTCGCGTCATCAGCCGTGGGCACACGCACCGACCACGTGGCTCCGGCGTGGTGTGAGATGGACACGCCACTCATGAAGTTCGCCGCCTGCCCGACGACCGAGAACGTCTTGTCCACGCGGTCCGGGCGAACCCAAGCGGAGATCGTGTAGGACGACTGGGTGTCGACGATGCGTCCCTTGGTTGCCGCGTAGCCGTCGGTGCCGTCGGACTTCAGAGCACGGTCCTCGAAGCTGTACTCGGGGACCCAGCCGCGTCGACCGTCACTTGGACGAGACGCGCTGCCACCGAGCGAGGCGGCATCGTCGGCATCCGCCCCGAGTGCGGCCTTTGCCGGATCAACGGTGAGCGGGTTGGTGTCCAGCGCTGGCCCTGAGGTCTCGTTGAAGTTCCAGTGCGCCACGGGCGCAGCGCGGCGGGCCACATTGAACTTGACTGTCGTCTGGGTACTCCACTTGAAGCCGTCGTAGGCCTTCACGGCGAGAGTGACGAGCCCTGACCGGTTCGGCGCCAGCGTCACCTCGGCCGTCGCGCCCTGGATCGGAGCGGACCACGTTTCGTTGATGCTGGTATCAAGCCGGTACCGGTATGCGGTGTTCGTGTCTCCGGCAGCCGGCTTGAACGTGAAGTCTCCACCCCGGCCGGGACCTCCCTTGGCGGTGCAGTCCTTCTCGCAGTCGGTGTACGGCGAGCCGATCTCGACCACAGGCGGCTTGGGCGCTGTGGTGTCCACCTTGAAGTAGCAGGCGGCTGAGAGCGGCCCTCCCCAGTACTGGGACGAGCCGTTGTACGTCCGCACCCAGGCGATGTACCGGTAGAGAGGGCCGTCGACCAGGTTCACCTGCGAGTCACCCGCAACGGGGTCGCCATCGGTGGTATTGGGGGACTCGGTGGCCCCGACACGCGACCAGCCGCCGTCACTGTTCTGCTTGTCGACGACCATCATGACGCGCAGATTGGTCTCGCCCTCGCCACCGGGTGCGGTCTGCGCCCGCGCCCGCAGTCTGGGCTTGGTCTCGTCGATGACCATGGGGTCATTGAGGTTCTTGGCGCAGTCCCCGTCCGCGCCCCCTTCATTGACTGCAACGTCTGTCGGCAGGCCGGGCCGCCCTACGTATTTCACGCTCAGCACCGCATCGTTGCGGAAGCGCTTCCAGGCAGTGGCGTCGGACTCGTCCTCCGCCCGCAGCTCGAGGGTCAGCCTGTCGAACTTGCCGTCGGCGAAGTCCCGGACCGTCGGCGTGAGGTTCTCGTCCGGCTCGTCGGGGTTGTCGTTGAACTCGATGGGGGCAGTGGGTGAGTTCGGATCGCACAAGGAGCCACGGCCGGCGGACACCCAGCGATCGCCGAGCAGGTCCTGATAGGCGGGCTTGGTCGCCCAGGTCGTCGACTTCGTGATCTCCGTCGCGGTACGCACGAGCAACACGTTGCGCGGGTCGCATTGGAACGCCCACGGCTCCGTGATCCGGAAGGTGGCGTCCAGCACGATCTTGCCCTGCAGTTTCGTGGGCGTGAACTCGAAGTACAGGCGCTGGACGTAGCCGGACCCACAGACGTAGCCGTTCCAGGTGCCGCACTTGCCGACGCCCTTGCCCTGGTTGTCGTCGTCGTTGCCCCAGCCGTAGATCTCGACGCCGTCGTTGCGCAGCAGCGTGCGCTCGACTTCGTTGGACTCGATGGGCGGGTCGATGTAGATCGGGAAGGCTGACGCGGCTGTCGTCGAGAGCATGCCCGGGTCAGGGATGATCGTGACTGAGTCGTGGTCCACCTCTACCGGGACATCGGCCTTGGCGTCGTCCTGGTCCGGGCCGTCCAGGGGCGACTCGCCCGCTGCCGCAGTCGCAGGTACGTCAGGCGCCTGGTCCGCCACGGCCGCCACCGGCACCGCAGCAGGTGCTGCGGCTGGCTTCGAGGTGAAAGCCTCCGTCTCGGCTTGGGCCGTCTCGGCTTCTGTCGGGCCGGTAGCGCCGCTGTCCGTGCCTGCGTCGCCTCGGGAGTCCCACATCAGGGCCGGCGGCGCCGTGAACACGACCTCGCCGTCGCTGTCGGACGCGGTGAACCCGCCCTCCTTGGAACCGGCGACGGTGAGACCTTCGGACTCCATCGCGAACTCGATACGCTTGAGTGCCGGATTGGCCGCTGCCTCCTGCGTCTTGACGACGAGGACCTCACGGTAGCCCTCGAGCGTGGCGGTCATCCGCAGGTCGACACCAGGAAGGACCTCCCGGTACGTGGCGTTCGGGCCATCGAGGACCGGTCTGGGTAGGGTGCCGGGCCAGCCCAGAGAAAGGGAACGGTTGCCCTTCTCCAGCTCGACCAGATCCTCCCCTGCACCTCCGTTCGAGAAGCTGACGTCCACCACCGCGGCCTTGGGGCCGACCGTGCCATCCGCGCGCAACTCGAGCGTCGCATCAGGGGTCGCCCAGCTGCCCTCGGCCGTCTTGACGCGGATCGGGACTGCCGACTGTTCCAGTTGGAACGACTCTCCGTCGGGATTGGCATACGTGGTGGTGAACTCACTCCGTTCGCCGACTACCTCGACAGGCTTCCCGGATTCCTCCGCAAGATCGAGGGCACGCTCGGCCTCCGACAGCGGCACCGTAGGACTCGTGTTCGCGGCCTGGGCCCCGTGGGCGGGTGCCATGCCCATCACCAGCGCAGCACCGAGGGCCGCGCTCAGCACGGGACGAATTCGTTTATAGCGTCTTTCGGCCATACTCCCCACCAAAACGGTCTTAAGGACCTTCCCCTGGCCCTGCACATCACCTGGATTGATCACAGGTGGTCGGGCTCAAGGTAAAGCACACGTAAGACCGCAGCCGGACGGCCTCCTCTTGTTGCGCAATACACCCCAGGAACAAAGGGTTCGCGGCTTCGACACCCAAGGGCCGCATTCAGGCGGTTCACCTGGAGGATGCAGTCCGTAGCAGGGTGGGCGATGTGGGCGATTCACGCGGGTTGTGGCCGGCAGGGGCATGCCGCACCCCGGCGAGATGTGTGATTCCATCTCCTGATCACTTGGCCTTGCGATTGGATCCGGGGGGATCTCGATGAATGTGCGTGACCTGGGAGCCCTTTCCTTGTGCTCTCTGGCCCTGCTTGCGACGACATGTCCCGCTTCGGCGAGCACCAGTGATGGTCCCAGGACGTCCGCGCTGCCGGCGGCGGCCGGGAGCTCCGCTCCCGACTTCAACGGTGACGGTTTTTCCGATATCGCGGTCAGCGCGACGCAAGCGGTGATCAACGGCCACGAGTGGGCCGGCGCCATCGGGGTGCTGTACGGGTCTGCCACCGGGGTCCGCAAGGAGAACGCCGCTGTGATCACCGAGGCCAGCCCTGGTGTGCCGGGGACTCCGGGATACGGCCACGGTTGGGGCGAGGTCCAAGGGCACGGCGACTTCGACGGGGACGGCTTCGACGACCTGTTGATACGCGGCCGGAAGCTGTCCAAGGACTACCAGTACATGGTGCTGTGGGGGAGCGGGTCCGGCCTGTCCGGCGGGACTGTGGTCCCATCCGGCGAGCCGTCCATGACGGTCTCCCGCATGGGATCCGGCCGGGTGTCCGTTGCCGACGTGAACGGAGACGGAATCGCCGACATCGCCGGCAACGGCTACCGAGGGGTAGCGGAGCAAACCACCGGTGGACTGCGCACCATGGTGGGACCCTTCAGCCGCACCACCGGCAAGCCGGCCACGACGAAGTTCTACGGGACTTCGGACCTCGACGACCTCATGGCGAACTACCCGGCCGTGGGCGACATCACCGGTGACGGCCGCGCCGACGTCGTCACTCAGGTCGTCGACTACAACCGCAAGATCACGAACATCGTCTACAAGGGGACGGCCACCGGCACCTTCGTCAAGGGCAACTCCCTGCCCGCGGAATGGGGCAAGCCCGGCTTGTGGCGCAACGGCTCCTTCGGTGACATCAACGCCGACGGCTACCAGGACTTCGTCGCGGGCACCGCGGCCGACACCGTCGACGACCACATCGGACGCCTGAACGTCGCCTACGGCGGCCCCAAGGGCTTCAGCACCACCATCCCAGCCCAGACCTACCGCCAGTCCACCCCCGGCGTCCCCGGCACCAACCAGGAACACGACGACTGGGCCGCCGCCGTCTCCATCGGCGACACCGACGGCGACGGCTACCAGGACGTCGTCATCGGCGCCCGGAACGAGACCGCCGCCGACGGCACCCGGCTCGCCGGCGCCGTCACCATCCTGCGCGGCAGCGCCAAGGGCCTCACGACCACCGGCGCCACGCGCATCACCCAGGACACCTCCGGCGTGCCCACCACGAGCGAGTACTACGACGTCTTCGGCGAAGCCGTCAGCGCGGTCGACACCGACAACGACGGACGCAGCGAGGTCTTCGTCGGCGGCCCCGGACAGGACCACTTCGGCGGCCGCGTCTGGCGCCTGCCCACCGGCCCGGCCGGCGTCACCGGCACAGGAGCGACCTCCTTCAAGCTGACCGACCTCGCCACCCTCACCGGCGCAGTCGGAAAGGCCGAATTCGGCACCCTTCTCACCCAGTGAGCAGCGACGCCATCCAATGAGGTCTACACGGCCAATGTCTCACCTGGGTGGTCGACGGTTGAGCAGTCCAGGAGTCAGCCGCCGCAACGCGGCCGGCACATGCCTTGTCCCGGCTGCCTGCTACAAAGAGCTGGCGTGGCCCTCCTCATCGCGGCTCTTCTCCGATCCATCCGTTTTCTCGCACCTGGTGGCCCCACGCGGACTGGAAGTCATCCGGCTAGCAGCTCCACTTGCTTAAAACACCTCGGCACGCGGTGACGGTTGCCGTCGCGGCTGCTTGCATCAGCGGACTGCTGGCGCTCTCCCCGGCGTGGATGATGCAATCCTTGCCTACCAGGCCAGCTTCACGACCGGTCCGCTGATCGCGGATCGGTACACCCTGTACGCCGGCCAACGCATGTCCGGCGGCTGTATCGCCTGAGTACGAGTGCCTGGGTGGAATGCGTACGCGACGGCTACCCGGACTGCACGGCGCAAAACACCCACCCGCGATCAACCCACTCACCGCCCCGGCCCCCTCACCGTTTCGGCCAACCGTTCGTTTAGGATCACGCCATCTCAGCGGGGGCCACCGAGCAGTTCGGCGCGCACGCGCCCGGTCCGGCACGGGCTCCCGCGCATTCGCCCCGGAGGGCCGCCTTGCCCCGTCACACCCGCGCGCGCCGCGCCGTCCCCGCGCTGCTCTCGCTCGGCCTGCTGGCCGCCGCCAGCGCCTCGCTCGCCGGCCCCGGCGCGGCGACCGCGGCCGTGACCGCCGCGCCGCCGGTCATCGAGCTCGTCCTGGACGCGCCCGACCCGAACGCGCAACCCGGTAACGACCGGCTGCTCGCCTCCGGCACCACCGGCTTCCTCCACGTCCCGCCGGCCGCCACCGGCCCGGTCTGGACCCGCTACGCCGACCTCGGTACCGTCCCGCTCCCGGCGACCGCCCCCGTGCCGGCGAGCCCCTCCCAGGGCTGGTACGGCCAGGGCGCCGACCTGGTCGCCCTGCCGAACGACGACGATCCCGAAAGCCTGACCCTCTGGCGCCCCTACGGCTCCGCACCCGTCACAGTGGACCTTCAGGGCCGTCAGTACGTGGGCACGTTCGGCTCCACCGTGATCACGCAGGACCTGTCAACCTCGGCCGTGGTGCTGACCGACTTTCCGGCCGGCGAGCGGCGCGACCGTACCGTCACGGGCCTGCCGCAGGTGGGGAGCGCGGCCGTCTACGTGTGGCCGGGCGGCGCGGGCGACACCTCTGGCGCGCTGCTGAGGTATCGCGTGAGCAGCGAGGCGAGCTTCGACGACACCCGCGCCGGATACGTCGACTTCGCCTCCGCCGCGCTCACCGACGCCTTCGACGCGTCGGAGGAGGCGATTCCGCTGCTGGACGGCGCGCGGGTCGGGCTGCTGGACGGGCCCTACCTGGTCACCAAGGAGCGCACGGCCCTCGCCGGGCCCGCCAAGGCGGTCTCGTTCGAGGAGGAGAACAGCGAGCTGTACCGGCCGAGGTCCGCCGCCCTGCTCGGCGACTGGGCGCTGATCCACGGCGAGCACGAGACCCTGTACACCGCCCCCGTCGCCGGCGGCGCCGAGCGCACCGTCCTCCCCGGCGCCCTGACCTACCTCGTCCCCACTCCCGACGGCGGCGTCCTAGCGGTCGGCGGCACCGACGCCGCGGACTGGTGGGTCCAGCGCATCGGCACGGCCACCGACGGCTTGCCGCTGCCGGTGAAGCTGGCGCAGGTGCCCGGCCCCGGCTACCGCAAGACCGGCATCGCGATCAGCCGCGGCATGCTGCGCGTGGCCGAGGCCCATCCGGCCCTGACTCCGGCCGCCCGCACCAGTGTGTGGGAAGTGGCCTCGACGGCCGACGGCCGTCTGACCGCGTCGAACCGGATCCCCGCTTCGAAGACCGAGGCGCTGTGCCCCGTCGCCTCCCTCGACTGCACTCCCTTGTGGGGCAACGCCGGGTCTGGTGGCGATGTCGTCCACCGGCGAACCACCCTCGACGGAAAGGAGTACCACTACCTGAAGACCCTGGACAGTGGCCACAGCCTGGGCTTCGGGCGCACACCAGGAGGTGCTCTCGTGGATGTCTCCGACGGCTACGTGGTCTTCAACACGGGCGGAGCAACTCCTCAGCAGTTCGTCAAAAGATTCGTCTTCTACTCGGAGCACGAGACGCTGCTGGTGCGTCCGGTGCGCGCGGCTGCCCTGAGCAGCCACATCCTGTGGGGCTCCACCCCCACGGCCGGACGACTGGAGCGGCTCAACACTCTGTCGGGTGGGCCGACCACGATCGAAACCGGCGCGACCTGCGTACCCAAGGAGCTCCAGGCGCGCGGCCGATGGGTGTACTGGAGCTGCGGCAATGCGGGGCCCGCGGGTGTGTACGACACCGTATCCGGCTCCTCCAAGGCCGCCCCGGCCGGTGACGTCATGCTGGGCGACGGCTTCACCGTTCGTCACGACCACACCGCCAAGGCCCTCGTCCTGACCGACGCCCGAACCGGAGCCACCAAGACGCTGGCCGGCCTGGAGCCAGTGAAGGGGATGGCCCTGGACCGCCGAGTGCGGTGGGCCGTGGACGAGTACACAAACCTGGTCGCCTGGGTCGACGGAGACCAGAAGGTCCACGTGCGGTCGGTGGGCGTCGCACCGTCGCCGCTCGCGATGGTGCGGAGCACCGTACCCGCGGGTGTGGACCCGGCGGCTGACCCAGCCGCGTGGAAGTTCCTGCTCAACCGTCCGGTCGCCTCCTGGAACCTGGTGTTCACCGACCTGGGAGGCGTGCCTCTTCGGACGCTCTCGGGCGGGGCCGGGACCGGGACACTCACCGTGGTATGGGACGGAAGATCCGCCACCGGCGCCTACGCCCCCAACGGGGGCTACCGCTGGACGCTCAAGGCGGTCCCGTACGGGACGACAGCGGCCGTCACGGTCGCCTCGGGCACCGGCAGGGTCTCCAGCGGCGCAGCCGCACCGCACGACTACGGCAACTTCTAGCAGCGGCCCGACGGCACCGGCGACGTCCTCGCCCACACCAACACCGGCGGCCTCCGCTTCGTGTACGGCGACGCGAAGGGCAAGTTCAACGGCACTGCGACCGGCTCCGGCTGGCCCGCCGGGATCCGCCCCGTCCCGATCAGGGACATGAACGGCGACCGGTGCAACGACGTGCTCGTCCGCAACTCGGCCGGCGAACTGCGCAGGTACACCCCCTCCTGCGGCAAGACGGTCACCCCGTCCACCGCCAACAAGCTCGTCGGCACCGGCTGGAACCAGTACGACGTGCTCACCTCGCCCGGTGACGTGACCGGCGACGGCCGCGGCGACCTGGTCGCCCGCAACGCCTCCACGGGCGCCCTGTACCTGTAGGCCCGCAACGCCGACGGCGTGTTCGCGGCGCGGACACAGATCCCAGGCGCGTACAAGGGCTACAAGCGGATCACCGGCGCCGGCGACCTCAACGGCGACGGACACGGCGACCTGGTCCTGCACGACACGGGCAACGACCTGTGGCGGATGAGCGGCCTGGGCGGCGGGAAGTTCTCCGCGCCCGTGAAGCTCGCCGACGACTGGGGCACGGCGTACAACGCCGTGGTCGGCGTCGGCGACGTGACCGGTGACGGCCGGGCGGACCTGATCGCTCGTGACGCCTCCGGCGTCGTCTGGCGCTATGCAGGCACCGGCCAGGGCACCTTCGGCTCCCGCGTCCAGATGGCTACCGGCTGGCAGGGCTACGCGGCTGTACTAGGAGTTGTCGCCCATGGGAGCACAGCTGCGCCGCTTGGACGCTCGGGAGGGCGGCACCATCAGCTGGCGCAAGGCTGTCCCGGATGCCGATCGGGTCCGTCTGCAGCGCCAGCTGAACGAAGCGGTCCGGGTTCTGGGGACGCCGAGGTCCAGGACGGGCGGTCCAGTCGCCGAAGCCAGCCGGATCCTGCGGCGGTTCCTCGCCAAGGGGAGGGAGATGCTGGACCGTGCGCTGCTGGAGGCCGCCGGAGCTGCGCTTGAGGCGGGCATGCCCCTCAGTTCGTCGGCGAGCGGAGCAAGATCCCCGCTGATTCGCCCGCCGCGGGCCGACGGCGCAGGCGTGAGCGGAACTCCCCGAGGAGCAGACAGGTGCTGGCTGTGTCTCCCGTGCCATCGACAAACGAAAGCCCCGTAGTCATCCCATGACAGCCACCAGAAACTTCTACTGCACTGATCAAGCCTGATCCCTCACGTCATACACCGATGACGCCCAAACCCCACCACCACGCCCCCAACTCACACAAGCGGACCTTGCCCCGGCAGTGCCGTTTCCCGGTTCAGAAACGGCACCGCCGGGCGGGGTCTACCGGGACAGGTACGGCACCCCGGGTCTCCAGGTGGTGAAAGAGGCACTGTGGCGCTGTGCTCACCAGTTCAGAGCGGTCATCGTCTCCAGTGCCGGATTGAGCACCCTGACCGTGCCTCGTTCACGGAAAGCGGACGTACGCCAGTCGGCGAAGGCCCTGGCCAAGGCCCTGGCCTTGTCGTCATCAGGAGAACCAGGAGCCTCAAGGTCGGGGTCGAGTCCCGTGATGACCGTCGCGTCCGTCGAAGGGTTCCCTTCCGGTCCCACGTGCTCGAGCTTCACATCCACGACAGCCGTCTCAAGGCCATCGTCAAACTTGCTGCCGTTCTGCCGGAGGTACGTGCGGAACTCGTTCAGGGGGGACTTCTGCGCAGGTCCGCTCTCTTTCCCCGGCGACGCCGCGCCACCCGGGGCCGGCCGGGAACCCTCCTGAGCGGACGAGCCGCAGCCCAGCAGCCCGCCACCCAGAATCACCGAGGCGGCCACAGCGGCGCACAGCAGCCGGACACGTCGCCGGAAATCCGGTAACGGGCCCGATTCCCCACCAGGCGCGGCGAGCGGGCGGTGATGTTCCATGAGGCTCATATCTTCTCCGTTCGGTGAAGGCGCTCGGGCAAGGAAGACGGCGTTCGCCGCCTGAAGGTTCCGCACCGTACGAGTCCCGCGGGATGGGCCGCCCGTAGGCCGGCAATCACGCCCCGCGAGCGACGGCCTATCCGCGACTGCGCCGTTCGTGGTCGACCGAGAAGACCCCCGCCTTGCCGTTCGGCGAGCAGGTGGCGCTGGAAGTGTGTCCTCCGTACACCCAGGGGCCATAGATCTTGACCTTGGTGCCCCTGTAGTGAATGCAGGTGACAACGACCCGGTGCTGCCGCGTCGCCATGCCGGGTGTCTTGCTGCAGAAGACGCTTCCGGTGCGGCCCGAGTCCGTGACGCTGTGCGTACAGCCCGAACCAGCGGCCTGCGCGCTGCCGGTGGCGCCGACGGGCAGGACGAGTGTCGCTAATATCATCGCGCTGACGGCGAGTGGTGTTCGAAGCTTGTGGCTGGTGGTCATGCGTATCCCTCTGTCGCTCGGTCGATGACGCAGCCGCTAGGGGCTGACCAGCCGGTTCTCCTTGCCGATGGTGGTGGCGTTGCCGTCCGTGTAGAGCGTGAGTTCGCCGTCGGACCAGCGGACGACGGTGTCATCGGGATACGGGTTCTCGGAGTAGTCGCCACCGGACACGATCAGGGCATGGGTCCACGTAGAGTCGCGGCCGTGGAGCTTGTGCTCCTTCGCCGACGCGATCGACCCTGCGAAGTCCTGGTAGTTCGTCAGTTCGCCGTCGGACCAGCGGACGATGAGGTCCCAGTTGTCATTGCCGGTGTAGTCGCCGGACCCGATCTCGGTGGCGTGTTTCCACGTCGGGTTCTCTGCAATCGCCTTGATCTCACGCCCCAGCCCCCGCTCCGAGGTGTCCGGGTAGAGGGAGAGCTCGCCGTCGGACCAGCGGACCACGAGATCGTCCTGTCGGCTGTTGCCGGAGAAACGCCCGGCGGTCATCTGCTGGGCGTGCGTCCACAAGGGGTCGGGCGCCAGGAGCTGTATCTCACCGTGGAACCCCTTCTCGTCCACGGACGGGTAGAGGGTGAGCTCACCGTCGGACCAACGGACAATGAGGTCGGAACCGGCATCCCCGGTGAAGTTCCCTGCAGTGATCTCGCGCGCGTACTTGGCCCACGTCGGATTGTCGGGCAGGACCCGGAATTCCTTGTCGAACCGCCCCTTGGCAGGATCCGCTCCCCGGTAGAGGCTCAGCTCACCGTCAGTCCACACGACGAACATGTCCATGCGGTCGTTGGCCACGTCATCGCCGTCCACCGTGAAGTAGCCAGAAGCAATGCCTTTCGCGTGCTTCCACGTGGACGCCCCCGGAAGCACAGATCGGGCCGCCGGCTGCTTGCCCTCCACCGCCGCGTTGTACACCCGCTTGACGTCGTCGTCGAAGTAGGAGCTGTACGAGGTGTCGGGAGAGTGCCCGCCCGTCATCCAGCCGCCCGTGACACCGGCCAGGGCGAGCCCGGACCCCTTCTTGATCAGGAACGGTCCACCCGAGGTGCCCGAGACGTACCCGTCACAATTGACCTCGGCGAACGTGCCGCCGCGCCAGCCGCCCGAATCCCTGGTGGTGAACTTCTTCATCGGGGTGGTACAGGTCAGCGGGTTCTGGACGGGCTTGTACTTGTCCATGCCAGGCAGCCACGGGTAGCCGATGGCCAGCGTCTGGGGGTGGTCGAAGCCCGCGTTCAAGGCCAGCGGGATTGCGCCCACCACATCCTGGACCCGCTTCCCGTCGGACCGCGCCGAGGTCTGCAGGAACGCGAAGTCGAGATCGGTCGCGGCATGATCTCCGCCCGGCGTCAGGTACGCGGGATCCATGTAGATCCTGCCCACGTTGATGGGAAAGACGCCATAGGGGCGCGGGGAGCGTTCGTTGTGCTTCGGAACGAACACCAGCTTCGTCACACGATCGGTGCCGTCGAAGCAGTGTGCGGCCGTAGCCACCAGGTTCTTCCCCGGGGAAGGGACCACCGTGCCAGCGCAGAAGCGGTACTTGTCGTCGGCCGCGTAGAAGAACGTGCCAACTTGCTTGATCCCTGCGAACTCGTGGGACTTGGTGAAGCCTGCGGCCTTGCGGCGAGCAGCGGCGGGAAGCCGCGCCTCGCGCCCGGCCTGCTCCTGCACCGGCTGGGCCTGGGCCATCCGGTCGGCGGTCCAGAAGTCCTCAAGTGCCGCCGCCTCCGGATTGCGGACCTCCGCCTTCTTCGACGGAGCAGCCGTGCGGGCAGGCGTGCGCTCCGGGCCCGGCGTCGGCCGTGCGCTGGGAGAAGCCGGGGTCGATGCCGACGGAGACGGCGTGGCGGCCGGCGGGCTGTGCCGAGTGTGCCCAGGCGACGGGGAGGCCGTGCCGGGGACCGAAGTGCTGCCCGGCGACGGTGACACTGTGCCAGGCGCTGGGGTGGGTATAGGTGCCGCCGATGCCCCAGAGGGCGTCGACAGGGCTAAGACTGCCGCCACGCTCTCCAGGACGGTGGCGCCGACGGCTTCGACCTCGGCGCGGAAGGACTCCCAGGCGGCCTCGGGGGAGGTGCCCGCACAAAGGCGCAGATGCCGCCGCCTTGGCGGACGTTCCCGGGATGGGCGGTGGTCTCGTGGCCTTCGGCGCACCGGATCCGGTGCCGCACCCCGTTGCCCAGCCACTCCTCCTCCAGGACCTCCCCGTCCCGTTCCTCGATCTGGGCGCAGAAGTACGCCCACGCGGTGGCGGAGTCCTGGCCCGTGCAGGCGGGGCAGAAGCTGCGGCGGCGCTGGACGTTGCTGGGCGTGGGGGTCGATTCGTGACCGGCTGCGCAGCGGACCCGGTGGCCGGAGGTACTGCCCATCCACCGCGGTTCCAGTACTTCCCCGGCTAGCTCTTTCACCAGGGCGCGGAAGGCCTCCCAGGCGGCTTGACCGTCTCGGCCGGAGCAGATGCGGCAGATCCCGCCGCCCGCCCGGACCAGACAGGCCAGGGGCCGCGTCACGTGTCCTTGCGGGCAGCGGACTTCATAGCGTTGACCGACACCGCGCCAGTTCGTGTCCAGGAGGTGCCCTCCGAGCTCGGCGACGCGGGCCTGGAAGCCGGCCCAAGCGGCAGTTGTGTCGTTGCCGGCGCAGATGCCACACAGGCCCCCGACCCGGACATCGCCCGGTCGGGGAGTTCGCTCGTGGCCCTGGCTGCAGCGGACACGATGGCCGACGGTGGATCCGAGCCACGTGGACTCCAGCAGCACTCCCCCCAGCTCTTCCACTCTGCTACGCAAGGCGAGAAGGAGCGTGGCAGGGTCGCGTCCGGCGCAGGGGCCGCAGATTCCGCCGCCCTGCTGGACGAAGTTCGGGTGAGCCGTGACGTGGTGGCCCTTCGCGCAGACAATCTTGTGCCTTACGGAGGACCCGAGCCACTTCGGCTCCAGGACCCGACCGCCGAGCTCCTCCACGCGGGCAAGGAACGCCCGGTGTGCTTCGGCGGGGCTCTGCCCTGCGCAGGTGAGGCAGATCCCGGTGCCGCGGGCGATGTTGCTGGGCATCGGCGTGTGCTCATGCCCCTCGGGGCAACGGATCCGATGCCCCGCGTTGGCCCCCAACCACTGCGGCTCCAGCACCGTGCCGCCCTGCGCGGCGACATTGGCTTGGAACTTGTTCCAGGCACGCAACGACTTCGGATGCACCGTATCCCCCTGCTCCGTCAACCGTGAGTGTAGGGGCGACCACTGACAGCAGCACGAGGATCGAGGTGGACGGACCCACCGGAGCGTCGGGCTGGGCAGGTGCGCGTTGCCTGATCGGGACGGGGAGGGCAGCAGCTCCTTGACGCATTCGGGGCCGGGTCTGCCGCTGCTCGGGCCGGCGCGTCACGACGTCGGTTAATCCCTCGCGCCGCCCACGTTCGGCCGCACCACGGCCGGCTGGGCGCCGGGGGTATTCCGGCGGCGGAGGAGGCCGGCGGGGCTGGCCGCGCGCAACCAGCGGACGGCGGTCTCCCGGCTTCGCACGAGGCGGCCGCGGCGCACGACCGTGTGGAACTCGTCGATCCAGATGTAGAGCGTGGCCTCGTCATCAAGGGAGATGCCGCTCCTGCGGCGGGCCGTGTTGGACAGCCACTCCTCATGGTCAGCGTGGCTGTACTCCTCCCTCAGCGCATCGCTGTCGGTCCTACTGATCGACGGGTCACGGAAGTTGAGGACGCGCATAGTGAGCGCCCAGGCGGCTTCACGGGTGGGGTCGTCGGTGCAACGGCGGGCGAGCTTGAGGTGGGTTTGGCGCAGCGCGATCTCGTACTCGGCCGTGGGGTGATAGAAGTATTCGAACAGTGCGTCCTCGAAGGCGTCGCAGCGGACATGGACATCCTCGCGGCTCCCAGCGCGGACAGTGATGAGCGGGCCCGTGGCCCCGGAGACGGCCGCCGACGCGGCTCTCCGTCCGGCGGCGGAAGCTCCTGCGGTGAGGGCGGTGCCAGGGTCGATCACGGCGGGTTCCCCTCCCTGTGTCGGCCGCGAGCAGGCCGGTCGGGGCGACCCTATCGGACCGCCCTGCCGACGAGCCCCGGCCGGAGTGGGCAAGCCGGTGCACGGGGTGGCTTGCCCAGGTTCCCCTTGGGCTTGCCCAGCGCCGGGTCACCCGGCATCGGTCAGCCGGGCCCTGGCCGTGACTGATGCTGCGGGCCGGGTGAGGGAGAGAGGAAGGCGTCGTGGCGGTCGAGGGGCGGGATATCACCGACGGGATCGGCGTGGGTTCCGTGGAGGGAGGCAAGGGCGTGCCACATGTCTACTGGGAAGGTCGGCATGATGGCGTTGTCGTGATGGTGAGGTGTCAGCGTGCCGGGCAGGCCCCCTTGCGGGCGGTGTGAGCTGCGGTGATGGGCATGACGTGGAATCGTTCACGGCACTCGCGGCACTGGGTTCCGGGCCGTCTGCAGGGCGCTCGGCACCCTTGAGTAGGTCGGGCGCGACTCCCGTTCGGGCTGCCGGACGCTGCTGGTATGCGTCATGGCCGGGCTCCTCCCGCGGGTGGGCGTGGGACTCCGGGCAGAGTCCCGCATTCACCTGCTACAGGTGCCAAGGGAGCCGACGGCGTGACGTCTGTTGTCGAGCCGTGACCATTCGGGGGGCGGCGCAGAGCTCGGAGACGATCTACGAGGTCCTCACCATCGGCACGGCCATGGCCGGCGGCATCGCCGCGTGCGTGGACTTGCCGTGCGGCATGCCGTTGCGGATCTGCCGCCCGTAGGCGAGGTACCCGCCTGGCGGGCGGTCAGGGCGCCGGTCTCGGCGCCCTGCTTGATGAGCTGGTGCAGCGGCTTCTTGCCCGCGCCCGAGATGCGGTCGCGCAGCACGATCTCCACCGCGATCAGGGAGTGCATAACCGCCACGGTGGAGAACTCGTAGCCGTAGTACGACTGGCGAAGCAGCTCCCCGGCCGTGCGCAGGACGGTCACCGCGGCCTCGGGGACCCCGTCGTTACCACAGCCAGGCGTTGGAGTGCCGCATCCGGGACAGGGCGCGGGCGTCGCGGCGGGCGGCGGCGCTGCCGATGCGGTTCTGCCGGGGCCGGGGCCGACGCGACTGGGCGCCGTAGAACCGTCGGACACCAGCCGCCTTGAGGCGCTTGCGCTGCTTAGCCATCTCCTCCTTCTTCGCCTTGATGGACTTCGGCTTCCGGGGCCGCTTCCAGATCGGCTGCCAGTCCGTCGGCGGCGCATACGCCTCGGCGCGCTTCTGCGCGGCCTCCTTCAGCCGGGCGGCGACGGCTTCGATCCTCGGGTCCGCGGGCGGCCTGGTGGTCATGCGACTCCTCCGGTGGGTGGTGTCCGGCCCGGCTCAGGCTGGACAGGCTGGTGGGCGCTCGGCGGCGGAGCCACCGCGGACTTGAGAGAGGGACGGCGGGCGGCGGCTCGTTCCCGGACGCCGGCCTGGAGCCGGGCGGCCATCTCGGCCGCGGCGGCCTCCAGCGTCCGGCTGGTCAGCTCCACCGCGGCGACGTCCGTCATCAGCTCGAGGTCCCGACCGGTCCTCCGCCCGGGGTGGGGGCTCATGGCGGGCGGCACGGTGACGGTGTGCGGCCGGGGCCGGGAGTTCAGGCGGTCTGCGCGGCGTAGCACGTGGACGCGTGCGGTCAGCGCCCCGGCGGCGAGACGGGCCCGCTCGTACGGGGTGGCGGAGCGCTGGCGGGTCAGCATGCGGAGCACGGCCTGGTCCTCGGTGTCGTGCGGGGTACAGGGCGCGCAGGTCGGCGGTGAGCATCCTCCAGCTGGCCGGGCGGGTGTAGCCGTCGATGGCCGCCCGGACTACCTCCTCGTCCAGGCCGGGCCGGTGAGGTCGGCCGCGCAGGGCGTAGGAGAGGTGGCGGCGGGCTTCGGCGAGGAGGTGGTGGTGCTGGAAGCCGCCGCGCATCACGTACACCACGGCGGCGACGTTGACCGCCGCCCGCGCGACGTCGACGGCCGGGCGCACCCGGGCCCATATCGCCGCGGCCGCTGCTCGGGCACGCTGCGCGAGCCCGGCGACGACGTCGGCTCCGTACGCCCGGGTCGCCGAGTCCCGCCAGGCGGCGCGCAGCTGGGACAGGGAGCGCAGTTCCTTGCGCTTGGGTGTGCGGGTCTGGTCGGCGGCCTGGCAGGCCAGCGCGTAGGCAGCCGCTCTCCCGGCGCATGCCCCTGCCGCTCCTCGTACTCGGCGGTGAGGACGGGCAGCGCGTCCTCGATCTGCTGGCGGCGGGTCGACTGCCAACCGATGAGGAGGCGCTGGTCGATCCCGGCGATCTCCATGAGCGGGCGGCGGCCAGGCGTCACCTCGCGCGGCTCCCACGCCCACCCGAGCCGGGCCGAGACCTCCTCCATGAAGAGCAGGGTGTAGAGGGTGTCGGCCGCGACGATGTGGGCCATCAGCGAGTCCGCCGACAGATTGCCCCACTTCCCGTCGTGCGGCCGCCGGGTGCGGACGGACACGACCGCGTGAGCGTGAAGGAGCGGCCTCGATTCCGTGGCCCTGGACTCGTAGTGCCGGAAGACCGCGACGATCAGCCCGTCCACCCGGCCGCGGTGTGCGCCGGTGCGGGTGGCAGGTCCGCGTGGGACGGTTCGTCGACCGGGATCGGCGGGGGCGGTCCGGATCCGCCGATGGGCACGTCGATCAGCAGCTGTGTGTACTGGCTGGTTGTGTGCTGGGCGTCGTCGAGGAGACGGTACGGGCGGCAGCCGCGGCAGCATCCCTTCCACAGCGGAAGTTCCTGCCGGTGGCAGCGTGCCCGGCCGCCATCGCCGCACTCCGCGAACGCGTCGAGCACACCCCGGCCGCAGCCGGGCCGGTCCTCCGCGCCGACACCGCGGAGGACCCGACGGTGCTGAGCACCGGTCTGCGGCGGGCGCTCGCCGCGCACAGCCTGGCCGGGCACCGAGTCCACCAGCTCAGCCCCGCTCTGCTGACCGTCACGCTGGACGCGGCTGCCGCCCAGGCCCTCGCGGTGCTCCTCGCCGCCCGCCGGGGACTCCCCCGCCAGGCCCCCGCCGCCAAGGATGAACTCCACTGGGGCGCGGGGCCGGCCAAGACGGCTGCGGCCTCCCTCGCGGTGGCCCTGCCCGCCTACGGGCCGGGGACGTACGCCCGGGCCCTCGCCTCCGGGCAGGTCACCGCCGGCCTCTCCCAGGCAGCGGCCGGGCAGGTGACCGCCGCGATGAACCCCCGCCCGGCGCCTGCCGTCCCGGCATCGCGGGCCCGCCGCCGCGGACTTGCAAACGGCTGGAAGGGCATCGACGCAGGCCGCTGAGTGGTGGGAGAGCTCAGTTGTCGGGGGACAGCCTCCGATTGGTGCCGGACCGGTTGATGTCCAGGTCGAGCAGCGCGGTAAGGGCGGTGCCGCTGTTCCAGAAGCCGAGCAGGTCGACGTCGACGAGGACAGGTCGTGGCGGGCGGCGAAAGCGCGGGCCTGCTTGGTGAACTTGCAGGAGGCGACGAAGAGCGGGACGTCCGCTCCGTGTTCGCTGCGTGCGGTGCCGTTGAACTTCTGCAGGTCCGGGCTTCCGACGGTGCGGTGCTTCGCGTAGCGCTTGCACTGCACCACGAGCTTCCGTCCGTCCGGCAGCCGGCCCGTCACATCGGCGCCCAGGTCGTTCGCCGCACCCACACGGCGCACCTCGGTACATCCATCCCGGCGACACAGCTCCGCGACATACTCCTCGAACTGCCGCGGGTCCATCGACCAGACCGCCTCCATCGACCGGACGGCCTGGATCCTCGCCTGCTCTGCCAGCCGCGCCTTCTCCGCTTCCGCTTCGCGGCGCCCAGACCGAACCAGGACCCCCACCAAGCCCCCCGCAGCCAGGACGGCTAACAAGCACCACCGCGCCTGTCCCCATGCTCTCCCCTCCCGTAGTCAGCTGCTTGCCAGCGGTACAGCTCCCCAGCCGAGGCGCCCTCTATCCCGGGTGCGGAGAAAGCCAGGCGGCGGAGCCCACTGGTCACGGGCCCTGGACCGGCCCGTACGCGGCCAGAGCCACCCCGAGGGCGGCTACCGCCGCCTCGGCCGGCCCTACGCCTGCGGTCCGCACCTGCCCCGTCTCCGTGCCGGGTGGACGTGGCAGATCTGCGTCGGGCCTCGCAAGGCGTCACGAACCCGGCGATCAGGCAGCTGTGCACAGCACGTACCGGTGATGGCCGAAGAACAGCCCGCGGCGTCCCTGCAGGCGCCCCTCACTGGCGGCACGCCCTGCCCACTCCACGAGGGGCGGCTCCGACCGCGCGCCTCGCTCGTTGAATCTGAACTGCAATTGCCAAGCCGTCCTCGTTCTACGATGAGCGGGTGCCCGAGACGCTGCCCCCCGCGGTTGACCTCTTCGATGTTGAGCGCCTCCAGCTCACTGAAGAGGAGGAGCCACGCCTGTCGCCTTCGGACGAGGCGGCCAGAGACCGGGTGTGGGAGAAGGCAGTCCAGGCCAACCCGGCCCTCTTTGACGGGCCGGTAGTGGCCTGCGCTGGACTGGAGCACACGGATTCACACGTCCTGCGTTTGTCATGGGTGCGGGTCACCTACCGGCACTACGCCCTGCGTCGTGTTCCTGGCGCCACGGCGCTGCCGTCGCTGTTCGTGAACGTGCTTCAGCCGACCGACGACGGCCGTGTGCTGGTGGCCAGGATGTCGTCCTCCACCGCTGCCCCTGGCCGTTGGCAGTTGCCGGGGGGCTCCGTGGAACCGCCGCAGGCGGGTGAGGGGCTGGTGGAGTCGGATCTGGCGGGCCAGGCCGCGCGGGAGCTGCTCGAGGAGCTCGGGCTCGATGCCAGCTCGGAGGTGTTGAGGCTGTGGGCTGTGACCCGGGGGGAGAACGGCAGCGTCGGCCTGACGTACCGTGCGCCGCTTCTGTCGGAACCGGCGGTACGGGCTGCCTTTGCTGCTGCTGCGGCCGCCGAGCGGGCTCAAGGACGGGAGCCCGAGCTGGACGAGATCGCCCTGGTGAGTTCGCCGCAGGAACTGGAGTACCTGGCTGGTCCGCACGCGGACTACCTGGGGCCGCTTGTCCGGCGTTTCACCGACCAGCTCGAACGCTGACGGCACCGAGTTCAGGCGCCGGCGAGGAACTCGCGGCCGCGTTCGTCGAGCTCGGCCACGCACCGCAGACCGCGGGCCCGGAAGCGGGCGAGGTCGCCCCGCATCCGCGAGATGGCCTTGCGGGTCCGTACGGAGCGGACGCCATCCATGTGGTCGATGGCTTGGTGCCAGGTGGCGCAGGCCTCGTGAACGGCCTGCCGGAGACGCTCAAGTACACGACCGGCAACACCACCGCAGCCGCGGCCCTGCCCACGGAGACCGTCACCAACCACTACGGCGCCCAGGACCAGCTGGCCCTGACCGACAGCGACCTCTCCCAGGTCTACCTGCGCGGCGCGTCGTACACGGAGTTCGGCGAGCTGGCGCAGGCCGAGCTGGGCAACCTGGGCAAGCGCGTCGTTCAGACCCTCACCTATCAGGCCTCCACCCGCCGAGTGGCCTCCAAGGTCGTCGACCGCGAGGCCACAGGACCGGCCAAGCTCTCCGACATCGCCTACACCTACGACGACGCGGGCAACGTCACCCGCATCAAGGAGCTCCAGAACGACGCGACGGTCGAGGACGACCAGTGCTTCGACTACGACTGGGCACGCCGGATGACCGACGCCTGGACGACGGCCGGCAGCTGCTCGACCAAGCCCACCACCGGCGCCGGCACCGACATCCTCGGCACCGTCGACCCGTACTGGACCAGCTGGACCTTCACCGACACCGGCCAGCGCGCCACGGAAACCCAGCACAAGGCCGGACCCGTCACCGCTGACACCACCCGCACGTACACCTACCCCACCACGGCAGGTGCGGCGCAGGCCCACGGTGTCCGCAGCGTGACCGCCAGCGGTGGCACGACCGCCGCGGACACCTACACCTACGACAAGACCGGCAACCTCGAGACCCGGAACCCGGCAGTCGGCGCCACCCAGACACTGACCTGGAACGAGGAAGGCAAGCTCGCCACCTCGACCATGTCCAGCTCCACCACGTCGTTCCTCTACGACGCGGATGGCACCCGTCTCCTCAAGCGCGAGCCCACGAAGACGACCCTGTACCTGCCCGGCGGCCAGGAACTCATCCTGACCAAGGCCACCGACACGCTCGCCGGCAACCGGTACTACAGCGTGCCCGGCGGTACCGCGATCCGCGCGGCAGACGGCTACGTCAGCTTCCTGATAGCCGACCACCACGGCACCAGCACCCTGTCGGTCACCGCGGCCAACCTCGCCGTCAACCGACGCAAACAACTCCCCTATGGTGGCGAACGCGGCGGCACGCCGGTCTACTGGCCTGGAGGGTTTCGTAGGCGGCGACATCGACGCCACCACCGGCCTCACCCACATCGGCGCCCGCGAGTACAACACCAGCCTCGGTCAGTTCATCAGCGTCGACCCCCTGCTCACCCTGGACCAGCCTCAGTCCCTCAACGGCTACAACTACGCCAATAACAACCCAATCACTGACAGCGACCCGACCGGCCTCTGGGTCGACAACTGTGCTCACTTCAGCGACTGCACTGCCAACGGGGGCCATCGCAACGACTGCACCGGAGACCTCAACGACGGCAACTGCGCCACCGGCGGAGGCGGAGGCGGAGGCGGAGGCGGAGGCGGAGGCGGAGGCGGAGGCGGAGGCGGAGGCGGAGGCGGAGGCGGAGGCGGAGGCGGAGGCGCCCGTTCCCCTCGCGGCTCGTTTTAACGAAGGATTCGGCATCATTGCGGACGACGGTCCTGTCAATTCTTGGGAGACGTCTCGCGGCCTGTTCTTCGGCTGGCTCTGGGGTGGAGCTATCCCCTCGCAGCGAAACAGAAATTCTCCGGCAGCGATGCTTTCACTAAGGTGCTCGCCGGGGACAAGTCCATCTCGGAAGTCAGGGCAGGGCTTGTGAGGCAGGCCCAACAAAGCGGCATGAATGCCCCGAACGCAAAGAAGACGCTCACTTTCAACTACAAGGACCGTGGACCCGAGCCGGGTAGTCCGTGGTGGCGATTTAATACAGCCCGCGGCATTTGGAATGACGTCTCGAGCGTCCTCACCAATGGAGCCGTCGGTCACTCGAACATGGCCGACGCGTTCCTAGGAACGTATGCCGGGACCGCACGCATCAAGAGCGTGAATCGAAGCAAGGGCGATGTCCGCCTTGAGTTCACGGTACACAACATAAGTGACTGGAGGTCCGCCACGCACGCCATCCCGCGACCCTGGAATCCGTATTTCGAGAAAACATTCGGCGCAGCCGTGACAGAGGACTTCTCTTGGCAGGAAAGACTTCCGCTGAGTAGCTGCGGCTGCTGGGTGCAGTAGATTCCCGTAGAGTGGGGCGGCCGACAGGTCGCCCCACTCTACCAATCGACCAGGGAGATAATAATGTCAAATTTGCATCGATTCGCCACTGCGGCGCTCATTCCACTACTTGCATCGTGCGCCGGCCATGTAGACCGCCGCGCCATTGTGCACGATGAGCAGGTTTTCGGCACATGGACCACATCGACGGGAGCGCGCTTCACGCTCAAGGCAGATCGCACATTCACCTCGCAGGGATTGCATCTCGACCCGTCATTGGCCGAAGGCTGCCCAAGTGGCGAGGCACGCGGAGACTGGGGCTTCTATGTAGATGCCGGCAAACCCGGCGACCTATCTATCGTGTCCACAACAGCGCGGTCGGGCGACACGATCGGCGTCACATTCAACGAAATTCCACAAGGCGACTGCATCATCAGCCTGACATTCCTAGAAAATCAGAAATTCTGCATTTCTGTCGACCCGGACGAGGTGTGCACCTTTAGCGATAGATTCACGAGAATTTCGCCCGAGGTGAAGGAATAGCTAACGAACAACTTTCTCCACGCGGCCGAGCACACGGCTGCGCCTGGAGCAACCGCAGGCCGAACCAGGCGTGGGGATCGTAATGACACTCGACGACCTCTACACCGACTTCGTGGCCGAAGAACTCGACACCGACCCCGCACCCCCACGGCTGCCCATGCTCACCCACCGCGAAGCCCAACTTGCCCTCGCCGTCCTCACCGCCGTAGCCGAGGGCGAGACCGGTGAGGAGGTACGCGCCACCGCCCGAGCACTGAGCAGCAGACTCGGCATGCGCCTCCCCACCACCTAGTGCTGTGACCGCATAGGTTCACCGGGTTGCTCGTGGTGCTGGTTGGAAGCGAAGTCGCACCACAGGTCAGGGTCCGGAGGCTGACGGAGCAGGAGGGGCAGAGGCTCCAGCAGATCGTTCGGCGGGGCAGCACGAGCTCGGTTCGGTTGCGGCGGGCGATCCCTGGCCTTCACGATGTCCATGACCGCAGGAGTTCGGCGACTGGCTTCGTCGGTGTAAGGCGGGAACGATTGATGCCGAGTTCGGGCAACAGATGTTGATCAAGCAGGTCGAGAACGTTGCCGAGTTCCGAGAACACTCCGTCGGCGTGTCGGGGTGTGGGGGGACCTGATGAGCGGGACAGATATCGTCCTGACATGACACAAGGGTTCGAACTTGCTGCGTCTCTTGCCAGAGGCGTCGAAGGCCGTAGTGGCGCATGGGGCTTCATCCAGGGTTTCGCTGCCCCCTGGGCTGAGGCCCTGGAGAGCGGTGACGGGTGGGCGGAGGCCGATCTGGACGCTGCCGAGGAGAGGCTGGGTGTCCGGCTGCCGGCGGCGTTGCGCGAGGCGTATCTGTTGTTCGGGCGCCGTCGGGACCTCACCAGCAACCACGATGTGCTGCTCGGCCCGGCCGAGCTGTATGTGGATGACGCCAAGGAGGCCGTGGTCTTCCGTCACGAGAACCAAGGAGCCGCGTCCTGGGGCATCCTCCTCGACAACCTCCAGGATGACGATCCTGCAGTGTTCATCCGGCCTGACCTTGCCCACAAGAGCGCCGAGCGGTGGGAGGAGTGGCTGGAGCGACTTTCCCTCTGTTTCGTCGAGATTGTGCTGTCTGAGTCTCTGCAGGCCGGCGAAGAGCTTTGCGACTTCCTCGACCCGGACGACGACAGCATTGGGCTCCTGGAGGAGAACGCTGTCCGGCTGCCCTTCCCCGCGTATCCCATCAGCGAGGAGGAGCACACCGTCCGGTGGTTCCTGGGCCAGGGCGTCCTTCTGCGTGACGACGATGGCATGGCCATCCTGGCCCGCGGCCGGACGGCAGAGGACCTCGACCGCGTTCGTGACTTGATCCCCGGGGACTGGCTCAACGACTATCGCTGACCACGTAACAAGCTTCGGCCAGGGGAGTCGCCCGCGCCGGAGTCAGCTCAGGGGCTGCTGTTCGGCTCGGGCTCGGGTGGTGGCCAGGCGGTAGGAGTCGGTGCCGGTCTCGATGATGTTGCCGCCGAAGGTGAGGCGGTCGACGATGGCCGCGCAGAGCCGCGGGTCGGTGAATGTCTTCGTCCAGCCGGAGAACGACTCGTTCGATGCGATGGCCACGCTGTTCTTCTCCTCCCGCTCGGTCAGAACCTGGAAAGTTCGGCGCCACGACGGTCGAGCTCCATGTATCCGAGCTCGTCGATGCAGAGGAGATCGACGCGGCCATAGCGGGCGATGGTCTTGGTCAGCTGCTTCTCGTCGGCGGCCTCGACCAGCTCGTTGACCAGCTTCGTCGCCAGGACGTACTTCACCCGGAAACCGGCCATCGCTGCCTCGGTACCGAGCGCGATCAACAGGTGCGACTTGCCGGTGCCCGAGTCCCCGATCAGGCAGAGGGGAAGACCCTTCTTGATCCATTCGCACTTGGCGAGCGTGTGGATCACCGCCGCGTCGATGTTGGGGTTGGCGTCGAAGTCGAACTTGCGAAGCGACTTGTCCCGGGGGAAGCCGGCGGCCTTGATGCGGCGCTCTGAGCGGCGGCGGGCCCGGTCGTCGCACTCGGCCAGCAGGAGCTCGGCGAGGAAGCCGAGGTAGGACATCTGCTCGCGTTCGGCCTTCTCCGTCAGCTCGGGGAACTGCGACCGGATGGTGGGAAGCCGGAGCATGCGGCATGCCTGGTCGACGGCGGTGGTGGCGGCCTGCTCGGTAAGTCCTCGCTGGCGGGGAAGAGTCACGGCTTTCTCCTCTATGACGTGATGGGGCGATCGGGTCGGCGGAGCCGCAGGAGCTGGTCGTAGTGGGCGACTGACGGCAGAGGGCGTTTGTCGGGCGGCAGCTGTGCCCGGACTGCGGCGGGAAGCGGGGCGATGCCGGTCTGACTGCCGGCGGCAGGCGACGGCGGTGCTTCCTCGGCCTCGGTGTCGGCTGCCTTGCGTGCCTCCAGGGCGACTGCATCGGAGGTCAGAGCGCCGCTGTTCAGGGCGGCGGCGAGGCCGGTGACGAGGTGTTCGTGGGGCAGGTGGCGGCTGAGGAGGAGGACTTCGATCAGGGCCCGGGTGCCGTCGCGTTCGCCGTGGGCTTTGACCGCGGCTTCCCCCCAGGAGTCGTGGATGGGGGTGAACCGGCCGGCGGCCCTGGCCTGGTCGAGTGCAGTGGCGCCGGGCAGGGCGCCCGGCTTGCGGATCAGGGCCTCCAGGTAGTGGTCGAGTTCGAGGCGGGACCCGTTGCGGGCGATGAGCCGTTCGTGCCGGGCGACTTCCTCGCGGCCGTCGTAGACCACGAGCTCGGAGGCGTGGAGCATGACGCGGACGGTGCGGCCGATCAGCCGGACCGGGACGGAGTAGCGGTTCATCCGCACGCAGACCTGGCTGTAGCGGTCCACCCGCGGGGTCCAGAGCCGGCCGGTCTCGAAACGGCTCCTCCGGCAGCGGCGCCAGCAGCGGCTGCTCGGTCGCGAAGTACTCGCCGATGGTGCGGGGACGGGATCGGATGCGGCGGGCGTCGTCCTCCTGGTCCCACCGGTCGATCCTCGCGTTGAGCTCGGCGAGCGTGTCCACGTCGGGGACGGGGACGAGGCGGTTGCGGCGGAACCAGCCGATCTGGCCCTCGACGCCGCCCTTCTCGTGGGCGCCGCGGATGCCTGGCTGGCAGTAGAGGGCTTCCAGGCCGTAGTGCGACCGGAATGCGGTCCAGCGTTCGGCTTCCACCCGTTGCCGGGAAAAGCCCAGAACCCGCGCGACGGCCGCTCTAAGGTTGTCGTAGCGGACCTTCCCGGTCGGCACCCCGCCCAGCACGTTGAGAGCGTGGACGTGGCCCTCGAAGAACGCCTCCTGCCCCGCCGAGGCGAAGACACGGTGGACGGCCTTGCCCGAGTACGACATCCGGAACGCGAACAAGTAGCAGGTCACCAGCTCGCCGGCCAGCCTGACCGTGACATCCCCGAAGTCGACCTCGGCCTCGGCAGCCGGGTTTGTGGGTCTGCGGGACGAACGCGTCCACGACTCCCTTGCCGGCCTGCAGCCGGATCTCCTCGCGGCGGGCGGCGATGTATCCGCGGACCATCTGGTACGAGATGTCGGCGGCATCGTGCTCGTCCAGCAGCCGGTCGTAGATCCTCTTGGCCGTATGACGCTGCTTTCGCGGTGCGGTCAGATCCGCCGTGAGGATCGCGTCGATCACCGGCTTGTAGGGGTCCAGCCGTGATTCCCGCGGCTCCATCTTCTTCCGCGGTTCCGGCAGGGCCGACACCAGTGCCCTCTGCACGGTCTCGTAGCCGACGCCGTACTTCCGCATGACCGCACGCAGCGACAGACCGGCCTTGGCATCACGGCGGATCGCCGCGTACAGATCGACCTTGGACTTCGGCAGCACCCGGGCCCCCTCGTCGTGCAGAGCACAACCATGGTCCCGAAGCAAGCACCCAGGTGTTTCCAGAACTCAGCGACATCACTCTCCCGTGGATCCGGGCGTTCCTGCTGCTGAGCGACAGACGTTCTCGAAACTCACCTACATAGCCAGCGGGCCCGGCCCTGGTCAGCCGTGTGACACCGCCTCTGTGTGACACCGGTCGGCGGCCCGTGTGACAGGGCCGTGTGACACCCGCCTGACGTGAGGGCGCGGGTGTCCCGTTGCGGTTGGACTGGCCGGGCCTACTTCAGCGGGCAGGCTAGTGGACGCGGGCAACCTCTTTCGGACTGTCAGCAACGAGTCCCAAACGCTGACACTCATACTCGACAGCCACTTTCTCTGACATTCGCACTGCATGGAACACCCGAACCTGGTCCCACTCGGTCAGCAAGCGATCGCTCTTGCTGGCGTTGCACGTTCGGCACGCTGGGACCAGGTTTGACGGGTGCTCCCATCCACCATGCGTGGCCAGTGGCCGCACGTGATCAACTTCGGTCGCGGCTGCACCGCAGTACACGCAAGGGCCCTCGGCGCGGATTCGCTCGTACTCAGCGGCGGGTACTGGACCGGCCACCTCTGCGGCCAGCTTCCGTGCCCGGTATGCATTCCCGCTTGCCCGACTGATAGCCGCGCGCACGTCTGCCGGGATCTGCGCCCACCAACATGGTCCGCACCGCGTTGTCCGCCCCCGGAATTCCTTCTCACAGTCGGGGCAGATCCGGTCGGACTGCCGACAGCCGTTGCACAGGGTCCGGTCGCCCCAGTACACCGTTTCGCAGCCGTCGTTAGAGCACTGCCGTTCAACAGTCCGGCACGACACACACAGCAGTGTCGTGCCGCGGTAAGAGTTCTCGCAGTCGTCAGCCTCGCAGGTCCGTTCGACGGCACGGTGGTCCCAGCAGAGCAGCGTCGTCCCTCTAAACACGGTCAGGCAGTCGGGGTCGGCGCAGGTGCGCTCCGGAGTCAAGCAGGCTCGGCAGTGCAGAGCATTCCCCTTGTAGACGGTGTCGCAGCCGTCGGAGGCGCACTCCCGGAAGATGCTCCTGCATGCGGAGCAGATTCGGTTCGATGCGCGGAAGCGGTGGGTGCATCCGTCAACAGCACACTCCCGATCTGGGTACCGATGCCGTGAGCAGTACCGGCCGCCAGCCGCTGTGAACGCCCGCCCGCAGCCCGGCTCCTTGCAGGTGCCGGTCCGCATTCGATGCCGGGTGCAGAACCGGTTGGTAGCGGTGTAGACGTGGTCACAGGATGGGTCAGCACAGACCCTCAAACGCGGCGGCAACTTTCCTCCTCGCAGGCTAAGTTGCCGATCCTAGGAGCGGGGTCTGACATTGATACTCGTAGCGGGTCCCGGTGGTCGAGGCTCAGGGTCTGACTGACGTCCTGCTGGGCTGTCCTACGGTTGTTCTGCCCGGCTGCCGGAACCCGTTCTCCATGGCTCCGGCCAGGTGGAGCATGACCTGATAGGAGCTTGGCCACAGGCCCCCTGAATGTCCTGTCTGATCCACCCGGCCGGCGTCACCGCCGGCCCGGGAAGGCAGCACACAGGATGACAGCGACGACCACGCCCGCCACCGAGCTGGATGCGGTGTTCGGCGGAGTGGACTCCCACGCGGACACGATTCACGTCGCTGTCATCACCGGCCGGGGTGGCCACGTCGCGGACGCCGAATTCCCCACCACGGCAGCCGGATACGCCGCGGCGATCACGTTCCTGAATGCCCACGGCACCGTGACCGCCGTCGGCGTCGAGGGCACCTCCTCCTACGGCCTGGGGTTCACCCGTGCCGCCCGCCACACGGGTCTCACTGTGGTCGAGGTCAACCGGCCCGACAGGGCTGAGCGGCGCCGGATCGGCAAGTCCGATCCCATCGACGCCTACGCGGCCGCCCGCGCCGCACTGTCCGGCAGGGCATCGGTCGTCCCCAAGGAGGACACCGTCAGCGGCATACGCGCGTTGCACAACGCCGCCCGGTCCGCCGTCAAGGCCCGCACCGCCACCCTGAACCAGATCACGCACATCCTCGTCACCGCCCCGGACGACATCCGCGGCAAGTACACCGCCCTGCGCGGCAAGACGCAGGTCGACGCCCTCTCCCGGCTTCGTCCCACCGGCGACGGACCACGCGTCGCCCTCCTGACCGCGCTGAAGACCCTCGCCCGCCGGGTCCAGGCCCTCACCGCAGAACACGACACCCTCACCGCCGCCCTGGACGCCGCCGCCACCGACCACAATCCCGGCCTCCGCGCCGCGTTCGGTGTAGGTCCGGACACCGCGGCCCAGCTCCTGGTGACCGCCGGCGGAAACCCCGACCGACTGCGCACCGAGGCATCCTTCGCAGCTCTCTGCGGCGTCGCACCCGTCCCAGCCTCCAGCGGCAAGACCAACCGCCACCGCCTCTCCCGCGGCGGCGACCGCGGGGCGAACTCAGCCCTCTACCGCGTCGCTCTCGTCCGGATGTCCAGCGACGCCCGCACCCGCGACTACGTCGCCCGGCAGACCGCGGCCGGACCCACGAAGAAGGAGATCATCCGCCTGCTCAAGCGGGCGATCGCCCGGGAGATCTTCCGCTACCTCACCACACCGGTCAGCGTCCCGGACGTCTCCGACCTCCGGCCCGCGCGCCAGGCCAAGAACATCACCCTCACCACCGTCGCCGAGCACTTCGGCGTCTGGCCGGCAGTGATCTCCTGCATCGAACGCGGCACACGCCGCGACGACGACCTCGCCAGCGCCTACCGGGACTGGCTCACCGCGGCCTGACCTTCCAGAAGCGGATTCACTCATACATGGTGGCGGCATGAAGGGCTCTGGCCAGGAAGGTCCAGTCCCCTTCTTCGGGAAGCTGCTTCCCGACGTTTCGATACCAGCCCGGCGAGTCGTCCATCCACGCCGCGAGGGCCTCAAGGAAGTGATCGAGGCTCTGGTTCTCCCATTCGTGCCCCCGGCGGAGGTAGTCCTGGTGCAGTTCTCGGACGAACGCGACCAGCTCGTCGCGGCTGCGGACCTCACCGGCGGGAGTAAGTGACATGCAGTGAAGGTACCTCGCTCCTGCGCGCACCTCCCCACGCTTGACGATCAATAGGAGCATCAACCGATCGCTACCCGACCGATCCCCCTGGACCTCCGCCGCGGGGCCGCCCCCTCCCGTCCAACTTCAATGACAATCCGTCCAAGCTCCCTGTCAGAGGACACTGACACCTGACACTGACGCCGCCGGTCCCGCGCCGAGGGGCCCTGTGCGAGGTCAGCGCCGGTTCTGACGTGTCAGGTGTCAGCCCCGGGCGCGGGAACGGCCGCGGGCGGCTCGAGACCGAGCTGGACGGCGGCCAGGGCGACCGCGTCGGCCACGGACAGCCCGTCTCCGCCGTCCCGGCCGGCCTCGGCCCGCAACCGGTCCGCCCGCGCCGCCAGCTGCTCGGCCAGCTCCCGCTGAGGGTCCCGCAGGTTCCGGCACCCGCGCCGCCGTTCCGCGTAGTGGTGATCCACCCCGGCACCGTAGGCACCAGCCCTGTCCCCCGGCCGCGGGACACACACCGCCGACCGGGGGAAACCGAGATCCCGGCCCAGGTCAGAGCACGTGTCCCCCGTGTCCGACACGGACCGGGGACACACCACGCGGGACACTGGCCGAGACCGAGCGCCGGTCTGCCGGGCGGGGCCTGAACGGCCGTCACCCGAGGCCCGCCACCAACCCGAGGCCCCACAAGCCCCGCTGAGCGCCTTTCAGAGACCGCTCCGACCTGGGGCGCCGAAATCGTCTCCGAGGCGCTCAGCGGGCCGCACAGCGGCCCTTCCGGCCCTTGTTAGGCCCAAACGCTGGGCCCGGAGGCCACCGCCACCCGCCCGGCGCCCGGACTCCCCGGGGGCGCTTACCGGTTACCGGTTACAGGCCGCAGAGCGCGGGTTCGTGCAGCTCAGGCCAGGCCAGGCCGGACCCGGTAACCGCAGGGCTGTAACCGGTAACCGGTAACCGCGCTCGGCGGCTAGGACGGCGCCGTGGCGGCCTGAGGCTCGGGCTGCTGGGCGTAGGCGGCCAACTCGGGGTGCTCGGCGGCCAGCCGCTCGCGCAGCCGCCGGGTCTCCTCCGCCTCGGCCCGCCGCCGGGCGCGAACCGCAGCGTCCGCGGCCGCCTCCCGCTCGGCGTGCTCGGCGTAGGCATCCTCGAGGAGCAACGCCCACTTCGCGGCCGCCTTGGCCCGCTCGGCTGGGCGGCGTACTCCGCCTCGGCCGCCGCCCGCAGGCCCGCCGTGGCCCGCTCGATCTCCTCGGCCTCCGCCCGGCCGCGGCACTTCCAGCACAAGCCGTCCTCCGACCGCGGCCCGTGCCCGGCCGCCTCGCAGGGCCGGCCGTGCTCGTCGGTGCCCCGGCACTCCCACCACACCGGCGCAGGGCCGGCCTCCCGTGGACCGGGCACCCGGCCCTGCTGCCGGGCCGCCTTCCGGTCCGCCCGCCGTCCAGCGCGGCCAGGATCGCGTCCCGCAGCACCGCCGGCCGGTACTGCGGCAGCAACGCGGCAAGGGCCTCGGGCCAGGCGGCCTCGACCTGGGCCACCGCGGCAGCCTGCTCGCGCGACACCTCAGCCCAGTACCTCCCACGTAAGGCGCCCTGCGATAGGGAATGTGACGGGCAGCCGGAGCATCCGGCTGCCCGTCACCAAGAACATGATCAGCGCGTCACTCCCTGGTCAAGGAGTCGGAAGTTTTGCGCTGATCTCTGCCCGGGCTCTCGGATCCCCGATGACGAAGGTCCAGGTCGACGGGCTCCCTGGCATGCGTGTGATCGACATCTGGCCACGGGCCCCAGCCACCTGGAGAGGCGCACCAGGGCCGGCACTGTACTCAATCACCATGGCATTGGGGCTGCAGGCGACAGAAGCCCACACCTTAGAGGCGCCTGTCCCAGTAGTCCGGTTGTACGGACCTGCGGGATACAATGCCTCGCCTTCACCTTTGTCAGGCCACTTCGTGATGAGGTGGATCAGCGACTTCGCGGGCCCGGTATCGGCCATGGCCACGAATCCGCATGCACGCTCTCCCGTATAGATGACCAGACGCGATGATCCGACACGCGCCTCGGCCACAATCCTCGGCGATCTCCCGGCCAGCGAGTCGCCCAGGTCCGCCAAGGGGTCGCCGGCGACAGGCAAGGTCGCCACCTTGGCGAGCCGGGCCTGACTGACATCGACCCGCGCCGACTCATGTGCCGAGCTGTCGCAGCCGGCGACGGAAAGGAGAAGAGCGGCTCCGAGAGCCATGGAACAAGCATTTCTCACGGAACCACACACCCTCGCTCACCTACCGTGGATTCAATAACTCGTCACTGAAGGTACTGGTTGAAGCAGACGCCGACCGGCTTGTAAGCGTAGGCCTGATACCCCGTCGGCCGGCCCGAGCCCCCGCTAAACCCCTGCCAGACGTCACCTACCTGCATCCTGTAGAACGGGTATGCCTGGATGACACCGAACTTGCCCGCCGGAACCTCGTACCGAGTTTCATTCTTGACGGTGTAGCTCTTGGTGACGTCCCATCCTACACCGGCGGAAACCCAGTTCAGATCAATCGAGGTTTCCCTCTTCGTGGTCGCAGCCACAGCCTTATCAAAGCTCATGACAAGAGTGGTCTTCCCACGACCGCTCGTCTGCTGAAGCAGCTTAGTGCCACAAACATTTCCAAGAGTCCTAACGTTCTTCAAGTAGCGCGCACCGCTGAAGCCAGAAGGATCCGGAAGCGGGTCAGCCGTCTCGCCAGAGTCCTTCACCAGCTCCGGATCCACCTTGGTCACCACATCTGCGCCCGGAACGAAGAACTCCCCATCCGCCAAGGCCTCGCTGGAGATAGCGGCCCCCTCGGGAACCTCAGCCGCCCCGGACACACCGGATCCCGTAAAAACACTAAAGGCAACCGAGAGCGCGAGCGATGAAGCCGTCACAGCCACGCGACGCGAACGAATAAATCCAGCCATGAAATCCCCCATGGAAAATCAACCTAAGCAGCACCTGCGGAACTGATACCGCAGGGCATTGCCCGAACGGCGGTAATCCTCTTCCACGAGGATCGGCTAATCAACTCTTTTGATCTTGCTGTGCCGCACATCACGCCGTAACCTCAAATTCCCCTCAACAGACGCGTCAACACTGATCGCAAACAAGCCATATCGTCTATTTCCTGCCGCCGAATCGCAAGAGAGGGCTGCGCCGGGAAGGAATGGAATTCACAGGGCTCCGTCGGAGCGATTGGCCCGACCACGGCACTCCGGCCGCCCCGCGGGGCACGGCGATCCTCGTCATCCGGATCGGACAGTGGCTCCAACGTCCGCCACTTCCACAGCTGCACGATCTCGCCTGCGGCGCGCCGCCGCAGGCCGCGGTGAGCGTCTCCCAGGAGGGCACGGTGCGGCCCGAAGCCGCCCCCTTGAGCGTCGCCGCGGAGAGCCCAGTCCGGACAGCGAGTTCGTCGTAGGTCAGCCCGGACTGCGCCCGCAGCTGACGCAGCGCCGCGCAGCCAGCTCGCCGCGCGCCCGGATAGTGTAGTCGATGGGGAGTTCGCGACGTCCCATGACCCACCCCCTACCAGCCGTCTGAAGAGCAGCCCGGGCCACCGCCGCAACCACCCCACGCCCGCCCGGCATCGCCGCGAGGATCAAAGCCGCGCCGATCGCGCCCGTACCGCCCAGCAGCCGGACCCATCGGCATTCCCTGCAGGCCCAGCACCACCGCCAGGACGAACACCACCGGCAACACCGCTGATCACGACCGCCTGCGGCATCGTCAGACCAGGCGTCCGCTGCTGCCCGTCATCCTGCCGTCCAACCGAGCGGGCAGGCTCCTGCCGTACTCCCATGACAGGGGTGGTCAAAGAGAACGTCCGCCGTGACTCCTCCAGGCGCAGCAGGGATCGCCCGGCTGCCGGTCAGCGCGGGGACTCGTCCGGCTACTCCTGGCCGGGCTTGCCTGCGTGCGAGGCGATCCATTCCGCGTAGCTCTCCCGGAGGTACTCATGTACGGCGTTCTCCGGGACGCGGAAGGATCGGCCGACGCGGATCGCCGGAAGGTGGCCGTTGTGCACGAGGCGGTAGACGGTCATCTTCGAGACCCTCATGACCTCGGCGACCTCTGCGACGGTGAGGAAGCGCACCTCGCTGAGCGGTCGCTCCGCAGGCCGAGCGTGGTGGTCGTGCGGAGTGGCATCGGGTTCTGCAGGCTGCCTGTCGCCGTCATCGGTCTCCTCCGCCATCCAGGCGAGCAGCGCGCTCTTGCCGCCGGCCAGGCGCTGCTGGTCGACCTCGACGACGGCCTCGGTCTGCTGCACGAGGTTGGCGATCACGGTGTCCGCGACCGGCGGGTCGTGCTCCTTCGGCACGGGTGGCCCTGCCGAAGGCGTCCCCGAACGCCGCGCGTAGCGTCTTGCGCGACGATGTCTGAGCCCGCCAGGCATGGGGGGAATACGTGACCACAGCCCCTGGGGAACTACGCCGTCGTCAACACACCTGAGCGTCATCGCGCAGGTGTTCGCTCCGAGTCCGCGCGAGCCGGAGGCCGCTCGCCCGGTGCCCGACGCGGCCTCCTTCACGGCCACGGCGGACGGCGCCATCACCACGGCGGACGGCCGGGTCGGCTCCCATCAGACCTTCGTCCCCCTTGCCGTGGTCGGTGCGGCCCGGGCTACTCGATGACGACGTGGACCTCGGCGACCTCGATGTCCACCGCGCTGGTGCGCACCTCGGAGAGCCGGCCGGTCTGCCGGCCTGCCGCCCCGCGGAGAGCCGGGGTCGGCGGGCCGGTGTTCGGCAACCCCCTGGAGTCGACGGCGGGTTCAGCCCGTCCGCTTCGGAGCGGCCTGAACCTCTACGATCCTGGCAGCAGCCGGAGGAGGCAGTCAGCGGCCTCCTCTGCGGTGGCCGCCACCAGGCGGTCGGATGCGGACTTCTCCGCGCTGTCGACGATCCATCCGTGCTCGCCGTGCGGGCTGGCCCGGGGGAAGTGGTCGGGGTGGGGCGGGATCGGGGTGTCGCTGAAGGTCAGGGCGCCATGGGAGACGACCGGGAAGAGCGCCCTCAGCTGCGGTGCGGCGAAGGCTGCTTCGACGAGCCGGCTGTCGATCAGGCCGGCGGGCAGCGAGCGGATCTCCTGCCACTTGTACGGGATGGCCCGTCCCTGCTCGAGCGCCACGGCGAACGGCGAGGTGGTGAGCGTCGGCCACTGGCGCCCCATCTCGTCCAGGGGCAGGCGGTTGTGCCATGCATCGAGCAGGGCGACCGCATCCTGGAGCGCGGGGACGGTGCCGGCCAGGGCGTTGCCGATCCAGGGCAGGGTGAACCGTACCCCGATGACGTGCTGGTGGCGTTCGAAGGTGACGAAGCAGGTCCCTCGGCCGCTTTCCACAGCGACCGCGAGCGAGTCCTGCGAGGCGTCCCAGCGTCCCCAGGGCCGGCTCGGGGCGAGCGCGGCGCCCGCAGCGCCGGCGATCCGGTTGAGGCCGACAAGGGGGTCGCCGGCGTCTGCCGCGAGCTCCGGGTAGGTACGGGTGTCCAGTGGGGCGTGAAGGTCGGCCGGCTCGGGGTGCATGGTTCGTCCGTGTTCGTTCGGTGCGGCGGGCAGGGGGCAGTGGACGGTGCTGCCGGGGCAGCAGGTCTGGCTGCCCCGGCAAGAGGTGCTCTCCGGGTCTACTTGTCGATACTGGTCGTGGAACGCCAGTCAAAGGCCGGAGGGTCGTTCAGCCTCTTTCCGTTCCAGAACCAGGTGATGTCCTTCAGCTCACGGGTTTCGTTCAGTATCGAGGCCCTGACGACGGTCGCCAGTTCCCAGGCGGTCTGGTTGCCATGCTTCAGGCCCAGCTCCGGGGTCGTGTAGGTCCTGCCCCGCGCCACGGTGTACCGCAGGGCCTCCTCGGCCGTCTCGAACTCGCTCCCGTCGGCCTTCCGCAACCCGTCCAGCGAGAACGTCAGGTTGACCTTCGGATTCTGTGCAGCCTCTTCGACCGCGACCATCCACAGGGGCTTGTTCGGGTCGGCCGTACTCATCTGGCCCCACGGCCCGCCGTTCAGTGTGAAGTAGGGCTTGCCGGTCTCCTTCTGGAGGGCCTCGGCCAGGGCGTCTCCGCTGTCGGGGCCGTTGATGCCCAGAACCAGTTCATCGCCGTCGGCGAGGAGGCAGCCCTCCTTCTTCGGGCCACCAGCGGGTACCGCGAAGACCCCGGCCGGCACGACAGGGCTGCGATCGTTGACGGCGGGGCCGTCGGCCTGCCGGAGGTGCTTCCACCGGTGGACCTTGGCGGTCCCAGCCGCCTGGCCGTACCCGGCCGCGGACGCACCGGCGAAGTCGGACCGGCCAGCTGCGACGAAGGGAGCCGCGCCGCCACGGCGGAGACCCGCCTTCGTCCTCTGCCCGGCGATGTCCACCAGGCAGGAGGCGGCCGCCTTGATCTTCCCCAGCGCCTCCTCGTACTTCTTGAGCTGCTTGCGCGCGTCCGCGGTCTTGTCGAGGAAGGCGTTGATTCCGGCAATGGCCTTGGCGACCCTGGGGAGCTTCCCGAGGATCTTGGCGGCTTTCGCCGGGCCGATGTTCTGGACCACGGCCCACAGGCAGGTCGGGATGTCGGGGTCGTCGATGCAGGCCTTGATGTCCTCCAGGAAGAGCTCGACGAGGATCTCGGCGCCGTTCGACTTCAGGTAGTCGAGGAGGTCGAGTTGCGCCAGGGCCCGCACCTGCTCGTAGGCCTCGGGTGAGAGCCCGGCCGCCGCGAGCGCCTCCTTCACCTGGTCGTCGAGGACGGGATCGGACGGCTGTGCCTTGGATGCTTCCTCGCGGGCCTTGCGCTGCCGCTCGCGCTGGTATTCCTCGGCTCTCCTGGCCGACTCGTCGGATTCGCGGGCGTGCTGGTTGGCGTTCGTGGCCGCGGTCTCGGCGGTCTTGGCGTGCTCTTCGGCGGAGGTGGCGAGTTTCGCGGCGTCCGCGGCGTCCTTCTCCGCCTGTGCTGCCGCGGCCTGGGCGGCGGTTGCCTCCTTCTCTGCCAGGGCGGCGGCGGGCGTAGTCCTGGCAGCGGGCGCAGTCCGGCGGGGCCGTGAGGGCGGCCGGGGGAAACAGCTTGATGGCCTCGGCGTGGGCTTGGTCGGTGGTTTTCATGGTGCAGCCCGTTCGCGGGTCGGGCTGGTGCCCTTTACTTTCGGCCCGCGAGAAACCCCCGGGCAGGGGCAAAGCTGGGGGCAAGATGTCCCCATGGACATCGGGGAGTTGATCCGCGACCTGCGCACCGCGCAGGGTTGGTCGCAGGCCCGTCTGGCCGATGAGATCAACCGCGCCGAGGGCACGACTCTGACGCGCGAGTACGTCGCCCGGTGGGAGCGCGGCAAGTGCGCACCGCGCGCGTTCTACCTCGCGGTTCTGTCCCGGGTGCTCGACGTCCCGCTGTCCGTGCTGGAGGACCCCATGCTGCGACGTACGTTCCTGACCGATGTGGCCGGTACGGCCATAGCCCCCGTGGTCGCCTCCGACCTCCTCGCGAAGGGCTTCGCCGCCCGGCTGGCCGGCGGGCCCTCGGCGGAGGCGTGGGAGGCCAAGCTTGCGGCGTACGGGACCGATCACATGTCCATGGGCGCGGCCGACATCCAGCGCCGCGTCTCCGGCGAACTCGTCGTCGTGCAGCAGCAGCTCGATCAGCCGCGCCTGTGGTCGGTGGCCGCCCGGCTGATGACCTTGTACGCGAAGACGTTCCCCGGCTCGGACGGGGCCGCCGCCGTGCGCTGGTACCGCATGGCCGCCACCGCCGCCGACGAGTCCGGGGACCCGGCCGCGCGGGTGTGGGTACGGGGACGGGCCGCCATCGCCCTCGGATACGAGAGGACGTCCCTCGACGTCGCGGACGTCCTCGCCGACCAGGCCCTCGCCCTTGACGAGCGGCCGTCTCTTGGTCTGCTCAACGCCATCTACGGCAAGGCCCACGCCGCTGCCCTCCGCGGCGACCGTGCTACCGCGTTCGCGCTCGACAACCGGGGCCGCCGGGTCTTCGACGCGGCCGGCTCCCACGAGCAGACCTCGGACTACGCGGTGCCGTGGTGGCGGCTCAACGTCTTCCGGTCTCTCCTCCTGGCCCGTCTCGGCGAGGAGAAAGCCGCGACTGAGGCGCAGGACCAGGCCCTCGCCGAACTTCCTGCGTCCCTGCCTCGCTTCGCGACGCATCTGGAGCTCCACCGAGGGTTGATGCTCGCCCGGTCCGGCGACAAGGCGGGCGGTGTCGCGCACGCCACCGCCGCGATGGACGCCCTGCCGCCCGAAAAGCACAGCCTGACCCTGCGGATGCAGGTCAACGAGATCCGGGCCTGACCGGCCCCCGGCAACTCCGAGGGCACACACCGGGACCAGCCGGAGCCGACCCGCGCAGCGGACCGGTCGCGGTGTCGCGGCGGTGCTCGTACTCCTGGCAGCGGGCCGGGGATGCGGCCGGAAGACCCCGCCCAGGTTCGGAGGATTCTTGTCGCATCGCGGGCGAGTCGCATACGTTGACCTGCATGTACAGGGGGATGGAGCTAGCGGGCCGCTACCGGCTCGACAGCCGGCTGGGGCACGGCGGTATGGGCGAGGTGTGGGCGGCGTCCGATCTGAGGCTGCGCCGTACCGTCGCGATCAAGACGGTGCTCACCTCCCATCTGCGTGACGACCGGCTCGCAGCCCAGGTCCTGGCCCGTTTCCGCCGTGAGGGCGAAGCAGCCGCCCGGCTGAACCACCGCAACATCGCCGTCGTCCACGACCTGGGCGAGCACCGGGAGACGAGCGCCGACGGGCAGGTGGAAGTCTCTCCGTTCCTCGTCATGGAGTTCCTGCAAGGTCGTGATCTCGCGACGGTCCTGCGCGAGGACCACCCCGGCGGGCTCCCCCTGGAGCAGGTGGTGGAGTACGGCGCCCAGGTGTGCGACGGGCTGGCCGCCGCCCACGGGCGGAACATCGTCCACCGCGACATCAAGCCGGCCAACCTCATGCTGCTCGACGACGGCACCGTCAAGATCTGCGACTTCGGGATCGCCCAGGTCCAGGACGGCACGATCGGTCTGACCATGACCGGAGCGCTGCTCGGCAGCCCTCACTACATGGCTCCCGAGCAGCTCAGCGGACAGACGCCGACGCACTCGTCCGACCTGTACGCCCTGGGCGTCAGCCTCTACGAGCTCCTCACCGGGCGCCCCCTGTTCACCGCGGACTCCGCGTACGCCGTCATCGCCATGCATCTGTCCACCACTCCCGAACCGCCCAGTACCCACCAGCCCGCAATCCCGCCCGACATCGACAACCTCATCACCTCCCTTATTGCCAAAGACCCCGGCGGCCATCCCCTCACCGCCAAGGACGTCGCCGCACGCCTGCGCACCGCCCATCTCGCACCCGGGCGCACCCCCGTGCCGGCAGCGGAGGCTCCGGAACCCGACGCGGAGCGCCTCCAACAGGCCGCCGAAGCCGGAGACTATGACGCCATGTTCAGCCTTGCGCGGCTGCTGGAGGACGCCGGCCTCATCGACGAGGCGGAAACCTGGTACCGGAAGGCCACCGACGCCGGACACATCAACGCCATGACCAACCTCGGCGTGCTGCTGGAGGACGCCGGCCGCACCAACGAGGCGGAAACCTGGTACCGGAAGGCCACCGACGCCGGACACACCGACGCCATGACCAACCTCGGACTGCTGCTGGAGAACACGGGCCGCACCAACGAGGCAGAAACCTGGTACCGAAAAGCCGCCGACGCCGGACAGATCGACGCCATGCACAACCTCGGAGTGGTGCTGGCCAACACCGCCCGCACCAACGAGGCGGAAACCTGGTACCGAAAAGCCCTCGACGCCGGACACATCAACGCCATGACCAACCTCGGACTGCTGCTGGCTAACACCGGCCGCACCAACGAGGCAGAAACCTGGTACCGAAAAGCCGCCGACGCCGGACAGATCGACGCCATGAACAACTTCGGGGTGCTGCTGCAGAACACTGGCCGCGAGACCGATGCAGAAACTTGGTACCAGCGCGCCGCCGACGCCGGACACACCGAAGCCATGAACAACCTCGCACTGCTGCTGGTAAACACTGGCCGCGAGACCGAGGCAGAAGCCTGGTTCCAGCGCGCCGCCGGCACCCCGGGCGGTGAATCCCGGGCCTGACCGGCCTTTGGCGCATCCGAGGGTGCGCCGGGACCACCCGCAGCCGACGAGCCCCTACGCGCTTGCCGCCCTGCCGCGCGCGAGCTGCGCGCAGCGCAGGCCTCCGCCCGCGTGCCACTCCAGCACGGGGGCGACGTCGCCGCCGTGCTCCTCGCACCACAGGACCGGGTCCAGGCCGCCGCAGCCATGCCGCGCGCACACGCACTCCTCGCCGACCCTCGTCTGCGGGACGATGTGGCGGACCACACCACCGTTCCCGGTTGGCGAGGCGGTGCCGCGCAGGCGGGCCGGCCATTCCAGCGTGATGCGCAGGCCGCCGGATCCGGGCCGGAACCGGTCGGTCACCCGGACGTCCCCGAGCACCGCGAGGGGGCCTGCACCCGGTGCGGTGAGCCGGGTGAGTGTGACTCCGACATACCCGGCCGCCAGGGCGGCCAGCGCGTCGGCGTCCGCGTCGTCGGCGACCCATCCCGACAGCCGGTCGGTGCCTCGATGTCGTCGGCGAGGCCGAGCCACGGGGCATCGAGCCGGAACCGTCCTGTGGCGCCCGCCGTGCCACGCACCAGCAGCAAGGCCATACCCGCCCCGGTGGGAAGGGTGATCTTGTCGTGGGCGAGGAGCCACGCGACGATGTCGGCCCGGTCGAACTCCGGATGGGTCTTGGTCCCGCCTGTGGGGGCGGGGAAGTCTGGGTGGCGGCGGCGCCAGTTGGCCACCGCCGCCCGGCCCACCCCGGCGCTGCGGCCCGCACTCGCGATCCGGGCGACCCCGGCGAGCAGGACCCGGTCGGTGTCCGGGGTGACCGGGGTCAGGGCGGCGAGCGGGAAGCGGCGGGCCGGACGGGTCTCGCGGACCGCCCGCCAGTCCACCGAGGGGCGGACCACGTCCAACAGGGCGATGTCGCGGGCGCTTTCCCTACCTACTTCAGCGTGTCTGACCGCCGGGGTCTCGACCCTGTAGCCGAGTAGGCAAGGAGTCTGGCCTCGACAGGGTGGTCGACCGCCGCCTCTGGGTTTCGAGCGGCCAGCAGCACGCAGCGGCACACCCAAAGCCTCTGCAGGTCCTGACCTCACTGCGAGGTTGTTCGGGCGGCCCGGGGGTGCGCGGGGCGGAAGGAGTGGGGCGAGCAGTCGGGAGGACGCCGGTGACAACCAGGCGAGGTATTTCGGTGGCGGTTCGGGCATGGGAGACCACCCAGATGCCGTCCTCGATGCTGGGGTGGCCGCCAGGGTTGCCAGTGGCATCGCCCACCAGTAGGAAGCTGAAGGGTGGTCCGGTGGCGGTGTACACGGCAGCCTGCGCGAGGTACTCCTGTTCGATCTTCGGCCGTGTCCAGGTCTTGTCTCTCCATTTCATTTCTGTCACCAGGCGGCTTCCTGGTGCTGGGGTGTAGATGACGTCAGCGCGCCCTCCTGCGACGTCCCACACTTCACGCTGGACGGTCCCTGGGGTGCAGATTCCTGTCAGGTGCTGGTGGAAGTCGTCCTGCAGGTGCTTCTCCGCCCAGGGAGTTACTTTGCCGTTCTTCTCCTTGGTCGGTGGGCCGAGGCATGCGGTGCGGTCTCCGTAGAGGTTGGCCTGGGCGTCGAAACGGTCGTAGAGGAATCGCAGGAAGTGCTGCAGCAGGTCGGTGACATAGTGGCTGTCGGTGGGCCTCCACGCGGGGCTGGTGGCGAGGATGGCAAGCAGGGATTCCAGGTGGTCGTCAAAGCGAGTGTTGCCGGTTGGGGTGTAGCCCTTGGCGACGTACTGCAGACGGTCTTCGAGCTGGTGGAGGAGACGGGGGTCGATGTCATCTCGGAGACCAGTGGTGTCAGCGTGGAACAGGGCGGCGAATGCGGGGCGGCCCTGTAGTTGTTTTCCCGGCGCCCCCTCCGGGGGCTGTTTCCCGTTGTCCTGCATGCGGCGGGTACGCACGGCCGTGTGCGAGGCCTCGGCGTCGGGGTGGGCTGTGAACTGGGGGTCGTGGGCGAGGGCTTGTTCCAGGTGCTGGAGCAGTCCCTCCTGTTTGGCGAAGGAGGCCTCGATGGTGGGGCTGATCACGCCGGTGAGGCCGGAGGGCTGCGAGGCGCGGATGCTGCGGCTTGCCTGGTACACCTGCAGGAGGTCGGTGAGCGCGCTCGCGGGGTTGTACCAGCTGGGCATGTTCAGGTGAGCCTGGGCGGTGCGCAGGGTGGTCACGAGGTGGGACCAGGCGGCTTGTGTCTGGCCTCGGGCGGTAAGCCAGTCGAGCTGGTGCATGCCGCTGGTCCAGGCTGCGAGGTTCGCGGTGGCGTCATCCAAGTCGATGGTCACCGTGTCCACCGGGGAGACGAAACCGAGCCTGACCACCTGGTCCCAATCGGTCCTTCGGACACCCAGGCGCGGGGCGGCCTGGTCCGGGCCCAGGGGGACGTGCCAGTCGAGCAGGGCAGGCAGGTCCCGGCGGCGGGCAAGGGCGGCCACCTGGTCCGGGTGGACGTCGGGGAACTCGGCGTCCCCGCCGAGGCGGACCAGGAGGCCAGCCTTCACCAGGTGACCGACCGCCGAGGCCGTCACCCGCGGCCGGCACCTCGGGAGCGGCTCCCCCAAGGCCTGCGTCAGCCGGTCCGCCGCCACCCCCGCACCGATCGGGCCCCCCAGGGCCGCGCGCACGGCCTCGGGGTCGGCGGCCTCCACCACCGCCCGCGACCACAACCCCTGGCCGGCGTCCGCCGGCGGGACCAGACCCGAGCCCGCCGCCCACCGCCAGGCCGCAAGGGGCGACCGCAGCCGGCCCGCGGAGTGGTTCTCGTCGTACTGTTCTCGCCCCGAACGCACCATGAAACACACTCTGATCACACTTCCGGCGCGGCCCGACTGTCGGGCCGCGCCGGAAACATGCGGAAAGATCCCATTTGCTGTTAATAGCCCTGATACTGAGGCGAGTTGGGAGAACGCCGCATAAGCCGCCTACGCGTACGCGAGGGCATAAATCACCCCTGCGGGGGACTGCGGACCGGCGCCGGGCAGACGGAAGCGGGGGCCGCCACCGCGACCCCCGCCTCTCCCCCGGACGGCCTACAGGTAGTCGGCCGGCTCCGCCGCGAAGGTGCCGCGGTGCGGGCCGTACAGCGGGATGTCCGTCAGCCGGAACCGCTCGGCGCGGCCGCCGAGCCGCCGGACGGTGACGATGGCGCCCGCCGGCTCGGAGCTGGTGAAGCGCTCCGGGTAGGCGTCGGCGGTGAGCAGGGTGCACCAGCGGGTGATGCGCTTGCGCATGACGGTGCCTTCCTGGTCAGGGCCCCTGTGGCCCCTCTCCACCCCTTGCGTGGGTCTCACGGCCAGGGCGACAGCAGTAGCCCGAAAACCCGCCCTAGATGATCTAGGTATGCGGAGGTATGCCCGGGTGATCGGTGTGACTGAGCGCTGTAGTTGGTTCTGACCGCTCTTCCGTGATGACTACGCCTGGAGAAGGGGGCGCGGCTGAGGTTGGATGATCAGATGGAACGTATCGAAGTTGAGCTGTTCACAGATCCGGGAAACGACGCGGTCGTCCGCCTGCCCCCGCGAAATTTTCCTGGTGTACTGATTCAGGGAGACTCCCTGTCGATCATCCGCGCGGATGTCGCCGCAATCGTAGAAGCCTGCGACCAAGGCGAGGTAGGTGAGGCCCGTGAGGCTGCGGCCCTCCTCCTCTCCAACCTTGACGAGCTGCTGGTCCACTACACGGAAGCTCTGAAGGCTCACGACATACCCATCCCCTTCCACCAAGGCCCCTGACCGCCCAGCTGCAGCACGTGCTGAGGAGCGGAGATTGCAGGACCGTTCCGCCAGGGGATCACGTCGCCATGAAGGTGGAGACGCTCAAGGACGTCCTCTTCCCCAACCTGGACGTCGTGGTGCAGCAAGCCGTGTTCGCGGATGACCGCATGCTGATCGACGCGACTGGCTGCGGGCCGCCCGGAGCCTGTCCTCAGTGTCAGCACCCTTCAGTACGCGTTCACAGCCGGTACTGGCGTCACATAGCGGGGCTGCCGGTCGGCGGCCACCGCCTGATCGTGCGTCTCCGTGTCCGTCGGTTCTTTTGTGATCAAGACCGGTGCCGACGTCGGACCTTTGTGGAACAGGTGGCGGGCCTGACCGAGCCACGACGTCGTAGTACGACAGCGGCACGGTCAACGACTCGGGCGGTCGCCATAGAACTCGGCGGCCGCCCGGGCCAACGCCTGTGCACAAAGCTGGGGGTCCACGGCCGGCGGACGGCCCTCTTGGGACAGCTGACCGCTCAGCCGGTGCCGGACCGGGCCCCGCGGATACTCGGAATCGACGAGTTCGCCTTTCGTAGGGGCCGTACCTATGGCACCGTCCTCGTCGATGTTGAGTCATCGAGGCCGGTGGACGTGCTGCCTGATCGCGAGACGGGCACCGTCGCGGCATGGCTGCACGAGCACCCCGGCGCCGAAATCATCTGTCGAGACCGCCTGATGGCATTCACCAAGGCCATCAGGCAGGCCGCCCCGGACGCTCTGGAGGTGGCCGATCGCTGGCACTTGCTCCAGAACCTCTCTACGGCCGTGGAGAAGACCTGCCGCCGTCACCGTGAGTGCCTACGACGGCCAGCCGAAGCGGAAGCCAGCCCACCACTGGCCACGCCGGACACTCCGCTCCTCGCTCGGATCCGACAACGACACGCTGAGGTCAACGAGCTCGCCGCCACGGGCCTGTCGCTTAACGCCATCGGCCGCCGCCTACGGTTGGACCGCAGAACCGTACGACGGTATCGGAACAGCCGAGCTGACGACGAAGGCGTACGCAGGCGGGGCCGCGCTGTACCTGCGGTGGTGCCGGATCACCGGCCGCTGTTGGACAGAGGCGGGTCGGGACCCGGGGCTGTTCATGGTCTGGCTGAAGCACACCCCGGCGCCCCGGGACGGGATCGCAGCGGTGGTCCGTCCCGGCCCGGAGGCGGAGCCGGTGCGAGGCGAGCGGCGGATCAACCGGGTGCTGGTCGCCGTACGCGGACTGCTCTCCTACGCGGTGTCCACAGGTGAGGCCTCGCGCGGGGTGCTGGGGCAGATCTACGAACTCGCCGACAGCCGCGGCCTTCCGGCGGAGGCGACGGGCGAGGACGCCGGGCTGTTCTACCGGCTGCGGCCGGTGCACACGCTCCGGGAGCCGGTCGCCGACGTGGACCGGGCCGCCGACGCCGAGCTGGTGGCCATGTTCCTCGCCTGCCGCAGCGCCCGGGACCGCCTGGTCGTGCTGCTGCTGGGCCGGGCGGGGCTGCGGCGCGGGCAGGCGGCCGGGCTGCGCCGCAGTGACGTGCACCTGCTGCCGGACTCCCGAACGCTGGGATGCGCGTATCCGGGGGCGCACGCGCACGTGCGCCGTCGGGAGAACTCCAACGGAGCCTGGTCGAAGTCGCGCCACGACTGGGTGGCGCCGCTGGACTTCCTGACGGTGTCCGCGTTCGACCTGTACTACGAGGAGCGGCACAGGCTGCTGGGCGAGGGCGGCAGCGACTTCCTGTTGGTGAACCTGTTCCGGGGTCCGCTGGGGGCGCCGATGTCGCCCGAGGCGATCGGGGAGCTGTTCGAGCGGCTGAGGGTGCGGGCAGGGTTGGGGCGGAGGGTGGGGCCGCACATGGCGAGGCGGGCGTTCGGGTCGAACGTCGCCGACGCGGGCGGTACGCCGGACGAGGTTCAGGCCCTGCTGGGACACCGGAGCCCAGATTCCTCAGGACCGTACCGGTTTCCTGATCCGGGCCGGGTGCGAGCTGCGGCCGATCGGGTCCCGACCCCCCGCGTGTTCGGCGGACGGGAGGACCGATGAGGTCCGGCACAGCTGTGGCGGGCGTGCGGCCGGAGAGCGCGGCTGAGCCGGCCTGCGACGACCGCCTGGAGGAAATCCTGCGCGCGCTCGATCCCGGCTTCTTGGAGGTGGTGGGCTGGGACTGGCAGCGGCGGGTGATCACCTTCCCCTGGGACCACCCGGTCATCGGTCTGCGGGACTGCCCGGTGCCGACCTGCCCACTGGCCATCGCAGTCTTCACCCATCCGATGTGCCGGGGGTCCTTGGAGCGGTTCGGAAGAAGCAGCCTGCCGTGGAGGAATTCATCCGGACGCCGAAGGCCTGGACCATGGGGGGCGGGCGGCAGCCGTGTGCCGTCGACCGGTGTGAGCGGCCCCGGGACACTGCGGCGGGGCGTCTGTGCATGACCCACCGCATGTTGCGGGAGCGCAACCATGGCTGGCCGGCCCCTGGAGGAGTTCCTGGCCGACCCGAAGGTGATCGGGCTCGCCGGACTCGGCCCGTGCCGGGTCCTGGCCTGCTACCTCGACCGCACCAGCACCCGCTACCCGTACTGCAAGGCCCACTACCATCGGATGCGCCTCGCCCTCCCGAGGGAGTCCTTCGATGAGGAGCTGTGGCGCCGGACGGAGAAGGCGATCTGCTCCACCCGGGAGGTGAGCCTGCGGGGCTTACCGGACCTGCTGGTCGCCGAGGGGCTCTACGCGCTGTGGTCGCGGGTCGGGAACGGCTACAAACTCCGCCCCGAGTGCCTGCGCCCCCTCTACGACCGGCTCCGGGCCCTCAGGTCACTTCCTTCATGGAGGTGACCGAACCGGAGAAGGCCGGGTACAGCCGCGAGCAGGTCATGATGATCCGGGCCGCCCAACTGGCGCTGGTCCGGCTGAACACAACGCCGGAGACCGAGCGGGTCAAGGACGTCTGGGACATGTCCGTCTTCGGGCATGCCGGAACGCTGCCGTTCACCGCGATCCGCCAGCGCGCGCTGCGGGAGGCGATGAAGGTGTGGGTCTATGACGACTTGCCGCGGCGCCGGAACAAGAACGCCGTCCACCACGCCCGCGCGATCATCTCCGCCGTCGCCCTGCTCTCGGACAGCCTGCGTCTTCAGCGGCCCGACCGGGGCGAGGTCCCAGCACGGTGGGGACGCGCAGACATCGTCGGGTTCATCAACCGCATGGGCCACCTGACCTCGACGGGGAAGCTGAGCCCCGCCCGCCGGCTGGCGTTCACCCGGTTCGTCCGCCGCGTCCAGGTGCGATTCCGCACCTTGGGCCTGACCGGACCCGGGGGCCTGTTGGAGGGGATGCCGGTCGACTTCGCGCTCGGACCGGAGGACATGCCCGACGAGCCGGAGGCCACCGAGGCGGGCCGGGACCTCCCCGAGGAGGTGATGCGCGCGCTGTGCGCTCACCTGGATCGGCTTGAGGAGATGACGAACGCCGGGACCCGGGTGGCCACCGAACTCCTCATCGACACCGGCCGCCGCCCCGACGAGATCTACACCCTCGCCCTGGACTGCCTGGAGGCCGACCCGGACGGCGCTCCCGTCCTGATCTACGACAACCACAAGGCGTGCCGCCTCGGCCGCCGCCTCCCGATCGGCGCTGAGACCGCCGCCACCATCCGCCGCCAGCAAGAACGCATCCGCGCCCGCTTCCCCAACGTCGCCCCGGCTCGCCTGAAACTGCTGCCCCGCCCGAAGACCAACCCCGAGGGCACCAAGCCGGTCTGCGACATCGCTCCGTCCACCGAGCCTGGGTGGACACGCTCCCCGACCTGACCGTCCCCATCGTCGTCACCGCAGCCGGCCGTCAGGCCACCCACCTCGTGCCCTTCGACAAGGCCCGGATCTTCCCCTACGCCTACCGGCACTGTTACGCGCAGCGGCACGCGGACGCCGGCGTGCCGGTGGACGTCCTCAAGGAGCTGATGGACCACCGGCTCATCACCACCACCCAGGGCTACTACCGGGTCGGTGAGGAACGCCGTCGCGAAGCCGTCGACCGGGTCACGGCCCTCCAGTTCGACCGACACGGCAACCGGGTCTGGCGAGCCGCGCAGAGTCTGCTGGACTCCGAACACGTCCGCCGCGTGATCGGCGAGGTTGCCACCCCCTACGGGGTCTGTCGGGAACCCACCAACGTCGCCGCAGGCGGCCACGCCTGCCCTCTGCGGTTCTGGTGCCTGGGCTGCGAGCACTTTTCCACCGATGTCTCCTACCTCCCCGACCTCAAGGCCCATCTCGACGACCTGCTGCGCAGCCGGGAGAAACTGATGTCCGCATTCGAGGCGGACGACTGGGCCGCGCAGAGGCCATGCCCAGCGAGCAGGAAATCAGCCGAGTCCGGCGCCTCATCGACCGCGTCACCACCGACCTCGACCACCTCACCGCCGAGGACCGCGCCCAGATCGAGCAGGCCATCACCCTCGTACGCCGCTCCCGCACCGTCCACCTCGGCATGCCCCGCATCGGCCAGCCCCCTGCCCGACGTCCGACCCCCAAGGAACCCCACGCCGTGACCAGCACCATGAACGACGGCCGCCAGGCCGACACCGGACGCCGCCTTACCCGGGTGCAGGCCGCCATTACGGCTGCGCGGCGCGATGGGACGCCGCTGACCGTGTCGGCCATCGCCCGCACCGCACGCGTCGACCGGACCTTTCTGTACCGTCACCGCGACCTACTCACCGCCCTTCGCACCGCCGCCCACGAACCAGTTGCACCCGCCGGCACCGGGCCAGCCGTCACCTGGGCCTCGCTTCAAGCCGACCTCGCCAACGCCAGTGCCCGCAGCGCCCGTCTGGCCGCACGCATCCATCAGCTAGAAGAGCGCCTTTCAAAGGCGCTCGGCGAAGAGTTTCTGGCGAACTTCCGGCCTGGCCACCCCCACCGACGTCGCCGAACTCACCAGCCGCATCACCCAGCTCGAACAACGCAACGTCGAACTGGTCTGGGCATTGGAGGAACGACAAGGCGAACTCGACGCCGCCCGAGCGGCCAACCGAGATCTCACCCGCGCCCTCAACCAACGCGGATGACGACCCCGCACCGTGACAGTGACTACCATCGGAGCCTGGTTTCGGGCTCCCTCGTTCACACGGTCAGAGTTCGGCGGTCCAGACCCCCGGAGGATGCTCGGTCGGCGGCAACCACAGCTGAGGCTGGGAATGCCGGTGGCCATGACCAGCCTGCTCCTCCCAGTGGTAACCCTCATTCCCATCGGGCCACGCAACCTGAAGAAACGGGAACGGAGGCCGCCGGTAGAACCCGATAGCTCGGCCGAAGAAGGTCCGGTACCAGCGCAGGTCAACGTTCCGCAGCATCACCCGCCGGGCGTCCACCACACCCTCATGATGCTGGCCCTCCTCCAATGCGGTGCCCGCAGCCGCCCGGTCTCCGATCATGTTGAGCATGCGGTGCATCTCGTGGACGTCAAGACCGAAGATGCCCAGCTCAGGGACCCCATACGTGTGCGCGAGGCCGATCGTGTACGCGAACCCCGGACCGATCTCATCCTCGGGAACCATGACCACATGCCACCCGTGCCGCCGCACGTTGCTGATGATGGTCTGCTCCACACGGTCTGCTTCAGCACGATCGCCATAGTCATGGCAAAGGATGCAACGGCATTCGAACTGGTCACGGAGCATCCGCTGAGGTTACGAAATCCAAACCCCAGCTCACGCTCGGGGGGCGTGAACCGGTAGCAGCATCCGGTTCACGGTCACCCGCATCAGCGATAGCGCCACACCTGTCGCACCGGGTAGCGTTCAGCACACCACCGCTGAGCTGCACAAACTGCCGTCGCTACGGCTCACACCACAGCGCCTCCCCGAGAGAACCCGCTGTGCGAGACGTGCCGGGCCGCCCGGCAGGCGCAGTACGGAGGCTGACCCGGATGTCCGTGCTGCCGCCGGACCTGCCCCGGCTCCAAACCTTGATCACCTACCTGCGCGGCGAACTCGGCCGCGCGGAACAGGCCCTTGCCGCCGCCGAGGAGCGCGAGGCCGCCACCGCCCGGCAGCAGCCGCCGCCCGAACCCCCGGCGTGGCTGGTGGAGCGCTCGATAGGCGTCGGCCGGCTCCCGAGCCGCCTCCACACCGGGGACTGCTGGGACACCGGCAAGCGCTGCGTCCCGGCCGCCGCCGAGCTGGTCCGCCGGCTCCTGGCCGAGGGCGTGCCGGCCTGCATCCACTGCCGCCCGGACACCGCCCTCGGAGTGCTCGAATGACCGGGTACCGGCACGGTGGAGGGGATGAGCCCCGACCTGCGCGTCATCGTCTACCCGCCAGACGCCGAAGGTGGGCACCGCGTCCGCGTCGACGGCGAGATCCTCGGCCGCGCCCTCGGCCCCGGCGGTCTTCTGGAGTTCCTGCGCCGGGCCGGCCTGGACCCCGATGACGTCCGCTTGGACGACGTGCTCCTCATCGAGTGGCGCGGCGGCGGACCGGCCGTCTGGCATCCGACGAACGACCAACGGTGAGCGCAGCATGCCGTGCAGACTTCCACCGTGAACTGGCTTCTGGGTAACGAGTGGCTCGGTCCTCTGGGCGACATTGGCAAGATCATTGGTGGGGTGGTGGCGGCTATGGCCGTACTCAGGCAGTCGCCAGTTGGTGGGACAACGGCCCTGGTAGGCGAAGGAAGTGGGCCAAGAATTTCCGGCGACTCGCCCCGTTGGTTCGACCGAAGTACGTGGAGTCCCTGTTCGGTGAACCCGCCTTCAAGCTGCCCGCGCCTGCTGAAGCGGGCCGTGACCGCGACGAGCGAGGACGGCTGGCCCTGGTCGTTCGCGTACGCCTCCCGACGCGCCGCCGTCCACCCGGAGGCCCCAGCTGGCGGGGAGCGTCATTCGAAACGTGCGGTATTCCTGTCCGGTCCCGGTGGTTGCGAGATTCGAGCCGGTGGTCTGTTCATGCGGCCGGGGCTGGCAAGAGTGTGCGTTCACTCCGGCGCCAATGGGTGTCAGGAGTGGAAAGCGGCTTCATCCCGCTTCAGGTAGCCGTCCGGAGGGCAGCCGGCGTCAGGGTCCTTCGTGGGGCACATGCTCGGGTCCTCTGCATCGCCGAAGTACCCGTAAAGATAGACCCACACTGTGCACGTCGGATCCCCGTCGAAGGACAGCTGAAGTTCATGACCACGTGTGGCGGTCTCATCGGGGACGATGAAGCCGTTGCCTTCGGGGCTGACGTAGAAGGCCCATCGACCAGTGGACAGCGTCTCGGGACGAGCGCAATCAGCCATCGCTTCGACCTTGTCGAAACCCGTTCCGGCGAAGGTGTGCTCCTCCGAGAAGGTCAGAGACGTCCCGGCAGAGCTGGTCCATGTCCCTATCAGTTGTTCCTGCGGAATCTCCGCCGAGTGGATTGCTGCGGCATACCCACAGGACGCCGTGAGCACCGCCCCAGTCACCGAGAGAAGGATCGCACGCCATCCGCGCATGTTCACAGACCTCTCCCCAGAGGTTGGGTGTCGGGCCCCGCGGCCGCACACTTCTATTTGAACACGATCAAAACTTGCGGCTTCCCCCGGGTCCCCAAAGGTGAGGAAACGGAGGCCCTCACCTTTGGGCTCGGCCGTGTCCGTGTCGCTTGTCCCGCTCCCGCTGCTCATCAGCACCGGGGCCTCCGGACTGCTGCGTCGCCGCGTCGAGAAGAATGGGCGTCACCGACGGAGGCGGATGGTGGCGAAGGGGGTCAACCTCCTTCCGATCCGCAGCTCGTGCGGTGGCCGTGGCCCGGCATAGGACGCGGGTCGGAGGCTACGAATCGTCCATGCTCCCCCTCGGAGCTGGTGGCGACGGTCTCACTGCGGGCGGCGAGGTAGGCGGTCCAGTCGGTGGCGGCACGGCGGCGCCAGTGGACGGCCGTGATCGGGTGGAGGCCGAGCATCGGTCCCAGGACCGCGGGCGGCAGGTCGCAGGCGAGGGCCACCAGGGCGGTGGCGCGGGCGGGCCGGTTGGGGATGTGACAGGCGGCCAGACGTCGGCTCAGGGCTGCGGCGCAGATGTGGGCGCCGGGCAGGTGGCCGGGGAACAGCCAGCCAGCGCTCATGTTCGCGGCCCAGCCCTGGGGAGCAGGGCGGTCGGCGATGGTGGCCAAGAGGTTGGCCAGGGTGGTGGGCAGCGGGATCGGGGTCCGGCCCAGAGTGAGGAACATCGTCCCGTCTCCGGCGGTCAGGGCAGTGGTGGGGAGGGCGGCGATCCGGGTGAGGTGTTGGCCGAACAGCAGGAGGATCGCCGGCGGCCCGGACGTCGAGGTCGAGGCGTGTGTCGGTGAGGCACTGGTGGAGGAGGTCCCAGTGGGAGTCCTCGTCCAGGCCGACCGGGTCGGCCTTCGGGCGGTGCGGTACGAGGAGGTCGCCGGCGTGGTGGCGGCGGTGGGCCCAGACGACGAAGTCGCGGACTTCGTACCGGGTGCCGGGCTTGGCCGCGAGCCAGGCGTCGAGGCGGCCTTGGTCGAGGGTGGCGATGGTCAGGCCGTGGCCGGCGGTCGTCGTGAGGGTGGCACTCCGGCCAGTCGTCGGCCGCGGTGCTGCCCGCGGCCTGGCCCCGGGTTTCACCGATCTCGACCATGGCGGCCACGATCGGGCCATCGTTCGGCGAGCTGCTTCTTGGCTGCGGCGCTCGTTGACAGGCCCTGTAGGCCGCGCACCGCCTGCCCGCCGCCTGCCCGGCGCCGAGCCCCCGCCCGACGGCACGGCCGGCGCGGACGACGTCTTCGGGCCCGGCTTCGCATCCTCCCCGCCATCGGACTGCGCGGTGCGCCCCGCCACCGACGCGATCGCCAGACATACCATCACCGCAACTTGCGCGGACCAGCCCTGACGCACCAAAACCCACCCCCAAAGATGGCCGGCAGCCCGCCCTGCTCGTGCCGAAGCTGGAACGCCCCGACGCCGAGGGCACCCCGGGAGCCACCGCCCTCAAGATCACGGACTGGGAGGACGGCACCCGACCCGTACGCCGCCGCGAGCCGGCTCCTCACCCCCGACGGCCGGTACGGCAACTCCGACTCGGCCTGGGCCATACACCTCCTCGGCCTCCAGGAGACCCTCCCGAACAGCCGCTACCAGCCGCTCACCCGCGCCCTGCCCATACTCCGCGCCGTCAAGGACGAGGACGAGCTCGAACGCCTCGCCGCCGCGGGCGCCGCCGCCGACGACGCGTTCCGCGAGATCGTGACGGTGCCCTTCGCCGGCCGTCGGGAGAGCGAGGTCGCCGCAGACCTCGCCCGCCTCTTGATGGAGAAGGGCCACAGCCAGGTCGACTTCACCGTCGTCGCCTCCGACCCCAACGGGGCCAACCCCCACCACGAGGCCGCGGAGCGGACCATCAAGACCGGCGACACCGTGGTCCTCGACTTCGGCGGCCTCAAGGACGGCCACGGCTCCGACACCACCCGCACCGTCCACGTCGGCCCCGACGTCCCCGACGAGGTCCGCACCGTCCACGAGGTGGTCCGCCGGGCCCAGCAGAAGGCCTTCGAGACCGTCCGGCCCGGGATCACCGGCCAGGAGGTCGACCGGTTGGCCCGCGCCGTCATCACCGAGGCCGGGTACGGGGAGTTCTTCATCCACCGCACCGGCCACGGCATCTTCCTGACCACCCACGAGCCGCCCTACGTGGTGGAGGGCGAGGAACAGCTCCTGGTCCCGGGCATGTGCTTCTCCATCGAACCCGGCGTCTACCTCCCGGGCCGCTTCGGCTTCCGCATCGAGGACATCGTCACCGTCACGGAGACGGCCGGGCGCCGCTTCAACAACACCCCGCACGACCTGGCGATCGTCAGCTGAGGCCCGCCCGCCTGCCCGTCCGCCCGCGCCGGCGTCCGCAGGCGTCCGGGCCCGTGGCGGCACGGGCGCGCGGGGCGGGCGGCGGTGTCAGCGGCCCCCGTCGGCCGTGCCTCGCGCCTCCTACCTCTCCACGGTCTTGCGCACCAGGTGGAGGAACAGGGGATCGGAGGCGGTCCTCAGGAGCCGCTCGTGGTTGACCGGGGCGGAGACGCGGGCCTTCGTGTCGGGGAGGACGGTGAGCGACACACTGGCCTTCTCGTAGGTGAACGAGGCCCGGAAGCCCACCAGGTTCGGGCCACCCGAGTTGATGCGCCACGAGGTCATCTCGATGCCGGTGTCCGAGACGATCCGCTCGCACGCGGCGGCCGTGACACGGGGCGGAACGGGGCATGGCCGCGGCACGTCGGGCGCGCCGCCGGACGGCCGTACGGAGAGGACGACCGGGAAGACGTTGCCGTCGGGGGCCTCGGCCTGGTAGCGGCCCTTGTCCGCGTCGACGGGCCGGATCGGGCCGAGGAGGCGCGGCATCAGCTCGTTGAGGGCGGCGGTGGACCACAGGCGGAACTCCTCCCGCCGCTGCTGCTGGGGGGGCAACCGACTGACCTCCCTCCGGATCTCCTCATCGGTGGACGGCCACGGGGACGCGGAAGGTCCGCCGCCCCCGGTGGGTCTGACAGGGACGGAGGACGGATCCCAGCGAGGCGCCAGGGACGGCCGGGGCGGTTCGGTGCTCGCGGCCGGACGGACCGTCGTCGCGCCCCCCTGCCCCAGCGGCAGCGCCACGACCCCGAGCACCGCCGCCGTGGCCACGCCGGCCGCGACCGCGACCCGGGCGCGCGTCCGGCGCCGCCGCCCCTGGGCCACGGCGGCGGGCACCACATCCTCCACGGGCGGCAGCTCCGCGATCAGACGCTCCATCTCTTCCCTGACCAGCGTGGCGTCACCGCGGTCGTCTTCGGGCATGTGGTTGTTCGCCATGTCGGTTCCTCAGTTCCCCGTGGTGTAGACGTGGGCCTCGCCCAGCCGGACGCGCAGCTTCGCCAGGGAACGCGAGCACTGGCTCTTGACCGTGGATTCACTGCATTTCAGTAGCTCTGCGACGGACTCGACGCTCTGGTCCTCCCAGTACCTCAGGACGACCATGGCGCGCGCCCTGGGCGGTAGCTCGGCCAAGGCCGACAGCAGGGTCACCCGCAGGGCGCCGTGGTCGGGAGCGGCGTGGTGGTCCCGACGGGGCTGGGCCAGCAGGTCGCGCAGCCGGCGCCGCCGTTCGGCGAGGTAGGTGCGGGTCAGCACTGTCCTGGCGTAGGCGTCGATGTTGTCGGCGGCGCTCGCCCGCCGCCAGTGCTGGAACAGCTTGGCGAAGGTGGTCTGCGTCAGGTCGCGGGCCGCGTCGGCGTCCCCGCACAAGAGGTACGCCACGCGGTAGAGCCGTCTCTGGCTCGCCCGGGCGAAGGCTTCGAAGCTCTCGGGCTTCGGGGAGCCCCCCGGTGCTTCGCAGGCCCGGCCGTTCTCCGGCATCTGCTCGTCCTTTCCAGGCCCTGTCGCCGGGCCCTTGTCCTGTCATCCCTTCTTCGAGCGCTGCGGGCCGGGAAAGGTTGAAGCGGAGATCGGACTATTTTCCGCGAGGTGCGGGCAGGGGCGCGGCGGACTTCGGGCCCGGCCGCTCACGGGCCTTCCCCAGACCCTACCCACCACGGCCCGGCCCCAGGCCGCGGGGGCCGACAGGATCCGCCGCGCATCGGGTACCCGTCGAGACCGGAGGCGGCAGCGGCAGCCGGCCTCCGGACCTCGGGGGCGTCGGCGGCGTTCAGGTCCAGACTCAGCCGCTGGTAGCGCAGCGGGGTACCGCGACGGGCCGCCCCGATCCGCAGCCCAGTCCGTGCTGAACTCCGCCGCCGGCCGGGCGCGTACAGCGTGGTGTCCGAAAGCGTCGTGGCTGCCCCGCGGAGCCGAGCTGTACCCGGTCTAGGGTGCTCGGGACCGGCAGCCGTCCGGGGCTCGGCCAGCTGGGCAGCGGGACCGTCCGGCCGGCGCCTTGCACGTGCGCGGGCCGGTCGGCGTCGTCCGTCAGTACAGCGGGATGCGGGTCACGACCACCTGCGGCGGGGCCGCGTCCTTGGCGATCACGTACTCGATGACGCCCATGGCTCCGTCCACGCCGAGCGGCAGGAGTCGGCACTCCGGCCAGTCGTTGGCCGCGGTGCTGCCCGCGGCCTGGCCGCGGGATTCGCCGATCTCGACCATGGCGGCCACGATCGGGCCCGTCGCCCACGGCGGCAGCGCCGGGTCCATCATGAACTGCGCAGCGCCCTCGGAGAGCACGCAGGGCCAGCCGGCCAGGTCGTCGTCGTACGGCTCACTCAACGGGCAGGCCCGCCGCCCGACGCCTCTCGAGCAGTTCGGCCACGGTCAGCGTCGGCATCCTGCCGGCCAGCACCGCCTCCACCCGGGCCGCCTGCTCGGGGTCGCTGTCGAGCATCGCCCGGCCCCACCAGCGCAGCAGCACGGCCTTGGCCTCCTCCGGACGGGCGGCCAGCAGCTCGGCGTAGAACTCCTTGGCAGCCTCCGGCGCGAGCGCGGAGCCGATACCCCGCGCGTTGCGCGGCACCCGCTCCGGCCCGGCCTGGTGAACCGGCTGTGCACTCATCACGCCCACTCCCCTACCTTGACTGCTCCCCCGAGTCTGCCCGCCACACCACCCTCTGGTCGACCCCTGCTCGGTGGGCACCCGGCCATTGTCAGGGAGCCTGTCGGGCAGGCCGACAGGTCCTGGCTTTGTTCACGAGAACCGGTTCTGGTGAACAAAGCCAGAAGTGTCCACTGCCTCGGAATGAAGGTCCCGTAGCGGTTGCGCAGGCCCATGAGGCGCCGCCGCGTTCCCCCATGCGTTTGGGAACACCAGCCGGCGCACCAAAACCCACCCGTCCGGGCCCCGGCCGCCCGCTCGGCTCGCAGAACCGCTACGACATTGGACGCGTCCTTGCCTCCGGCGAGGCATACATCCGCCCAGCACGTCACAAGGTCGGCACGAAACCGCGGAGAACCAGCTGACTAGCCAGGTCGGGGCTTCTACGGCCGAGCGGCAACAGCATCGACGCCAGACTCCCGCAGCTTGCGGGCCAGGAACTCCATCTCAGGCATCGTGCCTGAGTGGGCTCCCGCCAAGCGGCGCAAGGACGCCGCCGCCGTGCTGTCTGCCGCCCGCGACGCTGCACCGGGCGAGACGTTCACCGCCGCCGGGCAGACATTGGTACGTGTTGTCCCGCGCCGGTCGGCGACGGCCAAAGTGCTGGCCGAGGACCCCGTCACCGGGCACCGGCGAGATCTCGGACGCGAGGAGGACCACGCCTTCTGGGCCTTCGCCATCGTCGAGGTGCTGCGGGCCACCGGCATCCGGGTCGAGGAACTCACCGAGCTTTCCCACCACAGCTTGATCCAATACCGGCTCCCCACCACCGGCGAGCTCATCCCGCTCCTGCAGATCGTTCCGTCGAAGACCGACACGGAACGGCTCCTGGTCGTCAGCCCCGAACTCGCCGAGGTCCTCTCCACGATCATTCGCCGGGTCCGCGACAAGAACGGTCGAGTCCCCCTGGTCCCCGCCTACGACCACTACGAGCGCGCCTGGCTGCCGCCCGCACCACTGCTGTTCCAGCGACACCGCGGCTACGAGAACCGGGCGATCAGCTCGGGCGCCGTCCGGAAGATGCTCACCACCGCGCTCGCACACACCGGGCTGACGGACTCCGTTACCGGCGGCCCGTTGCAGTTCACGCCGCACGACTTCCGCCGGCTGTTCATTACCGACGCCGTCCTCAGTGGTCTCCCCCCGCACATCGCCCAGGTCATCGCCGGACACCAGGACATCAACGTCACCCTCGGCTACAAGGCGGTCTATCCCGACGAGGCCGTCCAAGCCCACCTGGCCTTCCTGGCCCGTCGACGAGCCATGCGGCCAACCGATGAATACCGCGTCCCGACCGACGAGGAGTGGACCGAGTTCCTGGGCCACTTCGAACGGCGCAAGGTCTCCATCGGCACCTGCGGCCGCTCGTTCAGCACCCCCTGCATCCACGAGCACGCCCCGTTGACTGAACGAACCAGGTTGATTGTGCAGTTCAGGGCACAGGTGAGGTTGCGGTTCAGTACGGTCTGCGGTCGTGATGAACGATCGTGTGCCCGAGCGGGATCTATCGAGGTTGGCTGTTCCTCCGTGGGGTCGGCTGGTGGAGACCGGCGACCGTTACGAGCCCTACCGGCTCGTCGACGCCGACGGCGCGGTCGTGGCGCCAGTCGCGGTGTTCTTCCAGGAACTGCTCGCAGCCGGGAAGGCGGCGGCGACCGTCCGCTCCTACGGCATGGACCTACTGCGCTGGTGGCGGTTCCTGCGCGCGGTCGAAGTGCCGTGGGATCGAGCGACACGCGTGGACGCTCGGGATTTCAGCTGCTGGATCCAGCTGACGGTTAAGCCGCGAGCAACCGCGGCCAAGCGGCGGCCAGCCCGCACCATCGGCGCCCCGAACCCCGTGACCGGGAAGACGAGCCCTGGGCTCGGCTATGCCCCGTCGACCGTCGCCCACAGCGAGACGGTGCTGCGTAAGTTCTACGACCTGCACCGTGATGCCGGATCCGGGCCGTTGCTCAACCCGTTCCCACTGGACCTGGCTCGTCGTTCCGGCCGCGCACACGCACACCACAACCCGATGGACGCCTGGGCTCCAGAGCGGACCGGCCGCTACCGGCCCACGGTTCCCCGCCGGATTCCGCGCTCGATCCCGGACGAGTGGTTCAACTCGCTGTTCGCGGCGCTGCGGTCGAACCGGGACCGGGCAATGATCGCGTTTTGGATCTCCAGCGGAGTCCGGGCCTCGGAGCTGATCGGCGTCCGGCAGTGCGACGTTGACCCTGGGCAGCAGCTGATCAGCGTTGTGCGGAAGGGCTCCCGAGCACGGCAGCAGGTGCCGGCCTCGGCAGATGCGTTCGTATGGCTGCGGCTCTACCAGCAGGAGCTGCACGGGCTGGTGCCGAGGGGTCGGACGCGGCCAGTGTGGTGGACGCTGCGGCGTCCGTTTCAGCCGCTGACCTACCACGGCGCCCACCGCATGTTCGAGCGGGTAAACGCCGCCTTCGGCGCGGACTGGACCCTTCACGACCTTCGCCACAGCGCCGCCGCCCGCATGGTGCGCGACCCGGCGCTGACGCTGACCGACGTGCAGTGGGTCCTCGGGCACGCGCATCTGACCACGACCGAGATCTACCTCGCGCCGCGCCAGGACGAGGTCGTGGCCCAGGTGCTGGCCCACCACGCCCGACAGGCAGACCGGCTCACCGGGCCGGTGCCGCCGCCTCCCGCACCCGGCTACAACCCCGAAGCCTTGGACGTGCTGTTCGGGCGGTCTTCATGACCACCACCACGAAGCATTCGACCCGCCGACAACTGCAGACCGCGAATGCAACAGCCGAACAGGCCCGAGCACGGAACAACGTACTGCGGGAACGGTTCCCGCCCCGCTCCGCAGAAGACTGGTGGCCGACGACAACGCAGTCGTCGGACGAGGTGCTGCGGCGGCTGACGGCGCCACCGTTCTTGCCGGCGGCCAACGCCACCCGGGCCGGGCGGCGGCGCGGGGTCACCAAAATTCTGCACTGGCTGTCCAGCCTCCCCGGGGATACCTGGCAGCAACGGTGGAAGGCCAGTCGCGCCGAGGACATTCCTGGCGCTGACTGGACGGATCTCCCGCTGCGATTCCTGCGCCAGAGCGGGCCGTCGCCATCGTATGAGCGCGTTGACCTGACCTCCGGGCTGCTGATGCTGGCCTGCGGCGACGTCATCCGCCCCGACCTGGCCTGGATGCTCACCCGCACCCACAAGCACCTGGCTCCGGTCATGGCCGAGATCCGCGACCCCGAAGGGTTCGCACGGCTCGCACAGGCGGCCGAGTCCGGGCCGGTCAGCGCCCGAGGGGAAGCCACCATCGCGGCGACTCGGATCGCGATGCTCCTGGCCTGCAAGGGCGGGTCGATCGCTGACATCACCGTCGGCGACTGCGTGGAGCTGGTCGACACCCTGCGTCGAGTCCATGTCCGCGGGGGTCAGCGCAAAGTCGACTTCTACCTTCGGCTGCGGGCTTTGGGCGTCTTCCCTGAGGACGCCCCCGCCACGATCCGGGCGTTCGGGCTTGCCGCTGGCCGGCTGAGCATCGAAGAACTCGTGGATCGCTATCCGATCCAGTGCCGCCCGGTCCGCGACCTGATCGTGGACTACCTGCGCGAACGGCAACCGTCGTTGGACTACACCAGCCTGGACGCGGTGTCGCGGACGCTGGCCGGGCTGTTCTGGACCCGGATCGAAGCGCTCTCCCCGGGCATCGACTTCCTGCGCCTGCCACCGGCACTGGCCCGGGCCTGGAAGACGGGCATCGCCACCAAGAAGCGCACCACGACCGGTCCGGACGGCACCGCCGTCGAGATCGCCAGCCCCCGGCTGAACGCCAAGGACGAGCTCATCCGCGTCCGCGCCTTCTATCTGGACATCGCCCATTGGGCCGCGGAGGAGCCGGCCCGCTGGGCGCCGTGGGTGGTGCCCTGCCCGATCAGCGACGAGGAGATCAGCAAGGCCAAGGACCGCAAACACCGCAAGGCCCGGATGGATCAGCGCACCCGCGAACGGCTTCCCGTCCTGCCGGTGCTGACCGACACCGCCGACCGCAGGCGCCGCGCCGCGGCCGAACTACTGGCTGCCGCCGAGCGCACCCGGCCCGGGGATCTGATCCCCGACACCGCCGGGGCTTTGCGCAGAGCCGTCGCGCCCAAGGCCGCCGGGCACCTGATCTGGGCCGAGGAGACCTCGACCGGGCGGCGCCGGAACCTCACCCACGAGGAGACCGAAGCCTTCTGGGCCTTCGCCGCGACCGAGGTCCTGCGTTTGACCGGCATCCGCAACGAGGAGCTCCTGGAGCTGAGCCACCACAGCATCACCGAATACCGGCTCCCCAGCACCGGCGAAGTCGTGCCCCTGCTGCAGGTCGCCCCCCTCCAAGACCGACAGCGAACGGCTCCTGCTGGTCAGCCCGGAACTGGCGGACATCCTTTCCACCATCGTCCGCCGCCTGCGAGGAAGCAGCCGCGCGATCCCGCTGGTGACCTCCTACGACGTCCACGAGCGGGTCTGGAACCCGCCGATGCCCCTGCTGTTCCAACGCGATATCGCCACCGAACACCGCGCCTTCACTCCGACCGCCCTCCGCAAGCTCCTGCTCAACACGCTGGCCACCACGAGCCTGACCGATGCTGGCGGCGAACCGCTCGTCTTCTCCCCGCACGACTTCCGCAGAATCTTCGTGACCGAAGCCATCATGAACGGCCTGCCACCGCACATCGCGCAAGTGCTCTGCGGGCATCGGAGCCTTGACACGACGATGGGCTACAAGGCGATCTACCCGGCCGAGACCATCGAGGCCCACCGCGCCTTCATCGCCCGTCGCAGGGCTGCCCGGCCCAGCGAAGAGTATCGGACCCCCACCGAGGAGGAATGGGACGCTTTCCTCGCGCACTTCGAGAAGCGCAAGGTCTCCATCGGCACCTGCGGTCGCGCTTTTTCAAGCCCTTGTGTTCATGAACACGCTTGCGTTCGTTGCTCGCTTCTCCGGCCGGACCCGGCACAGCGCGGCCGGTTGGAGGAGATCCGCGACAACCTCGTCGCCCGCATCGCCGAGGCCGAGCGCGAGGGCTGGCTCGGGGAGGTCGAAGGGCTCAGGGTCAGCCTGGCCGGCGCCGAAGACAAGCTCGCTCACATGGACCGACGAGCTTCCGGCGGTACGGCGATCGACCTCGGCATGCCACGCATAGCCCCAGCTCAAAATTACCCAGGTGGAGGGAACGGCTTCGCTGACACAATCACTGGATGACCAGCAATGACATCCGGTTCGACTGCCAGCACCGTGGGGACGGCGGCCCGCTCGTGATCGTCCCCCGCATCGACGGAGCACCACTCACCGAGCTGATCGACGGGTTCGAGATCGCCGCCGGGATGCAGCCCGCAGGCGACGCCTACGGCGGTCTGATTCCGGAGTTCTTCCGGTTCGGCCCGATGCAGGATCACTTCCTCGGACGGTCCACCAACGCGATGGGGCCGAAATCACCTGTTCTCGGTTGTGAATGCGGCGAATGGGGATGCTGGCCCCTCATGGCCCGCATCACCCCGACGACCGCCTCCGTGATCTGGGACTCCTTTGAGCAACCCCATCGCAAGACCCGCGAGTACACGGCATTCGGTCCGTTTCAGTTCGACCGTCGCCAATACGACGACGCCCTGCGCGCGCTGAACGCCGCAATCGGCTCCGACGAGACGTAATCCGCACCCGCTACCGATAGTTCAGAGAAGCCTGCGTCCGCTGCCCGATGCTCTGGCCCGACCCCGCCCAACGCGGCCGCTTGATGGAGATCCGCGACAACCTTCACGCCCGCATCGAGGAGGCCGAGCGCGAGGGCTGGCTCGGGGAGGTCGAAGGACTCCGGGTCAGCCTGGCCGGAGCGGAAGACAAACTCGCGCAGATCACCAGACGCGCGGCCAGTGCGTCGGTCGCCCTCCCGATGCCGACGCTCCGAAGGGAGCCGTGAGCATGCCCGGGATGACGGCGCCTGCACCAACGGGACAAAGCGCTGGTGTTTCGCTATGCGCCGGAGGACAGTCGGCTTGCGGCCTGGTCCCATGGCTGAGGCTCGATCAGGTCGTCCCTGTCAAAGGCATCCTCCTCGAACCAGCCCGTCCCCGCGAGCCATGTCTCCAGCCACGCTGCGAGGCTGGCGGAGTCGAGGAACCAGCACTGATCCCACGATCCGCCGCTATACGGGTTCGGCTCGAAGAGCAGGACCTGACCACCCTCACTGAGACAATCAACGCCTGCGTACATGGCACAGCCCCAGGTCAGGATCGGTACGACGCCTTCGGGCCACTCCGGGTGCTCCACTCCAACGGACGCCTCACGTCGCGTCAGGTATTCGCCAGCGACGCTGGAGGCCGGACCAAGGAGTGGCAGCAGTCGGTAGTCAGGGCCGAAGCCGCCGTCAGCGACCTCGCGATACAGGCGCGCAAGTAGGGGATGCAGCGCGAAGCCCAGTTGCGCCTCGGCCTCCGCAATCTGGGTATTGCTCACAGGCGCGGGAAGGTCCTCGCTCTCGGATGCGGCCCGGACGGCAACGCGTTGCACGAGGTCATCAATGTCGGTCATGACCGTGGTGCTGTCAGGGCCCACCGACATGTCGACGGGCAGGGCCGCGAGGCGGACTGTTGGGCTACAGGAAGTTCAGAGAATACGGAGCCGGCATCGACATCTGTCCGCCCCGGCGGGGCACCGAAAGGGCGTCGTTGAGAAGGCCAACCACTCAGCGGCCCAACGCTGGTGGCGAACCGTACCGGACGGCATCAGCATCGGGGCGGGCCAGAACGGCGTGGACAAGCTGGCCGTCCAGATGGACAGCCGCAAACGCAAGCTCGACGGAGCGTCGACCACGGTCGCCGCGTTGCGCGGAAGCCGAGCCGCTACTGGGACTGCCGAACCGCCCGTCCCCCGCCGAGCTGGAGCAGACCCGCGTCGTCAGTCCGCAAGGACTCGTCTCCTCCGCCGGCAACCATTACTCTGTTCCGCCGGGGCTGACCGGCGCGCACGTCACGGTCCGGATCCGCCTCGGCGAGGACGACCTGCAGGTGGTCACCGCCGGCCGCGCGGTCATCGCCCACCACCGCCGGGCACCGGACGGAGCCGGGCAGACCATCCGGGACGCCCGGCACGTCATTGCCCTCGAACGAGCCGTTCTCGCTTCGTTCTCCGACAAGGCTCCCTGCCGCACCAAAGTCCGCCGGCCCCCGTCGGCCGCGGCCCAGGCGGAAGCCGAAAAGCTTCGCGGCCGACCTGAAACAGACGTCGCGAACCGGGTCGTGATCGACCTGTCTCACTACGCCGCCGTCGCCGACCGGCTGCGGCAGGCCCCCACCCATGAAGACCGGGAGCGTGAGAGCGAGTGACACCATGCCGATGAGCGAGGCCCGCCGCTACCAGCAGCTGCGAGGCCACCTGCCCACTCCGGCTGATCCGGCGCGCGGACCAGGCTGAGGACATCTGCGAGTCGCTCAAGCGAGGGGATCGCCGCCCTCATCACCTCGTCAACCGCCTTCAGAGCGTCGACGTAACCAAGCACGAGCCCCCGTGCATCCCCAACCCGTTCCATACGGCGTCATCCCCCTGAGCCCGTGACTGAAGGGATTGTTCCATGGGCCAGCAGCGTCTCCGCAGGACGGCATTCTGAAACGATCAGTTAGGCCCGATCAGCACGGACCCCCTGCCCCGATGGGTGGGGGCTCAAGCGCGCGGCTACTCGGCGGCCGGAGGCTTACGTCGTAATCGCGTCCTGCAACACGGACGTCGCGTCCAGCCAGAGCCGCCAGCCAACGGGTCTCGTGGCGCACAGGCGACGGCGTGGAGCGCCGAGGAGGAGTCGTGTGGTGCGTGCCGAATCTCGAGTGGGTCGCCAGTGTGATCCTGGCGGCGACGGTCACTGCTTGGCGGCCTCGGTGATCTGCTGGGCGATTCCGCGCGCGGCCTCGGTGGCGTTGCCTGAGGGGGACAGGAACACGGCGATAGCCATCGGCTGCCCCCCGGCCGTCTGCGAGAGGGACAGGCTCCACGTGGCGGAAGCGGAGGGGACCCATGCCGTGACTGGTGCTTGGAGGGCAGAGCGTAGCTGGTCGGCGGTTCGCTGTGAGATGGCCCGAACCGGGCGGTCCTTCCTTTCGGGGTGGGCAAGGAGGGTGGGTGTGACGCGGATGCCGCCGTTGCCGATGGTGGCCATCAGCATGGCCATCTGTGCTGGGGTGGCTTTGACGTCGAAGAGGCCGTTGGCGACGAGGGCGAGCTGAGCGGGGTTGAGCGGCGGCTGCGGCCAGGTGCTTTTCCAGGCCCGGTTGGGAATGGTCAGATGGTCGTCGTTGGGCGAGGCGGCCCCCGGCTCCTACCTGAGCGCAGACGCACTCCGCCCCGTGGCCCTTGACCGATGCCGAAGGGAGCTACCCCTCAGCGAGGGGACACGCCACGACCACCCAAACGCCTGCCGAGACCTCCCCCGCCACCACCGCGGCCATCCCCAGCCGGCCCGGACGATGGCGATGACGCGACGGTGGGCGGGCGGCGGACCGGCCTCGTGGGGCCAGTGTGCCGGGCGGCTGGGGAGGCCGTCCGGCACGCACCCGTGCCCACGCCCGCCGCGCGGTTGATTCCCGGGACGGGCTGGCACCGGCCAGGCCCCTGCTGTGTGCGGTGAGCACCTCCCCGCGAGAACTGCAGCCAGCCTGGGCCGCGACCGTCATGGGGCGGCGCCTGGCCCGCTGAAGCGGCGCAGGCGCGATGCCCGTGTACAGATCGTTGTCCCGTTCAATGATGGCGAACGTGATGGTGGAGCCGGGGTCGTCGAAGTAGTCGTCGCTGGTCACCGTGAAGGTGAAGCTGGTCTTCTCGGTCGACACCTGGACATGACCGGATCCGTGCCCGCGGCATCGTGGCAAGGGTGGAGTCCTATGTCCCGGCCGACCAACGCCTGGAGCACGGTGATGTCGATGTCCACTCCTCGAAGTGGTTTGGGGGCTGCGGCCGCTCCCTGCCCGCAGGGACACACCGGCACCTGCCTCTACGCCGTAGGCGGCACCGCTGGCGACGTCGTGGCAAAAGTGGAGTCGTACAACCCCGCCACCAACGCCTGGACAACGCTGCCCTCGATGCCCACATCCCGGTCCGACCGAGTGCTGTGACCGCATAGGTTCACCGGGTTGCTCGTTGTGCTGGTTGGAAGTGATGTCGGTTCCAACCGGTAGGGGGGCGGGGTGGCACCACCGGTCAGGGTCCGGAGGCTGACGGAGCAGGAGGGGCAGAAGCTCCAGCAGATCGTTCGACGGGGCAGTACGAGCTCGGTGCGGATTCGGCGGGCGATGATGCTGCTGGCCTCGGCCGGCGGCAGCGCGGTCCCGGTGATCGCGCGTCTGGTCCAGGGGGACGAGGACACCGTCCGTGACGTGATCCACCGCTTCAACGAGATCGGGCTCGCATGCATTAACCCTCAGTGGGCGGGAGGCCGTCCCCGCCTGCTGAGCAGTGACGACGAGGACTTCGTCATCCGGCTGGCCGCTACCCGCCCGACCGTGCTGGGCAAGCCCTTCACCCGCTGGCCGGTCCGCAAACTTGCCGACCACCTGTGCCGCAACATAGCCAGGCCCGTCCGGATCGGCCGCGAGGCCTTGCGGTGCTTACTGGCCCGCCGCGGGATCACCTTCCAGCGGACGAAGACCTGGAAAGAGTCCCCGGACCGACGCCAAGCTGGAGCGCATCGAGTACGCGGTCAACGAACGTCCGTACCGCACGTTCGCCTTCGACGAGTTCGGGCCACTGGGCATCCGCCCCACCGCCGGCTCGTGCTGGGCCGAACAGAGCCGCCCCGACCGGCTGCCCGCCACCTACCGCCGCACCCACGGCATCACCCACTTCCACGGCTGCTACTCCGTTCGGCGACGACAAGCTGTGGGGTATCAACCGGCGCCGCAAGGGCATCGACCAACCTGGGCCGCCCTGCGGTCGATCCGAGCAGCCCGCCCGGACGGCGGCCCGATCTACGTGATCCTGGACAACCTCTCCGCCCACTTGAACTGGAAGATCCGCAGGTGGGCGGCCAGGAACAAGGTCGAGCTGTGCTTCACACCCACCCAAGCGTCCTGGGCCAACCCCATTGAGGCCCACTTCGGACCGCTACGGCAGTTCACCCTCGCCAGCTCCCACCACCCCAACCACACCGTCCAGACCCGGGCCCTTCACGCCTACCTGCGCTGGCGAAACCAGAACGCCCGCCACCCTGATCTCCTGGCCGCCCAACGCCGCGAACGCGCCCGCATCCGCTGCGAGAAAGGCATCCGCTGGGGCGGACGGCCGCTGAAGGTGGCCTGACCCTCCCCGGACGCCCGGGTCACACTCTCTCGGCGTCGGCCGGGCGCCTGTGGCCGCAGTCGATCTCGTGGCCGGCGACATCCGTGACATATCCATGGACCCCGTTGAAGTGCACCGTTACCGAACCTGGCCGGTAGTCCACCTGGAAGGGCTCGTTGCCGAGTGTCGTCCCAGGCCAGGGATCTCCTTCGGAGGAGCCAACCGTCCAGACGACAAAAGTCTCACCGGGACGCAGCCAGTGGTCACTCCCATAGCACTCCAGGACCAACTCCAACAGCTCGACACCGTTGTTCTGAACCCGTAGACGTGCCACCGGTGCTTCCTGCGCTGTCAATGTTCCTCCGTCACCAACCGACCCATCTCTCGCAGCAGAGTACGCGGGTGCCCTCTCAGCGGAACCGGTGAACGTTTCCGGTCACAGCACTCGCCGTAGCAGTCACTACGTGCCCGCCCGGTGAGAGCGGCACCTTCGACCCGCCGGCGTCCTCCCAGTAGCTCCGTGTGCGGTGAGGCTCCCCACCGTGGGAACCTCACCGCACCGGCAGACGTCGACCGAAGCAGGCCGCCGCCCTGCCCGGGATCGGCCCACGACCGCCCGGAGGCTCGCCTGCTACGGCATCACCACCATCGGCGGCACCGCCCGGGACGGTGCCGTCCGGCCCGACCACGCTGACCGCGCCCTCCTGCGACGTTCCGAACTCGTCCGTCGTCCACGATTCCCGCTCCGCTATCAAGCCTTTCCCGCGACCGCCACACGGCTGGTACGCGGTCATCGTCGGGGGTCTCTCCCTCTCGGACGGACCTCACGGCACCGCGCCCTGAGGGGCATCGTGCCCCAGAGCCTTGGGGCGGCTCGGGCCGGCGTGCACCTCGCCGCCACGCTCGCGCAGTGGTTCGTCTCCGGAGCAGTCATCCGCACCCCTTGAACCGCTGTGGTGAGCTACAGCAAGCCCACGGCCTCCGCGAGCCAACGTCCCCACACGTCGGTTCCAATGACCCAGGGCAGGCCGAACCCAGCGATCATCGCCCCGCTAACGCAGCGGTCAAAGAGCTGCGTCCCCCCGCGCCAGTGAACCAGGAGAACGAAGACGAGGATCAGGCCGCCACCGTACGCGAGCGTGACCCGGAGCGAGGGGCGGGGGTCGGCCTGGAGGCCGGCGGTGAGCGCTGCGGCAAGGGTGGCCAGCGTCGCCAGGACCAGCACGTCGAGGATCCAGCCGGGCACACGCCGCAGGGTGGGCTGAGCCTTCCAGCGCGCCGGTTCCGGGGGCTTGCCGCCGCTCGGGTAGGTGGGGTGAGCGCGGACCGTCCTGATAAAGGCTCCCCTGAACTCCGCGGCCTCGGCGGGCGAGGCGCCCAGGGCGGCCAGGAGCGGGTGCAGGTGCTATCTCCAGGTATGAGGAGACTCTGCCCATCGAACCACTGGGCCAGGATCCCTTCCGCCTCGGCACTCTCCGAGATGCCGAAGACTCGCTCGATAAGGTCGGAGTTCGCCTGGGCTCCGGCCCATTCATGCAGTGCCCGCAGGTGGAACGCGAACTCCTGGGGCGTGGAGACGCCGCTCAGCATGCTCTCCGGCAACGCGTGCTGGAGGTAGGGCTCACGGGGGCCGAGGCGCACTGACGTAAGCCCGGGATCGCCGAAGGAGCGCGCGGGAATGTCGAAACGCTCGCGGCGTCCCGTTCCGCCGTGCGCTCAGGGGGTCCGAACCGCGTGTCCGCGGGCTGTGCGGACAGATGCTCGTCGGCGTCCTGTGGGTCTGGGTGTCCGTAACTGGCCACCGGGCAGGGACCAGGTCCTTCGCTGTCCGCAACGCGTCCGCGGACAACCACCGAGTACCTCACCTGGCTCATGGTCTCCGGCGGGCAGGCCCAGTTCGTCGCGCAGCGCACCGAGGTCGTGGCCGGTGGCGTGGAGCCGGGCGGCGCTGCGTTCCAGGACAGCGTCGTACTCGTAGAGCGGCGGGAGTTGCAGGTTCTCCAAGGCCTGGGCCGCCCCTTCCCCCTCGTCTGCCGGCTCGGCGACGGAAGCGGCGCTCTCCATGGGCAGGCGTTCCAACTCTCGCTCGTGCAGCGCGGCGAGCAGGTGCGCGCCGAGGCGGATCTCCTCCGCGTCCTCACGTTCCTGGCGGGCCTGTTCCAGCTGTGCCTAGGCCTGCTGCAGGCGCAGCCGGGTCTCCTCCAGTTCCCTGAGCACGGCGTCGGACACGGCCGACGGCGGGGCGGCTCCTGCTGGACGATCTCCAGGATCCTGCAGCGCTCCTGCAGTGATGCGATCACGGACAGGAGCATCAGCACCAGCTGCCCGACCTCGAGCAAGACCCGCCCGGCCTTGAGCTGGCCCTTCCGGGCGTCGTCCAGGCGCAGCTGCAGCTCGCCTTGGCCCCCTGTAACGACCCCCTCGGGCGGCGTGCCCCTGCCATCCCCGTGCCCCCACTTGCCCGCGACAGCCATTCCTCTGTCCGCAACCGACAGGCCAAACGGTCCACGTCTGTGACGGACAATCACACCAGGACGCAGCGTGACTGCGAAACCCGCAGATCAGTGTAAGGAGGCCCTGATCCGCCCCCTTCTCCCGGAAGCACCCGCGGCTCGCACCGTTCGCCGAGTCCATGGTGTCCGAGGCCATCAGCAGGGCCTACGAGCGGTGGCTGACCGATCCCGGCAGGCCGGCCGGAAGGTACTGCCCTACCTCCACACGACGTTGAAGAATATGGTCCAGCCGGACCCGCTTGAAGCGGACCGGATGCCGGAACACCCCGCCGTGGACCACCGCCCGGTCCACGCTGACCTCCGCCATCACCTCCGGCCGCACCAGCGTGGTGTCCAGAAAATCGCGGCTCCCCCAGGCGAGGCGAACCGCACCCCGGTCCAGGGGTGCTCGGCGTCGGCCGCTGCAGGTGCTCTCCGACCTGCCGGGCTCACCGGGCGCAGCGGGACTGTCCAGCCGACCGCGCGCAGGTGGCATGGGGCGTCGTAGCGGTCCTGACGGTGACGCCGCCCTGCCCCAGGAAGTCGATCTCCACCGTGCCGACCGGGGCAACACGACCGAGCCTGACCGCCTGGTCCCCATCCGCCCTGCGGACGCCGAGGCGCCGAGCGGCCTGGTCCGGGGCCGAAGGGGACGTGCACGGTCAATTGTCGCGGAGGGCACGAAGAGTGGGGCGGGCCGGCACCCATCGGGGCTGCCCCCGAACGCGATTGCCAAGGGCTCGGCGGACGGTCAGCCGGCCGTCGCAGCCGACCCCTGGCCGAAGGGCGGGACGTCGTCGGCGGTCACGTCCAGACGGATCCGCCGGAACCTCAGCGGGTGGCGGAAAACGCCCTGGTCAATAGCCCGGTCCGCGCTCACCTCCGCCACCGCGTCCGGGCGTACCAGCGTGACGTCCGAGACGTCCCGGCTCCCCCACGCCGAGACGAACGTGACGCCCCTCCAGGGTGACCGGGCCGGGCCGGGGCCCACCGGGGAGCATCTCCAGGTAGCTCTACTGCCCCTTCGGCTCAGAGACCGCACTCATGACACCCCCTCCGCCAAACCGGCATTGCGGCCCTTCCCCCAGGCGGCTCAGTTCAGGTCAGCCGCCTCGGGACCTCCTCAACGGGCATCAGCCGCCACGAGCGGCCGGCCCCTGCCGTATGGATAGGGGCCGCCTGTGCTGTGTTCTACTTGCGCGAATGGGCTTCCGCCAGGTCGGCTGCGCGCTTCAGCTCCGCAATGGTGGTGGGGAAGCCATCAGAGCCTGCGGCTCGTTCTGTTGTCTGGGGGCCGTCTTGTCCCTGCGCTTCCGCGGCGGTCAGCGCGACAACCGACGACGATGCCGGGGTCACTTCGCCCTTGCGGATGATGAAGATGCCCTGATTGCCGCCCTTGGGAATCCAGAAGGTGGGCACGGTCGTGATGCCGGGATGTTCGCCGGGCGAGAGCTGTTCGAGGTAGAGGGCGTACTGCTGTCCGGTGACGAGCTCGGTTACGCCCTCCATGTCGGTCTTGCTGGTATCGATGTTGCCGACTACGATCTCGTCGCCCTCGTTCAGGCCGGCGGAGCGTTTGATCATTCCACTTACTCGTACGCGCAAGAACACCATCGGTTGACAGTCCGCTCCGCTGGGTGCGTCACCTTCGACGCCAGGGGGCGGCGTCTCCGCGGCGGTCGTCGGTTGGACCGATGGGTCAGGGTTGGGGTCGGCCGTCCAAGCGTCCGTAGGGTCGATCGTAGGTACTCCCGCGGGATCGCCGCCCTTGTCGCACTCCTTGGTCTTGACGCCAAGGACCGTGCCGGTAATGGCGGCTTCGGAAGCGGTCGTGAGTTCCTCCGCACTGGGGTATGACTCGTAGTCCATGCTGGAATGCTCAAAGCTGCCAGCCGTACAGCCGGTCATCAGCACAGTTGCCGCTGCCGCTCCTACCGCTCCTGCCGCCCATGCTGTTCTCATTTGTTCCCCCTTCTAATATTTGGCGATGGCGCCCTGTACGTCGTTTCACCACGGCCCGTCGCCTCCGCAGTAGAACTTGCTGGTTCCCTGCTTCATGACAGCAGGTCCGGGTTTTGCGCATCCGGTTAGGACGTGATCCAGGCCGTAGGCGTGCCCGAATTCATGCTCGGCGGTGATCATTTTCTGACGTGCGGTGAAAAGCGCATGGTCCGGTCCTTGAAATTGATCGGCGTGGTACTTCGCTTCGTATTCGTCGGGGCTGAGCCAGCCGAGGTCCTTTGGATGCGGCGGGTGTTGTACCAGCCGTCCATATAGGCGAACAGCGCGAGGTCGGCATCGGTGCGGGTGGCGAAGGGGGTGCGGCGCACACATTCGGTCTTCAGGACGCTGAAATACTGTGGACGATGTCGAGCTTGCCCGCGTCGGTGATCGTCTTGTTGTCGTAGACCGACACCCAGGTGCCGGACACCGCCTTACACTCAGCGTCCCGCTTGACGTTCATGCCTTCGCGCTCGAGGACGGTATCCCTCGTGTCGCAGGACTCCCCCTGGGTGGCCGGACGGCGGCTACTGCTGGTTGAGGAGGTCGGGGAGTTTGCGCATGTCGTGAAAGACGATGGTGCCAGGGCCCTCGAGACGTTCGGCCGGGGTGAGCCCGCCCGCGAAGCCGAAGGCTCGCATCCCGGCGGCGCGGGCGGCCTGGACACCGGGGCGGGTCCTCGACCACGACGCACGCCGCAGGGTCGACGCCCATCTGTCGTGCCGCGTGGAGGAAGAGGTCAGGGGCCGGCTTGCCGTGGGAGACCTCGGTGGAGCTGAAGATGCGACCCGCAAACCGGTCGTAGAGTCCAGTGACGCCGAGCGTGTGCCGCATCTTCTCGTGGGAACCGCTGGAGGCGACACAGACCGGCAGGGTGATCTCGGCCAGCGCCTCGGGTAGCCCCTCCACGGCCTCCAGCCCGGTATCAACCTCATCCCGGTGACGCTCGACCAGCTGGTCCCACCAAAACGCTGCTGCCTCCTCGCCCAACCGTTGAGCGATCTGGGCGCAGATGGACTCCCGGGAGCGCCCGATGAACCGGTCGACAACTTCCGCCGAAGTCAACGGCCAGCCGAGCTCCGAGCCCAGCGCGACCTGGATGCGCACGGCGATGCGCTCGCTGTCGACCAGCACACCGTCGCAGTCAAATATCACAAGTTCAATCGGCTTGATCATTCCCGCAGGATAGGGGGCGGTTCACGACGACGAGCGGCCTCGGAGAGACTGCCTTCGTCCCGTGACGTGCGCGCGGTACGCGCGATGACGCCGATTGCCGGCCGGACCGCTTGGCGGGGGCCGGATCCGATGGTCGGTGGGCAGGCACAGGCAGACCGAGAGCGCCAGCGTCGCTGCGGCAGGTCTACGCGACTGTGCCACACGAGCAACGGCGGCGTCAGACCAGCAGGTGGGCGCTCCACTTGAGCAGCACACTTCAGCGCGCGGCAGCGGCGCTGGCGGTCTCTGCGGCCGTGGCGGCCGATGACCCCGTTGCCTTCGCGAGCCGCGACGTGGTCGTGGCCCCCGGCGGCTTCGGGGTCGCCGACTGAGTCCAGGGCGCTATATCCCTTCCAGCCCCCACCGACCTTCGTCCATGCGGTGAAAGGCGTGGAGATCTTGCCGGTGCCCTGGTAGAGCTACATCACCGACAACGGCAAGGCCGACCTCGTGGCCCGTGACGAGGGGCGCGGGTGGCTGATCCCGGTCGACGCCTTGGTGGCCGCGGGATTCCGCCTCGACGCGCCGACGCCGGCCAGCCCGACCGAACCCTCCCACGAGGCCGTCGGAGGCGGGGGCCGGGACGCTGCCGCCGCGAGCTCGCCAGGTGACCGACCGCGGAGGCGGTCGCTCGCGGCCCTGACGCCGTGGCAACGGCACGCTCGGAGTCTCCGTCAGCGTCTCGGCCGCCACCCCCGTCAGGTGTGGCGGCGGGTGGCGAGCAGAGCGACGTCGTCCTCGGCAGGGCCGGACAGCAGGTGGTCCAGGAGGGTGTCGAGGATGTCCTCCAGGGGGCCGTCCACGGTCAGGTGCAGGTTCTTCAGGCGCTGGAGTGAGGCGTCGATGTCCAGGGTTCGTTGTTCGACCAGGCCGTCGGTGTACAGCAGGAGCACTGCTCCGGGAGGGATGGGGATGGTCAGTGCCTCGTAGCTTCCCAGTTCGGTGCCCAGCGGCGGACCGGTCGGTGCCGGGAGGAGTTCGATGCGGCCTTCCGTGCTCAGCAGTGCCGGGGGCAGGTGGCCGGCGCTGGAGATCGTGCAGGTGCCGTGACGGGGGTCGATGAGGGCGAGCAGGCAGGTGGCGACCCGGTCGAGGCCGATGCCGGCCACGCGGTGGTCGGCTTCGCCGAGGAGTCCCTCGACCGAGGTGCTGGAGAGGGCCAGGCTGCGCAGCAGCGAGCGGTACTGGCTCATGGCTACGGCCGCCGTGAAGCCGTGGCCCATCACATCGCCCATGACCTGGAGTGTGCGACCTCGGGGCAGGGCGATGGAGTCGAACCAGTCGCCGCCGACGAGGGCGCTGCGGCCGGCGGGCAGGTAGCGGGAGGCCACCTCGATGTCCGGGTGAGGGCTCCCGGGCTCGGACAGCAGGGCGCGTTGCAGTTCCAGGGCCATGGTGTGTTCGAGGGTGTACTGGCGGGCGTTGTCGATGGCCACGGCGGCGCGAGTGGCCAAGTCCTGCGCCACCACCAGGTCGTCATCCGTGAACGGCGCGGAGTTCGCGGCCCGGGCCAGGAACAGGGCGCCGACCGGGTGCTGCCGCGTCGGCAGCGGGATGACAAGGCCGGAGTGGATCCCTGCGGCGCGCAGGACCGCGACGTGTTCGCGTTTCGGGGTCATCTTGCGGAGTACTTCGTCGGGCGCGAGGTTGCCGATCCACGGTCGGCCGGTGTCGAAGCAGTGTCGAAGCGGCGAGCGGCGCGGTACGTCGACGTGGTCCCCGATTCTTCCGATCCGCTCCATGCGCCGGAGGATGTCCGGATCCCCGGCCACGGCGGCGATGCGTACGCGCAGCATGCCCGGGGCCGGCGGCGGTGTTCCGAACGGTTCGTCCTCGATGACGTCGACGGCAGCCGCGTCGGCCAGACTCGGTGTGACGAAGTCGGCCAGTTCGGCGCAGGTCTGGTCCACACCGAGCGTGGTGCCCACACGCGTGGCTGCGGTGTCCAGCAGCGCCAGCCGCTGGTGGGCCTTCTCCAGATCGTCCATGTACTGGCGCAGTCCGCTGACCTCGACTCCGATGCCGCACAGGCCGAGCACCCGCCCTTTGTCCTCCAGCCGGTGATAGACCGCGCTCCACTGACGGCGCCGGAACGGCGAGGCCGCGCGAGTGGTGCCTGTGACCGCCAGGGTGCGGGGCTGTCCGTCGGCGAGGACCATACGCAGGATCTCGTCGGGGCGATGGATGTCCGGCAGTACCTCCGTCATGGTCCGGCCCAGGAACGCCGCGGCCGGTACCCCGCCCATCCGGCCCATGGCGGCGTTGACGTACAGATAGCGCAAGTGTTCGTCCAGGACGGCCACAGCAGCCGAAGTACCGTCCATGATGCTCCGGAGGATCCCGTACTCGCGAGCCTGCTCCGGGGCATCGGTGGCCGATGCCCCCGCCACTGCGGCCAGAAGGGCGTCGTGATCACCCGAGAAGAGCCACCTGGGCGGCAGCTGGTCAAAGCCCACCCCGAGTCCTCCTCACCCCCACCCTGGCGAGGTCATGCCTCATCCCATCCTGAGCCTGCCCGCAGCCGACCGCATCCGCAGCTCGGAGCCCCCACCCGAAACGAAGTCCTCCGGAGCGAGGTGGTCGAGGCGCCGCAGGTCGCGGCCGGCTGCGAGCTGACCGGCGGGGGGTGGCGCAGGGCACACGAAGACGTCGTCGTGACCGACGCAGCCCGACTCGACGTCGACCATTTCGTGCCCGCCGAGGTCTACGACTCCGCGGAGGCGGAGTTGGGCTCGACGCGCCGTGCTGCTCTGGCGCAATGACGGCTCGGGGCAGGTGGGGATGGGGTTGCGGCTCGTCGAGGTGACGGTAGGTGAGGTCTGACCTGCGGCGGGGCATCCAACGCCAGGATGTCGCATCTGATGCAACGCGGAGGTGGCGTTGAGCGGGGCGAGTTCGCCGGGGTGATCCGGCTCGTGCGGGTGCTTTGGGTGGCGTGCTCGGCCTGTCTGCAGTCAGCCCTCGAACCGGTCGGTAATCTCGTGCAGGGCACGGGACTTGGTGACTCGGTTACCTGTGCGGACCAGTCTCCGCATCATCGTCGCGCCTGCCATCACGGCGGACAGATGCAGCAGCACCGCGACGCTGACGTTCTCCGGCGGTATGGCATCGGCCGGATCCGCCAGCGCCACGTACACCGTGAGGGGCAGCTTCCAGGCGCTCCATGCGAACAGTGAGCCTGATCCGACCCACCCGAACGTCAGCGGAAGCCAGCGCGGGAGCCTGGCAGGACGTGCCCGTGCCACCGTCCAGATGCCGGCGGATCCGGTCAGTGCCCAGAATCCCCCCACAGTGGCCAGCACGTACCAGTCGGTGTTCCGATGAGCCGGGTGGGCGATTCCCAGAGTGCCTCCGGCCGCCCAGTAGATCCAGACCAGGCCGACTGCGGCACCGACGGCGGCCGCCCACGGCCGCACCGTAGGCGGCCCGTCACCGACGCGTCCGATGAACGCGTCCGGCCAGCGGCGCCGCAGATACGCCGGGACGGCGAGAGCCAGCCCCAGACCCATCCCCACGAAGCCGAACTCGACCAGCACTCCCTCCCAGACCGGCATGGCCGGGTCGTCACCGCCGCCGCCCTGCGAGTCACCGCCCACATCCAGGAGGGCACTGAGCAAACCGAAAGGCAGCACCGAGACGAGGAACCCCGACCCCACCCAGGAACAGAAGGCGACCAGGGCCCCCGGTATCCGCATCCCCCACGGGCGCACCAGCGCGAGCGCCAGAGCGATCCCGATCACCGCCATACCGACCGTGACGGTGTTGAGCACCACCCACTCCGCCAGCCCGAACCCCGTGCCGATCGGCAGCACCCCCGCGAGAGAGCCGACCACCCACGAGACTTTGATCAGTAAGTAGGGCGACAGCGCCAGAGCAGCCCCATAGGCTGCCTTCTGCCCGACCTGGTCCCAGCGATCCACTCCGAACTCCCCCTCCATCAGCAGGAATCCCAGTCTTCGGCCTCACCAGTCCGGCCGCGTCGCCCGCCGGACGTATACGCCTCCCCCACCCGAGGGAGGCGGCGGGTGGGAGGTGCTGCGTTCCCGGTTGGCGAGCGCTTCGGGGGGGTGCCGCGCTCCGAGCGGCGGTGGGTCCGCTCCAGCCGCGGATACCGCTCGCTTCGAATAGCGCCTCCCGTCAGCTGAACAGGTGCCGTGGACCGCGGCGCGGCGGGAGGGGTACGCCTGCGCGCTGTCGCGGGCGTCAGCCGAGGGCTGCCGACGTGGATGACCACGATGGTGGCGGTGGCCTCCGTGATCTCGTAGAGGACCCGGGCGGCCCGCCTGCATCCGGCGCAGGTCCGGGGAGCCGTACGGGGTCGTGCCGTCGGGCCGGGGCTGGTCGGCGAGGAGGTCGACGGCGTGGACTTCGGGCGCCTGTCCGGCGGCTACCGGCTGGACCGGGATGGGCGGGAGCGGGCGAACTCGCTGACCGGATCGATCCGGTCACCCTGGCGGCCCTCCTGTGCACCGAACACGGCCGCCACCAGCGCGGAGGCGCCGCAGGGGCGCGCACTCGGGCGGGGCAACCGCGCCCGCACCCGGCGGGAGCTGTGCGAACGCCAATGTGATCCAGAGTCCGCACCGTCTGTCCGTAATTCGACCGTCGACGTGCGACCCACCTTCGCATCTGCCAGGCTCGACGTGAATTCACCGCCGTATACGGAATATGGCGGCTGTTTTGACCTTCGGATCGAAAGTGAGTGTTGTCATGCGCCCCCGCTTAGCCGCAGTCTCCGCCGCCGCCCTCCTCTGCCTCGCCGGCGCCACGGGCGCGGCCGAGGCGGCGCCCGCGAGCCTGTACGCCCCGTCCGCCGTGGTCCTCACCATCACCCAGGGGGACGACCCGGGCACGGGCACCGTCCTGCGGGCGACCGTCCTCAGCTGCGCCTACACCGCAGAGGGCACGCACCCCGACCCGCGGGCGGCGTGCGACGCCCTCAACGCCACCGACGGCGAGCTCAACCGCCTTGTGTCCGCCCAGACTCCGGACCGGGCCTGCCCGCTGTACTACGACCCCGTCACCGTCACGGCCGATGGCGTCTGGCGGGGCAGCCGCCTCGCGTGGAAGCACACGTTCTCCAACGGGTGCGCAATGTCCGCGGCTCTGAACGGCAACGCGCTCTACGCGTTCTGACGCTCCGGGCCCTCGCCGCCGCCAGCGAACTCCAGCGCGAGCTGACCTGCGACGGACTCCTGCCGAGGCCAAGGGAAACGTGTATGACCCGCAGCGTTGTTCACGCATCTGATGGCCGAGTGAACAACGCTGCGGGTCCCCTCATAGGAAGCCCCCACGCTCCCGAGCCCACTCTGGCCGTTCGAGCCGGCGGGAAGGCCCCGGGGAACGGAGCTTCCTGAGCGGCCTGAGCAGGAGTGGGCCGGGTGGCGGCACCACCACGGGCCAGGACCCGAGCCGCCCTTGACCACCGTCTGCCGCTCTCTCCTGGGTGGGTGGGGTCAGTCGGGGAGGCCGGCCATGAGGTGGACGTCGACCTCGTGGCCCATCGTCTTGACCCGCCAGTCGACGAGCTCCTGGTACGCGGGCGAGGCGTACCAGTCGTGCGCGGACCGGTCGCTGGGGAAGGCCACCAGGGCGGTCTTCGTGAACGTGGAGGGGCCCTCCAGCCGGGTCGGGCTGTCGAAGGCGAGCAGCCGTCCGCCGAACGGGTCGAGGGTCGGGCCGACGTGGGTGAGGTAGTGGCCGAGGGCGCTGTCGGGTGTGTCGTCGGTGCGGACGAACAGTACGTAGTGCACAGGCTTCTCCTGGTCGCTCCGGCGTGCCCGCCGAGGGCACGCACCTAGCTTCGAAAGGTCGCATGGCGAAAGTTTTGACGTCGAAGCTTTTGTTGAATGAACGCTAACGAGGCATCCCGTCGGAGTCAAACGGTTCGACGTCGAAGCATGCTGGTAGTCTCGGCGTCATGCGCGACACGGTGGACGAGGTCATCGAGCGGTGGGACGCGATCCGCCCCGGACTGGACACGGAGCCGATCGGCGTCGTCCTACGGATCTTCCGTGCGTCACGGCTCCTCGAGCAGGGCATCAAGGGCTACTTCGACGAACACGGACTGGAGACCTGGGAGTACGACATCCTGGCCACGCTCCTGCGCGCGGGCGGCGGCAACACCCTCCGCATGAGCGACCTGGCCGGCGCCGCGATGATCAGCCCCGCGGCCCTCACCCACCGCATCGACCGGTTGGTCGCCAAGGGCCTGGTCACCCGCGCCACCGACCCCGACAACCGACGCTTGGTGCGCACACAACTCACCGCCGAGGGCCGCAGCGTTGCCGAGGGCCTGATCGAAGGTCATCTGGCCAACGAGCGAGAACTCATCGGGAGCCTCAGCCCCAAGGAGAGCCAGCAGCTGGCATCCCTGCTCCGCAAGCTGCTGATGCCCTTGGAGGACGACTCCCTTAAGACCAAGAACTCCTGACGCGGCGGGGACACACCACCTGCGGCGGGCGATCCGTCGGGCGTCCTGGGTCTCCTGCACCGAGACGCCGGGCAGAGCTCGAGGTGGAGCTGACCGGGAGGGGCCCGGTTTGGGGCCCGGGGCGGTCGGGGCCGGTCGACCCGTCGATCGGGGATGCGCCATCTGCCTGACGATTCGTCAGCCGCGTGGCAGATCGATCGGCGTGGCCGACCCGGGTGTGCCACGGGGGCGGGGATGCTCGGCCTCGATCGCGCAGTCGAGCCGAAGGACAGCAGCCCCCATGAAACCCATTCGGATGCGCGCGGCCGTGGTCTCGGCTGCGCTGGCGGCGATGCTGGTCGCCACGGGTACCGGCACGGCGCAAGGGCAGGCGCCGACCGCGGCACGGGTGGCCGTTCCTCCCGCGGACCACAATTGCCTGAGCCCCGACGGAACCAATCTCAATACCTTCCTCGGGATCAGCGAACGGATCATCGGTCCGCCGGCCTGCCGTGAGGCGTTCGTGGGCGAGCAGTGGGTCAGGTCCTTCCCGAGCTGGGGTACGGCGGCCAGTGGAGACCGCGCACGCTATCCACGGGGATACACGCCCGCGCGGTTCAACCCGATGGACGACTTCGTCTCCAAGTTCCTGGGGATCCGGGTCGTCAACGACATCGGTACGGCACAGGAGCAGAGCCGCACTTTCGGCCCCGAGACCATCCGCCGGTTCGCCGTGTTCGAAGGAATCCCCTTCGCGTACTTCGGGTCGCTCCCGCTGTCCCCGCTCAGCGCCGGGGCGCACACGTCCACGGTTTTCATGCGGCTGAGCGCGGAGCACTGCGACGGGCTGACCCGACGCAGTGACCTCAGCTGCCTGCCTGCGGGCGAGTTCCCCTACACCGGCGACACGCCGGTCAGGTTCTTCCCCCGGTCCTCATAGCGCCGCCCCCCTGCGCCCGGCGTGCGGCGACGCTCCGCCCTGCGACGGGGCGTCGCGGCGTGCGGGTCAGGGCCGGGGAACGTGGGTGACGGACACGCAGTGCACTGCGACGTGCTTCCTCATCGGCGGCGCAGCGGCACTCTCCCGGCCGCCCCGGCACGGTTCGGTCGTGCCGCCTCGTGGTCACGGACCTGACCGGTCCGCGCCGTCGCGCTGATCGTCGAGGTGAGCAGTCAGGTAGGGCCAGTACTCGGACCACCGCACCAGGTCGTCCGGGGTCAACGACCACCGCGAGCGTACGGCTTCGTCCGGCAGGAAGCGCACGCAGGTCCCCGTGGTCCCGTCGGCTTCGGCGGGCTGCAGATCGGTCACCGGGAGGCCGTGCTCATAGCGCTGGCTCCAGGCTCCGTCGCCAACGGCAGCTGCAGCTCACGGGCTGTCGGCCCGGGGGGCGCGCCCATTGGCGAACCCCGGCCAGCCTAGGTCTCCGGTCGTCCCCGCGGCGGCCCGCAGCCGCGGGGACGACCGGTCCACAGTTCGGGCCAGGGCTTGGGATCACGCCGAACACCGGCGTGGGTCGGAGCCGTAGGCTCCCGCCCCGGGTGGTTCAGGGGATCGCGTAGCCGAGCAGGGACTCCATGGTGTGGGGACCCTCGCAGTCGACTCGGGGGGATACGAAGTGGTCGCCGTTGCCCGGGACGTAGCAGCGGTAGAGCGGGACCGTCCCGGGTACCTGGCTGGTGCGGATGTGGCCGACGGGGCCCAGCGGGCGCTGGCCCTCGCATCCGGGGTCCCGGGTCAGGAGGGAGTGCCCGCCCACCTGGCACTCGTAGAGGCTGACCGTGCCGGGCCGTGCGCTGGTGTACAGGTACCACGTCGCCTCATGGGCGAATCCGGGTGGCAGAGCGCGGGAGGTGGCGACGTGGCCCTGGCTGGGGTTGTAGCCGCGGCGCAGCTCTGTGTGGGGCGGCGTCGTGGACGTGGTGACCTTGACGGGTGCGGACAGGGCGCTGGTGTTCGTGCCGTCGCTGGCGGTGATCCGGTAGGTGTAGGTCGCTGTGGCCTGGAGTCCTGTGTCGGTGAAGGTCAGCTGCGGACGTTTCCAGTACATGGAGGAGCCGGTGACGGTGCGTACGGGGGTGCTGGAGCCGTTGCGGTAGACGCGGTAGGTCAGTCTGCTGTCGTCGTGGTCGAAGCCGGCCTTCCAACGGACGTCGACCTCGCCCCGCCGGGTACTGGTGGCCCTGACCTCCTGCGGCACCGACGGTGCGCCGGTGTCCGGGCCACTGGCGAAGCGGGTCAGGCCCTGCTGCGGCCTGTCCGCGCGGGTGCTGGTCGAGGTGCCGGTCACGTGGGTGAACTCACCGCCCACCCACAGGTAGTCGGTGCCGTTCCTGGAGGCGGTGGTTATGACGCGTGGTCCCACTCCCTCCCCGATCCCGTTGTTGGTATCGGGGGTCCAGCCCAGCAGCGCCGGGGCGTTGACCGACTGGGCCAATAGGTGCTGGCGCACGCCGTCGGCCTGCTGGGGAAACCCGTCGATGCCGCTGCAGTCGTGTGCGTGTGACGCGGAGTAGACCACGTTCTTGTAGACCTCGACCGCCTGGGTCGCGCCCTTGCAGGGGTCCCGCCAGCGCCGGCTGAAGTCGGAGAGGCTGATGGCGGTCCGGCCTTCGTCCTGGCTGCCGACGGCCTCGCTGGCGGTGTAGAAGCTGGTGCTGTCGGTCGTGATGTCCTTCACCACTGTGGAGGCGGCGAAGAATCCCACTGGATAACTCTTGGTCAGGGCTCCGCTGTTGCTGTTGACGACGGCGAGCGCGTGGGAGTCGGCGCCGTTGAGGTGGAAGAAGTCGCCGCCGAGGATGACGTTGTGGCCGTTCGGGGTGACGTCGACGGCGCGGCCGGGTTCGTCGGCGTCCGCCGTCCAGGGGCGCAGCGCACCCGAGGTGGTGACGGATGCGAAGGAGCGGCGGGGCCGGTTGGCGACGTTGGTGAAGTCGCCGCCGAGGTAGACGCTGTCGGCGGTGGCGGCCAGGGCCCGCACGGTGGCGTTCACCGACGGTCTGAAGCCTGGCTTGGGGGTGCAGGTGGCGATGTCGATGGCCGCCAGGTTGCTGACCTTGACGCCGTTGACGGCTCCGAAGCGGCCGCCTGCGTAGAGGGTCTTGTGGTTCGGCGACACCGTCAGCGCCCGTACCGTCGCCGTTCCGCTGTTCACCGTGAACGACAGTGCGCATGACGTTGGCGCGCCCGTGGCCGCGTTCAGTGCCACGAGGTTCACTGCGGGCCGTTCCTTGCTGCCGGCCGGTGCACCTGGCGGTCTGACCGCGGAGAAGGTGCCACCGGCGAAGACGACCCCGTTCGTGTGGGCCATGGCCCACACGATGCCGTTGGTCTGCCATGTGGGCAGCGCGTCCGCCGTGATGGCGACCGGGGCGGTCAACGCGGCCGCCCGCGGCGCCGTCACCACCCCCGCCCCGACGAGCGACCCGGCCGCCACGGAGAGGACGGCCGTGTAGATCCCCACCGAGCGCAAACGCGCTCCTGACCTCTTCTCGCATCGTGCGTCACGACAGAGCGCCGACGCTGCTGAGCATATACATGACCAGATTGGCCGCATTGTCATCACAACCCAATACTTCGATTCACCGGATCCCGTAGCCGAGCAGGTTCTCCGTGGGGACCCTCGCAGTCGGCTCGGGGGGATACGTAGTGGTCGCCCGCACGGCCGGATCCCCTTCCCGCGCTCGTGGGCATGCGCGGAGCGAGCCCTCAGGCTGTACACGGGAGGGACCCGGCCGTCCCGAAGGGGCAGGTCAGCGGGCGCCGGCCGTCCTCCGGCGGTGCACGTACGCCACGGCGCCGCCAGCGGTGGCGAGGACCGCGGCCCCGGTGACGGCTACGGGCTGCCAGGACGTCTCGGGCGCGGGTATCGCAGGGGCGGCGGCGGCTGTCCGTGCCGGCCGGCCCTCGGCCAGGCCGGCGTACCCGCCCGCCAGGCCCTTGCGGTCGTACTCCGAGCCGGGCAGCTTGTCGCCGTACCGGGCGTGGACCAGCTTCTGGTAGGCGGCGAGGGTCATGGAGCGCTTTCCGCGGAGGCCGGTGGTCGCCTCCTTGTTGAGCGGCTCGACCATGCCACCGTCGGTGAGGCGGTACCAGGCGTGGATCTGCGGCTCGGTGAAGGCACGGCTCTGCGGGGTGCCGCGTTCGGCAAGGCTGACATCGTTGTCCCCGTCCCGGATGCCGGCCAGTTCCCAGCCCTCGGCGCCGACGTTCTGCGGGCCGCTTCCCCTCGTGGCGGTGTCCCCCTTGGGAGCGAGCAGTACGGCGGCGTTCCTGCCGTCGGAGGTGGTCACCCGGGAGGCCAGGTAGGAGAGCCGCAGTGCGGTCTGCGGGGTCGCCCGGGTCTTGCCGGCCACGAACTCGGGGCTGATCTCGAACATCGGCACCGGGTCCTTGAGGTCGAACCTCGGCGGCGCGCCGACCGCGGCGGGTGCGTTGGCCGGGCTGCCGACCGAGCCGCCGTCCGCGGCGGAGGCGGTGCCGGCCTGTCGGGCCGAGACCAGGAAGCGGGAGACGGTGTCGCGGAGCTGGTCGTCGCGGAGGGTCTGCTGGGCGGACGGGTAGCCCGCGATGCCGTCGCCCTCCGCGCCGTGTGCGGAGACACTGCCGCACAGGGCGGCGGCGAGGGTGGCCGTGGTGAGGACGGCGGCCCGTACGGCGGCGCGCCTGGCGCGTCGCAGGGTCTGAGTGGTCTGCATGGTCGGTCTTCTCCTCAGCCCTGGATGCCGATGCGCGAGTGGGTCCACTGGAACTGGTTGTTGTTCACGTACGTGTTGTAGTTCCACCAGGTGTAGGTCTGGGTGGTCTGCCACGGGTCGCCGACCGCGATCATGTTGCTGGTGCGGTCGTAGCCGTAGATGACGTTCATGTGGCCGCCGCCGCTGCGCCAGCCGAATCGGACGGCGAACGGCCGGCCCGCGGCGATCTCGGCAGCGGACTCGCTGAACGAGGCGTTGCGGTAGAGGCTGCGGCCGCTGTTGCTCATTCCCAGCCTGGCCAGGCCGTTGGCCATGTCCTCCAGCGTCGCGGGCTGGTTGTTGCAGTTCACCCACGTGCCCTGGGCAGCGAGCTGGCAGAACTGCTCCTGGGTGACGTTGCGACCCCAGTACTTGGCGATGGTCACGCCAGAGGCGTCCCAGCACCACTGGGTCCTGACCTGCTTCTGCATGTCGATCCGGAGCGACTTCGCGGTCGTCGGAGTCGTCCGGGTGGGTTTCGGGTTCGGGTTCGAGCCGCAGACGGGCAGGGAGGTGGTGTTCTCCTGGATGAACGCGTCCGCGATGTAGTACGAGCCGGTGTAGATCCACCGCGGGTTGTTCTCCACGGTGTCGCCGGTGGTCCGGCAGGACATCCGGATCGTGTCGCCGACCTTCGAGGAGCCGTTGACCTGGGCCGAGAGGGACGGCTTGGCACGGTGGTTGACCGTCTGGTAGTGGCCCTGCCCGCCGGTGACCGTGCCACTGACCGCATCGGCCTGGGCGAGGGCGCCGAAGCCGAACAGCAGACCGCCGGAGAGGGCGGTGGTGATCCCGGCTATCAATGCTTTCTTGCGGGGGGACGTGCGACGTTTGTGCATCATGCTCCTTGATCTGAGAGCTTCGGGGAAGTTGCCTGCCCGCAACCCGGCCGTCCGGGCTGCGGCGCAGCTGGCGAGGGGTGCGACTGCGACCTCTGGTTCGGTCATGTCGAGGGGTGATGGGCTGTCATCGGGCCCCGGCAGACTCGACGACGCCGATACGACGGCCTCGTTCTCGGCATGCCCGCGCGATGGCTGATGGACTGGGATGCGGGTGCCCCGGCGGGCCAGGCACGGGCGGCCGTCCGCCGCTGGACGACCGGCCGGTGGGGATGCCGACTGGAGGACGGTCAGCCGGCCTCGGGGACCGTCCAGACCCGGGCGGCGCGGTCATCCGCGCTCTGGAGGTCGGGCAGCCACTCGTCGCGGTACGGACGGTTGCTCACGGCGCGTCCCATCGGCGCTGCGGCTGGCCCGCAGCTCGGCGGCCATGCCTGTGCTGCCGCTGCCGCTGCCGCTGCCGAGGGTGTAGTGGGTGCCGGGTGCCATACGGTCGCTTGCGCTAGCCGTCGTCCCCCGGCGCGACCTAGAAGCCGTCGTGGACCGAGCCGCACCGTGTCATGGGCGGGCCCCCCGAGGCCGGTGTAGGCGATATCCCCCGCCATCGCCGCCGAGGCCCTGGCAGGTTTCTCTCGACGATGAATCTTCATGCGCACCTCAATTCCTTTGGTCGAAGGAGTGGGTGCCCGGAAGCCTGCCAGACGGATCGTGCGGAGAATTCCGGCAAACCGGAACAGGCCTCGAGATATCAGAATGTCACGTGCACATCTGATCTGATGACACGTCAATTCCCTTTAAAATTAAGGAGGTTGCAACCGTCGTCATGCCAAGGTCCATACCTTTTCGGTGATGCTGTTACAAGATCAAGACAAATAACCCAAGCTTACTGACGGGAATTCAGTCAAGGATTCACCTAAACACTACCGGTCGAATTCACCCTGCTACGAGCCGTGAGAAGTGCCGCCGCCGTCCGGCTTGAGGGTTCCCGCCTCTCAGGGAGAGCAGCGCCTCCAAGACGGCTGATCGACATTCCGCGCAAGGGTGTTGAGCGACTCGGGCCTACCTGCGGAGCCGGTCGGGCGACCCCGTGTGCGGCTCGACCCGAGGGAGCGGGGGTGCCGGGCGGGCGCGTCGCTGACGCGTTCCCCCGGGCCAATTGCCGGCGGACCGGGCGGGCTCACGGTCCGGGCGTGGTGGTGTCCTCGTCGGTCAGGCGGGCCCTCCAGTCGCGGACGTACGCGTCGGGCATGGAGGCGAGGCGTGCGATCTCCGCGTCCCCGCGTCCGTCGGACCAGGCCAGGATGCGCGTCACGGTGCGGTTGCGGGCGGCGCGGAAGTCCTTGAGCATGCTTTCCAGGCGTTCGACCTCCGCGGCCTCGCACACGAGTTGCCGGTCGACGGCGGAGCGTTCCTCGTCGCGCAGGCGCCGTAGATGGGCGGTCAGGCCCGTCAGGGCCAGGCCGTGTTCGTGCGCGGCGTTCTGGAACCCTTCGGCCAGGGACGCCAGCACGCGGTCGGGGACGTCGGCGAGGGTGGCCCCGAGGGGCTTGGCCGCCTCCCAGGTGGCGCGTCCGGCCTCCGTCGTCTCCAGCCAGGCGCGGGCGTCGGTGGGGGTTCGGTCGCCGCAGGCCCGTGCGCGGTAGGCGTACAGGGCGGCACGGTGGCCGTAGAAGGCGAATCCTTCCTCTATCTGCTGGTCTGCGGCGCGGCACACCCGTCCCGGTACGCCGCCGTAGCCGTCATGGGGACTGTAGTCGGCATAGGCGTCGAGTTCCGCGTCCGTGGCGAGGCCCCAGGACGGCTCGCAGAGCTCGGGGTTGGCGTCGAGGAAGGCGCCGACCTCGACGCGCCATCCCGGGACGGGCGTCGTGCGGGGCCTGGGCCAGAGGAGCTTCCCCGAGGGGTCGAAGGCGGGGGTTGCGGCCTGCTCGATGTCGTCCCACGCGGTGGCGGCCTCGGCCGACCATTCCAGCTCGCCCGCGGGCCCGATCCGGTGGATCGAGTCCACCAGCCGCTGCACGGCGGGCAGGAGGCGCTGCGCGAGCGCGTGGAGTTCGTCAGCGCTGAAGAAGTGCCAGGCGCAGCCGTGCTGTTCGTCGTGGGTGAGGTGGCCGAGCAGCTGCACCATGATTCCGGGATCGGGGACGGTCCCGTCGCCGAGTGCTTTGCGGGGGAGGCCGGGGAGGCGGTTGCCGAGGGATTCCTTCGGGGCCCGCCAGTCGGTGTCGCCGAACCAGACGGCGCCGTCACGTGCGTCCACGGCCAGCCACTGGTGGTAGCTGGTTCCCGGGCCGTAGCGCCGGTCCTGCTGCTCGGCGTGCTCGTCGTGCCATACGTACTCGGCCGGGGGCGGGTCGAGCTCTGCGGCCATGAACCCGTCCTCGGGGCGGTAGCCGGTGAGGACGTGGGCCGTTCTGGGCGCGCTGTCGGCTGCGGTCATGAGGGGTTTCCTCTCCGTGGAACGTCAACCGCGGCAAACGTAGTGCGCCCGTCCCGCAATAGTTTAACTTTCAGCCACCGTGTCCGGTAGTCGGACACGGTGGGAAGTCAGGAGGACGGGGAGGTCTACGCGCGTGCGGCGGCCGCGAAGTTGGCCACTTTTCACGTGACCTCCCTGGCCCGTTCACGTCGCCCGACCACCGGCGGCGCGGCCCGTGTCCTACGAGAGCGCGGCCAGCGCTTGCGCGGCGAGCATCTGTTCCAGGTCCAGGACGGCGCGCGGGGTGTGCCGGGTGTCGATGCGGACGGCGTAGATGAAGCGCGTCAGCTGCGGCTCGGCCAGGGGGCGGGCCACGACCTGGGTGTTGGCGCGGGGCAGGGCGAGCCTCGGCATGACGGCCACGCACAGGCCGGCGGCCACGAACCCGAGCACGGTGTTGAAGTCGTCCCCCTCGTATTGCAGGCGGGCCTGGAAGCCGGGCGTCTTGGCCATCTGGGAGAGCAGTTCCAGGCGCAGCGCGGCCTCGGGAGCCGCGATCCACGTCTCGGACGCGAGGCTGGCCAGGTCGATGACCTCCCTGTCGGCCAGGGGGTGGTGTGCCGGGACCACGGCCACGACCGGGTCCCGCGCCACCAGCGTGCGGCGCAGCGTTCTGGGCGGGGGGACGGGGATGAAGTCGTAGTCGTAGCTCAGGGCCAGGTCCATGTCCCCCCGCTTGAGCCGGTGGTAGCCGGCTTCGGGCTCCAGCTGGCTGAGGCTGACCTGGACGTGCGGGTAGGCCGCGTGGAGTCGGGCCAGGGCCTGGGGAACGATGCCGGTGGCGGCCGAGGCGAAGGCTGCCAGCCGGATCCGTCCGGCCGTACCGGCGCGCATGGCGCCGAGTTCGGCCGAGGCCGCCGCCAGCGCACTGCGGACGCCCTGTTCCGCGTCGAGGAGGACCTCGCCGGCGGGTGTGGCGCGTACGGGGCGGCGCTCCAGGACCCTGAGGCCGGCGCGGCGTTCGAGTTCGGCGATCTGCTGCGAGACGGCGGGCGCGCTGTAGCCGAGTTCGCGTGCGGCGGCGCTGAAGGAGCCGTGCCGTACGACGGCTTCGAGGGTGGCGAGCAGGCGGGGGTCGAGTCCATGCACGGGCGTTAAGGCTCACTTATCTGTCGCGAAGATGTGTTTTCTTGTGATTGAAGATGAACGCCAGCAGGATTCTTGCTCGCGGCGAGAAAACGCAAGCGCCCCCGTGGGCCGCGGTCCTCATCCGCCGTCACGGTGACCTGTGCCTGCCAGTACCGCTCCACCCGCGCCGCAACCGGCCACCGCGGGGACGATCCGGCTCCGGCGACCGAGGTACCCCCTGCCCGAGAGGAAGTGGTACGCCATGCCCCAGCCGCCCTTGGCCGGACTCCCCTGCTTCGCCACCCCGCCGGGACGGCGGTGGGACCTGCCCGCCGCGGTGCCGCCCGTGGCCTCCTGGACCGCTTCCGCGCAGCCGGCGGCCGCGCCGCGCTCCCCTCTCGGGGCGTGCCGGAGGCAGAAGCGGAGGTGGTCGAGCGGGCCGGCGGGCTGGTCTTGACACCCCGGGGTGCACCCAGCAAGATCACAGCGTGAACCTGTCAGACAGCCAGACAGGTGGCCCCCTTCCGCGACGCGTGAGCGCCATGGAAGCGGTCTTCGGCCACCTGCGCAGCGCCATCGAACGCGGTGAGTACGCCGTAGGCGACAAGCTCCCCTCCGAAGCCGAGTTGTGCCGCACCCTCGAGGTCAGTCGGCCCGTCCTACGGGAGGCACTGCGGGCCCTGCAGGCCATGGGGTTGACCGTCTCCAGGAGCGGCAAGGGCACGTTCGTCCTGGCGAACACGGTCGAGGACCCCACCTTCGGCGACTACGCCGCCAGCGACCTGCTGGAAGTGCGCCGGCACGTCGAGATCCCGGTCGCCGGGTACGCCGCACTGCGCCGCACCCCCGAGGACCTGGACCATCTGAACCATCTGCTGGACCGGATGGAGCAGGAGAACGACACCACCGCCTGGGTGGCCATGGACACCGTCTTCCACCTGGCGGTGGCCGAGGCCTCCCGCAATCCCGTCTTCCGCCGCGTCATCGAGGAGATCCGCGACGCACTGGCGCGTCAGTCGACCTTCCTCAACGAACTGGGCGGCCGGCGCGAGCAGTCCAACTGCGAGCACCGGGCCATCCTCGAAGCGCTGGCCGACGGCAGCGAGCACGACGCGGTGGAGGCCATGTCCCACCACCTGCTACGGGTCGAGACGACCCTCACCGACATCGTGCGCCCCCAGCGCGCGACCGCCCCTACGGAAGGCAGACCCGAGGCGTGAGCGAGCAGTTCCTCAAAGACGAGAAGCGCCCCACGACCCGTCACGTCGACGCCGGCGACACCGGCTACAGCAAGTCCTTGAAGCCCCGGCACGTCAACATGATCGCCATCGGCGGCGCGATCGGTACGGGGCTCTTCCTCGGCGCGGGCGGCCGCCTCGCCGACGCCGGCCCCTCACTGTTCGTCGCCTACGCCGTCTGCGGGATCTTCGCGTTCCTCGTGGTGCGCGCGCTCGGCGAACTGGTCCTGTACCGGCCGTCCTCCGGCGCCTTCGTCTCCTACGCCCGGGAGTTCCTCGGGGAGAAGGGCGCCTACACCGCGGGCTGGATGTACTTCCTCAACTGGGCCACCACGGGCATCGCCGACATCACCGCGGTCGCCACGTACACCCACTACTGGCACCTGTTCTCCGAGGTCCCCCAGTGGGTGATCGCCCTCATAGCCCTGGCCGTGGTCCTCACCGTGAACCTCATCTCGGTGCGGATCTTCGGCGAACTGGAGTTCTGGTTCGCCATCGTCAAGGTCGGCGCCCTGGTCGTCTTCATGGGGATCGCGATCTTCCTCCTCGCCACCCGGCACCCCGTCGACGGCACCGTCCCCGGCCCCGCCCTGATCACGGGCAACGGCGGGATCTTCCCCAACGGCCTGCTTCCCATGCTGCTGATCATCCAGGGCGTCGTCTTCGCCTACGCCTCCGTCGAACTGGTCGGCGTCACGGCCGGCGAGACGGAGAACCCCGAGGAGATCATGCCGAAGGCGATCAACTCGATCATGTGGCGCGTGGGCCTCTTCTACGTCGGCTCGGTCGTCCTGCTGTCGATGCTCATGCCGTGGAGCAGCTACAGCGCCGGTCAGAGCCCGTTCGTGACCGTGCTCTCCCACATCGGCGTCCCGGCGGCCGGCGATGTCATGAACCTGGTCGTACTCACAGCGGCGATGTCCTCGCTCAACTCCGGCCTCTACTCCACCGGCCGCATCCTGCGCTCGATGGCCGTCAACGGCTCCGCCCCGCGCTTCACCGCCCGGCTCAGCCGCACCCAGGTCCCCTACGGCGGCATCCTCCTCACCAGCGGCATGTGCGTTCTCGGCGTCGGGCTCAACTTCGTGGTTCCCGCCGACGCCTTCGAAATCGTGCTCAACCTCGCCGCGATCGGCATCCTCGCCACCTGGGGCATGATCATGGTCTGCCACCTGCTCTTCTGGCGAAAGACCCGCAGCGGCGAGCTGGTCCGCCCCTCCTACCGCCTGCCGGGCTCCCCGTGGACCGAACTGGTGACGCTGGCCTTCCTCGTCTCCGTCCTGGTCCTCATGTACGCCGACGGAGGAGCGGCACGCACCACCGTGCTGTGCGTGCCGCTGATTGCCGCGGTGCTGGTCGCGGGCTGGTACGCGGTCCGCGGCCGGGTGGCCCAGGCCGCTGCCGGGAGCGACGGCTGAGCCGACACCCGCTTCTCTTCCTGCAGCGGGGGGGGCCAGGCCTCCCATCCCCGCGCCCACACCGGGCGCTCAGCCCCCGGTGTGAGCAGGACGCAGGCCGACCGGCCCTCCAAGGCGTACGCAGTTCGCCCTGGAGGGCCTCGCCGGCACCCCGAGTGGTAGCCGCGCCGCCCTCGGACATCCGGTCCGCGGCCCGGCCGCTGTGACGACCGCTGGTCACGGTCGGGCGGCCGCGCCGGCCTCCTGTCAGTCACCATTCCCGCCGGACACACCACGCCCTAAACTGCGACCGCTCCGACAACTGTCGATCATCAGGAGGGCGCGCAGGATGAACCGAGTACTGATCAGCGCATTCGCGGCCGTGACGTTAGTCGTGTCCGGGGGAAGTGCCGCCACCGCTTCCGACGGCGCTCCGCCGCGCACCACCCACGGCCCTTGCCAGTACACACAGACCCCGGACGAGCCGCCCGCGCGCTCCGTTCCCCTGCCGCCCGACCCGCGGCGCACCCCCAGCCGCGGCACGGTCGACATGGCTGTTCCGACCAGCCAGGGCCCGCTCCCGCTGCGTCTGGACCGGGCCAAGGCGCCGTGCACGGTCCAGAGTTTCCTGCACCTGGCACGGCACGGGTTCTACGACCGAACGGTGTGCCACCGTCTGACGGCGTATCCGACGCTGAAGGTCCTGCAGTGCGGCGACCCGACCGGTACCGGTGAGGGCGGGCCGGGATACAAGTACAAGGACGAGCTGCCGGTGGATCTGCCGCCCGCACCGACCGATCCGACCGGCGCGCGCCGCCTGTACGGGCGCGGCCTGCTGGCGATGGCCAACGCCGGTCCGGACACGAACGGCTCGCAGTTCTTCGTCGTCTACGGCGACTCCGCTCTTCGACCGAACTACACGGTGTTCGGCACGGTCGGCCCCGACGGCCTGGCCACACTCGACAAGACCGCCGCCGGAGGAATCGAGCCGACCGCGGAGAACCCGGCACCTGTCGACGGCGCACCCGTGCTGCGGACCGAACTGCTGCGCGTCCGGCCCTCCTGCCGGCGTTGACTCCCCGCGGGCCGGCGCCGGAGCCGCGGTTGCGCAGCCTGCCGTCTCCGGCCCGCGGGGCGCCGCCCGCGGCCCCGGTTTCCCCTCGGCTCGCGCGCGGGGAGAGGTGTCGTCCGGGAGCACCGGCCCGCCACCAGCGCCGTCCTGACCTGCCCGCAGCGTGATGCGCGGAATTCGACGCGGGACAGCCGTCGCCCGTCTGCATCCCGGTCCAGTGGGCATACGGGGTGAGTCGGGAAGGCGACCTCCGGCCGAACGCGGCCGCGAGGCGACGGACACGGGGAGGACCGATGCCGACCGTTGTGCCGGGAAGACCTGCGGGCCCGCCGGAGGGGCGAGCCGGGCGCGGCCCCCGAGGCGGACGGGTTCCGCACCGGGCGCGAGGTCCGGAAGCCGGGTGGGGCGGTGGAAACGGGCGAGTGACGCAGGCTCCACGGGCCCGCTCGGCCGCCCCGGCCGGCCGCGCCGCGCCGCCGCGCGGGGTGGGCCGCACCGTCGGGTGGATCGGGGTCCTGACCGCCTGTCAGGCGGCTCTGCTGGTGGGCGCCGGTCTCCTGGTCACCGGCCCCGCCCGCCACCTGTGGCCGATGACGGCCGAGGACGACGTCGTCACCGCCGTGGCGCGGATGCGCACGCCCGTCCTGACCGCGCTGTCCTCCGTCGCGTCGGGGGCGGGCGACACCCTGACCGTGGTCACCGCCTGCCTCGCGTGCTGCCTGGGGCTGGTCGTCGTGCCCCGGCTTCCCCTGTGGCGGCAGGCGGTGTTCCTCGCCCTCGCGGTGTCGCTCCAGTCACTGGTCTTCCTGGTCGTCACGGCGGCGGTCGAGCGGCACCGACCGGATGTGGACCGCCTCGACGGCTCCCTGCCCACCTCCAGTTACACCTCCGGCCACACGGGCGCGGCCACCGCCCTCTACGGGGGCCTGGCGGTACTGGCCCTGACCCGGCTCCGCGGGCCCTGGCGCCGGGCGGCGGCGGCCCTGCTGCTGGTGATCCCGCTCCTGGTGGGCGTCGCCCGGATCTACCGGGGCATGCACCACCCCACCGACATCGTGGGCGGCCTCGTCAACGGCTGCCTGTCGCTGGTGGTCGCCAGGCACGCCGTTCTCGCCGAGGGACACGGGACGGCCCGGGCGGCCGGCCCGCCCGCCCCTGACACACCTCCCGCACCCGCACCGCATCCGGTTCCGGGGCGCTCCGGCCGCACGGTCGTGGTCTTCAACCCCACCCTCGTGGCCGCACCCGTCCTGCACGCCCTCGGTCGCGTGCTGGCCCGACACGGCTGCCCCGCCCCGTCGTACGTCGCGACCACCGCCGAGGACCCCGGCGGCGGCCAGGCGGCGGAAGCGGTGCGGACCGGCGCGTCGCTGGTGGTGGTCTGCGGGGGCGACGGCACGGTACGTGCCGCCGCCGACGCACTGGCCGGCACCGGGGTGCCGCTCGCGGTGGTGCCCTGCGGCACCGGGAACCTCCTGGCCCGCAACCTCGGCCTGCCGCCGGCCCCGACCGACGCCCTCGACGCCGCCCTGCACGGCACGGTGCACCCCATCGACCTCGGACGCGTCGAGGGCGACGGTCGCCCCGCCGCACTCTTCGCCGCCATGGCCGGCGCCGGCCTCGACGCCGCCATGGTCCAGCGCGCCAACGAGAGCGGCCGCGCCAAGTCCCTCCTCGGCTGGCCGGTCTACGTCCTGGCCGCCCTGCGCGTCCTGCGCACACCGCCCGTACGGGTGAGCATCCGCCTGGACGGCGGTCCGGTGCTGCACCGTCGCGCGCGCATGGTGCTCTGCGGGAACGTCGGCACCGTCCAGGGCGGGCTGCGCCTCCTGCCGGACGCACGCCCCGACGACGGGCGCCTCGACCTGATGGTCCTGCACCCGAAGGGGCCGCGCGGCTGGTTCGGGGCCGTCCGGGCGCTGCTGCGCGGCCGACGCCGCGGGCCCGGGGCGGACCGCCGTGGCGGCCCGGTCGAGTTCTTCGCCTTCCGGCGGGCCGAGTTCACGTTCGAGACCCCCCGGCCCCGGGAGCTGGACGGGGACCCGGTGGGCCCCGGCCGGCGTCTGGAGGTCGAGGTCCGGCCGGGCGCGCTGGGCGTCCTGCTGCCCGTGACCGCACCCTCGTCCGCGCGGGAGGGCTGATGGGCACGGCCGCCAAGGTCCCCGAGACCCGGGCCATGAGCGGGGACGAACTGTCCGCCGACGAGGCGTGGGCCACCCTGCGCCGCTACGGCGGCTGGCCCCTGCTGCGCGACTCCTTCGTCCGCTTCCGCTACGCCGACGGCTTCAGCCACTCCCGCGCCCTGGCCCTGCAGACCGTCCTTGCCGTGGTGCCCCTGCTCATCGCCTTCGTGGGACTGTCGGGCACCCTGCACACCGAAGGGGCGGGACGGATGGCCGAACTGACGATCCACCGGATCGCCGAGGGTCCCAGCGCCCGCGTCGTCGACGACGCGCTGGAGCGCAGTCGCCACACCGCCGGGGTCGGTGCGGCGGCAGCCCTCTGGCTGGGGGCGGCGTTCTCCCTGGTCAACGTCACCACCGCCATGTGCCAGATCGAACGCGGCGCCAACCGCATCTACGGCAACGAACGGGACCGTCCCTTCCACCTCAAGTACCTGCGCGGCCTGATCATGGCGGTGTGCGCCGGGCTGCCGCTCGGTCTCGGCTTCGTCGCCGTGGTCGCCGGTGACGCCCTCGCCTCGGCAGCGGTGACCGTCTACCACCTGGACGGGGCCACCCGGCAGGCGTGGAACCTGCTGCGCTGGCCGTGCGGCCTACTGCTCGCCCTCATCGCCGCCAGCGCCGTCTTCCGCCGCTCGCCCCGCCGCCGACAACCCGGATACACCTGGCTGGCCTTCGGCGCGGCCGTGTACCTGGTGCTGTGGACGACCCTGACGTGGCTGCTGAGCCTCTACCTCGACGCGAGCGGCTCGTTCGACGCCGTCTACGGTCCCCTGAGCGCATTCATGTCCCTGCTGCTGTGGGCCTACCTGACGTCGATCGCCCTCTTCCTCGGGCTGTCCTTCGCCGCGCAGCTGGAAGCCGTACGCGGCCGGCGCCCGGGTCCCGTCCAAGACGATCCGGGAGTGTGAATGCCGACTCGCGACACCGTACGGCGCCTGCGCGAACGACGCCTCGGACGGGCGGACCTCCGCTTCGGCGCGCGGCTGCTCGCGGCGGCGGTTGCCGCCGCCGTGACCGCGGTCCCCTTCGTGCTGCTGCTGCTCCTCGTCGAGGGCCACTGGAGACCGCTGCTGCGTGTGGACGCGGGAGCGGCGCACCGGCTGCACGCGGTCGCCCTCCACCACCCGGCGTGGACCGGGACCCTGCGCTTCCTGTCCGACGTGGTGTGGGACCCGTTCACCCTGCGGACGGTCGTCGCGGTCCTGACGCTGTGGCTGCTGCACCGCAGGGCGTGGCGGCTGGCAGCCTGGGCCGCCGTGACCGCGGGGGTGGGCGGGCTCACCGGCATGCTGGTCAAGGCCGTGGTGGAGCGCGCCCGGCCCGCGCTGCAGGACGCCGTCGCCCAGGCCCCCGGCTACTCCTTCCCCTCGGGTCACGCCATGACGGCGACCACGTCCTTCGCCGTCCTCCTGCTGGTGCTGCTCCCGCTGGTCCCGCGGGGGTGGCGGCCGGCGTGCTGGGGCGCGGCCGCCGTATCGGTGCTGGGCGTCGGCTTCACCAGGGTGGCGCTCGGCGTGCACTGGTTCAGCGACGTCCTGGGCGGCTGGCTCCTCGGCCTGACCGTCACCGCCCTTACCGCCCGGGCGTTCGAGGCGTGGCGGGCCGACGCGGGCCGCCACCGCACGCCGCTCACGGAGGGGCTGGAACCCGAACTCACCGAGCCGACCCCGGAACCGGCCGGCGCGCCGGCCCGGGGTGCGGAGTGACACCCCCGGCAGGCACGTACGGGGGTGGCATCCCACGCCCGACGCCCGCCGGCCGCGGCAGCAACCCGCCCGGGCGCGTCCCGGGCGCCCTGCCGCCGCGCCACCGCGGCCGACTGCACCTGCCCTTCCTGCCGGTTCAGTGCGTCCAGGACTGCAGGAGCTCAGCGATCCGGCCGACCGTCGTGCGGGGGTCGTACAGCTCCTGGGCGAGGGCGGTGAGCTGGTCGCGGGTGGGGGCGACGGGGACGCCGCTGGCGGTGAGGTACATCGCGGCGGTGGCACAGGCGACGGCGAGGTTGGAGCGTTCCAGCCAGCGCAGGCGGCCGAGGGTGTGGACGAGGGCGGCGGCGCGGACGTGGGGGGCGTCGTAGACGGGGTGCTCGAGGAGTTCGGCCCGGTGGCGGGCGACCGCGGCCAGGGGCACGCCGAGGTCTTCGGGTGCCGGGTCCCGGTGGCCGGCGCGTTCGGCGACTTCCAGGATCCAGGTCAGGTCGACATGCAGGGACATACTCACGCGGCAGCGCCCCGGCCGGTACGCGGAGCGGGGGTGTGCCGGGCGTCGAGCCGGGCTTCGAGGTGCTCCAGGTAGGCGCCGTGGGCGTCGAGGAGGCGTTGGGCGGCTGCCATGCCGGCCGCGCGGGCGCCGGGGGTGCCCTCGGTGATCAGGCGCTGCACGTACTGGTCGAAGTCCGGGCCGCGCGCGGCGGCGTCGTCCTTCCCGGCGGCCAGGACGTCGGGCTCCGGACGGAGTCGGGTCTGCTGCGTCGTGCTGCTCATCCTTGGAAGGTAGCAGGGTGGTAGCAGGGTGGGGTGCCCCCTACAGGGTTCGCTCCGGCCGACCAGGCGGGCGGCCGACAGAACCGGTGGAGGAGGCTGCGGCGCGGGGTGAACTCGTGAACTCGTGGACTCGTGGACTCGTGGACTCCACCTTGGTGCCGCCCGGCCGTACTTGTCCGCCCCGCGCAACCGCCGGCCGCGCGCCCGCGTCGGAGATTACATGATCGTTTTGCTGGTGATCGGGCTCCCCGTCCTCACCGTCGCCATGGCTGGTGCGGTGTTCGTCCGCGTGGGCGTCTCGGTGCGCCACCGCTCGCTACGCCCTCTCATGAGAGCGGTCGCCTGCTTCCAACTGGCGCTGGCCGGACTCGGGATCGCGGCCCTCGCCTTCGGCTGGGGGCACATGACCGGCTTCAGCGTCCCCGACCCCTATGCCCAGTGCAACGGGCTGGCCCCTGACCGGGAAACCCCTGAACGGCACCTGGTGACGAGGTCGGTGTTCCCCGTGTCCGTCGTCTGCTCCGACACTCCGGACGGCAGGAACGGGGACGAGCAAGTGCCGGGCTGGGTCAACCCGACCGTCTTCACGGCCGGCGGGGTGGGTACCGCGGCCCTGGTGGCGACTCCGTTCACCGTCCTGCTGCGGCGCCGCCGCCCCGACCCGCGTCCGCGCCAGGGGGCGCGGACGGGTTGAGGTGTCCGCGCCGAGGGCCTCACGGTCCGCCTCTGCACTGTCGGCCGCGCATCCACTCCCCGCCGGGACACCCCTCCGGGCCCGCGGACGTGTTCGGCCGTTCGGCCCACGAAGCGGGGGGTGTGCCGGGCGTCGCCGGAACGGGAGGTCTTCGGTCTGTGACCATGGGTCGCTCCGGGTGATCGACGAGGAGCTCCGAGACGGCTGGGGGGGCGCACGTGTCGCGGCTGCGTGACGCTCCGGGAACACTGTGGGTGATGTGGTGGACTGGTTGACCTCGCTGCCGGCGGTGGTGCTGGTTGTGGGCTGGCTCTCCGTTGCCTTACTGGTCGCGGCCGTGGCGCGGATCGGCGTCCGGGCGCTCGTACCGGCCGGGGAGCAGGACCGTGTGCCGCAGATCGCCATGCCCCTGATGCCCACGCTCGGGGCTGCCTTCGCGATCTTCGCGGCGCTCTCCCTGGCCAGCGAGGCCGGCTACCTGCGCGCGGCGGAGGGGTTGGTGAGTGACGAGGCGGCCGCGGCCTCCCGTCTGGCGTGGGCGGCGACGAGTCCGCGCGTCCGGTCCGAGCCGATTCATACGGCGCTGCAGGACTACCTGCGGACCACGCGGGCCAGGGAATGGGAGGGGGCGCCGGCGGCGTCCGTCGACGACCGTGCGACCGCTCGCGCGATCGCACGGATGGAGCGGAGCGTGCGCGCCGAGGCGGCCCGGCCCGAGCTGGGGTCTCCGGCGAGCACGGAGCTGCTGGTTTCCCTGGACGGCGTCACCAGTGGTCGTCGCGCCCGCATCGCGGCCGCCTCGCGTGAAGTTCCCACGCTGTACGTCGTCACGCTCGTGGCCAGCGGACTGGCGTTGATCGTGAATGCCGGCGCACTCGTCTTCCGCAGCAGCCTGCGAACGTCGCTGCTCGTCGTGGGCGTGGCGAGTGTGGTCGGGCTGAGCCTGGCGTTGCTCTTCGCGCTCAGCGCGCCGTGGAGTGGACCGTTCATCGTGAGCGGCCATGCGATCGACAGCGTGATCGGGGATCTGCGGTCCGGCTTCTTCGGCGGCGGACCGTAGAGGAGCGTCCCGTCGGACCGGCCGCATCGGGAGCGGGGCCGCCGCGTCCGGGACCGGCCGTGCGGGCCCGCGGGGGGCCGAGCCGTACGCCCAGGGCTCACCCGTGCGTCCACCCGTGCAGGAGGGCTTCGCGCTCGGGCGGTCTCGGGGTGTCGTCGCCGTGCTGCCGGCTCCAGCCCAGGAGGGTCCGGGGGTCTGCGGTGCCCTCCCGGAAGCGGGCGAGCAGGTTCTGGGACAGGGCGATCTCCCGGGAGGTGTAGCCGCTGGTCGCCGCTGCCACCCGTACCTCCTCTTGCGCCCCGTCCTGCGTCCCCAGGACGAGCAGCATCTGGGGCGGTTCCCCACCTCCGTAACCGGACCCGAGCGTGAGCACCGCTTCCGCCACCACCGCCAGGAAGCGCCCGGCGTCCTTTGCGTGGCTGCCCACGGGCGCGGCCTCGACCTCCACCGAGCCCAGGGTCGACCACGGCCACGCCCGGATGCCGTCGGGGCCCCGCGCCCGCACTCCTTCCGAGGTGATGCGGACGCAGTGCCCCGCCGGATCCGGCGGGGAACCCACGTACACCGAGTGCTCGGTGATCCAGAACAGTCCCACCATCGCCACGGCTGCCTCCTCACGTGCGGCCCGTCCGTCTCGGGCTCATGGGCTCGCTCTCGGGCGCCCTGCGGCGCCTGGTTCCAGTACGCCCCACCGCGGAGAGCGCGGCATGCCCCTGCATCTCGGGGCTTGACCGTCGACGGGTCCGCGGCCTACGTCCGCCGCCCGCGGGAGTCAGCCCGTGCGGAGGCGGCCCGTGCGGAGGCCCCCGTACGGAGGCGGCCCGTACGGAGTCAGCCCCACGGCCGGCGTCGAGGTCCCCCCTCGCGCGACCCGGCATCCCACTCTGCGACGAGCTGAGTGGAGTCCGCCGGGCTCACAGCTCGTGGGCGACCGGGTGCAGGGGTTCGTACAGCGGAAGTTCGGCGCCGCTGGGGAGACGGATCGCAGTCAGTCTGCCCCAGCGTTGTTCGTTGACCGGGCGGGTGATCTCAACGCCCTTGGCACGGAACTCGACCAGCTGGGAGTCAAGGTCGTCGCACATCAGGTAGAACTCGTGCCGGGGCGGGCCCTCGGTCGGGTGCACCGCCACTTCGGCCGGCGGCAGCTTGAAGACGAGCCAGCCGCCGCCCGCGTCGACCCCGGGAAAGTCGAGGACCTCACGGATGAAGGAACGGTCCGCCTCGGCGTCCTGGCTGTAGAGGATGACATGCGCACCGCTGATCATTGCCGGCTCCGTTCCGTCCGTCTGCAGGCGGTCGTGTCCCCCCTCCCCCGGCATCCTGACACGCTGACGTCGAGAAGGTCTTCGACTGGGTGGGATGACACGGTGACCCGCTCGAACGAGGACGCCCTCCTGGGCAGCCCGACGGACCGCTCGGGGGCCGGGCGCCCCGGTCCGGCTGCCGTCGGTGGGTCACGGCCGCCGACCCCGCCCGTCGACGGCCGCGCGCAGCTCTGGCACGAACTCCCCACGCCGCACGTCCAGGTGGGCATCCAGGGACAACCATCGCCCAGCTTCGACCTGCTTCTCCTGCGGTGCGCGAAGACGACCGCGGTGGGAGCTTCCGGCCACGTGTACGGCGCACGACGCCGACCCGCGCGTTCGTCCTGCATGCCCGCCGCGCCGAAGCCGCGGCGTTCGTGGCTGAGCGCGCAGGTGGTCGCAGCGTTCTGAGCACTCGGCGGGACAGACCGCCTGCGGTGCACCGCGCCAGCTTCAGCCCCGAGACCGGCGGGGCCGGTGTGGACGACGGCGCCCCGGTGAGGGTTCGGGAGCGGCCTCCGGTGAGGAGAATCCGCCGGGCACCGCGGCCCGCTGCGCCAGGCGCTCCGCGGGAGGGGTCGCCGGCGTGGGGAGGACGGGCCTGGCGGTGGCCAGGACCGCGAGGTGTGGGACGTGCCGGGCGCAGGCCTGGCAGACCTCGGCCAGGGTCCAGACCTGACCGACGGCCGGGTTGTGGACGAGGACCAGCAGGCTGGTGCCGGCGCATTGGACGCGGGATTCGTGGAGGGCGCACTGCGCGCTGCCGCAGCTGCAGGCGGCGTTGGGGCGGGCTCCGGCGAGGCGCCCGTGGGCCTTGATGTGCTCGGCGGCGAAGCGTCGCAGGCTCGCGGCGTCCTTCGAACGGGGCGGCATCCGGCACGTGGCGTTGCTGCAGGTGACGGACACGGTGTGATCGGAGTGGCCGGCGAGGCGGACCGTCCAGGTCCGTCCCGGCACGCGTGATCCGGGCATCAGGGTCAAGGTGGGTCCTGTCGTCGTGCTGGTAGCGGCCGGCGTTCCTGCCGGCTCGTGAAGGATCCGCGAGCGCGCCGTGCCGCGGAGGACAGCCGCCGACGGCGCAGGCGCTCTGGCTCAGAGCGCGCGCAGAGCGGCGCCTACCCTGCCGAGAATATCGGCGTCATCCCCGGAAAGCTGCAGGTACCCCCCGTCCGGCTGCCTCCCGCGAGCCCGTCAGAGCCGAGGGCCGGCATCCGCCCCGTGAACGCGCACCGGGCAAGGGGCCGAGCCGGACCGGGCGCGCCCGCAACGAGTCGTTGCCGTGCCCGCGGTCGGCAGGACCTACCGTGGTCACCATGAGTACCCCGGAGCAGAACAAGGCCACCGCCGTGGCGTTCTACGACCTGATGTTCAACGAGTGCCGGCCGGCCGAGGCCATCGATCGGTACGCGGGGGACACGTACATCCAGCACAACCCCCACGTCGCCGACGGCAAACAGGCCTTCATCGACTATTTCGAACGCATGGCCGCCGAGTTCCCCGGCAAGAAGGTCGAATTCAAGCGCGTCATTGCCGAGGGGGACCACGTCGTCCTGCACTGCCACCAGACCTGGCCGGAGGAGGAGTACGCCGGGATGGACGTCTTCCGCTTCGACTCCGCGGGCAGGATCGTCGAGCACTGGGACGTCCTCCAGGTCATCCCGCCCACCTCGAAGAACGACAACACCATGTTCTGACACGGAGAGGGGGGAAGCGGGTACTCAGTCGACCCCGGTGTCGGCTGCGGTGCGGCCGAGTACGTCGACGCCGAGCGCTGCCAGTCGACCGACGATGTGCGCGCCCAGCGCCTCCCGGGCGGCATTCAGGTACCGCAGCTCGGTCCGTGCCCGTTCGGCCAGGTCCTCAGGGAGCGGGATCCCGGCCTCCACGCACTTCGTCATGGTGTGGGTCGCCGACGACAGGGCGTGCCCGAGCGTGGTCGCGTCGATCCCGTGGCCGTTCGCTTCGAGCGCGCGCAGCATCGAGCCGCGGCGCATCAGAGTGCGGACAGAGCCTGCGTGTGCAAACCAGAGGCCGTCATGGAGCGCTTCGTCGAAGGCCTCGTTGACTTCGGCCCTGGCCGCGTGCCACGACTCGGAATAGGTCACGGGGTCGACGGGCCGGCCGTCTCTCAGTTCGGCATAGGTGTCGAGGAGGAGCAGGTGCCATGCCCGGGTGGTCGAGCGCATGCGGTTCAGTCGTTCCGTCGTGGCCGTCTGTCGCGCCAGTCTCTCCGCGGCTTGCTCCCGCTCCTCGGCTGCCTGCCGGTTCAGTTCGGCCACCCGCAACTCGAACTGCTGTTGACGATGGAGGAGTTCGTCTTCGCGACGCTGCTGCGCGCGCTCCTTCTCCTCTTGCCGGACCAGCGTCTCCCGCCGCTCCGCCGCCTGCCGTCGATGCAGCAGGAGTGGCCCGACTACCGCGCCCGCTGCACCGACGACGGCCCCACCCGCTGCCCCGATCAGCGCGTACAACGCTGCTGTGTCCGCCATGGCGACCATTCTGCCCGGGGAGGCTGCAACCACCGCGGCAGATCGCAAAGTTGTGCTTCGGGCAGGGCGCCGACCGGACCGTACCGCTCGGTGTTGTTGATCGCCGTGCGCAGCGCGGCCGGTACCGCGTCCCTGGCCGGCCGGTCCTGATGCGGCGAGGCCTCCCGGCCGAACGAGCGGCCGGGCGCTCGTGGGGTGGTGCCGGTCGTGGACGGCGTCAGCGGGTGCGTACGGCCGTGACGGTGAAGCGTTCGACCTCGGCCAGGTGGCCGCCCGTGGAGGCGACGACGGTAAGGACCGGATCGGTCGGCCGGGTGTACGAGACGGTCGTGCTCCAGGGCGTGTGCGAGCCGCCGGCCGAGGTGCAGCATGTGGCGCCGAGGGGCCGTGCCGACGACGGCTGGCGCACCTGCACCGTGATGCTCTCGTCGACGCCGGTGATCCGTCCGCCCGCCTTGAGCGGGGTCGAGGCCGGGGAGCCGTACACGGGCCGGGTCAGGGAGAACGTCGTGTCGTCGGTGCCCACCACTTCCCAGGGGGCATCCGGGCCGGTGCCGTACCGCACGAGGTGGATGACCGCCGCGGTGCCCCGTCGCGCCTCCTCGGGGTGGCCCGGGCCGACGCCGATCCGGGCGTGGCGGCCGGTGACCGAGCGTGAGGAGATCCGGTCGATCTCCCCGAAGCCCAGGTAGCCCCGTACGAAGGCCAGAGCGGTCTGGTCCGCGTCCAGGTGCCAGGGTTGGTGGCCGCCCTGCCGGTGGGAGCGCTGCCAGTCCAGGGCCTGCGCGGGGGTGGTGAACGGCCAGAGCGGCTGCAGGCCCGGCCCGAGGGCGGGCTCGGCGCCTGCGGGTGCCGAGGTGGTGGAGGCAGGGGTCAGGGTGGGGGTGGGGGTGGCCGGGTTCGACCCGGACGGTGCACTGAGGGTGCCGGACGGCGGGCCCGTCGGAGTCGGGTGCCCTGGGGAACCGTCGCAGCCGACCAGCAGCAGCCCGGTGACCGCCGTGGCGGCGGTGAGGAAGCGGAGGCGACGGGTGAGCCGGAGCCGAAGGTTCATGGGGACTCCAGGACGGTGACTCCGGACGCGCACGCTCCTCCACGATGGTGGGTGCCGCCGGTGGGCACATGGTCCCATCGCGGCGGGCCGCTGGGAAGCCCGGCGGTCGCCGCGAGTCAGCGAGGCCCGCCCCTACTCCCCTGCCGCCGGCTGCCCGCCCGCCCGGGTGCGTCCTTTCGCGCTTCTGCGGGGCCGGCCCTGCCCCGCGCCGGTGAGGGCCTGGCGTCCTCGGCCGGCGACGCCTTGCCGGCCCAGCCGTACCCGAGACGGGTGACTCCGTCCTGCGACGCGGGATCGGACACGCTGCAGGGGGAAGGCCGTCAACCGGGACCACCGTCGACCCGGCCGTGGTCGTCCCGTGCGGCGAGGCTGGAGGAGAAGCTGTGGATGCGATCGTGCTGCTGCGCGAAGACCACAAGACGGTCGAGAAGCTCTTCAAGGCGTTCGAGAAGACCGACGACGAGGACACCACCGAGCGGCGCCGGATCGCGGACGAGGTGATCGAGGAGCTCACGGTCCATGCCTGGATCGAGGAGCAGTACTTCTACCCCGCCGCCCGTGAGGCCGCCCCGGACACCAAGGACCACGTCCTCGAGAGCATCGAGGAGCACCACGCAGTGGTGTGGATGCTCTCCGAGCTCAAGACCATGGACGCGTCCGACGAGCGGTTCAAGGCCAAGATGAGCGTGCTGATGGAGCAGGTGCGCCACCACGTCGAGGAGGAGGAGAAGGACTGGTTCCCCGACGTCCGCAAGGCCATGGGCCGCAACCGCCTCCTGGAACTCGGCGAACAGCTCGAAGACGCGAAGGGGCAGGCGCCGCGCGACCCGCTGAAGGTCCCCAGCGCGGCCTCCGAATGACCGTCGAGCCGGGTCGCCCACGGGGATGGCGGCGGGCGCGCGGGGCAGGTCGCGTGCTGGCCGCGGCACTGGTCGCCACGGCTGCGAGCGGGTGCGGAGCGCCGGGGCCGCGCGAGGACGACGCCGTCACCGCGGCACGGGCCTTCGAGGCCTCCCTGGCCGCCGCCCAGTACGCGCAGGCCTGCACACTGCTGGCACCGCAGACCCGCGAAGAGGTGGCCGGCGAGGAGGACTGCGCCGGCGCCCTGGCGAAGGAGGAGTTGCCCTCCGGGCGCGGGCAGGCGCAGGCGCAGGTGTACGGGCGGCAGGCGATGGTCCGGCTGGTCGGGGACACCCTGTTCCTGTCCCAGTTCGACAAGGGCTGGAAGGTCACCGCCGCCGGCTGCACCCCCCGCTCCGACCAGCCCTACGACTGCCAGGTCAAGGGAGGCTGAAGCATGCGCGGACTGTTCGTCACCGTCCTGGCCGTCATCCTCGTCGGGCTGGCCTACTTCACCACGATCGGACTGCTCCAACGATGACCACGAGCACGTCGGGCCGCGCCGGGCGGGGATTCTGGCGGGACAACAGCCTCACCCTGGCCTTCGGCGGCGCGTTCCTGATCGTCCTGGCCTGCCAGGCCGTCGCCGGGCGCGCGGAGTTCAACGAGCAGCTCGCCACGGCAGGGTTGCAGCAGGTCACCTTCGGCGAGTACCTCACGTCGTCGGACTTCGCGGTCGACGTCACCGAGAACTGGCAGTCGGAGTTCCTGCAGTTCTTCCTCTACATCTTCGGCACCGTCTACCTGCTCCAGCGCGGCTCCCCCGAGTCCAAGGAACTGGACAAGGCCGGCCCGGAGAGCGAGCGGGACCAGCGGATGGGTGAGCACGCGCGGGCGGACTCCCCGCCGTGGGCCGGGGTCGGCGGCTGGCGGCAGACCCTGTACTCGCGCTCGCTCGGCATCGTGATGGCGCTGCTGTTCGTGCTGTCCTGGCTGGCGCAGTCCGTGGCCGGCACCGCGGCCTACAACGCCGAACAGCTCCGGGACCTGTCCGAACCGGTCAGCTGGGCCGCCTACCTGGCCTCCGCGGACTTCTGGAGCCGGACGCTGCAGAACTGGCAGTCCGAACTCCTCGCGGTGGCCGCCATGGCCATCCTCTCGGTCTACCTCCGCCAGCGTGGCTCCCCCGAGTCCAAACCCGTCGGCGCCCCGCACCACGCCACCGGCGTCGAGGGCTAGGTCGGGCGCCCCCGCCCCGGCCTCGGAGTGCGACCGCGGGGGCATGGGCACGGCGAGGCGGTGCGGGCGCGGGTGGGCGTCCGGGGCGGCAACGGGCCGGGGCCCGGGGAAAGCCGGTGCGGCGTTCCCCGGGCCCCGGGCGATCCGGCGGGGCCACGAGCGGGTCGTCGTGTCCTCGAGGGCCGGCCGGCGGGCTGTCAGTCGTCGCGGAGCAGTTGCTCGCGCAGTTCGTGCAGGGTGCGGGTGAGGATGCGGGAGACGTGCATCTGGGAGAGGCCCACCTCGGCGCCGATCTCGGCCTGGGTCATCTCCTGCGCGAAGCGCAGCCGCAGAATCCGGGCGGAGCGCTCGTCGAGGCCGGCGAGCAGGGGGGCGAGCGTGTGCCAGTCCTCCACGGCTTCCAGGGCCGCGTCGGGCTCGCCCACGGTCTCGGCCAGGCTGCGCGCGGAGCGGCTCGAGGCGGCGGCTCGCCGGTTGTCGTCCGCCGAGTCCTGGGGGGCGTCGAGGGACTGGGTGGAGTAGCCGTTGGCGGCCACCAGGCCCTCGCGGACCTCGTCCTCGGTGAGGTCCAGGTAGCGGGCGAGTTCCGCCTGGCTGGGGGCGTGGCCGAGGACGGACCCCAGGGCGTCGGTCGCCTTCGCGAGCTCGGAGCGCAGCTCCTGGAGGCGGCGGGGTACGCGGACGGCCCAGGTGGTGTCACGGAAGTGTCGTTTGATCTCGCCGGTGATGTAGGGCAGGGCGAGGGTGGTGAACTGGGTGTTCCGGTCCGGGTCGTAGCGGTCGATGGCCTTGATGAGGCCGATGATGCCGACCTGGACGATGTCCTCGTTCTCCGGGCCGCCGGGGCGGTCCCGGAACGGGCGGGCGGCGAAGTTCACGAGCGAGACGTTCATCTCGATCAGCGTGTTGCGCACGTACTGGTACGCGCGGGTGCCCTCCTCGAGGGTGCGGAGCCGTTCGAAGAACAGGCGCGTCAGCTGCCGGGCGTCAGCGGGTGCCAGCTCACGTGGGCAGGGCACGTGCGGCAGTCCGCTCAGCATCGGCGCGTCGGCGGCGGCCGGGGAGGTGCCGACCGGACGGGGGTCGGCTTCGGGCGCGGCCTGGATCGGGGCCTCGGGCACGGACGGGGCCGTGGAAGTCATCGTCTTCGCTCCTTGGGCACGGGGCTTGCGGCGCGTATCGGGTCATGCGGAAGTTCGGCTCCGCTTCCCAGAACCTTGCCCGGTCGACGAACACCCGTCAAGTGATACCGGAAACCTATTTCTGGATTTGCCATTCGCGAGTCATGGCTGAAGAATGGTGGGGTGGAGACAGAGCACGCCGGTTCCCAGCGCAGCAGCTGGACCTTCCTGACGAACCACGCCCGGGTCCTGGTCACGATCGCGCGGGACCCGGGCATCCGGCTGCGCGACATCGCGTCGGTCTGCAACCTCACCGAGCGCACCGTGCAGGCGATCGTCACCGACCTCCAGACGGACGGTTACCTCACCCGGACCCGCGACGGCCGACGCAACCGCTACGAGATCGCCCCCGGCGCCCGCTTCCGCCACCCCGCGGAGGCAGGACTGGAGATCTCCGGCCTGCTGGCCTATCTCGCCGGCCCCTTGACCGCTGCCCCGCCGGTCGGGAGCGAGCTGCACTACGACCTGCACGAGCGCGAGATCCACCACCCCGAGGGCGCCCGGTAGGCCTCCGCCGTTCGAGCCCGGCGGCTCCGCCGGCCCGGACCGCCCGCCCCCGGCTGCCCGGCCCGGCTGCGGCGGGACAGACCCGTCAGCAGGGGTGCACCTTCCCTGCGTCCCGGGTCGGGGCCGTGCCCCGGTCGGCGGTCGAGGCCGTGCCCCGGTCGGCGGTCGGGGCCGTGCCCCGGTCGGCGGTCGCGGGCGGGCGCGCGGGACGCACGCGGGGCAGGCTGGGTCCGTAACGGGCACGAGCGTGCGACGAGGGCTCTCGGGAGGACTCACGGTGGAGCGGGCAGCGTTGTTCGATGTCGACGGCACGCTGGTCGACACCAATCACCTCCATGTCACCTGCTGGTGGGAAGCGATGCGCCAAGCCGGCCACGAGGTGCCGATGCACGCCATCCACCGGGCCATCGGCCTGCCCGGCGGTGACCTGATCGCCCACCTCCTGGGCGACGACCGCGACACCAGCGGGGACGACGCTCTCAGCGACGCGCACGACACCCTCTACGCCACCTACTTCCAGCGCCTGCCACGCCTGCCCGGTGCCGACCGGTTGCTGCGGGCCCTGGACCGGGACGGCTGGCGCGTCGTGCTCGTCACCTCCGCCAGCAGCAAGGAACTCGAAGCCCTCACCACGGCCATCGGCGCGGACGACGCCGTCACCGCCACCGCCAGCGCCGACGACGTCGACGAAGGCAAACCGGCTCCGGATCCGATCCACCACGCCCTCGATCTGGCCGGAGCCGCCGCGGAGCGCTCCGTCTTCGTCGGCGACAGCGCGTGGGACATGAAGGCCGCAACCCGGGCCGGGGTCGCCTGCCTGGGACTCCTGTGCGGCGGGATCCCCCGCGCCGACCTCGAGGAGGCCGGAGCCCGGGCCGTCTACCGCGACCCCGCCCACCTCCTCGACGACCTCGCTACCAGCGCCTTCGCCCGCATCTGACGGGCCGGCCAGGCCTCGTCGAAGGCCGCGGGAAGGCCGGGCAGGGGACGCTCGGTCAGCGGCCGAGGGCGCGCTTGAGTTCGCTCTTGTCCATCTTCGAGCGGCCTTCGATGTTCCTCTTCTTCGCCTCGTTGTACAGCTGCTCCTTCGTCGGGCCCTCGGAGCCGCTGTGGGAGCGCTGACCACCACGCCTGGACGACGACGTGTCCTGCGTGGAGGACCGGCTCGCCGTCTTCGACTCGCCCGAGCGGGCGCGTTCCTTGTTCACGGTGCGGGCGGCGATCTCCTTCGCCCGCTTCTCCGACTCACCGCGGTCCTTCGCGGACTCCTTGATGTGCTCGTACTGGCGCTCCCTCTTGGGGGAGGAACCACGGGGCATGATCGTTCTCCTTCGCTTCGTGGGCCTGCCGGAGCCGGCCCGTGGTGCGCACTGCCGGTGTCGCAGGAACTGCTGCCGGGCGTGCCGTTCGGAGAGCTGGGCGGGCGCTCGAGAGTGGGACGCGCGTTGCGCCCACCGCCTCGCGAGGGCACTGCGGCCCCCGGCCGCCCCCTCACACGACGGAAAAGAGCAGGAACACCAGCAGCACGATCAGACACGCCGCAAGGATGATGACGAGAAGGGCCCGGGTGCCGCGGTGGGAACGGTCCTCCGGCCCCGCGCCACGCGGGCGGTCCTCGGGCAGCCTCGGATGTTCGGGGCGGTCGCGTTCGTAGAATTCGGGACTGGTCATCCCGCTCACCTCGCATTCTGGCGCAGCCGGCGCCGCGCGGTCTGTGCGCGGCTACCCGGGGGACGGCCGCGCACGCACGCCGGTTCGGATGCGGTTGTCGTTCGACTGCGGTTGCCGCTCACTGCGGTTGCCGAGCTCGGCGCTACCGGGCCAGGTGTCTGCCGCCCCGGCGGAGCCGGAGGGTGACGATGACGATGTCGACGATCAGCACGGCCACGCCGATGAGGAGCAGGTAGAACAGGCCTTCGGCGAGCACTCCTATGAAGCCGAGTACGACGGCAACGAGGAGCAGGAGCAGGAACAGTGCCATCGGGTCCTCCCGTCGGGATGGTCAGCGGCGGGCCAGGCGCCGCTCGCCGCCCGAACCTGGTTGGTGGGTCAGCTTGTAGTGGGCGAAGAGCGCCGGCTCGTCCTCGGCCGCCAGGACGTCGTCGGTGCCCATCGAGGGGGAGCCCTTGACCGCCTTCCGGGAGTAGGTGACCTTCAGGTACCCGGGCCCGACGGTCGCTCCGTCCAGGGGTACGAACACCAGGCGGTGGCGGGTCGGTAGGCCGACGGTGACGGTGGCGAAGGCCGGCTGGTCGGTGACCGTGTCGACGTACACCGACTCCATCGTGCCGATCTTGTGCCCGTCGGCGTCGATGACGTCGTGGCCCCGCCACTCCCGGATGTCACTCACCTCGAACATCAGGTCTCCGCTTCTTCTGGGGCAAGGCCGTGCGGGAGCTGGCGCGTACGGCCGGCGGTAGGCGGCTGGCGGTGCCGTGGGGCCTGCGATCGGGGGGAGAGCAACGCCGGCCCCTACGGCACCTACGTCGCAGCTGCCCCACCCACGCGCACCCAACCCCATCCTTGACGCGCCACCTCCCGCACAGGGTGCCGTCCGGGTCGTCCGGGTGACGAGCGGGCAGGACGTGGCGGTGTCGCGAGCACGCGGTGGCGGGCGCGGCCCGTGTCGGGGCGGCGCCGCGGGGGTATCCGCCCGTTGGGAGGCTGCACCGTGGAGTACGGCCAGTGGATGCTCACCGCCCGGGAGCGAGGCAACGGCTCGACCCGGCTGGATCGGCGTCACCCCGACGGCGCCGCGTGGACCAGTGGCAATGACGTGCGGCCCCTCGTGCACGGGGCGACGTACTTCGCCGAGCTGCTCCGGTCGGTCCGGGCGCAGCGCGCGGGAGACCTCCTGATGTTCACGGACTGGCGCGGCGACCCCGACGAGCGGCTCGACGGCCCGGGCACGGAGATCGGAACGGTCCTCGCCGAGGCGGCCGGCCGGGGGGTCGTCGTCAAGGGGCTCGTGTGGCGGTCCCACCTGGACAGGTTCCAGTTCAGCGAGAGCGAGAACCGCCACCTCGGCGAGGAACTCGAGGAGGCCGGGGCCGAGTGCCTCCTCGACATGCGGGTGCGCCCCGGCGGCTCCCACCACCAGAAGCTCGTCGTGCTGCGCCACCCCGGCCGTCCCGAGCTGGACGTGGCGTACGTCGGCGGCATCGACCTGTGCCACGGCCGCAACGACGACGCGTCACACGTCGGTGACCCCCAGGCCCTGCCCTTCGCATCGGCCTACGGGCGCAGGCCGCCCTGGCACGACGTGCAGCTGGCCCTCCGCGGTCCCGCCGTCGGCGACGTCGAGGCGGGCTTCCGCGAGCGCTGGGAGGACCCGTCGCCCCTCAGCCGCAGCCCTCTGGTGCGCCTCCGCGAACTGGTGAGCCACGAGGACACCGCCGCGGACGCCATCCCCCCGCAGTTGCCCGACCCCCCTGCCTGCGGCAGCCACACGGTGCAGGTGCTGCGCACCTACCCCAACCGGCTGCTGCGCGGATACCCGTTCGCCCCCGACGGGGAGCGCAGCATCGCGCGCGGCTACCTCAAGGCACTCCGCCGGGCGCGGGCGCTCGTCTACGTGGAGGACCAGTACCTCTGGTCCCCGAACGTCGTGGAGTCCTTCGCCCGGGCGCTGCGCGACCGTCCGGAGCTGCGCATGGTCGTCGTCATCCCGGCCTTTCCCGAGCAGGACGGGCGGCTCACGCTGCCGATGAACCTGGTCGGTCGCATCACGGCGCTCGAGCGGCTGCGCCGCGCCGGGGGCGAGCGGGTGGCGGTGTACGGGTTGGAGAACCACGCCGGGACACCCGTCTACGTGCACGCCAAGGTATGCGTGATCGACGACGTGTGGGCCGCGGTGGGCTCGGACAACGTCAACCTGCGCTCGTGGACGCACGATTCCGAGCTCAGCTGCCTGGTGCTCGACGAGAGCGCCGACGGGCGGCCGCCTGCCGATCCGGGCGGACTCGGGGACGGCGCCCGCCGGTTCGCGCGGGACCTGCGGCTCGAACTCTCCTGCGAGCACGTGGACGCCGGCGCCGCGGACGCGCCGTACGGGCCGGACGAGCTGTGCGACCCGGTGAAGGCCTTCGATGCGTTCGCGGCGTGCGCCCGTGCGCTGGACGCCTGGCACGAGGGCGGACACCGCGGCCCCCGGCCGGCCGGCCGCCTGCGCACCTACCGCCCTCCGGACATGTCGACGCCCGTACGCACCGCCGTCATGCCGCTGTACCGCTTCCTCGTCGATCCGGACGGGCGCCCGATCGGGTTCCGCAAGCACAACGTCTTCTGATGGTGCGTCGGTCCTGGCGGAATCGTGGTTCGTCGGCTTTCGGGTCACCGACCGCCCGTCCGTGTGGGTGATCCCGCACCGCGCGGAGACGATCGCAGTCCCGGCGGAGTCCGAGCCGGCGAACGCGGCGGGCCGAACGCGGCGGGCCGGCAAGGGTGGGATGCTCGCGCTCTGCACCGCCGCCCGCCACGCCACGACGGCCGTGGCGATGTCGGCGGTGACGGGGTGGTTCTCAGAGGTGGTGCGCCTGGCTCACGAGGGCCTTCCAGGATGACCGCGAACACGGTGGGCGAGGTCCTCCGGCAACTTCGGGCCCGGAGCGGGGCGTCGGATCAACTCCCGCGAAACGGTGGGAAGTTGCGTCACTCATCAGTAACATCCGACCGGCCAGTAGCCCCGCCCGAGAAGCCACCCCTGAAAGGGCCTCCTGCATGCGCCGGACCTCCCGCCTCGCCCCCGTCGCCCTCGCCGTGGCAGCCCTCCTGGTCGGTGTCCTGCCGGCGCAGGCCCAGGCCCGTCCCGGCCGTACCCCCGACCGTACCCCCGACCGTGTCACGGTCGGTGACCGTACGTTCATCACCGACAGCCGCGGCCGTGCACTGCAGTGGCGCGGCTTCAACCTCGCCGACAAGGGCAGCCGAGGCGCCGACGCTTTCGCCGACATCCACGAGAGCGACCTCCGGGACATGGCCGCCCGGGGCTTCAACCTGGCACGCCTGGCGTTCTTCTGGGACGACCTCGAGCCCACCCGCGGGAACTACGACCGCAGCTACCTCGCCAAGATGCGCCGCATCCTCGACTGGGCCGAGCGCTACCACGTCAAGGTCATCCTGGACGCCCACCAGGACGTGTACGGGCCGCACTTCGGCGCGCGCGGGGTTCCCGACTGGGCCACCCGGGACGAGGGGCTGCCGTTCTGGCCGATACCCGACGACTGGTTCTCCGAGTACTTCGAGCCGTCCGTACAGGCCGCCTTCGACCACCTGTACAAGGACGCCGACCTGCGTGCCGCGCACGCCCGCATGTGGGTGACGGTCGCCTCCGCACTGGGTGGGCACCCGGCGCTGCTCGGCTACGACCTGATGAACGAACCGTTCGCGAGGTTCCTCGAGGGCGAGGACCTCCCTGCCGCTGCGGCCCGCTTCGAGGCCGGCGAGCTCACGGAGATGTGGAACCGGCTCGCCCGTGCGATCCGCCTGGTCGACCGCAGGTCGTGGGTGTTCGTCGAACCGACCGTCATCGTCGGTCTCGGCGTCCCGACCCGGCTGGGGCGCATCGACGACCCGCACGCCGGGTACGCGCCGCACTTCTACGAGACCGCGATGGAGACCGGCGGCGACTACGACCCCGACAGCCCCTTCATCCCCGCCTACGAGGCCGCGATCAGCGACTATCCGAGCCGCAACCGCATGCCGGTGGTCGTCGGGGAGTGGGGCGGCAACCCGTACGTTGCGCACGCGAGCCGGTTCGTCACCGACATGACCGCCTCCCTGGACCGCTTCTCCAGCGGCTGGACGTGGTGGCAGTGGTGCCGGGGCGGCGGCTACTGCTTCCTCGACCGGACGGGCGCGGCGAAGCCCAACGCGCGGCTGCTCGCGCAGCCCTACGCGCGGGCCGTCGCGGGTGACCCGCTGAGCTACGCGTACGACCCTGCCACGCGCACCTACGCGCTCACCTTCCGCACCCGCGCCGACGCCGGAGGACCCACCCAGATCACCGTGCCCGCGGACGCCTACCCGAACGGCTACCGCGTCACGGTCCGAGGCGGTCACGCCAGGTGGGACGGACACGGCCAGACGGTGTCCGTGGACGCCCGCGGGAGGGCCGGGACCACGTACCAGGTCACGATCAGCCCGAGATAGCGCCGTGGAGGAGGGTGTTCGGCAACGAGGGCACCCGGCCAGGGAGTGCGGGGGCGGGACGGGGCGGTTCGGCTGTCGTGCCGGGCTCACCGGACCTGATCGGATGCGTGTCGGTCGGCCGGATACGGGGTGACGGCCCCAGGATCGGGGCATGGGCTTCACTCCGGATGGCCGGCCCTCACCGACTGAGTCGGGGGCCGAGCGACACCGATGAACCGCGAGAACATCATGAGGGCCGTGACCTTCTGGCTCCGCCCGGCCTTCGCGCTGCGTGTGATCAGCCGGTTCCAGCGGCTCGTCGGCTTCGACCGCTCGATGGCCCTGGCGTCCGCCGCGCTGACGGCCCTGGTGCCGCTCGCCATCCTCTGCGGTGCCCTTGCGGCACGGGTGAGCGACAGGGACGTCGCCCAGGGCGTCATCGATCGCTACGGCCTCTCGGGAGAGGGCGCCGAAGCCGTTCGCGGGATCCTGTCCGCGTCGGACGAGGCGACGCCCGTGGGCATCTTCGGTGCCGTGTTCCTCCTGGTCTCCGTGCTGAGCTTCGCGCGGGCCGCCCAGCGGCTCTTCGAGCAGGGCTGGGAGCTGCGGCCCCTGAGCGTCCGCAACACGGTCAACGAGATGAAGTGGATCGCTCTGCTGGCCGTGTACACCGCGCTGAGCGGCGGGGTCCACGCGGCCCTGGACCGCAGACCGCTGTCGCTGGCCGCGTCCGCGGCGGTGGCACCGTTGACAGCGGCCTTCCTCGTCTGGGGCGGCAGGCTCCTGTCCGCGGGCCGGATCCTCACACGCGACCTCGTGCCCTTCGGATGCATCGGGGCGGTCCTGCTGACCGGCTACTCGTTGGTCATGACCGCCTACCTGCCCCGCCTCTTCAACTCCTACACCCACCGCTACGGCGCCGTCGGGGCGGTCTTCGCGATGCTCACCGGCCTGTTCGGAGCCATGCTCGCCACCGTCGGCTCGGCAGCCCTCGGACGGGAGGTCCAGGACGAGCTCGCCAGGATCGGCCGCGGCGAACGCCCACCGGACCACGAAGTCCGCCAGCAATGGGACACCGTCCTGCAGCAGGCGCGGTCCCGCTGGCAGACCAACCGCGGCCAAGCCCTCCTGGCCCGCTTGACCCGAAAGCGGTGACGCCGGGGTCGGCACTCCCCAGCAGCCGGCCCGCACCACGGTCCCGCCCCCTCAAGGGGGCTCGGCCCGTTGGACTGCGGGCGGCTGGTTCGGGGGAAGGCCGCGCGGGGCAATGCGAAGGGGTGGACCGCCAGCCGGCGGTCGTGCGTGTGCCAGGGTGAGGGGGGCCTGTCGTGTCGCAGGGGTGGAAGATCACGGTCATGGTGCTGGCGGCGGTCGGTGTCCTGTCCACGCCGCTGATCTGGCTGCTGGACGATCCCGATGCGGGCCAGCTGGCCGGGGCCACCGTCCAGGCCGCGGTGGGTGTCGCCGCCCTGGTCTGGGCGGTGTTCCAGCGCCCTTCGCCCACCGGGCCCGCAGACCGGGCCAGCCGGACCGGGAGGGCGGAGCGTGGTGGTGCTTCCGGCATCCGTCGGCCCGGTGGCCGGGGACGCGGCTCGGCCACGGCCGATCGGACGGGCGACGCCAGTGGCCGGAACTCCGTTTCCGGCATCGACTACTCGGATTCGTGAGCAGGCCCGTATCCATGGCGAAGCGATCAGCGCGTGCGGCGTGGGGCGAGCGGCCGGGGCCGTCCGTGACCGTGGCGGACACCGGCGAGGCCGGGTCCCATGACGACGGGGCGGCCGTGACCGGCTATCGCGGACCGGCCCCGGAAGGCGGGGGCGTCCCCGGGGTCGTACGGGTGTCCGGCACCGGGGACGCGACGGCCGCCCACGGAGGAACCGCTGTCAGCGGCTACGTCCATACGCTGACCGTGCAGCAGCCTCTGTTGCGGGAGCCTGCCTGCTGGCCGCACCAGGTCGGTGTGGTCCCGTTGCCGGCGCGGTCCTTCCAGCACCGCGGCGAGGCGGACCGGCTCCGGTCGGCGGTGGCAGGTGGGGGCACCGCGGTGCCCTGCCAGGTGCTGACCGGGACGGGCGGGGTCGGCAAGACCCAACTCGCCGCCGACTACGCCCGCGCCGCCTGGGCCGACGGCGGCCTGGACGTCCTGCTCTGGGTCACGGCGAGTGCCCAGGCGTCCGTCGTGAGCGGATACGCGCAGGCCGGCGTCGAACTGTGCCGGGCCGACCCCGACGACCCCGACCGGGCCGCGCGGCAGTTCCTGGCCTGGCTGGCCCCCAAGCCCGGGCAGCGGCCGTGCCGGTGGCTGGTCGTCCTGGACGACCTCGCCGACCCGGACGACCTCATCGTGCACTCCGACGACCCCGCCCACCGCTACAGCCTGTGGCCACCGGCCAGCCCGGACGGCCGGACCCTGCTCACCACCCGCCGCCGCGACGCCGCGCTCTTCGGCGAGGGCCGCCGACGGATCGAGGTCGGTCTGTTCACCCCGGACGAGTCCCTCGCCTACCTCACCGCGTCCCTTCACGCCCATGGCCGCACCGAGCCCGCAGACCAGCTCACCGCCCTCGCCCGCGACCTCGGACACCTGCCCCTTGCCCTGGCCCAAGCCGCCGCGTACCTCGTCGACTCCGGCGAGACCGCGGCCGCCTACCGCGGCCTGCTGGCCGACCGCAGCACCCACCTCGCCGACCTCGCCCCCGACGCACTGCCCGACGAGCAGGCCGTCGCCCTGGCCGCCGCCTGGTCCCTGTCCGTCGACCGCGCCGACCTCCTGCGCCCCGCCGGCCTGGCCCGCCCCATGCTCCACCTGGCCGCCCTCCTCGACCCCAACGGCATCCCCCACGACGTCCTGACCGGCGAGGCGGCCCGGGCACACCTCGCCGCACACCGCACCCCGACGAGCCCCGACTCCGTCGCGGTACCTGCCCCCGTCTCACGCCGCGACGCCGTACGGGCCCTGCGCGCCCTGGAGCGCCTCAGCCTCATCGACCACCGGCCCGACAGCCCCCACCAGGCCGTCCGCATCCACCAGCTCATCCAGCGCGCCACCCGCGACACCCTCACCCCGGCCCGGCAGGACCGGTACACCCGCGCCGCCGCCGACGCCCTCACAGCCGCCTGGCCCGCCGTCGAACGCGACACCGCCCTCGCCCAGGCCCTGCGGGCCAACACCGGCGCGCTCGCCCGACACGCAGAAGACGCCCTGTACCGGCCCGACACCCATGCCGTGCTGTACCGACTGGGCACGAGCCTCGGTGACAGCGGCCAGATCAGCGCTGCCCTCACCCACTTCCGACGCATGGTGGACACCAGCACCCGCCGGCTCGGCCCCGACCACCCCGACACCCTGGCCGCCCGCCACAGCCTGGCCTGGTGGCAGGGGGAGGCGGGGGATGCGGCCGGAGCCGCGACCGCGTACGCCGAGCTGCTGGCGGACCAGGTGCGCGTGCTGGGCCAGGACCACCCCCGCACCCTCGCCGCCCGCAACGGCCTGGCACGCTCGCGCGGGGAGGTGGGGGATGCGGCGGGCGCGGCCGCCGCGTACGCCGGGCTGCTGCCGGACGTCGTGCGCGTGCTCGGCCAAGACCACCCGGACACCCTCGCCACTCGCCAGGGTCTGGCCCGCTGGCTCGGAGAGGTGGGGGACGCGGCCGGTGCGGCGTCCGCGTACGCCGGGCTGCTGGCGGACCGGGCGCGCGTGCTCGGTGAGGACCATCCCGACACCCTGGCCACCCGCCAGGGCCTGGCCTGGTGGCGGGGGAAGGCAGGGGATCCGGCCGGTGCCGCGGCCGCCTACGCCGAACTGCTCGCGGACCAGGCGCGGGTGCTCGGCGAGGACCACCCCGACGCGCTGACCACCCGCCACGACCTGGCCTGGTGGCGGGGGAAGGCAGGGGATCCGGCCGGTGCCGCGGCCGCCTACGCCGAGCTGCTGGCGGACCGGGAGCGGGTGCTGGGCCACGACCACCCCGACACCCTCGCCACCCGCCACAACCTGGCCTGGTGGCGGGGCAAGGCAGGGGACGCGGCCGGTGCGGCTGCCGCGTACGCCGAACTGCTGGCCGGCGGGGTACGCCTGCTCGGCGAAGACCACCCCCGGACTCTGGTCACCCGCCACAACCTGGCCTGGTGGCGGGGGAAGGCAGGGGATCCGGCCGGTGCCGCGGCCGCGTACGCCGAGCTGCTCGCGGACCGGGAGCGGGTGCTGGGCCACGACCACCCCGACACCCTCGCCACCCGCCGCAGCCTGGCCCGCTGGCGGGGGGAGGCGGGAGATGCGGCCGGTGCCGCGGCCGCGTACGCCGGGCTGCTGCCGGACATGGTGCGCGTGCTCGGCGAGGACCACCCCGACACCCTCGCCACCCGTCACGATCTGGCCCGGTGGCGGGAGCGGAGGGGGGTGTGACCGCCGCCGTTGCGGGTCTCCCGGCCGAGAGGGGGCGGCCGGCTCAGGCTTCGCGACCGGCGAGGATCCGATCGGCCCGGTAGTGCGGACAGGCGAGCAGGTGCCACGTCACCGACAGGCCGCCGTCGACGATCACCACCGTGCGCGCCTCACCGCTGTCCTCGTCCGCGCCGCAGGCCCGGCAGTGGCGCAGCGTCGTGGGTAGGAACCCCATCACAACACCCCTTCCAGGCACCGCAGATACGACAACCGACCCACATCTATCAAATGCGGGCGGATTCCGCCCTGTTACCCGCGCGTTCGACGAGCGGCCGGCACCTGACCGGACGGTCCGCCGGCCGCCGGCGGGCGTCGGGTCCGGGCCTCGGTTGCGCGTGCGAGATCTGTTCGAATCGCCTGCAGGAGCCGGTGTTCGTGCCTGCGCTGCGGGAGGCGCAGTCATCGACACCGCCACCCGCCACCCCCACCGCCTCCGGCCCTGGACCGTCCAGGCACGACGGGTCCTTCCGCTCGTTGCGGGTCCCCCGAAAGTCGTAGCGGGCCTGCCCGGTCGTGTGATGCCCCTCCCCCGGGCCGGGGTGGAGCGTGGAGACCGGGCTGAACAGGCACCGCCGCCACCACGGCCGGGCCGGACCCGCTCCGCCCCGGCCTGAAGGCCGGCCTCCTGGGAGGAAGGGGTGACGATCCTTCCCGCTGTACGAGCCCACCCCGGGGCCGGACGCCGTCGGGGGGCTCACTGCGGTCCGGTTCCGGTGGCCAGCAGTTGCTCGAGGGACCACGTGGTGATCAGCCGGTCCGCTCCTAGGCCGATCCGGGCCGCGCGCGCGTACCCCGAGCTCTGCCAGTGCAGTTGGTCGGGGGCGTGGGCATCGGTGTCCACGGCGAACAGGCAGCCCGCGGCGGCAGCCTGCGCGAGCAGGTCGTCCGGGGGGTCGCGGCGTTCGGGGCGGCAGTTGATCTCCACGGCCGTGCCGGCCCGGGCGCACGCGGTGAACACGGCCTCGGCGTCGAAGCGGGACTCCGGGCGGCCCCGGCCGGTGATGATCCGGCCGGTGCAGTGCCCGAGGACGTCGACGTGCGGGTTGCGCACCGCGGTCAGCAGGCGGGCGGTCATCGGTCCGGGTTCCGAGCGCAGCTTGGAGTGCACGGAGGCCACGACGACGTCGAGTGCGCCGAGCAGGTCCTCGTCCTGGTCGAGTGAGCCGTCGTCGAGGATGTCGCACTCGATACCGGTCAGCAGCCGGAAATCCGGGCCGGTCCTGGAGTTCACGTCGGCCACGGCCCGCAGTTGGCTCCTGAGCCGGTCCGGGCTCAGTCCGTGTGCGATCGTCAGCCGCGGCGAGTGGTCGGTCAGTACGGCCCAGTGGTGGCCCAGGGCGCGGGCCGCGTCGGCCATGACCTCGATCGGGCTGCCGCCGTCGGACCAGTCGGAGTGCAGGTGGCAGTCCCCGGTGCTCGCCACCGCGAGGTCCCAGCCGGCCCGGGCTTCAGGGCCGGCTTCGGCCTGCAGGCGGGCGAGGTAGCGCGGCACGGCCCCGGTGGACGCCTGGGAGATCACCTCGGCGGTGACCGGGCCCACTCCGCGCAGTTGCGCGGCCCGGGCGGCGTCCACCGGGCCCGGCGGCAGGGCGCGGACGGCGTCGGCCGCGGTGTGGAAGGCCCGTACCCGGTACGGGGACGCCCCTCGCCATTCGAGGAGGAAGGCGATCCGGCGCAGGGCTTCGTCCGGGGTCACGGCAGGGGCGTTCCGCCGGTGGCGTTGAGGATCTCGCCGGTGATGTAGGTGGCCTGGTCGGAGGCGAGGAAGACGTACGCGGGCGCCATCTCCGCCGGCTGCGCGGGCCGGCCCAGGGGCGACTGCCGGCCGAACTCGGTCGGGTCGGGCATCGTCGCGGGGATCAGGGGTGTCCAGACCGGGCCGGGGGCGACGGCGTTGACCCTGATCCCGCGTTCGGCGAGCATCTGGGCCAGGTTGTGGGTGAAGGAGACGATCGCGGACTTGGTCATGGCGTAGTCGAGCAGGTGCGGGCTGGGCTGGTAGCCCTGCACGGACGCCGTGTTGATCACACAGGCGCCGCGCGGCATGTGGGCCAGGGCCGCCTTGGTGAGCCAGAACATCCCGTACAGGTTGGTCTTCATCACCCGGTCGAACTGCTCGGTGGTGATCGCCTCGATCCCGTCCGGCTGGGCCATCTGGTAGGCGGCGTTGTTGACGAGCAGGTCGATGCCGCCCAGCTCGCCCACCGTCTTCTCGACGAGGTCGGTGCACTCGCCCTCGTGCCGGATGTCGCAGGCGACGGCCACTGCCGTGCGCTCGGCCCGGCGGATCAGGCGGGCGGTCTCCTCGGCCTCCTCGGCCTCCTCGGGCAGGTGGGTGAAGACGACGTCGGCTCCCTCCCGTGCGAAGGCCAGGCAGACGGCCCGGCCGATCCCCGAATCCCCTCCGGTGACCAGCGCCCTGCGGCCGTGCAGCAGGCCGTGGCCGCGGTAGGTGTCCTCGCCGTGGTCGGGGCGGGGATCCATCGCCTTCGTGGCGCCGGGGTGGTCCTGGTCCTGTTCCGGGAACGGTGGGCGGGCGTGCAGCGACACCGGATCGGTGAGCCGGGGCTCGTCGTGGGAGGGCATCGCGGTCTCCTTCCGGCACGGTCGGGGGGTGTCAGGTAGAGGGTGGGCTCTGCGTTCAGGACAAGTGGCGCGTACCCCGGGTGTCCGCACCCACACCCGCGACCGCGGCACACGGCGCCAGCCGTTCGGCGGCGCGTGCGCGCGGGGCGACCGGGTAGGCGATCGGCATGCATCCGCTCGCCGACAACACCCCGACCCTCCTGACCCGCGGTTACGCCTGGGCGCCGGAACTGCGCCGACGGCATGGCGACCGCCGCGCCGTCCCGACCCGGCTGATGGGCCGGCCCGCCCTGCTGCTGCACGGGCCGGAGGCCGTGGACTTCTTCTACGACGAACGCCACGTGCTCCGGCACGGCGCGCTGCCCGGACCGGTCCTGGACACCCTGTTCGGCCGGGGAGCCGTGCACACGCTGGACGGTGAGGCGCACCGGGTCCGCAAGGAGCTCTTCACGACCCGGCTCATGGCACCCGAGGGCGTGCACGCCCTCGGCCGGCTGGCCCGCGAACACTGGTTGCGCACGGTCGACGGTCTGCGCGGACGCCGAGGCGTCCTGTTCGACGAGATGGCCGTGGCACTCGCCGCGGCGGCCTGCGAGTGGAGCGGGGTGCCCCGCACCCCCGGGCCGGCCGTGCGCCTCCTGGCCGAGGACTGCGTGGCCATGGTCGACGGGTTCGCCACGCCCGGCCCCCGCCACTGGAAGGCCCGCCGCGCCCGACGCCGCCAGGAGCGCGATCTCGCCCGGACGGTGGAGGACGTACGCCGTGGCGCAGCGGCCGCCGCCCACGGCGGGGGATCCACCGTCGTGGAGGCGGTGGCCGCGCACCGGGACGCGGACGGCAGCCCGCTCGACCCGCACACGGCCGCCGTGGAACTGCTGAACATCCTGCGCCCCACCGTGGCGATCACCTGGTTCACGGCCTTCGCCGCACACGCCCTGCACCGCTTCCCGACCGTCCTGGAGGAACTGCGCGCGGACGACGGACCGTACGCCAGGGCCTTCGCCCACGAAGTGCGGCGCTGCTACCCGTTCGTGCCGTTCGTCGGCGGCCTCGCCGCCCGCGACCTGCGGTTCGACGGACGGGACGTGCCCGAGGGCACGCTGGTGCTCCTCGACGTACCCGGCCACCACCGGGACCCGGACCTCTGGCCGGAACCACAGCGCTTCGACCCCGGTCGGTTCCTCGGCCGGGAGCCGGAACCCGGCGAGCTCATCGCCCAGGGTGGCGGGAACGCCCGCACCGGGCACCGCTGCCCCGGCGAGGACATCACCGTCCACCTCCTGGCAACCCTGGCCACCACCCTGGCGGACACCGGGCTCCACATGCCGGAGCAGGACCTGCGCATCCCCGTCCGCCGCATCCCGACCCGGCCCCGCAGCGGCGTGATCATGCAGGTCCCGCCGCGTCTCACGCGCCGTGTACCGGCTCCGTAGCCCCGCCTGACGGCGCGTCGCCGCGTTCTGCGTCCCCTGCCGGGACGGGCGGCCGGGGAGCGGGCCCGTCCGCGGCCGTGGGCTCAGGTCCGTCCGACCACCCGGATGGTGCGCGCCGAGGGGTCGGCCGCGTCGGGCAGGAGCATGCCGTGGGCGGCGCCGCTGGTGAGGTAGTCGAGGACGTCGCGGGTGATGACCTCGCCCGGGGCGATGGCGGGGACGCCGGGCGGGTAGGGGCTGATGGTCTCGGCCGCGATGCGGCCGACCGCGCGGTCGGCGTCGACGTGTTCGGCGGCGGCGAAGAACGCGTCGCGCGGCAGCATGACCTGTTCGAGTTCGAGCCCCGACGGGCTCGGCAGGTGGATGTCGGATCGCGGCTCGATCTCCTCGGCGCCCCGGACGAGGGCTTCGAGCGCGGTGAGGAGGGTCGCTTCGGTCTCGTTGTCGTCGGCGAGGGTGACGGAGGCGCTCATGCGGCACGTGTCGGAGCCGCCGACGTCCACGTGGCGGTGGGTGCGCAGCCATTCGACGGCCTGCATGCCGGTGATGTCCAGGTCGCGGACGTCTATGACGATCTTCAGTGGGTCGAGGTCGGCGGCCAGACCCTGGTCGACCACCTCGCGGTCCATGACGGTCAGACCCGGCAGGTCGGCGATGCGGGAGCGGATGCGCTCGGCTCGGCGCAGCGCCGCCTCGAGGAGGTCGTGGCCGTGCTGGGCCATCTGGCGGCGCCAGCCGTCGAGGGCGGCGTAGACGAGGCTGGACGCGCTGGTCGTGCCGAGCAGGTCCTCGCGCTGCTTGAGTACCTCGGGCGAAACGCGGTCGAACTGGAGGTGGAAGACGGAGCTCTGCTCGATGGCGGCGCCCATCTTGTGGACGCTGGTGACGACGAGGTCGGCCTCGTGGTCCATGCCCCAGGCCGGCAGGTCGGGATGGAAGGGGAGGTGGGCGCCCCACGCCTCGTCCACGATCAGGGGCACCTCGGCGTCGTGGCAGACCTTGGCGGTCCCGCGGATGTCGGCGCAGGTGCCCCAGTCGGTGGGGGTGATCAGCAGCATGCCCTTGGCGTCGGGGTGGGCGCGCAGCTTCGCGCGTACGTCCTCGGGCTCGGGCGGGTGGGCCAGGTGCCGGTCGGCGTCGAACTTCGGGTGGACCCAGACCGGCTCGACCCCGTTGATGATCACGCCGGCGATCACGGACTTGTGGGCGTTGCGGGAGATCAGGAGCTTCTCGCCGGGGCCGGCGACGGCGAGCATGGCGGTCTTGACCGACAGGGAGCTGCCGCAGGTGGAGAAGAAGGCCCGCTCGGCTCCGACGGCGTCGGCCATCAGCTCCTGGGCCCGCTCCAGTACCCCGCGGGACTCCTGGCGGTCGTCCAGTCCGTTCAGCAGGAGGACGTCGGAGCGGAACACGTCGGAGCCGACGACGTCCAGCACCCTGGGGTCCACCCCGCGGCCCTGCTTGTGACCGGGCGGGCCGTAGACGACGTCCCCCCTGCGCCGGAACTCCTCCAGGGCCTCCAGCACCGGTGCCTGGGAATGGTCCATGGCTCCGCTCCCTCCTCGTCGCCGCTCGTCCCTGTGCTTCACGCGTTCACCGGCCCGTACGGGTCGGTCTGTGTCGCGTGTGGCCCGTGGAGGCCACGGTGAAACCCGGGAGGGGTCAGGGCGTGAACAGGACCTTGACCGCCCCGTCCTGCTTCTTCTGGAACATCGCGTAGGCCTCGGGCGCCTGCTGGAGGGGGAGCCGGTGGGTGGCGAAGTCCTCCACGCCCAGGGGGTCGCCGTCGGCGACCAGGGGCAGCAGGTCGTCGACCCAGCGCCGCACGTTGGCCTGGCCCATGCGCAGCTGGACCTGCTTGTCGAACAGCGTCAGCAGGGGCAGGGGGTCGGCCATGCCGCCGTACACGCCGGACAGGGAGATGGTGCCGCCCCGCCGGACCAGCTCGATGGCCAGGTACAGGGCCGACAGGCGGTCCACGCCGACGCGCTTCATCAGTGCGGCTGCCAGGGCATCGGGCAGGAGGCCGGTGACCTTCTGGGCGCCTGCCGCCACGGGCGCGCCGTGGGCTTCCAGGCCGACCGCGTCGATGACCGCGTCCGGGCCCCGGCCGTCGGTCAGTTCCCTGACCTCGGCCACGAGGTCGTCCTGTCGGACGTCGAAGACGTGGACGCCGTGCCGGCGCGCCCGCTCACGGCGTTCCGGTACGAGGTCGATGCCGATCACCGTGTCCACCCCGAGGTGGCCGGCGACGCGCGTGCACATGTCGCCGATGGGGCCCAGGCCGATCACGGCGAGGCTGCCGCCGGCGGGGACGGCGGCGTACCGGACGGCCTGCCAGGCCGTCGGAAGCACGTCGGAGAGGTAGACGAACCGGTCGTCCACCGGGCCGTCGGGGACCTTGATGGGCAGGGTGTTGCCGAACGGCACCCGCAGGTACTCGGCCTGTCCGCCGGGCACCTGGCCGTAGAGTTTGGTGTAGCCGAAGAGGGCCGCCCCCTTGCCGTGCTCGTGGACCTGGGTGGTCTCGCACTGCGAGTGCAGGCCCTGTGCGCACATGAAGCAGGTGCCGCAGGAGACGTTGAACGGCACCACGACCCGGTCGCCGGGACGTACGGCGGTGACCTCCGCTCCCGCTTCCTCGACGACGCCCATCGGTTCGTGCCCGAGGACGTCGCCCTCTTCGAGGAACGGGCCGAACACCTGGTACAGGTGCAGGTCGGAGCCGCACAGGCCGGTGGTCGTGATTTTGACGATCACGTCGGTCGGGTCCTCGATCACCGGGTCCGCGACGGTGTCGACGCGGACGTCGGCCGTGCCGTGCCAGGTCAGTGCCTTCATAGCGATCCCTCCTCGCGCCGTGCGGCGGGGTCCTCGTCACCCGTGCCGGGTTCCGCCGTCCTGCGACGCCGGGTTGACTGCGTTCCTGTTCTGCCGTGTGCCCGGTTCGACGGCGCGTACGCGATCCGGCGGCCCCGTCCCGAAGCGGGCGCGGCCGTACGGATCCCCGGCGGGGTGGCTGCGGGGGCCGTCCGCGGCTTGGGGGGGACGGGAGACGCCGCACGCATGAGGTCGGGGAGACCGGGCAGGCGCGCCATCGATGGCGGCGCACCACGCCGTGACCACGCACGTGGTGCGCTCGTACCTGCCCCAACCCCATTCCGAGGAGTGAGCAGATGTCACAGGTCAGGGAATCGATCGAGGTCAATGTCCCGGTGCGGGCCGCGTACGACCAGTGGACGCAGTTCGAGACGTTCCCCGCGTTCATGGAGGGCGTGGAACGGATCGAGCAGCGCACGGACACGCTCACCCACTGGGTGACGAAGTTGGGCGGTGTGACGCGGGAGTTCGACGCCGAGATCACCGAGCAGATCCCCGACCGCAAGGTCGCCTGGGTCACCGTGGGCGGCCAGAGCGAGCAGTCGGGCCTGGTGACGTTCCAGCCCATCGACCCCTCGCACACCGAAGTCACCTTGATGATGGACTTCGACCCCGAGGGCATGGCCGAGACCCTCGGCGACAAGCTCGGCTTCGTCGACCGACAGGTCAAGGGCGATCTCAAGCGGTTCAAGCACTTCATCGAGGACCGTGGGAACCCCACCGGCGCCTGGCGCGGCCAGGTCTGAACGGGGCCGCACCCCGCCCGACCGACGGCGCACCGGACGCGGAGCGGGTCCCCGGCACCACGTGCCGGGGACCCGCTGTCAGGAGCCGTCGAACGGCCGTGGTCGGGTCAGGGTTCCTGGCGGCGGTCGCGCAGGGAGTCCTCGATGCCCCGGGCCTGCTCCTCCGCCTTGCCGGCGGCCTCGCGGGCCTTGCCCTTGAGCTGGTCCGTCTTGCCCTCGGCCTGCATCCGCTCGCTGCCGGTCGCCTTGCCCGCGACTTCCTTGGCCTTGCCCTTGGCCTGCTCCATCTTTCCCTTGGCCTTCTCCGCCATGAGGAAACACTCCCTTTTCCGAAGAACGGTCGGTCGCTCCACAAACTAGGCGAGATCGGGATGATGCGCGCGTCGAGCACGGGGCTCGGACCGGCCGTCCGGGTCCGGCCGGCGGCCCTGTTACGTCCTCGGGACCGACGTGAGCACGGCGAACACCGCTCCGCAGGGGTCGCGGACCCAGGCCGTCCGGCCGACTCCGGGTACGTCCGCGGCGGGCGTCAGGACCACGCCGCCGTTGCCCTCGACCGCCGAGGCGGTGGCGTCGACGTCCGTCACCCGGAAGTAGGGGACCCAGCACGGCACCGCCGACGACGCGCCGCCCATGCCCTCGCGCTGCGGTGCCACGCCGCCGAAGGAACCCGCTTCCAGGTCGCCCTCGCCGACGCTCAGCACCCGGTACGCCGTCCCCGTTATCTCCTCCTCGACGTACCGCCAGCCGAACACCCAGGCGTAGAAGCCGATCGCGGCGACCGGGTCGGGTGCGTGCAGCTCCACCCACTCCAGGGCGTTCTCGGTCGTGGCGGTCTCCAGCCCGCCGGTCCTCCCGGGCTGCCGGCACGCGAACGGGGCTCCCTGCGGGTCGGTGAACCGGGCGAGCCGGCCCTCGCCCGTGACGTCCACGGGCCCCGTCCGCACCGACCCGCCCCCGGCGCGCACGGCCGCGGCGGTGGCCTGCACGTCGGGGCTCTGGAAGTGCACCGTCCACGCGGAGCGCGCGCCCCGGTCCGTCGCCGGACCGAGGGCGGCGACGGTGTTCCCGCCGAACCGGAAGAGTCCGTACCCGCCGGACCCGGGCCCGGCCGGGACGAACTCCCAGCCGAAGACCTTCCCGTAGAAGGCGGCCGCCGCAGCGGTGTCCGGGCTGGCGAGGTCGAGCCAGTTGGGCGATCCGGTACGGAAGTCGGTACCGAGCATGCGGTCCTCCGGTGGTACGGCGACACGGTCGTCGATCACCCTGCCCGCCGACCGTCCGTCACCGCAACAGACCTACTTCCCCACGCCCCAGCGGACCGGGGCGATCTGCTTCGACATGATCGTGATGAGCTCGTAGGCGGCGTGCGACGCGGCGATCGAGGTGATGTTCGCGTGGTCGTAGGCCGGCGCCACCTCCACGATGTCGGCGGAGACGAGGTGGCAGTCGGCCAGGCCCCGCAGGATCTCCAGCAGTTCGCGGGACGTCATGCCGCCGGCCTCCGGCGTCCCCGTGCCGGGAGCGTGGGCGGGGTCGAGGACGTCGATGTCGATGGAGACGTAGAGGGGCCGGTCGCCGACGCGCTCGCGCAGCTGCTGGGCGATCTCGTCCACCCCGCGCCGCATGACGTCCGCCGACGTCACGATGCCGAAACCGAGCTTGGCGTCCTCGTCGAGGTCCTGCTTGCCGTAGATGGGACCGCGGGTCCCCACGTGGCACAGGGCTGAGGTGTCGACGACGCCCTCCTCCACCGCGCGCCGGAACGGCATCCCGTGCGTGTACTGCTGGCCGAAGTAGTCGTCCCAGGTGTCCAGGTGGGCGTCGAAGTGCAGGACCGCAACCGGCCCGTGCTTCTTGGCGACGGAACGCAGCAGCGGGAGCGCGACGGTGTGGTCGCCGCCCAGCGTCATCAGCCGCGCGCCGGTGCCGAGCAGGTCGTCGGCCGCGGCCTCGATGGTCTCCACGGCCTGCGCCGCGTCGAACGGATTGGCGCTGATGTCACCGGCGTCGGCCACCTGGCTGAAGTGGTACGGGTACACGTCCTGCGCCGGGTTGTAGGGGCGCAGGGTCCGGGACGCCTCCCGGATGGCGTTGCCGCCGAAGCGGGCACCGGGGCGGTAGGTGACACCGCCGTCGAACGGGATCCCGACCACCGCGATGTCGGCCTTCTCCACCTGGTCGAGGCGCGGGACGCGGCCGAACGTGGCCGGGCCGGCGTAGTGCAGCGTGCGGTCGGTCTCGGTCGGCGGCTGGGGCGGTACCACGCCGTTGGGCTGGGTGGTCATCGTGCGTCTGGGCCTTTCCGGGGGTCACTGCAGCGGGTTGCCGTGCGGGGAGAGCAGATCGGCGGGGTCGGGGTCGTATACGACGTGCGGTCCTCCGGCCCGGGGCCCTGGTCCCGGTGCCGGCCCGGCTCCTCCGCTTCGCGGGGGCGGGGTGCCTCGGGCGACGGCCCGATGCGCTCGCGCGGCGTCGGCCCGCCCCTCCGTGCCGCGCCCCGGTCACGCGGTCACCGAGACCGCGGCAACGCCTGTTCACGCAGGGCCGCGGCACGGCCGATTTCCCGTCGGCGTTCGTCGTCACGCTGCCATTAAACGAGTGGCCGGCACGGTCGTTCCACCGCCACCGACCCCTATTCTCGGCCGGGCCACCCCTACAGCGGCAAAACACCGAACACCCGTCTCTTGAGGTTTTCTTGAGGTTTCTCAAACCCGGGATACGGACGTCCCTCCGAGGCGGTGAACCGGGCGCGGGCTTCGTTACGTTCATGGGAAAGACACGCAGGCGGAGCACCCTCCGAAGGTTGGTACGGTACATTCCAACCTGCCGAACGGGATGAAACCGCCCGCCGTTTGACCACCGGCGAGCACTGCATTTCCATGCGCTCTTCGGGCACCGTTCTTCCTGCGGGCACGTGAACTCGAAGGAATAGCCATGCCGTGTTCTGGAACCGGCGTGCGCCGTTTCGCATCTCATCGGGGAGGCAGCCATGTTGGTTGAGCGGGATGAGCAAATCACCGAACTGACCTCCTGGGCGACCGGCCCGGACCGAACGCAGGGCCGGATGGCCCTGATCGGCGGCCCGGTCGCGTCCGGCAAGACGTCCGTGCTCCACCGCGTGCTGGAGCGGACGGCCGACTCGGGCGTCCGGGTCCTCAGTGCGGTCACCTCCGCTTCCGAGCGTCATATCCCGTTCGGCGTGGTCGAGGAACTGCTCCGCGACACCCAAGACGCCGGTGGTCCGCTCCCCCTCCACGGGCCCACCGGTGCCGGCGACCTCGTACCCGTGCACACCCTCGTGGCGTTCCACGCCCGGCTCGCCGGACTCGCGGCGCGCCGGCCCGTGCTCCTCGCCGTCGACGACGTGCAGTACGCCGACCCCCAGTCCCTGCACTGCCTGCGGTACGCACTGGGCCGGGCCAGGACGGCCGGGGTGCGCCTGTCGCTGGTGGTGACCCACGGACCCGACGCGGGCGCGGTCCCCCCGCCCGTCCTGGCGGAACTCCTGGGACAGGTGGAGGCGTTGCGCCTGGACCTGGGCCCGCTGAGCGCCCCCGGGATAGCCGGGCTGCTGACTGACCGGGCGGGCGGCGCCGACCACCGGGCCGCCTCCCTGCACGCGGCCACCGGCGGCAACCCCCTGCTGGTCCGCAGCCTCCTCGACGACGCCGGCGGGCAGGAGGACGCGGAGCCCGGACCGTTCCCCGCGGGTGAGCAGTTCCTGCAGAACGCGCTGATCTGCATCCACCGCACGGGCGGCCACGCGCTGCGCGTCGCCCAGGCCATCGCCCTGCTGGGCAGTGCCGGACGCCGGCAGTTGCTGGGCCGGCTGGTGACGGTCGACGAGGCGACCGTGCGGCAGGTGGTGGACGCGCTCGAGGCCACGGGCATCCTGCAGGGCGACCGGTTCCGGCACGACGCGGTGCGCACCGCGGTGCTGGAGACCCTGACCGACGACGTCGTGGTGCACCTGCGCAGACGCGCGGCGCGGCTCCTCTACGAGGCGGGGGCCGCACCGGTGGACGTCGCCGCGCACCTGTTGGGCCACGGGCCCGGCGGACTCGACGAGGACTGGGTGCCGGGGGTGCTCAGCGCCGCGGCCCACACGGCGCTCGCCTCGCAGCAGGTCGGATTCGCGGTGCGCTGCCTGCGCCTCGCGGCGGAGTGCTCGCGGGACGAGCGGGAGCGGCTGCAGCTGCGGGCGAGCACCGCCAAGTTCGTCTGGCGGCTCAAGCCGTCCGCCTGGCTGCACGAACTCGCGCCGCTGCAGGCCGCGTTGGCTCAGGGAACCCTGCCGGTCAGCGAGTCCCTCCAGCTCGTCGGCGACCTGCTGTGGAACGGCTGGATCAAGGACGCGGCGGTCGCCGTACGGTACGCCCTCGACGCGGCGCCCGGATCCGGCGAGTCGCCCTCGGCCGCCGAACTGCGGTGCGTGCGGCTGATGCTGGCGTCCACCTACCCCACGCTGATGGACGACGCCGCGCTGCGGGCGGCGTTCGCGCACGCGGAACCCCTCTCGGGCGGGCCGGCGGACGGGCTGGCGGGGGGGCTGGAGGCGCTCCAGGGCGTCCTGGGCTCGGGGGCGGAGCCCGGCGCGGCGGCCGGCCGCCGGGACCGGGCCGCCACGGACGCGCAGTTCATCGCGCAGGCCGAGCAGATCCTGGCCGGGACCCGCCTCGACGAGGAGACCCACGTCACCGTCCGGGCCTGCCTGCTGGCCCTGCTGTACGCGGAGCGGTTGGGCGCGGCCACGGCGTGGACGGACCGGATGCTGGCGGAGGCCGCGGAGCGCGGGGCCCCCGGTTGGACCGCCGTGATGCAGGCGATCCGGGCGCACATGGCGCTGCGGCGCGGCGAACTGGCCCGGGCCCGGACGCTCGCGGAGGAGGCCCTGGACCACGTGCCGCCGCACGGCTGGGGGGTGGGCATCGGCCTGCCGCTGTCCGCGCTGATCGAGGCGCGGACGGCCATGGGCGACCACGAGGCGGCGGCCGCGCTGGTGGACCACCCGGTGCCGGAGCAGCTGCTGCTGACCCGCTACGGCCTGCACTACCTGTACGCCCGGGCCCGGCACCGGCTCGCCACCGGGCGGCACCACGCCGCGCTGACGGACTTCACCGCCTGCGGGAAGCGGATGCGCGACTGGAACATGGACCGGGAGGGCCTCGCGCCCTGGCGGGTCGGCGCCGCGGAGGCCGCGCTGGCCCTCGGCAACCCCGGGCAGGCCGAGCGGCTGGCCAGGGAGCAGCTGGCCACGGGGGCCGGCCCCCGGGTCCGGGGCCTGGCCCTGCGGGTGCTCGCCGGCGCCCGCCCGCTGCCCGAGCGGCCCGCGCTGCTGGAGCAGGCGGTGGCCCTGCTCCAGCGGGAGGGCGACTCGCACGAGCTGGCCCGGGCGCTGACGGAACTGGGGGCGGCGTACGAGGAGCTCGGTGACGCGGCGCAGGGCAAGAGCTGCACCCGCCGGGCGTGGCGGATCGCCGAGGCCTGCGGAGCCCGCGACCTGACGCGAGGCCTCCAGGCCGACCAGGTCCCGCCGGGCGAACCGGCGGCCCCTACGGAAGCAGTCGAACCGGGCCCCGTCCAGCCGTCCGCGCCCGAGGCGGTCTCCTCGCTGACGGACGCCGAGCGGCGGGTGGCGGCACTGGCCGCGCACGGCTACACGAACCGCGAGATCAGCGCGAAGCTGTTCATCACGGTGAGCACGGTGGAACAGCATCTGACCCGCGTCTACCGCAAGATCAACATCACACGTCGTCAAGACCTGCCCGTGAGTTGGGACTCCGTTGTCGCACATACCGCCTGACCCCGGCTCCCCCGCCGGGGCATCCGCCCCGTCCGGACCGCGGCTGCTCGCCGTGAGCGACCTGCACATCGGCATGGCCGACAACCGGCCCCTCCTCGAATCGCTGCGCCCCGGCCACCCGGACGACTGGCTGCTCGTCGCCGGCGACGTCGGCGAGCTGACCGAGGACATCGCCTGGGCCCTGCGCCTGCTGGCCGGCCGGTTCAGCACCGTGGTCTGGGCCCCCGGCAACCACGAGCTGTGGACTCCGCGCGAGGACCCGGTCCAGGCCCGGGGCGCGGAACGCTACCGCTACCTGGTGGAGCTGTGCCGGGGGCTGGGCGTGGTCACGCCGGAGGACCCGTGGCCGGTGTGGCGCGGGCCCGGCGGCCCCGTCGCCGTGGCGCCGCTGTTCCTGCTGTACGACTACACGTTCCGGGCGCCGGGGACCACCACCAAGGAGCAGTCGCTGGCCAAGGCGCACGACGAGGGCGTGGTCTGCACGGACGAGTACCTCCTGCACCCCGACCCGTACCCCGGCCGGGACGCGTGGTGCCGGGCCCGGGTCGCCCACACCCTGGCCCGGCTGGAGGCGCACGACCCGGCCCTGCCCCTGGTCCTCGTCAACCACTACCCGCTGGTGCGCGAACCCACGGACGTGCTGTGGCGTCCAGAGTTCGCCCAGTGGTGCGGCACCGTGCTGACCGCCGACTGGCACCGCCGGTTCCGCACGGCCGCGGTGGTCTACGGACACCTGCACATCCCGCGGACCACCTGGTACGACGGCGTGCGCTTCGAGGAGGTGTCCATCGGCTACCCGCGCGAGTGGCGCCGCCGGGGCCACCCCAGGGGCCTGCTGCGGCAGATCCTTCCGTACGCCGGCCCGCCCGGGGGTGGTGCGTCCGCGACGGCCGCCCCGCCCCGGCGGACGGCCGCCACGACCGACGGCGGAGGAGCCCGGTGATCGAGCACGTCGTACCGCAGGAGGCGCGGGCCAGCGAGGCGTTCGGCCCGGACGGCGCCGCGGTCCTCTACCCCGAGGAGGCGGCCCTGGTCGCCGCCGCACCCAACGAGCGGCGGGAGGAGTTCACCACCGTGCGGGGCTGCGCCCGCCGCGCGCTGGCGGCCCTCGGCCTGCCGCCGGCCCCCGTTCTGCCCGGGAGGCGCAACGCGCCCCGGTGGCCGGCCGGGGTGGTGGGGAGCATGACCCACTGCGCTGGGTACCGGGCCGCGGTCCTGGCGCGGGACAGCGACCTGACGGCGGTCGGCATCGACGCCGAGCTGCACCGGCCGCTGCCCCGCGGCGTGCTGGAGGCCACGGCCCTGCCCCAGGAGCTCGCCTGGGTGCGCACCCCGCCCGCCGGGGCCGGGCCGCTGCACCGGGACCGGGTGCTCTTCAGTGCGAAGGAGGCCGTGTACAAGACCTGGTACCCCCTGGTGGGGACCGAGCTGGACTTCGAAGACGCCGTCATCGCCTTCCGCGAGGACGGCCCCGGCGCCGCCGCGGGCGGCGGCCCGGCCGCCGGCGCGCGCACGGGATCGTTCCGGGCCCGCGTGCTGCGGCCCGGGGCCGGTCCCGACGGGCACCCGGTGTCGGCGTTCAACGGGCGCTGGATCGTGCACCGCGGCCTGGTCGTCACCGCCATCACCGTGCCCGCCCGGCGGTCCGCGGGCGCCGCCGACCCGGCGGGCGGGGTCCCGGGTCGGTAGGGGTTGTCCGTCCCGCGGGCCGCTGCATAGCGTGCGGGGACCGGACCGACTGCGCACGGCGTACGGCGTACGGCGTACGGCGCGTGGATCTCCCGCCGTCCGGCCCTGGTGCGATGCCGCGTTCCCGGCTGCGCCCGGCGCGTCCCCGGTTCCCCTGGAAGCGATGTCGCACCGGCCCGAGAGGTACTCAGATGACATCAGCAAGCCCGGCCCGCACCTCCATGCTCGTGCCGGACTTCCCGTTCCCGTACGACGGCTGGCTGCGCCACCCGGCCGGCCTCGGCTCCCTGCCGGCCGGGCGGGCCGGGACACCGGTGGCCGTGGTCGGTGGCGGCATGGCGGGCATGACCGCCGCGTACGAGCTGATGCGGCTGGGTCTGCGCCCGGTCGTCCACGAGGCCGACCAGCTGGGCGGACGGATGCGCTCCGTGCCCTTCCCGGGGGATTCCGGCTGTGTGGCGGAGATGGGCGCGATGCGCTTCCCGCTGTCGGCCCGCGCCCTGTTCCACTACATCGACCTGCTCGGGCTGCGCACCGGTCCGTTCCCCAACCCGCTGGCCCCGGCGACCCCGAGCACGCTGATCGACCTGGGCGGCGTACGGCACACCGTGCGCACGCCGGAGCAGCTCCCGGACGTGTACCAGGAGGTGGCCGCGGCCTGGGAGAAGGCGCTGCAGGAGCGGGCGGAGCTGGCGACCATGCGGGACGCGGTCCGGCGGCGCGACGTCGGGACGATCAAGCACGTCTGGGACCGGCTGGTCCGGGAGTTCGACGACCAGTCCTTCCACGGCTTCCTCGCCACCGCTTCGGCGTTCCGGTCGTTCCGGCACCGGGAGGTCTTCGGCCAGGTGGGCTTCGGCACCGGCGGCTGGGACACCGACTTCCCCAACTCGCTGCTGGAGATCCTGCGCGTGGTCTACACCGAGGCGGACGACCACCAGGTCGCCATCCACGGCGGTTCCCAGCAGGTGCCGCGCGGGCTGTGGGAGCACCGGCCGCGGGACTGCGCGCACTGGCCCGCGGACACCTCGCTGGCCTCCCTGCACGGCGGGGCGCCCCGGCCGGGGGTGCGAGCCGTGGCGCGCGACGGGGCGGGGTTCACCGTCACCGACGCCGAGGGCCGCCGCGAGCGGTACCCGGCCGTGGTGTACACCCCGCACGTGTGGACGCTGCTGAACCGGGTGGAGGCGGACCCGGCCCTGCTGAGCGCGCCGCTGTGGACGGCGGTGGAGCGCACCCACTACATGGGCTCGTCCAAGCTGTTCGTGCTGACGGACCGGCCGTTCTGGCACGACGTGGACCCCGCGACGGGGCTGCCGGTGATGAGCATGACGCTCACCGACCGGATGCCGCGGGGGGTCTACCTGTTCGACGACGGGCCGGACCGGCCCGGGGTGATGTGCCTGTCGTACACGTGGAACGACGACTCGCTGAAGATGGCGACGCTGAGCCCGCAGGAGCGGCTCGACGTGCTCCTGGGCAAGCTCGCGGCGATCTACCCGGGGCTGGACGTCCGGTCGCACGTCGTCGGCGGTCCGCTCACCATCACGTGGGAGAACGAGCCTCACTTCATGGGCGCGTTCAAGGCGAACCTGCCGGGCCACTACCGCTACCAGCGGCGGCTGTTCACGCAGTTCATGCAGCGCGGGCTGCCGGACGGCGAGCGCGGGTTCTTCCTGTGCGGGGACGACGTCTCGTGGACGGGCGGGTTCGCGGAGGGCGCCGTCACCACGGCGCTGAACGCCGTCTGGGGCGTGGTGGACCTCCTCGGCGGGGCGACGCACCCGGACAACCCGGGCCCCGGGGACCTCTTCGACTCCCTGGCGCCGGTCGAGCTGCCCTACGAGGACTGAGGGGTACGGCGCGGGGCACGGACCCGAGGGCCACGGGCCTGAAGGGGTACGGGCCGCGGGCCACCGGCCCGAAGGGGTACGGCCCCTCCCGCACCGCGGACGCGAGGACGCCCCCGCCGCCGGGCGGGGGCGTCCTCGGCCTGCGGCCCCGGTCCTCAGGACTCGGCGGCGAGCGCGGCGAGGGCCTTTTTGTCGGGCTTGCCGTTGCGGTTGAGCGGGAACTGCTCCAGCACCACGACCTTGTTGGGCTGCTCGAAGGCCGGCAGCAGGTCGCAGAGCCGCTCCCGCCAGTGGCCGGCGTCCCGCATCTCCTCGTCCTCGACGAAGAACACCAGCTGGGAGCCGCGCAGTTCGTCGGGCACCGGCACGATGCGGGTGGCGCAGCCGTGGCCGGCCACCTTCCGCTCGATGAGCTCGGGGTAGAGGGTGTAGCCCATGCGGTGGACGGCGAACTTGCGTCCCAGGACGTGCAGGTTGCCCTCCGCGTCGAGGTGCCCGAGGTCGCCGGTGGCCTGCCAGCCGGTCGCGTGGGCCGGCACGATGGTGCCGTCCTCGGCGACCTGGCCGAGCAGGGCGTCCGGGGTGTCGACCTGGATCTCGCCGGTCTCGCCGGCGGACAGCTCGCGGCCGTCCTCGTCGACGATCCGCAGCCGGATGCCCTGCATGGGCCGGCCGGTGGCGACCGGGTTGTCGAGGGTGGCGAAGGCGATGTTGCCGAGCTCGGTGGAGCCGTAGCTGTCGAGCAGGGGCAGCCCGAACTCCGCCACGTACCGCTCGACCAGCGGCGCGTCGAGCGGGGCCGCGCCGACGCAGAACATTCGGGTGGCGGTCAGGTGGTCCCGCAGCGCCGGCTTGCGGGCGATCAGGCCGAGGATGCTGCGGTAGCTGGAGGGGGTGGCGTCGACGACGGTGACGCCGGCGTCGCGGGCCATGCGCAGGGCGCGGTCGAGCCGGCGGTAGGGGGCGATCACGAGGGAGCAGCGGGTGAGCCAGGCGATGAGCACCATCGACAGGCCGTACTGGTGGGCGAAGGGCAGCAGCGGCATCAGCACGTCGTCGGACCGGTGCCCGACCTGGTCGGCGTTGCGCCGCAGGTTGCGCAGGAACGACGCTCCGGACTTCACCACGCCCTTGGGGGACCCGGTGGAGCCGGAGGTCCACATGATGAGGCCGTCGGTCAGCTCGCCCCAGGCGGTGAAGTCCAGGGCGGGCGCGGTCGGTTCGTGGTCGGTGACGGCGACCATCAGCTCGTAGAGGTGGACGGGGTCGGCGTCGGCGTAGACGGGGGTGTCGTCGTCGACGAAGGTGACCTTCACGCCGGTGCGGACGGCGATGCGGCGCGTCTCCTCCCGGTGCTCCTGCTGGTCGACGAGGACGATGGAGGCTCCGACGTGCATCAGCGCGTACAGCACGCACACGTAGTTGGCCGAGTTGCCGGCCTTGAGCATCACGCGGGTGCCGAGGCCGACGCCCCGTTCGCGGATGGCCTCGGCCACGCGCAGGGCGTCCTGTTCGAAGTCCTCGATGGTCCGTACGGAGTCGGGTGCCAGTATCTTCGCGTTCATCGGTCGCACAATGTCCTTCCTGTGGGACGTGGCACGGCCGGCGACGTGCGTGCGCCGGCCGGCGGTGGATCGGGGGCGCCTCAGTCGGGGGCGGGTTCGTCGAGCGAGATCAGCTGGTCGTGGACGATGTTGACCACCTCCCGCCGGTACGACCGCAGGTACCCCTGGGCGCCGGGGAAGACCTCCAGGTCGAACCGGCCGGAGGTGGCCCGCCGCCACGCGCGGACCCCGGGCAGGGTGACGCACGGGTCGTGGTCGGCCGTCAGCGCGACGACACGGCAGTTGAGGTCGGGCGGGCCGAGGCTGCGACGGGGGCCGGGGGCGTTGCGCCCGGAGACGAAGAGGGTCAGCGGCGCGGCGTAGGTCTCCCGCTCGAACCGGCGGCCCACCGAGTAGGCGAGGTCGGCGCCGAAGCGGTGCCCGAACAGGGCGAACGGCCGGTCGGACCAGCCCCGTACGGACTCGAAGACCTGGTCGGCGAGCAGGGCGCCCGTGTCCGGGTCCGGGTCCTCGGCCGCGTGGACGGCGGGGTACTGCACGATGAGCAGTTCCACCGTGGGCAGCAGCAGGTCCGCCATGGCGAGGTAGCACAGCGGGGAGTTCTGCGAGCTGGGGAAGCAGATCATGCGGTAGCTGCTCGGGAGCGCGGGCTGCCGGACCTGGATCAGGCTCACCTCGGCGGGGGTGTCGCCCCCGCCGGTGGGCCGGCTGTGCGCATGGGTCATGCTCCCTGGAACTCCGCCTCGGACGGTGCCCGGCTCGTGGCCGGGCGTGCGGTCGGCGCCTTCCGTTCGGAAGGGGCCTCATGGTCGGATCCGTGCCGTGCCGCGGGCCGCGGGCCCGCCGCCCGGGACCGTGCCTGCGGGAGGCGGGTGCCGGCCCGGCCGGTGGACGGGGCGCGGACGGGTGCCGGATCCCCCGGGAGGACGTGTCCGTACACGGGGGTCTCCTCGCGGAACGGTGAGGCGGTCGGAGGCGTCCGGCACGGTCGCACGGTGATGCTGTGAGGTTATTTCGCGGCGGCAATACGGGATCACCCCTACGTCCCCCTAAGCGTTTTCCCATTCCCCCTAGGGGCCGGGCCGACCCGGTCCACCGCACCTGCGCGCGTGCTAGACAGGGCTGCAGACCCCTTCCGTGTCCCCTCCCGTCGGCGCCCGACGCGCCACCGGCCCTGCCGAGCTTTCCGCACGGACTGCCGGACGGCCGTCGCCGCGCCCCGCTCGATTCGCATGCATAAATCACAAATCAACGACCCGGGGATTCGGCGGTCGTCCGTCCCCTTCCGGCCCCGTGCACGGATCGGCGCACTCCGCGCCGGACCGGACACGGGGCCTTTCCCCGTGCCCTCCGTCCCGAAAGCAAAGGTATTCACGGACCATGACCCGTTCCGCCGCGGCCCCCGAAGAAACCCCCGCACAGAACGCCACGGATTCCTCCACCTCCCGCTCCGGAACCGCGATCGTGTTCCCCGGCATGGGTCCGGCCTCCTTCGCCGAGGTCGGGAAATTCCTCCTCCTCGACCCCTATGCGCGGGCCCGCCTCGCGGAGGCGGACGAGGTGCTCGGGTATTCGGTCTTCGACCGGTTCCGTGACGCCGCCGAGGACTACTCGGTCGATTTCCAGATCGCTTTCCTGGTGAATTCGATGGCGCTGGCCGACCGGGCCGTGGACGTCCTCGGCGTCGCCCCCGACGTGTGCGCCGGGCCCAGCTTCGGCCAGAAGGCGACCGCCGCCTTCGTCGGCTCGCTGTCCTTCCCCGAGGTGGTGCGGCTGACCGCCGAACTGGCCGCGTGCGAGGAGGAGTACTTCGCGGGCGCCTACGAGGACGTGGTCACGCACTGCTTCGTCCGCACCCCGCAGGACGCGCTGGACGAGATCCTCGCCGGGTTCGACGACCGCGGAGCCTGGTACGACCTCTCGGGCCGGCTGGACGCCCGGTTCCACATGCTCTCCGTGCGGGAGCGGGACCTCGACGGCCTGAAGGCCGGCATCAGCGCGGCGGGCGGCTACTCCATGTACTCGATGCGGCCGCCCGTGCACGCGGCGGCCTTCTCGGCGCTGCGCCGCAAGGCGGAGGAAGAGGTGTTCCCCGCCTACGCGTTCGCCGATCCCTCCCTGCCCGTGGTCGTCGACCACGACGGCTCGGTCGTCCGGGACGCCGCCGGGATCCGCACGATGATGCTGGACACCTTCGACCGGCCGATCCACTGGCCGCGGATGGTGGACTCGCTGCGGGCGCTGGGGGTGGGCACCCTGTACGTCACCGGTCCCGACAACCTCTTCCACCGGCTGGACGTCACCAAGGACGCGTTCGAGGTCGTCGCCGTGGGCCTGCCGAGGAAGCGGGACCGCGAACGGGAGCGGCAGCGCGCGCTGGACCGGTCCCGGGCGGCCCGCGGCGGCCGCGGCGCCTGAGCCGCCGTCCGGGACCCGGTGGGCGGACGCCGCACACCGCAGGGCCCGCTCGGACGCGTACGTCCGACCGGATGCCGTACGTCCGACCGGACGGGCCGGGCCCCCACCCCTCCCGGGTGGGGGCCCGGCCTCGTCGTGCCGCCGCGCCGGCCTCAGGGCCGGCTGTCCAGCCAGCCCTCCACGGCCCGTGCGGTGGTCTCCGCGTGCCGCTCCATCATGGTGAAGTGGTTGCCGGGCACGTCCAGGACGCCGTGCTCGAGGTCCCAGTAGGAGCGCCAGTCGCCGTCCGCCGGCCGGGTCCAGTCGAAGAACCGCTCCTCGGCCCGTACCAGCAGCGTGGGCGTCTTGATCTCCTGCGGCTTCCAGCCGCCGAACAGCCGGAAGTAGGCGCCCATCGCCAGCAGCCGGTCGTCGTCGACCGGGACGTGGGTGTCCTGCCGCTCGTCGACGCCCTTGGCCAGCCCCGGCTGGATGCCGAGGATCGCGTCGTCGTCGTGCGAGTAGATGTCGATCAGGACCACGGCCTCCGGGAAGACCCCGGCCTCCTCCAGCTTCCCGGCCACGGAGTGGGCGAAGATGCCGCCCGAGGAGTGGCCGAGGAGGACGAACGGGGCTCCGTCCACGTGCCGCAGGACGGCCTCGGCCTTCGCCTCGACGACCGCCTCGGCGGTGGCGGGCAGCTGCTCGCCCCGTACGAACCCCGGCGCGGCCATCGCGTGGACGTCGCGCCGGCCGCGGAACGCGGACGCGAACCGGGCGTACTGGTGCGGCCCGGAGATCGACAGGATCGACGAGAAGCACACCAGGCCGGGGCCGGTCTCCCCGCGGGAGAGCCGGACCAGGGCGGGCGCCTTGCGCAGTTCGGCCGGCGAGGCGAAGGACGGCCGGAACCGCGAGGCCTGCATCAGCAGTTCCATGAACGGACCGGACGCGCCCTGCGCGCCGGCCTCGTGGAGCATCGCCCCGAACGTGCCGCCGGCCCCGGCCGTGCCGGTCCCCTCCGCGCCCGCGGCACCGTCGCCGTCCGCGGTGCCGGTGAGCTCGGTGCGCAGCCGCTCCGCGACCAGCAGCGGCGTCGGGTGGTCGAAGAGCAGGGTGGCGGGCAGCCGCAGGCCCGTCACCGCGTTCAGCTGGTTGCGCAGCTCGACCGCGGTCAGCGAGTCCAGGCCGAGCTCCAGGAACTGCTGGGACTCCCCCACCGCCTCGGGCGAGGGGTAGGCGAGCACGGCGGCGGCCGTGGCCCGCACCACCTCCGACAGGATCCTCTCCTGCTCCTCTTCCGGCAGCGCGGACAGGCCCTGGAGCCGTCGCGCGGCGGCGGACGCGGCCGCGCCGGCCGCCCCGGGGGCCGCGGCCCTGCGCGGTCCGCCGCGCACCAGACCGCGGAAGACGGCCGGGAGGGCTCCCGCGTCCGCCTGGGCCCGCAGCGGGGCCGTGTCCAGGTGCATGGCGACGAAGACGGCGCCGCGGTCCGCGAGGGCCGACGCCGTGTCGTAGAGGGCGAGGCCCTCGGTGGACGACAGCGGTGCCAGTCCGGCCCGGGCCATCCGCTGGACGTCGGCGTCGGTGAGGTCGCCGGTCATCTCGCTGCGCTGCTCCCACAGCCCCCAGGCCAGCGACACGGCGGGCAGTCCGGCCGCCCGCCGCTGCTGCGCGAGCGCGTCGAGGAACGCGTTGGCGGCGGCGTAGTTGGCCTGGCCGGGACTGCCCAGCGTGCCGGCGGCGGAGGAGAACAGCACGAACGCGGCGAGGTCCGCGTCCCGGGTCAGCTCGTGCAGGTGCAGGGCGGCGTCCGTCTTCGGGCGCAGCACCGCGTCGAGCCGCTCCGGGGTCAGGGACGGCACGGATCCGTCGTCGAGGTGGCCCGCGGCGTGGACCACGGCGGTCAGGGGGTGCGCGGCCGGGACGGCCGTCAGGAGGGCGGCCAGTGCCTCCCGGTCGGCGGCGTCGCAGGCGACGACCTCGGCCTCGGCGCCCAGTGCGGCCAGTTCGCCGACGAGTGCGGCGGCGCCGCCGGCGCCGGGGCCGCGACGGCTGGTCAGCAGCAGGCGCCGGACGCCGTGGTGCGTCACCAGGTGGCGGGCCAGCAGACTGCCGAGCACGCCGGTTCCGCCGGTGACGAGGACGGTGCCCTCGGGGTCGAGCCCGGCGGGGACGGCGTGGCGTCCGGTGCCCGGTGCGGTGCGGGCCGTGTCGCCGGTGTCCGCTTCCGGGCCGGGACGGTCCACGGGAACCCTGGCGAGCCTGGCGGCGTGCAGGACTCCGCCCCGTACGGCGAGCTGGGGTTCGCCGGTGGCCACGGCGGCGGACAGCAGCGCTCCGAGGTCCGCCGGAGCGCTCCCGGCCGGGGGGCCGGGGTGGTCGGCGGGGTCGGTGCCGTCCGGGCCGCCCGGGCCGCCCGGGTGGGCGTCGAGGTCGAGGAGCAGGAACCGGTCCGGGTTCTCCGACTGCGCGGACCGCACCAGGCCCCAGACCGGCGCGTGCGCCAGGTCCGTCACGCCCTCGCCCGGGCGCGCCTCGACGGCCCCGCGGGTGACCACGGCCAGGCGGGTCCCGTCGAGCTGTTCCACGGCCAGCCGGTCCTGAACCAGGCCGAGGGCGTCCAGGGCCGCACGGCGGGCCGCCCCGGCGGTCCCGGCGGCGTCCGGCAGGGCGTCCGCGCGGTCTGCGGAGGACGCCCCGGGCGCGGCGGCGAAGGGGACCAGCACGGTGTCCGGCCGGGGCTTTCCGGCGGCCACCACGCCGGCGAGGGCGTCGAGGTCGGCGTAGGCGTCGACGGTCCGGCCGGCCGCGCGCAGCGCGGACTCCAGCCCGAGGACGTCGGTACCGACGACGGCCCACCGTCCGCCGTCCGCGGCGGGCGGCACCGTCACGGCGGGCCACTCGAGGCGGAACAGCGACGGGTGGAACGCGGACCCGGTCGCCCGGAGCCGGGCGGGGTCGAGTTCGCGCAGCAGCAGCGACTCCACCGAGACGACCGCTGCGCCCTGCTCGTCGAAGGCCGCGAGGGACACCGCCCCGGGGCCGGCGGGGGCCAGCCTCACCCGGAGGGCGCCGGCGCCGACGGCGTGCAGCCCGACGCCGGTGAAGGAGAACGGCAGCCGCATCCGGACGGCCCCGTCGCCCTCCTCCCCGTCCTCCGGGAAGAAGGAGCCCAGCGCGAGGCCGTGCAGGCCCGCGTCGAGCAGGGCGGGATGCACCGCGAAGTGCGCGGCCCCGGCATCGGCGCCCTCGGGCAGGGAGAGTTCGGCGAAGAGCTCGTCACCGTGCCGCCAGGCGGCCCTGAGGTTGCGGAACGCCGGGCCGTACGCGTACCCGCCCGCGGCGAACAGGTCGTACAGGTCGGTCACGTCGAGGCGCTCGGCGCCCGCCGGGGGCCAGGTCGCGGGCGCGGCGCCGGCCGTCGGGGCCGTCGCGTCGGGGGCCCCGAGCACACCGGTGGCGTGCCGGGTCCACGGCTCGTCCTGGGCCCGGCCGTCCTCGCCGGCTGCGCCCTCGGGGCGCGTGTGCACGCCCAGGGCCCGCCGGCCGGAGCCGTCGGGCTCCGCCACGGACACGCGGAGCTGGAGCGCACCGTGCTCGGGCAGCACCAGGGGCGCCTCCAGCGTCAGCTCCTCCAGGAGGACGCTCCCGACCCGCCGGCCGGCGTGCAGGGCGAGTTCCACGAAGGCGGTGCCCGGCAGCAGGACGGCGTCGGCCGCCCGGTGGTCGGCCAGCCAGGGGTGGGTCCGCAGGGAGAGGCGGCCGGTGAACAGGAGCCCCTCGGAGTCGGGCAGTTCGACGGCGGCGCCCAGCAGCGGGTGCGCGGCCGCGTCCAGTCCGGCGGAGGCCACGTCACCGGTCCCGCCGGTCGGTACGTCGATCCAGTACCGCTCCCGCTGGAAGGCGTACGTGGGCAGGTCGACGCGCTGGGCGCCGGTGCCGGCGAGGACGGCGTCCCAGTCGACCGGGACGCCGCGCACGTGCGCCTCGGCCAGCGAGAGCCGGAAGCGGTCGAGGCCGCCCTCGTCGCGGCGCAGGGAGCCGAGGACGGCCGCCTCGCGCCCGGCGTGCTCGGCCGTCTCCTGGAGGCCGACCGTCAGGACGGGGTGGGGGCTGGACTCGACGAAGACGTCGAAGCCCTGGTCGAGGAGGGTGCGGGTGGCGTCCTCCAGTTCGACGGTCCGGCGCAGGTTGCGGAACCAGTACCCGGCGTCGAGCTCGGGGCCCTGCACCCACTCCCCCGTGACGGTCGACAGGAGGGGGATCTCGGCGGGCCGGGGGGTGACGGGTGCGAGCAGCCCGGCCAGCTCCTCCGCCAGGAGGTCGACCTGGGCGGAGTGGGAGGCGTAGTCCACCGCGATCCGCTTCGCGCGCACGCCGTCCGCCCCGCACGCGGCGAGGAACTCGTCCAGGGCCGCGGCCTCGCCGGACACGACCACCGACGACGGGCCGTTGGCCGCGGCGACGGAGATGCGGTCCTCGCCCCAGGGGGCGATCCGCTCGCGCACGTCCGCCGCGGGCAGCGGCACCGACACCATGCCGCCCCGTCCCGCGAGGACGCGTCCGATGGCCCGGCTGCGCAGGGCGACGATCCGGGCCGCGTCCTGGATGGAGAGGATCCCCGCGACGCACGCGGCGGCGATCTCGCCCTGCGAGTGGCCGACCACGGCCGCGGGGCGGACACCGGCGGAGCGCCAGAGCTCCGCCAGCGACACCATGACCGAGAAGAGGGCCGGCTGCACCACGTCGACCCGGTCCGGTGACGGCGCGCCGTCCGCACCCCGCAGGACGTCGGTGAGCGACCAGTCGGTGAAGGGCTCAAGGGCCTGGGCGCACTCCTGGATCCGGGCGGCGAACACCGGCGAGGTGTCGAGCAGTTCCACGGCCATGCCGGCCCATTGGGAGCCCTGGCCCGGGAAGACGAACGCCGTCTTCCCGCTGCCGGCGCTGCCGCGGGCCACGCCGGTGGCCGCGGTCCCGTCGTCGACGGCGGTCAGGCCTTGGAGCAGTGCGTCCCGGTCCCGGGCCACGACCACCGCGCGGTGGTCGAAGACCGCCCTCGTGGTGGCGAGGGACAGGGCCACGTCGGCGAGTGCGGGGGCGTCCGGCTCCGCCAGGTGGGCCCGCAGGCGGGCCGCCTGGCCGCGCAGGGCGTCGGCCGTCTTCGCGGACAGGACGTAGGGCAGCGCGGCGGCGCCGGGGCCGCCCGCGGGGGCGGCGCCGTGGTCGGTCGCGGCGGCCGGGGCCGCGGGTGCCGCCGGTTCGGGGGCCTGCTCGATGATGGTGTGGGCGTTGGTGCCGCTGATCCCGAAGGACGACACGGCCGCGCGGCGCGGGCGGCCCGTCTCCGGCCAGGCGACGGCCGACTCGAGGAGCGCGACCGATCCCGCCGTCCAGTCCACGTGCGGGGTGGGCTCGTCGACGTGGAGGGTCCGGGGCAGCTCTCCGTGCCGGATCGCCTGGACCATCTTGATGACGCCGGCGACGCCGGCGGCGGCCTGCGTGTGCCCGAAGTTGGACTTGACCGAGCCCAGCCACAGCGGGCGGTCCTCGGTGTGCTCCCGGCCGTAGGTGGCCAGCAGGGCCTGGGCCTCGATGGGGTCGCCGAGGGTGGTGCCGGTGCCGTGCGCCTCGACGGCGTCCACCTCGGCCGCGGTGAGGCCGGCGTTGGCGAGCGCCTGGCGGATGACGCGCTGCTGGGAGGGGCCGTTGGGGGCGGTCAGGCCGTTGGACGCACCGTCCTGGTTGACGGCGGAGCCGCGGACCACGGCGAGGACGGGGTGCCCGTTGCGGCGGGCGTCGGAGAGCCGCTCGACGAGGAGCATGCCGACGCCCTCGCCCCAGGCGGTGCCGTCGGCGGCGGCCGCGAAGGGCTTGCAGCGGCCGTCCGTGGCCAGGCCGCGCTGGCGGCTGAAGGCGATGAAGGTGCCCGGGGTGGCCATCACGGTCACACCGCCGGCCAGCGCGAGGTCGCACTCGCCGGTGCGCAGTGCCTGGGCGGCCAGGTGCAGGGTGACGAGGGAGGAGGAGCAGGCGGTGTCGACGGTGACGGCGGGCCCTTCGAGGCCGAAGGTGTACGAGACGCGGCCGGAGGCGACGCTGCCCGAGCTGGAGGTCCCCATGTAGCCCTCGAGACCGGCGGGGGCGCGGTGCAGGAGCGTGCCGTAGTCGTTGTACATGACGCCGGCGAAGACGCCGGTGCGGCTGCCGCGCAGCGACGCCGGGTCGATGCCGGCCCGCTCGAACGCCTCCCAGGAGGCCTCCAGCAGCAGCCGCTGCTGGGGGTCGGTGGCGAGCGCCTCGCGCGGCGACATGCCGAAGAACACGGGGTCGAAGTGGTGGGCGTCGTGCAGGAAGCCGCCGGCGGTGCTGTAGCTCGTACCGGCCTCGTCGGGGTCCGCGCTGAACAGGCCGGCGAGGTCCCAGCCGCGGTCGTCCGGCATGTCCGTGACGGCGTCACGGCCGTCGAGGACGAGCTGCCACAGGTCCTCGGGGGACCGCACGCCGCCGGGGAAGCGGCAGGACATGGCCACGATCGCGATCGGCTCGTCGTCGTACGCGGCGCCGGGCGCCGGCGTCGCGGCGGTCGCGGTCTCCTGGCTGCCGAGCAGTTCGGCGAGGAGGAACTCCGCAAGGACGGCCGGGGTCGGGTAGTCGAACACGAGGGTGGCGGGCAGGCGGACGCCGGTGGCGGCGCCGAGCCGGTTGCGGAGTTCGACCGCGGTGAGCGAGTCGAAGCCGACCTCGTTGAACGAGCGGCCGGGGTCGACCGCCTCGGGGCCGGCGAAGCCCAGCACCGCGGCCACCTGGCCGCGGACCAGCTCGGCGACGGCGGCATGCTGCCGCTCCTGCGGGAGTGCGGCCACCTGTCGGGCGAACGTCCCGCCGGCGGCCCGGGCCGCACGGCGTGCGGGCATCCGCACGAGGGCGGACAGGAGCGGCGGGAGCATGCCGCTGCCGGCCTGGGCGCGCAGCGCGGGCAGGTCCAGCTTCACCGGGACGAGGAGCGCCCGGTCGGTGGCGCACGCCGCGTCGAACAGCGCCGCGCCTTCGGCGGCACCGATGGCGCCGACGCCCCCGCGGCCCAGGCGCGCGACCTCGTCGGCGGCGAGTGCGTCGCCCATGCCGCCGGCCTCGGACCACAGGCCCCAGGCCAGCGAGGTACCGGCGAGACCGGCCGCCCGGCGGTGGGCGGCCAGGGCGTCGAGGAAGGTGTTGGCCGCCGCGTAGTTGGCCTGACCCGCACCACCGAACACGCCGGCGGCGGAGGAGAAGAGCACGAACGCGGACAGGTCCAGGTCGGCCGTCAGCTCGTGC
>NZ_JOGB01000011.1 GCF_000719335.1 Streptomyces sp. NRRL S-87
CCCCCACACAGACCCCCCGACTGGGGCAGGATGCGGGCATGCGGATCGCTGTCACCGGTTCGACCGGGCTCATCGGTAAGGCGCTGGTGCGCTCCCTGCGGGCGGACGGGCACGAGGTGGTGCGGCTGGTGCGCAGGCCGCCCGCCGCTCCCGACGAACTGACGTGGGACCCCAAGCGCGGTTACGTCGCCGAGCCCGGCCTGGCCGACTGCGACGCGGTGGTGCACCTCGCGGGCGCCGGGATCGGGGACCACCGGTGGACGGACGCGTACAAGAAGGAGATCCGCGACAGCCGCGTCCTGGGCACCCGTACCATCGCCGAGGCCGTCGCCACGCTGCCCGACCCGCCGCGCGTGCTGGTCAGCGCCTCGGGCGTGGGCTACTACGGCGACGGGGGCGACCGGGTCCTGGACGAGGAGTCCCCCGCGGGAGCGGGCTTCCTGCCCACCGTGTGCGCGGAATGGGAGGCGGCCACGGCCCCGGCCGCGGCGGCCGGCGTGCGGACCGTGCTGGCCCGCAACGGCCTGGTGGTGTCGGGCTCCGGCGGGGCGTGGGGCCGGATGTGGCCGCTGTTCCGGCTGGGGCTGGGCGGACGGTTGGGGAGTGGGCGCCAGTACTGGAGCTGGATCTCGCTGCGCGACCACATCGCGGCGCTGCGCTTCCTGATCGAGGACTCGGCGCTCGCGGGGCCCGTGAACCTGACCGGTCCGCTGCCGGCCACCAACCGCGAGGTGACCGCGGCCATGGGGCACGTGCTGCACCGCCCGACGGTGTGCGCGGTACCCGAGTTCGCGTTGCGGCTCGTCCTGGGCGAACTCGCCCAGGACGTGTTGGGCAGTCAGCGGGCGGTACCGAAGCGGCTGGTGGCCGCCAGCTTCGCGTTCACGGACGGGACGATCGAGTCCGCCCTGCGGGCGGCACTCGACGAGAACGCCGCCGACCACAGCCGACGCTGACGCGGGCGCGTCGTCGCGGCACTCGCCGCGACGCCCCGCGGCCCTACCCCGCGGCCAGCGCCCCGCGACCCAACCCCGCGGCCCTACCCCGCGCCCCGCTCCCCACGGCCCGCACCCGACCCACTCCTGACCTCTCGCCCACCCCTCCCACCGGACACCCCTCCCACCGGACACCCCCACCCGCGTCTGCGCCCCACCCCACCAGTACCAGCCACCCCGCGCGCCCACGGCCGACCGAATACGACCGCCGTGCGACCGGCGTGCGACCGTATGCGACCGGACTTGCGCCCATTCTCGTACCGGACTCGGGTTCTGCTGGAGCCCGTTGGGGGAAGGAGGATCCCCACACCAGCCGCGCCGACCTCGGGGAGGGGCACGTGCTCAGCAGCGCACATCACGCGGACGTCGTCATCGTGGGAGCGGGAGTCTCCGGACTCGCGGCCGCGCACCACCTCATCGGCGCCGGAGTCAACGTCACCGTGCTGGAAGCGGCGGACGGACCGGGCGGCCGGATGGCCACCGAGACCGTCGACGGGTTCCGGCTCGACCGGATCGGCCAGTTGCTCAACACCTCGTACCCGGAGCTCAGCCGCACTCCGGGGCTGACCGGCCTCGTCCTGCGGCCGTTCACCCCGGGCGTCCTGGTCTGCGGGGAGGGCGGCCGGCAGCAGCGGGTCGGCGGCACGCGCACGGCCGCCCGCGCCCTGGCCAGCGGCTCGTTCCTGAACGCGGCGCTGGCCCGGCTGGCCGCCGTACCCGTGGACCGGCTGCTGGCGCGGCCCGAGCGGACCGCCCTCGCCGCCCTGCCGCGCCCCTTCTCGGGGGTCCTCAAGCCCCTGCTCGCTACGCTCCTCAGCGACGCCGAGCTCGGTACGTCCAGCCGGTGCGCGGACCTGGCGCTGCGCGGCTTCGCGCGCGGGCGGCTGGCCGTGCCCGAGGGCGGCGCGGCCGCCCTGCCCGACCTGCTGGCGGCGGGGCTGCCGCCCGGCACGCTGCGCACCGGGGTACGGGTGCGGTCCGTGTCGACGAGCGTGGTGCGGACCGCCGACCACGGCGACTTCCGGTGCCGGGCAGTACTGCTGGCCACGGGGGCGCGGGCGGCCGCGGAACTGCTGCCGGGGCTGCGGGTGCCGGAGTTCCACGAGGTCAGCGTGTTCCACCACACCGTGCCGGCGGGGGCGGCGGCGCCGCTGGACGCGTCGCTGCTGCTGGAGGGCGACGGGCGCGGGCCCGTGGCGCACTCGGCCGTCATGTCCGCCGTCGACCCGCTGCGGGCCCCGGCCGGACGGGCGCTGGTCTCCTCCACCGTGCTCGGGCGGCCGCCCGCCGAGTCGGTCGTCCGGGCGCACCTGGCGTTCCTGTACGGGCCTGGCGCGGCCGTGTGGGAACCGCTGGCGATGCACCACACGCGGGAGGCGGTGCCGGCGATGCCGCCGCCGCACGATCTGCGGCGCCCGGTGCGGGTGCTGTCGGGTCTGTACGTGTGCGGCGACCACCGGGACACGAACACGGTCCAGGGGGCCCTGTTCTCGGCCCGGCGCGCGGTGCAGTCGGTGCTGCGTGACTTCGGGGTGCCGGCCGCGGAGCCGCCGGTGCCGATGCCTGCGGCTGCCTGAGCGGGCCCGTCTCCCGGTCCGCCCCTTCGCCGGGCGGGGTCGTGGCGATCCACCGGCGCCCCGGGCCGGCCGGGCAACGCCGCGGCCCTGCGGGGCGGTTCCCCCACCCACCCTCCACCCTTCCCCCGTTCCCCGGGCTCCGCCCCGGGCCCACCCGGCGCCCCGCGCCGGACCCACCCGGCCCCCCGGACCCACCCGGACCCCCGGACCCACCCAGCGCCCCAGACCTCACCCGGCGCTCCGCCCCGGACCCACCCGGCGCCCCGCGCCGGCCTCCCGGGGCTCCGCCCCCGACCCGCGCCTCAAACGCCGGCGAGGCTGGAACTCCCGGAACCGGGACGGGAGGGGCCGGAAGATCCAGCCCGCGGGGGGGAGCGACGCGGTCGGCCTGCGCGCGGGCACCGGAGAGCGGTGCCCGCTTTTGACCGCACCCGGCGCGCAGCGCCAGGTCTACGGCAAGGAGGCGACCCGGTCGCGGTACGTGCGGACGGCGGCGGCGTCGCGGTACGGCTCCAGCCGCCGCTCGAAGTCCCGCACGTACTCGACCGCCCGCACCGACCGCATCTCCGTGGCCTGCTGCGCAGCCTCCGCCCCCAGCGCGCACGCCTGGTCCAGCTCACCCAGCCCCAACCGCGCCGAGGCCAGTACGACGCGGCAGAAGAGCCGGGAGCGCGCGTAGCCGGGGGCGCGCAGCTGGAGGGAGCGCTCGGCGTGCTGCGCCGCGGCCCGGTACTGCTGGAGGTCCCGGTGCGCGTGCGCGAACTCGTCCGCCAGCTGCGCCTCGTCGAAGAACCGCGCCCAGTGCGGCACGTCGTCCCCCGGCCGCGCCGCCCCCAGCGTCCGCTCGGCCCGCACCAGCGACGCCGTGCACGCCCGCACCTCGCCCAGCACGCCGTGCCCGCGCGCCTCCGCCGCGTGCAGCAGCGCCTGCACCACCGGCGGGGCGCCGGTGCCCACGCCCTGCTGCGCGACCCGGGTGAGCTGCACCGCCTCCCGGCCGTGCCCGAGGTAGACCGCCTGCCGGCTCATGGTGACGAGGACGTACGACCCGTACGGCCGGTCCCCCGCGGCCTGCGCGAGCCGCAGCGCCTGTACGAAGTACCGCTGGGCCAGCCCGTGTGCGGCGATGTCGTACGAGGTCCAGCCCGCGAGCCGGGTCAGGTCGGCGGCGGCTGCGAACAGCCGCCGCCCTGTCGCCTCCCCGTAGGTGCCGCGCAGCATCGGCTCGGCCTCGTGCTCGAGGTAGCGCACCAGCGCCTGGCGGGCGTGCCCGCCGCCGTAGGCCTGGTCCAGCGTCCGGAACAGCTCGCCCACCGAGCGCAGCGCGGCGATGTCCCCGCCGGTCACGCGCTGTCCGGGCCCGCGGTCGACGGCCCGCTGCCGGGGCACGGTGAAGCGCCCCTGGCCGGGGACGCGCGCGACGGCCGAGTCGCCGCGGCCCACCCGCTCGTCCGGGCGGCCGATGAGCCAGTCGCGGCTGGGGACGACCAGGCCGGCCGGGGTGAAGGCGATCTTGCGGAGTTCGGCGTGGCTTCCGGAATCCTTGCGCCACAGCCCGCTCGCGATGTCCACGGCCTCCTCGGGCGTGGCCGCGAACTCCAGGCCCGCGTAGACCGGGGCGCAGGCGTCGAGGCCGAGGTCCTGGGCGGAGAGCCGGCGGCCGAGGCGCCGCGTGAAGACCTCCGCGATCAGTGCGGGGGTGGTGCCGCGCGGCTGCTGCCCGCGCAGCCACCGGGTCACGGAGGTCTTGTCGTACCGCAGGTCGAGGCCGTGTTCCAGGCCGAGCTGGTCGACCCTGCGGGCCAGCCCGGCATTGGAGAAGCCCGCTTCCGCGATCAGGGCCGCGAGCTGCCGGTTGGGGACGCGCTGCGGGGGTCGTTCCGTCATCGGCTCCACGGTCTCCTGACTTCCGGACCGCTGCTGCCCGGTCCTGTGCGGACCACTGCCCGGTCCTCTGCGGGCCCTGCCCGGCCCTGTGAACGGCGTGAATGTAGCGGCCATCCCGGCCTTTCCCGCCCGCTCTGCCCCACATTCATCCGATCGTGCGAAGAACTCGCCCGCCCCTTTACGGATCACCCCTACGCCCTTGCGTACGCTGCCGGGCATGAACCCGCACGACCCCGTCCACGCACCGCAGGCCCCGGAGATCACCGAGGCGGAGTGCCGCCGGTGCGGGACCCTGATCGCCGGGTTGGACGGGCGCTACGCGTGCGGCGTGTGCGGCTGGGTGAACGACCACTCGGAGGGGCACCGGGCGCTGCCCCGGGCCGAGGACGACCCCGACTTCCCGCGCGGTCGGCGGCGCAGGCCGCAGCTCCCGCCGGAGCTCGCGGAACCGGCCCCGGCGATCGGCCCCTGACCTCGACCCCTGACCTCGACCGTCCCCTGAGCTCGGTCCCTGAGCTCGGCCCCTGAGCTCGGTCCCTGAGCTCGGTCCCTGGACCTCGGCCCCTGACCTCGGCCCCTGACCTCGGTCCCTGAACCTCGGCCCCTGACCTCGGTCCCTGAACCTCGGACCCTGACCTCGGACGCTGTCCGGCGTCCCGCACCTCGGCCCTTCCCCGGACGTGCCCCTCCCCGCCCCCGGCGGCCCGCCCCGGGGCCCCGCGAGGGCCCGCCGTACCCTGGGTGGGTGCGGTATGCACGCACAGCCGTTTCAACGAGGAGGCGCTGCGGTGGCTGAGCTGCGGTTTGTCCGTCTGGGCTTCGGTTCGGAGTCCGTCGAGTACACCGAGGCGTGGGAGGAGCAGCGCCGGGTCCACGCCGCCCGCTTCGCGGACGAGATCGGCGACACCTGCCTGCTGCTGGAGCACCCGCCGGTCTACACCGCCGGCCGCCGCACGGCGGACAGCGAGCGCCCGCTGGACGGCACCCCCGTCATCGACGTCGACCGCGGCGGGAAGATCACCTGGCACGGGCCGGGCCAGCTGGTCGGCTACCCGATCATGAAGCTGCCGCGTCCCGTGGACGTGGTCGCCCACGTGCGCCGCCTCGAAGAGGCCCTCATCCGCACCGCCGCCGAGTTCGGCGTGGAGACCACCCGCGTCGAGGGCCGGTCGGGCGTGTGGGTGCTCGGCGACCCGGTGGACCAGCGCCCGTCCCCGGGCGGCCTGGAGCTGGACTTCGACCCTCGGCTGGCGGACGAGGAGTTCGACCCGCGGCTGAACGGCCCCGAGTACGCCCCCTCCAACGCCGGCCAGCGCCGCGAGGACCGCAAGCTCGCCGCCATCGGCATCCGCGTCGCCAAGGGCGTCACGATGCACGGATTCGCGCTCAACGTGAATCCCGACGCGACCTGGTTCGACCGGATCATCCCGTGCGGGATCCGCGACGCCGGTGTGACGTCCCTCTCGGAGGAACTGGGCAAGGAGATCACCATCGCCGACGTCCTGCCGGTGGCCGAACGCCACCTGGCGGAGGTCATGGCCGACGCGACGCTGGCCCCGCGCGAGGTGCCGCACCCCGCCGCACGGGCCTCCGCGGAGCCCGCGGCCGCCCCGGCCCCCGAGGCGACCCCGGCCTGACCCGACCGGACCTACCGACGGGTAGGCCGGTCCCCGGTCCGACCCGGGAATGCCTCCGCGCAGTCTCAGGTTGGCCGGACGTAAGAGCGTACGAATAACGGGCGTACCCTGGTGGGCGCCGAGGAATCAAAAGTCACAGGGAGCCGGTCGTGTCCGCAGTCGCACCCGACGGACGCAAGATGCTGCGCCTCGAGGTCCGTAACGCCCAGACCCCCATCGAGCGCAAGCCCGAGTGGATCAAGACCCGGGCGAAGATGGGTCCCGAGTACAAGGCGATGCAGAGCCTCGTGAAGAGCGAGGGCCTGCACACCGTGTGCCAGGAGGCCGGCTGTCCGAACATCTACGAATGCTGGGAGGACCGCGAGGCCACCTTCCTCATCGGCGGCGACCAGTGCACGCGGCGCTGCGACTTCTGCCAGATCGACACCGGCAAGCCCGAGGCCCTCGACCGCGACGAGCCCCGCCGCGTCGGCGAGTCCGTCGTCACGATGGACCTGAACTACGCCACCATCACCGGCGTCGCGCGCGACGACCTCGAGGACGGCGGCGCCTGGCTGTACGCCGAGACCGTGCGCCAGATCCACCAGCAGACCGCCGGTCGCGAGGGCGGCCACACCAAGGTCGAGCTGCTGGCCCCCGACTTCAACGCGGTGCCGGAGCTGCTGGAGGAGGTCTTCGCCTCCCGCCCCGAGGTCTTCGCGCACAACGTCGAGACCGTGCCGCGGATCTTCCGCCGCATCCGGCCGGGCTTCCGGTACGAGCGCTCGCTGGAGGTCATCACCAAGGCGCGCGCGTACGGCCTGGTCACCAAGTCGAACCTCATCCTCGGCATGGGCGAGGAGCGCGAGGAGATCAGCCAGGCGCTGCGCGACCTGCACGAGGCCGGCACCGAGCTCATCACCATCACCCAGTACCTGCGGCCCACGCCGCGGCACCACCCCGTGGAGCGCTGGGTGAAGCCGGACGAGTTCGTCGAGCTGGCGAAGGAGGCCGAGGAGATCGGCTTCTCCGGCGTGATGTCCGGCCCGCTGGTCCGGTCCTCGTACCGTGCCGGCCGCCTGTACCAGCAGGCGATGGACAAGCGCGCGAACGCCTGACCGGCGACCGACATGACCGGAAGCGGCCCGCAGGGAACCCCTGCGGGCCGCTTCGTCGTTCCCTGACCGGCGCCCTCGACGGGCCTCGGCGCCACGCCTGTGGAATGGCGCACACCGCCGCACGCAGGCGATCACCCAGCGTCACATCAGCCCCATGAGCCCCACCCGCACCATCAAGGTTTCATCACTGTTTGACCGCCGGGTCATGCGCTGGTAACACCAGTCAGTGACGATGGCTCCACGCACCGCACACACCACGTTCAGAGCGCCACCACGAAGGGATCGTCACCATGCAGGCCGCGCCCGTACGCGCCACCGCCATCCCGACCGTCAAGGACGCGCTCCACGCGATCGAGTCGGTCCTCATGCGCACCGCCCGCCGCAACGCCTGGACCGCGGTCCTGGAGGACCGCCGCCGCGCGAGCGACCGCGTCGAAACCGAGCACGCGCTCGAGGCCGTGGCTACCCGTCTGCCGTAGGACACGTAAACTTCGGTTTATGGCGAGGAAGGAAAACGCAGCAGCGACTGCGAACCCCGGGCGACTCAAGCAGATCGCACTGACGTACAAGATGACCCGCAAGGCCGACCCGAAGGTCGGGCTGATCGTCGCGGGCGTGGGCATCATCACCTTCGGTGTCTTCCTCGGCATCGGCTTCCTGATCGACCACCCGGTCTACCTGGGCATCCTGGGCTTCCTGGTCGCCTTCCTGGCCATGGCGATCATCTTCGGCCGACGCGCGGAGAAGGCGGCCTTCGGTCAGATGGAGGGCCAGCCGGGAGCCGCCGCGGCGGTTCTGGAGAACGTGGGCCGCGGCTGGACCACCACCCCGGCCGTCGCGATGAACCGCAACCAGGACATCGTCCACCGCGCGGTCGGCAAGGCCGGCATCGTGCTGGTGGCGGAGGGCAACCCGAACCGGGTCAAGACCCTCCTCGCCGCCGAGAAGAAGAAGATGAACCGCATCCTCCCCGACATCCCGGTCCACGACGTCATCGTGGGTACGGGCGAGGGCGAGGTCCCGCTCAAGAAGGTCCGCACCACGCTGCTGAAGCTGCCGCGCGTGCTGGCCGGCCCGCAGGTCACCACGGTCAACGACCGGCTGCGCGCGATGGGCGACCTGATGAGCAACATGCCGCTGCCGAAGGGTCCGCTGCCGGGCCGCGGCGGCGCGCGGATGCCGCGCGGCAAGATGCGCTGACCACCCCCTCGTCGTATACGGCTGTGGCCCCGGGAACCTGGTTCCCGGGGCCACAGCCGTATACGGGGCACGCCGCAGAGCCGTACACCGGGCACGCCACAGCCGTGTACTGGGCACGGGGCCGCTGCCGGGTACGGCGGAGGAGAGCCGTGCGACGGGACGAGCGGCGGGCGGTCAGATCCGGACCTGGACGGCCTTCGCGAGCCGGTCGTGCAGTCCGCGGCCGTCGCGGTCCCAGATCAGGGCCGGGACGAAGAGCGCCAGCAGCACGCTGCGCAGCACCGCGCGGGGGAGGCTCAGCCGGCCGCCGCCCTCGGCCACCACGCGCAGGCCCACGATCCGCTTTCCGGGCGTGAACCCCACGGTGCCGACGGTCAGGACGCTGAGCACGAGGAAGACCAGCAGCGGCCAGCTGCCCATCTTCTGCACGTCACCGTCGGCGATCAGCCTGAATGCGATCAGCGAGCACAGGCCCCAGTCGACGGCGATCGCCGCCATGCGCCGCCCGACCCGGGCGACGGAGCCGGGACCGTCCTGCGGAAGCCCCAGTCGCTCCCCGCGGTACCCGAAGTCGACGCCCATCTCCTCGGCCGCCGCACGGGGTCCCGAGAGCCACGATCCGATTGCTTCTCTGTTGTCCACCCGTCCACGGTACCCGCCACCCCGGGGCGATCTTCAGGGCCTCACGGGGTATGGAATGCGACCTGACGGGGTACGCGAGCGAGGACGTCGCGTGTTACCGGACGGTCCTCCGGTTAACTTGTGCGAAACAAATGGGTCATGCTTGAGAAATCCCGCCTGCTTATGGTCGGGGCAGCGTGCGCCACCGCACTGACGCACCACGAGCTACGCAACCCGCCCCTCCCCCGGGGGTCGGGGGTAGGAGGAGTTGGATGTTCCAGAACGCCGACGACGCGAAGAAGTACATCGCGGACAACGACATCAAGTTCGTTGATGTCCGGTTCTGCGACCTGCCCGGTGTGATGCAGCACTTCAGCATCCCGGCGGCGGCGTTCGACCCGAGCGAGGAGCTGGCCTTCGACGGCTCCTCGATCCGCGGCTTCCAGGCCATCCACGAGTCGGACATGGCGCTGCGCGCCGACCTGTCCACCGCGCGCCTGGACCCGTTCCGCCGCGACAAGACGCTGAACGTCAACTTCTTCATCCACGACCCGATCACGGGCGAGGCCTACAGCCGCGACCCGCGCAACATCGCGAAGAAGGCCGAGGCCTACCTCGCCTCCACCGGCATCGCCGACACCGCGTACTTCGGCCCCGAGGCCGAGTTCTACGTGTTCGACTCGGTGCGCTTCGCCACCTCCGCGAACGAGGGCTTCTACCACATCGACTCCGAGGCCGGCGCCTGGAACACCGGCTCCGAGGAGAACAACCGCGGCTACAAGGTGCGCTACAAGGGCGGTTACTTCCCGGTCGCCCCGGTCGACCACTTCGCCGACCTGCGCGCCGAGATCTCCCTTGAGCTGGACCGCCAGGGCCTGCAGGTCGAGCGCCAGCACCACGAGGTCGGCACCGCCGGCCAGGCCGAGATCAACTACAAGTTCAACACGCTGCTCGCCGCGGCCGACGACCTGATGCTCTTCAAGTACATCGTGAAGAACGTCGCCTGGCGCAACGGCAAGACCGCGACCTTCATGCCGAAGCCGATCTTCGGTGACAACGGCTCGGGCATGCACGTCCACCAGTCGCTGTGGCAGGGCGGCGAGCCGCTCTTCTACGACGAGACCGGCTACGCGGGCCTCTCGGACACCGCCCGCTACTACATCGGCGGCATCCTCAAGCACGCCCCGTCGCTGCTGGCCTTCACCAACCCGACGGTGAACTCCTACCACCGCCTGGTGCCCGGCTTCGAGGCCCCGGTCAACATGGTGTACTCGCAGCGCAACCGCTCCGCGGCCATGCGCATCCCGATCACCGGCTCCAACCCGAAGGCCAAGCGCGTCGAGTTCCGCGCGCCGGACCCGTCGTCCAACCCGTACCTCGCCTTCTCGGCGCTGCTGCTGGCCGGCCTCGACGGTGTGAAGAACAAGATCGAGCCGATGGAGCCGATCGACAAGGACCTCTACGAGCTCGCCCCCGACGAGCACGCGGCCGTCCCGCAGGTCCCGACCTCCCTCGACGCGGTGCTCACCGCGCTGGAGAACGACAACGAGTACCTCCAGGCCGGCGGTGTCTTCACCAGCGACCTGATCGAGACCTGGATCGACTACAAGCGCCAGCACGAGATCGCCCCGATCCAGCTGCGCCCGCACCCGCACGAGTTCGAGCTCTACTTCGACATCTAGGACGGCCGGTTCCTACTGATGGGGAACCCGGCCTGAGCTCGACGAACGGCCCCCGGCCCCGCTCTTCGGAGCGGCGCCGGGGGCCGTTCGCGCTTTGACAGGCCCGCGGGACGGAGTAAGGGTGGAAGAGGGGTGAAAGCAGACGTACCGATACAAGTGCGGAGGTGCATGGACATGCGCCGCAGGATGGTTGCAGGGGTCGTCACCGGGGCCTTCGCGGTCTCGCTCGGCCTCCTCCCCGCCGTCAGCGCTTCGGCCACCTCGGTCTCGACCGCTCCGACCCACGACCGGCCGCAGTGGTGCGAGGACGCCCGGCAGTCGCACGACTGGCGCTGGTGGAACGAGTGCTGCAACCGCGACTGGAACGACCGGCCCAGCTGGTGCTGGGACGACGACCACGGAACCTGGAGCGACCCGAACCACAACCGACTTGACGACCGGAACGACAACAGGAACGACAACCTCCACCACGACGACGGGAACTGGTACTGGAACGACAGCCGGAACGACGGCCGCACCTCGTAACGGGGAGGGCAGCGGCCGCCGGTGAGCCGACAGTGAGGTCGTCGTAGCCGTCGCCCCCGGAAAGGGCGGCGGCACGATGGTGCCCCGTCAGTTCATGAGGGAGCGGACCAGGCGGCAGGTGGTGTTGGACGGGCGGTGGATGCCGGTGCGGACCGCCATCGTGCGGATCTTCCGGTTGGTCGCGCGCTTCGCGTCGTAGGTGCCCGAGTCGAGCAGGGATATGGCCAGGCGCATGGCCTTCAGCCGGCGGTTGTGGTTCTCGTACCACTCGCGCGGCAGGCCGGCGGGCAGCGGCTTCTTCTTGACGGGGACCAGGGTGGAAGCGGTCATCGGCAGCCTCCCGAAGGGCGGTGTCGGACGGTCACTTACTGCTTCGATTTTAGTGCGGGGCACTGACAATCGCCCCTGGTCGAGGGCCGGTTGAGGCCCCGAGGGCGGTTGTGGAGGGGGGTGCGGGCGGGGCGGCACGACGCCGGTTCCGGGGCCTGCCGCGGGCCCGGGTCGGGCGGTGGGGCGGCGGGCGGCGGGCGGCGGGCGGCGGGCGGCGGGCGGTACGGTTTCCGGCATGGAGATCTGGATCAATCCCGCCTGTTCCAAGTGCCGCAGCGCGCTGCACCTGCTCGACGAGGAGGGCGCCGAGTACACCGTGCGCCGCTACCTGGAGGACGTACCCACCGAGGACGAGATCCGCGCCGTGCTGGACCGGCTCGGCCTGGAGCCGTGGGACATCACGCGGACCGCGGAGGCCGTCGCGAAGGAGCTCGGGCTCAAGGACTGGGCGCGCGACGAGGGCGACCGGGACCGGTGGATCGCCGCGCTCGCCGCGCACCCGAAGCTGATCCAGCGTCCCATCATCACCGCCGACGACGGCACGGCGGTGGTCGCGCGCACGCCCGAGGCGGTCCAGGAGGCCATGGCGCGCAGCACGTCTTGACGCCGCCCTCATCCGGGGGTGCGTAACGTTGCCGCGGTCAGGGGGACGGCAGCGGAAGGAAAGACGTGAACGAGCAGCGGGCCCCCGAGACGATCCTGGAGACCGGCGCACGGCCGGAGGCGGGTACGGCGCCGGAGACCGGTACACGGCCGGAGACCGGCGCGTGGCCGGAGACCGCGGCCCCACCCGCGTTCGACCCCGTCCTGCGCACCCGGACCGCCGCGGCGCGCGGCGGGGCCGAGTGGATCTTCGGAGGGGTGTACGGAACCATCCTGTCCAGCGCGCTGCTGGCCGCCCTCCAGAACGGAGGCACCCCCTACACCCCGTTCTACGACGCGGCCTGGGTGCTGGTGACGGTCGCCGCGGCCGCGCTGGTGCACGGCTACGCCCACCACATGTCCTCGCACGGGGCGGCCTCCCCGGAGCACCGGGGCGCCGACCGCTGGAAGCGGCTGGGGCGGGAGCTGCGCGACGAGTGGCCGATGCTCGCGGCCTCGCTGCCCACGGTGCTGCTGCTCTGCCTGGCCGGCTTCGGCGGCTGGCACGAACCGGCCACGACGGCCGTCGGACTGGGCCTGAACACGGCGCTGCTGTTCGCGTGGGGCGCCTTCGCGGCGCTGCGGAGCGGCTACCGGCTCGCCCCGGCGCTGCTGATCGGCCTGGCGGACGCCGCGATCGGGCTGGCGATCGTGGTGGCCAACGCCGTCATCAAGTGACGTCCCGTCGGGCGCACGACGGGCGGCCGACGGGCGGACTCCCCCGGCGGTCGTCCGGCACGGCTCACGGCTGGGCCAGCTGTTCCTCCGCCTGCGCCAGCAGTTCGGTCAGCCGCAGTCCGAACGAGGCGTCGCAGGGGTGCGGATCGCCGGTGCGGGCCGCGTGCAGCAGGGCGTCGAGCGCCCTCCCGTAGGCGCCGGGTACGTCGGTCCAGTCGGGCAGTGCGGCGATCCCGGGCAGCCCGCGCAGCTCGACGCCGACGCCGGACGCGGCCTTGGGCGCGCTCAGCGTCAGCGCGGCCGTGCTGGAGGCGCCGGAGGTGTGCCGCAGCGTGAGGTGGACCAGGTCCGCCGGACCGCGGGCGGCCGTCAGCGCGGTGACGTCGCCGAGGACGGGGAGGAGGACGGACAGCGCGTGCGGGCCGACGTCCCACAGCCCGCCCTTCTCCTGCCGCCACGGCGAGGCGGCGTACGGGCTCTTCGTGCCGTCCGGCGGGTAGACCGCTCCGTACCAGTGCGCCCGGGCGGTGAACCAGCCGTCCCGTCCGGCCTGCTCCGCCACCCAGTCCGAGGTGGGCTCGGCGAACCGCAGGGTGAGGAAGACGATGCTGGCGACCCCGTGCCGGGCGGCGGCACCGGCCAGCGCGCGGGCGCCCGCGACCGTGGTGGCGACGGGTTTGTCGAGGAGCAGGTGGCAGCCGGCCGCGGCGGCCTCGACCGCCAGCGGGGCCTGGACGTCCGGCGGCAGCGCGAAGGCGACGACGTCACAGTCCGCGAAGAGCGCCTCCGGCGAGTCGTACACCTTCACGCCGTGCGCGTCGGCGAGTTCGGCCGCGGCGGCGGGGCGGCGGCCCCACACTCCGGCGAACTCGGAGCCGGCGTGCGCGGCGAGGGCGGGTGCGTGGGTACGGGCGGCCCAGGGACCGGTTCCCAGCAGGCCGACGCGGGGTCGGGTGCCGAGGGGTCGCCGGGCGCCGGCCGGGCCGTCGGAGTTCAAATCGTACGAAATGCTCACCCGCACAGTGTGCCGCACGTCCGGCCCGGCACCCCGGCGGGCACCCTGCACGGCACCGGGGCGGTCCGCGACCCCCGGTAACACGGGGTTCACAACCGGGCAACGGACGGGAAATCGCGCCTTGGCACGCTGCGGTCATCACCGCAGCGTGCGCAGCGCAGCGCAGCCGCCCATCGCAGCACCCGCAGCCGAAGGACGAGGGCCCGTGACCTACAAGGCCGAGTACATCTGGATCGACGGCACCGAGCCGACCGCCAAGCTCCGCTCCAAGACGAAGATCCTCGCCGACGGTGCCGAGCTGCCGATCTGGGGCTTCGACGGCTCCAGCACCAACCAGGCCGAGGGCCACGCCTCCGACCGCGTGCTCCAGCCCGTCTTCTCCTGCCCGGACCCGATCCGCGGCGGTGACGACGTCCTGGTGCTGTGCGAGGTCCTGAACATCGACATGACCCCGCACGAGTCGAACACCCGCGCGCTGCTGCGTCCGGTGGCGGAGAAGTTCGCCGGGCAGGAGCCGATCTTCGGCATCGAGCAGGAGTACACGTTCTTCGACGGGGCGCGCCCGCTCGGCTTCCCGGTCGGCGGCTTCCCGGCTGCTCAGGGCGGTTACTACTGCGGCGTCGGCTCGGACGAGATCTTCGGCCGCGAGATCGTCGAGAAGCACCTCGACCACTGCCTGGCTGCCGGGCTGGACATCTCCGGCATCAACGCCGAGGTCATGCCGGGCCAGTGGGAGTTCCAGGTGGGCCCGCTGGCCCCGCTGGAGGTCGCCGACCAGCTGTGGGTGGCCCGCTGGCTGCTCTACCGCACGGCGGAGGACTTCAGCGTCTCCGCGACGCTCAACCCGAAGCCGGTGAAGGGCGACTGGAACGGCGCCGGCGCGCACACCAACTTCTCGACGAAGAAGATGCGCGAGGACTACCGCGCCATCATCACCGCGTGCGAGGCGCTGGGCGAGGGCAGCAAGCCGCTGGACCACGTCAAGAACTACGGCGCGGGCATCGACGAGCGCCTGACGGGTCTGCACGAGACCGCCCCGTGGAACGAGTTCAGCTACGGGGTCTCGGACCGCGGCGCCTCCGTGCGCATCCCGTGGCAGGTGGAGAAGGACGGCAAGGGCTACATCGAGGACCGCCGCCCGAACGCGAACGTGGACCCGTACGTGGTGACGCGGCTGATCGTGGACACCTGCTGCACGGGGCTGGAGAAGGAGGGGCTGGTCTGACCGACCGCCCCCGTCCCCACCGCCACCCCCGCCACCCCCGCCGCCCTGCTCCCGCCCTGCCGGCCCGACCGGAGGGCGAGACGGGACGTGGACAGGGCAGCGCCCGCCGTTCCGACGGCGGGCGCTTTGCCCTTTCATGGTGGATTCGCCCCGAGGGCATCACCCTTGCATGGTGCGGAATTTGGACTTCCGGGTCTATTGACTGAGACGGGACTACGACGGAGACGTTTCGTCTGCTTCAATGGGCGCATGGCCAGCCACTGGAACACCCCGACGGGTCGCAGCGACCTGGAGCCGTTCTGGCCGTCCCGTCAGCACCACGATTTCGACCGGGTGTGTTGCCGCGCGGAGAACGCGCCGGCCCTCTAACGCCTTCCTTCCTGCCGAAGGCCTTCGGTCTGCGCGGTACGAGTACGTCCCACGTCTCCTGCCGACGACTTCCGCGTGAAAAGAGCTGACCACTCATGGCGAACACCCGTGTCTTCCCGTCCGCTGCCTCCTCCGCTGCGACCGCCACCCTTCCGGTCCCCGCCCACCGCCACCGGCTGCGCGCCGTGGACCCCGACGAGGTCCCGCGCGGGGCCGACTGGTTGCCGCCGGGCGCCACCTGGCTGCCCGCGCCGCAGCACACCGTCCCCGCGCTGCCGGGCCGCCCCCCGATGGTCGGCTACCTGGTGCTCGTACCGGCCGACCAGCAGCCGCTGCCGGCGCGGGGCCCGATCGCGCAGCCGCCCGCCTTCACCCTGGCGCCGAGCGCCGCCCCGGTCCTTCCCGACCCCTCCGGCTCCGCCCGCTCCACCCGCCCGGTGACCGGCCAGGTGTCCGGTCCGGTGTCCGGTCCGGTGTCCGCCGCCGCACCCGACGACGGCGCCGTCACCGGAGACGGCCTGGTCCGGATCGACCCGGCACGCCGTACGGCCGAGGTGGCCGGGCGCGAACTGGACCTGACCTACCTGGAGTTCGAGCTGCTGGCCCATCTGGTGGCGAACCCGCACCGGGTGCACAGCCGCGACCAGCTGGTCTCCACAGTCTGGGGCTACGGCCACGTGGGCGACGGCCGCACGGTCGACGTCCACGTCGCCCGGCTGCGCCGCAAGCTGGGCGCTGCGCACCGCGGGGCGATCCAGACCGTGCGGCGCGTGGGCTACAAGTACGCGCCCTGAGGCCCGGCCCCGGCCGGGGCGCCGCGCCCGTACACGGCGGTGGGCCCCGCACTCCGCGCCGGAGTGCGGGGCCCACCCCCGTGCGGGCCGCCCCGTTACGCGGTCCGGGCCTTCAGGACCCGGCCCGTGACGACGTCCAGTACCAGGAACGCCACGAGGCTGATCCCGAGCAGCGGCACGAACCAGCCCACCAGGCCGGTCACCGCCGCCAGCGGCAGCAGGAGCGGCAGCGGGACCCTGCGCCACGCACCCGGCGCGTACGCCGGGCCGAAGGAGGGGCCCTCGTCCCTCGTCGGCCGGCGCAGCCACCACATGCGGTAGCCCCACACCGTCAGGAACACCAGCGCCAGGCCCAGTGCGGCCAGTGCCAGCTGGTTGACCAGGCCGAACAGGACGCCCATGTGGATGTCGATGCCCCAGCGGGTCAGCTTGGCGAGCACCGGGTAGTCGGCGAAGCGGAGGGTGTCCATGACCTTGCCGTCGGCCGGGTCCACGGCGACCGAGTCGAGGTGGGTCGGGAACTGCCGGTCGCGCTCCTTGACCACGTACCCCTTGCCCTCGGCGGGCAGGGTGATCTGTACCTGCGTGTCCACGCCGGCGGCGCGGGCCGACTCGACCACCTCGTCGATGCCGACGTCCGCGGTCTTGGGCATCGGCATGTCCATGGGCATGTCGGGGCTCATGTGGTGGCCGGCGTGTTCGCCGCCCGCGCCTCCGGTCGCGCCCGGCAGGGCGGCGGCGACGGCCGGGGTGGCGCCGCCGAGCCTGTCCTGGACCTCACCGATGTTCTCGCCCGCGTACGTCGACCAGGTCAGGCCGGTGGCGGAGAGGACGACCAGGCCCGCCGCGGACCACAGGCCCACGGAGCCGTGCCAGGACAGGGTCCTGCGACGCCCGGCGGCCCCGCGCTCGGGGAGCAGCAGCAGTCGGGCCCTGCGGGCGGTGCGGCGGCGGCCGATCCACAGGGCGAGGCCGCCGAGGGCCACCACCCACATCCAGCTCGCGGCCAGTTCGCTGTAGATCCGGCCGGGCTCGCCGAGGTGGAGGTTGCTGTGGAACGTCGACAGCCAGGCGCGCAGCGGGAGCGCGTCGCCCGAGGTCTCCAGGCTGCCGCGCACGGTGGCGGTGTACGGGTCGACGAAGACGGTGAGGTCGCGGTCCTCGGTGGTGACCTCGGGGCTCGCCATGAGGACCCGGGTGGTGGCGCCCTCCTGGGGGGCCGGCCAGACGGCGGTCACCGTGCCGTCGGGGTGCGCGGCCCGGGCGGCGGCGACCTGTGCGCTGAGGGGGCGGGTCGAGTCGCCGGCGGGGACGGTCAGCTCGTGGCGGTACAGCAGCTTCTCGGCGGGGTACGACAGGGCGTACAGCGTGCCGGTGACGGCGGCCAGGAGCAGCACGGGCGCGATGAGCAGGCCCGCGTAGAAGTGCATCCGCAGGGTCAGCGGGCGCAGGGCGCTCCAGGCGGAGCGGCGGCGGGCGGCCGGCGGCCGCTCCGCGGGCGGGTCCGCAACCGGGGCCGGGGCTGTATCGGGGTCGGCGGACGGGATCCCCTTGACGGGGTCGATGATGGCCATGACGGTCCTAGGTGTTGGCGTAGACATGGGGAACCGGCCCCGCGTCACGCCGCCTCGCGGCCCGTTCGGACGTCAGGCGAGGGCGGGCCGGCCGGGGGCCGTGGCGCTCGGTGCTCGGAGCCCGGGCGGCCCACGCCGGACCAGGGTGTGGGCGGGCAGCGCGCCGCGCAGCCGACGCGGCCGGCCGGCGTACGCGCGCGGGCGGCGCGGCGGCACGGCGACCGGAGCGGCCCGCACGAGCAGGCGCACGAGCGCCAGGGCGCGGCGCAGCGGGGCCGCGGCGCGCAGCGCCACGACGCGCGCGAGCCGGAAGACGGCGGCCTCACCGCGGGCCAGCCAGAAGGCGCAGAACAGCCCGGCGAGCACGTGCGCGGCCAGCATCCCGAGGCCGCCGTGCCCGGCCATGTCGGCCATGTCGGCCATACCGGCCGCGCCGGTCATCGCGTGGGTCCCTGCGTCGATCCCCGTGTCCATGCCCATGTCCATGGACGAACTCGCGTCCGTGCCCATGTGCATGCCGGCGTCCGTGCCGCCCATGTCCATGTGCATGGACGGGGCACCGGCGGACGCGGATCCCGGACCCTCGGTGGTGGCGAACAGCAGGTGCAGCGCTCCCTGGACGGCCAGGAGCGCGCCCGATATGGCGAACGCCCCGCGCCGCCCGCGGGCGGCGACCCACGCCAGCCCACCGACCACACCAAAAGCCCCCAAAAGGGGACCAATGGGTATGTCATGACCGGACATGAGCGAATGCCCCACGGCTGCCAGCGCCACGCACATCGCCGCGAACACCGCGGCCCGCACTGCCCGCACCGGCGCCGAAACCCTGATCATGTCCTCGCCATGGTCCCACTCCGGGACGCCCCGCATCACACCGCCCCCGGCGACCCCCGCCGCGGCCCGGTCGTGCGGGGCGCGGGGTGATGGCGGATCATCAAGCACGAGCGCCCCTACGAACGAGCCGGAGCCCTTACATGACCGCCACCGCCACCCCGTCCACGACCGTCGCCAACCTGCGGGACCTCGGCGGCGCCCCGCTCGCCGGCGGGCGCACGGTGCGCGCGGGGCTCGTCCTGCGTTCGGGCCAGCTGGACCGGCTGGACGTGGCGGCCGACCCCGTGGTGGCGGCACTGGGGCTGCGGACGATCGTGGACTTCCGGACGGACGCCGAGCGGGCCGACCGCCCCGACCGGGTACCGGAGGGCGCACGACTGCTGGTGGCGGACGTGCTGGCGGACAAGGTGGAGTCCGGCGAGATCCCGGCCGCCGCACAGCTCAAGCACCTGCTGGCCGATCCGATCACGGCCGAGCGGGAGCTGGGCGGCGGACGCGTCGAGCGGTTGTTCGAGCAGACGTATCGTTCCTTCGTCAGCTCCGGATCCGGCAAGGCGGCGTACCGGACGCTCCTGACCGCGCTGGCGGACGAGGAGTCCGGGCCGCTGCTGTTCCACTGCACGGCGGGCAAGGACCGCACCGGCTGGGCCGCGACGGTGCTCCTGACGCTGCTCGGCGCCGACGAGGAGACGGTCATGACCGAGTACCTGTCCGTCAACCCGGCGGTGCGGCAGGCGTTCGCCCCGATGATCGAGGGGTTCACGATCTCGGGCGGCAACCCGGCCACGGCACTCGCGATGATCGGCGTCGTGCCGTCGTACCTGGAGGCGGCGCTGGACGAGGTGGCCACGCGGTACGGGTCCATGGAGGCGTACGTGCGCGAGGGGCTGGGCGTCCCGGACACGGCCGTCGCCGCGATCCGGGCCCGGTTGACGGCCTGACCCGGGCGCGGCGGGCACCCCGCCGCTTCGAGGGCCGGTGACCATCCGGGGATTCGCTCGTTCTGCTGAACGTGCCTACCCCGGATGCCGTCACCCGCCCCGATCCCGCCACGCCGAAGGCCGCCCCGTCCGAGGGCGCCGCGCCGCGGGGGCCGCGTCCCGCCGCGGGCGCCGCCCCGGCCGCGCACCCCCCGGCGGGCGCCCCGGCCGCGACCGCCGCCGTGGGCGTCGAGCGGGCCGAGGCCGCGATCGTCGAGCACTACCCGCGGCTGGTCCGGATGGCCTACCTCGTCCTCCCGCCCTCCCTCGGGCGGCACCGACGCGTCCTGACCGCGCACGCCCTCGCGCAGGGCGCCCTGCCCCGGTCGTCCCGCGCCACCGCCCGCTCGCGGGCCACGGGGTCCGGCACCGGCACCGGCACCGGCACCGGCACCGGGAGCGTTTCCAGGTCCGGCACCGGCACCGTCCCCACGCCCCGGGCCGGCCTGGACCGGGTGGGCGGCGACGCCGGGTACGCCTACGTCCGGCTGCGCGTGCTGCGGGCCGCGCTGGAGGCCGGGCTCCCGCTGCGCCGCCTCGCCCTGCCGAAGCGGGCCCAACTGCCGCCCCTCCTCCCCCAGGTCCGGGGCCTGCGGGTGTTCCCGCGCGCCGGCGGCGCCGACGAGCTCGCGCTCGACCAGTGGCTGGCCAGCCTGACCGGCGAGGGCCGGGCCGCGTTCGTCCTGCGGGCCATGGAGCGGCTCCCCGAGCCCGAGGTGCTGCGGCTGCTCGCGGAGGCGGGGGTGGCCGACCCGGCCGAGGCCCTCGCGCAGGTGGGCGAGGCGGAGTCGGACGCGCTGCTGGACTCCCCCGAGTTCGACCCGTGCGTGCTCCAGGCCCGGCCGACCGACCTGATGCGCCGCCGCCGGCACGCCCGGGCCTGGCTCGCGGCCGCGGCCGCCGCCGCGGTGGCCGGGACGCTGCTCGCGCTGCCCGGCGGCGGCTGGGGGGCCGACGGCGCGGCAGCCCCGCCGTACGCCCGCAACGCCGCCGCCGAGCAGGCCCTCGACCCGGCGCGCGTGACGGTGGCCGGCGCGACGGACTGGCGCGCGTCGACCCGTACGGACTTCTCGGCGTGGCCCGCGCGCGGCGACCGGACCGGCGACCACGGACTGCTGCGCCGGGCCCTCGCGGTGTGGGCGCGGCCCGGGTCGTCCGTCCAGGCGTCGGCCACCCCCGGGACCCCGTCGGGGCCGCCGATGGGCCCGCCGCAGCTGCTGTTCGCCGGCGAGGTGGACCAGGCGGTGGTGGTCCTGCTGTACGACGGCCTGCGGATCGCCCGGTACGCGGAACCGCGCGAGGGCACCGCCGGCGCCGCACTCGACTTCGCCCGCGCCGACGGCGCCTCGGCGGCGACCGCGAGCGCGGTGGTGCTCAGCCGGGTCGACGGCAACGTGCGCTACCTGACCGCCCCCTGGGTGCGCGCGGCCGCCGTACGGGACCTGCTGCGACCGGACGCGGCCGCCGTACCGCTGCGGTTGGCGGACGGGGTGACGGCGCCGGTGGCGAGTCCCGCGCTGGACCGTTCCTGCGCCTCGTGGAACGCGCTGTCCCTGACCGGCGCGCCGGACTCCGCGGAGCCGTCGGGGACTTCGACGGGTGCGTCGGCCGGTGCCTCGAAGGGCGCTTCGGCGGGCGCGGAGGCCACGCGCCTGGTCACCGACCTCGGCGAGCTGATCCCGGCCCGCCTCACCGCCGGCTCCCCGGGGGCGCCGCACGACGTGGCGGGCGGGGCCGACCGGGACCGCTGGGCGAAGACGGCCTGCCTGCTGCCGGCCGTACGGTCGCACGGCGTCCGGTCCGTCAACTCGTGGACGTACGCCCACCAGCCGCTGCCCGAGCGGGGCGGCACGGCGGCCTGGGTGTGCACCCGCGCCGAGACCTGGGGCGGCGGGCGGGAGCGCGTGCTGGCGCAGTTCCAGACGCCGGGCCCCGGTACGGGCGCGCTGGTGGCGCGGGCCGAGGGGGTGCCGGAGTGCGGTGCGCGGGCGCCCCGCGTGCTGGCGGGCGTGCTGTGGAAGTCGGGGGCCGGGCACTGGTACGTCCTGGCTGCGGGCAGCGGGCAGTTCACCTCGGTGACGGTCGGCGGGGCCGTGCACGGCACCTCCGCCGGCAACCGGCTCGCCGTACCGGCGCGGGCGGGTGCGCAGGTGGAGCTGAGCGGGCGGCTGGCGGACGGGTCCCGCGCGGGAGTCCTGCGGTAGGGGCGGCCGGGGCGGGGAGCCCGTCCCTCCCGGGAATTGCGCGCGGGGGCTGTTGCGGAGGCTTCACCCGTCAGTACATTGACGCCATGTCTAATACGCAGCCTGCCCCGGTGGCGTCCGAGCACATAGCCCTCAAAGCCCGCAATGTCGCCTTCTCCTGGGACGGGACCCCGCTCCACTGGCTTCCCGGCGACCCGTTCTCGACGCACACGATGAACGTGCTGCACCTGCTGCTGCCGGCCGGCGAACGCTGGTTCGTGCACGTCTACAAGCAGGTGCTGCCGTACATCACCGACGAGCGGCTGCGCGAGGACGTGATCGGGTTCATCGGCCAGGAGGCGATGCACTCCCAGGCCCACGACGACGTCCTCCCCCACCTCAAGCGGCAGGGCCTGGACCCGACGCCGTACACCGCGCAGGTGGACTGGCTGTTCGAGAAGCTGCTCGGCGACCGCACCCTGCCGCCCGGCCGGGCCCGGCACTGGTGGCTGATGGAGCGGGTCGCGATGATCGCGGCCATCGAGCACTACACCGCGTTCCTCGGCGACTGGATCCTCAACGCCGACGAGCTCGACCGGCGGGGCGCGGACCCGATGATGCTGGACCTGCTGCGCTGGCACGGCGCGGAGGAGGTGGAGCACCGGTCGGTGGCCTTCGAGCTGTTCATGCACGTGGACGGCGGGTACCGGCGGCGGGTGCGGACCTGGGCGACGGCCTTCGCGGCCCTGGTGTGGATGTGGCAGCGGGGCTCGCGCTTCTTCATGGAGAACGACCCCACCCTCACGGAGGGCAGGGCCTCGCTCGGCAAGCTGTTCCGCGCCGGGCAGCAGGGCACGCTGCCCTCGACCGGCGCCATGCTGAAGTCGATCCCGCGCTACCTGTCGCGCACGTACCACCCGTCGCAGGAGGGCTCGACGGCCCAGGCGGTGGCGTACCTGGCGTCCTCCCCGGGCGCGAACGGGGGCCGCGTACCGGCGGGAGCGGCACCCGCCGCGACCCCGGCCGAGGCCAAGGCCGAGGCCGCGCCCGCGCCGGCGCCGGCGTCCGCGCCCGGGAAGACCCCAGCCGCCACAACCACCACACTCACCACACCCGCCACCGGAGGCAACTGACATGCCCCGCCTCGCAACGGTCGCCGTGGTGGCGGCCGCGGGCCTGGTGGCGCGCCGCGCCGTGCGCTCCCGCATCAAGGCCTCCCCCCTGTGGCCCCTGCCCGCCCTGGCCGAGCCCGTCTCGGGCCGCTCCCCCCGCCGTCCGCTGTACGCGCGGATCACCGGCCGCGAGGAGGTCGCCGAGGGCGTGGTCCGCATCCGCGTCGAGTCGGACGACCTCCCGGCCTGGGAGCCGGGCGCGCACGTCGACGTCCACCTGCCCTCCGGCCTGGTGCGCCAGTACAGCCTGTGCGGCGACCCGGCCGAGCGCGGGGCGTACGTCTTCGCCACCCGCCTGGTCCCGGACGGCCGCGGCGGCTCGCGCGAGGTCCACGAACAGCTGGCGGTGGGCGCGGAACTGGAACTGCGCACCCCGCGTAACCGCTTCCCCCTCGTCCCCGCCCCCCGCTACGTGTTCGTCGCCGGCGGCATCGGGCTCACACCGATCCTCCCGATGCTCCGCGCCGCCACCGCGGCCGGCGCCGACTGGCACCTCCACTACGGCGGCCGCAGCCGCGCCTCGATGCCGTTCCTGCCCGAACTGGCCGCGTACGGCGACCGCGTCACCGTCGTCCCCGAGGACGAGGCGGGCCCGCTCGACCTGTCCCGCCTCGCCGAACTCCCCACCGCCACGGCCGTCTACTGCTGCGGCCCCGAACCCCTGATGGACGCGGTGTCAGCCGCCCTCGCCCCGGGCGTCCCCCTCCACCTGGAGCGCTTCGCCCCGGCCTCCCGCCCCGCCCCCGAGTCCCCCTTCACGCTCGAACTCGCCCGCTCCGGCCGCACCGTCGAGGTCTCCGCGGACACCACCGCCCTGGCCGCCGTCCGCACCGCACTTCCCGACACCCCCTACTCGTGCGAACAGGGCTTCTGCGGCACCTGCAGGCACCGCGTCCTCGCCGGCGAGGTCGACCACCGCGACGACCTCCTCACCGACGAGGAGCGCACCGACTCGATGCTCCTGTGCGTCTCCCGCGCCGAGCCCGGCTCCCACCTGGTCCTGGACGCGTAGAAGCGGAAAGGGGACCTCCGGGGCGGTGGCGGGGTGGGGGCGGGTCGGTAGGGTGGGCGGTATGACGACCGGGGTGCGCCGCAGGATGGGTGTCGAGGAGCGGCGGCAGCAGCTGATCAGCGTGGCGCTGGAGTTGTTCAGCCAGCGCTCGCCCGACGACGTGTCGATCGACGAGATCGCGGCCGCGGCCGGCATCTCACGGCCGCTCGTCTACCACTACTTCCCGGGGAAGCTCAGCCTGTACGAGGCCGCGCTGCGGCGGGCGGCCGACGAGCTGGCCGGGCGCTTCCAGGAGCCGAAGGAGGGCCCCCTCGGGGCGCGTCTGCTGCGGGTGATGGGGCGGTACTTCGAGTTCGTCGAGGACCACGGGCCCGGTTTCTCCGCGCTGATGCGGGGCGGTCCGGCGGCCGGGTCGAGCCGGACCAACGCGATGATCGACGAGGTGCGGCAGGCCGCGTACGAGCAGATCATCGCGCACATCGGCGTCACCGAACCGCCGGCGCGGCTGGAGCTGGTGGTGCGTTCGTGGGTGTCGCTGGCGGAGTCCACGGCGCTGCTGTGGCTCGACGGGCGGAAGATACCCCGGGCCGAACTCGAACTGCAGCTGGTGCACGACTTCGCGGCGCTCGCCGCGGTGAGCGCCGCGTACGACGCCGAGATGGCCGGGGTGCTCGTGCAGATCCTCTCGGGCGAGCCGGCGGACGGCCCCTTCGGGGAGCTGGTGGGGCGGTTGGCCGCGCTGGTGCCCGCACCCGTGCCGGCTCCTCGGTAGGGGCCGCGGCGGGGTTGTCCGGGAGCGGCCCGTCCGGCCGATAATTCCCGCGTGATCATTGACGATGGGATCGTGTTCCGGCAGGCCGGCGAGGACGACACGGCGCTGCTGGTCCGGCTGTACGACGGCGCCGCGGCGTGGATGCGCGCGAACGGCATCCGGCAGTGGAAGGCCGGGGAGAAGGACGCCGCGCACTTCCGGCGGATCATGCGCGAGGGCGAGGTGTGGATCGCGCGCGACGCCGACGGCGCGGTCTGCGGGGCGTACGAGCTGTGGTGGTCCGACGAGGAGGCCTGGGGCGTCCAGCCCCCGGTGGCCGGGTACGTGCACCGGCTGATGGTGGACCGGTCGACCGCCCCGCCCGGGACCGGGCGGCGGCTGCTGGAGCACGCCGAGTCGCGGATCGCCCGTACCGGTCGCGAACTGGCGCGGCTCGACTGCCAGTCCACCAATCCGCGGCTGCTGGCGTACTACCAGGGTGCGGGGTACCGGGTGGTGGGCGAGTTCCCGTCCAAGCAGGCCAAGGACGGGCGGGTGTACGGGGTGATCCTGCTGGAGCAGCGGCTGCTGCCCTAGCGGGACCCGTGCTCCGGTCGGGTCGGGTCGGCCCGGCGCCGGGGCCGGCCCGTGCCGTTCATCCCACGCGGTCGCCCCGGCGCGCAACACCGCGCGTCCGGACAGCGCTGGGCGGGTCTCGGCCGATCGGCCGGTTCCGCGGCGCGGCGGCCGCGCCGGCCCCGCTACAGATGGGGGCGACCGGTCGGACACCGGAGGAAACAGCACAGGAAGAAGCACAGGAAGAAACAGAGGAAGAAAACAGGGGTGCGGCGCCCGCACGCCTCCCCGCGCGGGCACCGCACCCCTCACCTTCCCGGGACCGTCAGCCCCTCTTGAAGACCGCGACCGTGCGGCCCGGGACCGTGAACGTCCCGTCCCGGTACGAGGCCGCCCTCGCCACCGCGTCCGCGCCACCGGCCTGTACCGGGTGCAGGGCGTACGCCCGGCCGGCCAGGTCGGCCACGTGCTGGCGCTGCTCGCCCGGAGTGGCGTTGAAGACCACGACCAGGTCGCCCAGCGCCATCGTGATCACGCCCGGGGTCTCGCCCGCGCCGGAGAGCGGGAAGGACAGGGCGGACTGCACCTCGGCGGTCGTGGCCAGGGCGAAGGCCGGCTCCGTGGTGCGGATGCGGAGCAGGTCCGCGTACGCCGCCGCGGCGCCGTCGATCTCGGCGCAGCCGGGCACCTTCAGACCGGTCAGCAGGGGCTTGGCGTAGGCCCACTTGGCCCGGTTGTCGGCGGCCGGGGGCAGGCCGCGGCCGAAGCCGTTGCCGTCGCGGCAGTCCCAGTGGATGGCGTTGAACCAGTCGCCGCTGTCGAAGGAGTTGCGGTCCAGCGACTTGGAGCGCAGCAGGTCGGTGCCGGCCTGGGAGAGCGCCGGGCCCTGGGAGAGGGCGGCGGTGGCCATGGCCAGGACCTGCATGCGGGCCCGCTCCGGGGCCGCGGTGCCGCCCGGGAGCTTGTAGGCGAGGGCGTCGTACAGCGACTCGTTGTCGTGCGCGTCGACGTACGCGAGGGCGTCGCCGGGGGCGGCGGCGTAGCCGGCCGGGGCGCCGTTGTAGTCCACCTCGGAGCCCTTGACCGTGCGGCCGCTCGAGTCGGTGAAGGCGTACCCGGCCAGGTTGCCGGTGAGGCCGACCTTGATGAGGTCCTGGTCGTGCAGGAGGCGGGCCTTCTGCTGCTCGGGGGTGCCGTTGCCGGGGGCGCCGTTGGGGTCGGTGTACAGGCCGGAGGCGAAGCCCTGCAGGCGCGGGTCCTCGTCGAAGGGGCCGCCGCCGCGGACGGCGTCGCGCGCCCGGTCGGAGAAGGTGGCGATGCCGGTGCCGGCCATGTTCTTCTGCGTGGCCTGGACGAAGCGGGCGTCGTCGGCGACCTCGCCGAAGTTCCAGCCCTCGCCGTAGAGGATCACCTTCTTCCCGTCGACGCCGTCCTTCGCGACCGTCAGCGCGTCGAGGGCCTTGCGCACCGCCAGGATGTTGGCCTTGGGGTGGTGGCCCATGAGGTCGAAGCGGAAGCCGTCGACCTTGTACTCCTTGGCCCAGGTGACGACCGAGTCGACGACGAGCTTGCCCATCATGGCGTTCTCGGGCGCGGTGTTGGCACAGCAGGTGGAGGTGGCCACGCTGCCGTCGGCCAGCAGCCGCTGGTAGTAGCCGGGCACGATGCGGTCGAGCACGGACTTGTCGGACTGGCCGGCGGCGACGGTGTGGTTGTAGACCACGTCCATGACCGTGCGCAGCCCGGCCCCGTTCAGGCCCTGCACCATGCGCCGGAACTCGACCGTGCGGGCCGTGCCCTCGGGGTCGCTGGCGTACGAACCCTCGGGGACGGTGTAGTGCAGCGGGTCGTAGCCCCAGTTGTACGCGTCCTTGGCCGCGGCCCGGGCCGTGCAGGCCTGCTGCTCCTCGGAGTCGGGCGCGTAGACGGACAGGTCGCAGGCGGGCTCGGTGCGGTCGGCCGGCTTCTCGGGGATGGTGCCGATGTCGAAGGCGGGCAGCAGGTGCACGTACGAGGTGCCGTGGGCGGCGAGGTCGCGCAGGTGCTTCATGCCGGCCGAGCCGGTGTCGGTGAAGGCCAGGTACTGGCCGGGGTGGGCGGAGGTGCGGTCGGCGACGGAGAAGTCGCGGACGTGCAGCTCCTCGATCCGGGCGTTCCGGAAGGGCACGGCGGCCGGCTTCTTCAGGGTGGCCCAGCCGGCCGGCTTGAGGGCCGGGGCGGCGAGGTCCACGGCCAGGCTGCGGGCCGAGTCGGTGGTCAGGGCGGTGGAGTAGGGGTCGGTGACGAGGTTGGTGACGACCTGCTGGACGGTGGGGGCCCAGACGGTGACGGCGTACCGGTAGGGCTTGCCCTTCCAGTCGGCCGGGCCGGTGGCGGTCCACACGCCGGAGGTGTCGTTCCGCTTCATCGGGACGGTGCGGCCGTCCAGTTCGAGGGCGACCGACTGCGCGGTCGGGGCCCATACGGACAGGCGGACGGAGCCGTCGCGGCCGAAGACCGGGCCGAGGGCGGCGGGGGCGGCGGTCGCCGCGTACAGGTCGTCGAGGACGCCGGCGAGCTGGACGCCGGTGGCGGCCAGGACCGCGCCGTTGGCGGCCCGGGCGGCGGCGACGAGCTGGCCGCGCAGGGCGGCGGGTACCCGGTCGCGGTCGCGCGGGTCGACGGAGTAGGCGGCGTAGGAGGCCAGGTGCGGGTAGCGGGCCTTCTGGGTGTCGGTCAGCGTCGTGCGGTTCAGGCGCAGCCACCGGGCGGTGCCGGTGAGGGTCCCGTCCGTCGCCTTGACCGAGCCGTCGCGGGAGGCGAGCAGCTGGGCGGAGGCGGCGGCCTCTGGCGCGTTCCAGGCGAGGGTGTCGCGGTCGATCCAGACGGCCTGGGCCTTGGTGAGGTCCAGGGCGGCGGCGGAGCCGGCGGCCTGCGGCAGCAGGTGCTTCTCCTGGCCGGCGAGGAGCCAGGCCTCGCCGCCGGTGGCCTTGAGGTCGAGGGACTGGTCGGCGGGGAGGTCCTTCTGGTCGCCGTTGTGGAGGATGTAGCTGAGCGAGGTCGCGCCGGGGGCCAGCGGTACCTCGTAGACGGCGCCGTACGCGTCGAGGCGGGCGGGCATCAGGGGCTTGGACCAGTCGGTGGGCTGGGCGGCGCCGGTCCAGGTGTGCAGGCCCCAGCCGTCGTACCGGCCGTCGGCGCGCCGGTAGTGCAGGACGGCCTTGCCGGCGTCGGGGGCCGGGTAGGGAGGCCGGTCGGCGCGGGCGGCGTCCTTGCCCTGCTCCAGCCAGATCTCGCCGGTCCTGGTGACGTCGATGGTGCGGTCGGCGCCGACGTCCTTGGTGCCGTCCTTGTCGATGACGAGGTAGCCGACGGAGGTGGCGCCGGGCTTCAGGCGGACCCAGGCGAAGGCGCCGTAGGCGTCGCGGCCGGTGAAGGCGTGCCCGGCGGGCCACTGGGTGCCCTCGCCGTCGGCGATGTCGCCCCAGGCGTACAGGCGCCAGTCGGTGTAGTCGCCGTCGGGGCGCTTGTAGTGGACGACCGCGTAGTCGCGCTGGGTGGCGGTGGGGACGTCCTTCGGGGGGACCCGGCCGGCGACGGAGTCGGCGAGCGCGCTCGCGGTGCGGCCGTCCGCGGAGACGGCCACGGCCTTGTAGCGCAGGGCGGTGCCCTCGGGGGCGGTGACGTACTGGGTGACCTTGTACGGGGCGTGGTCGGCGGAGCCGAGCACCTGCCAGGGGCCGGTGCCGACCTGGGCGGCGAACACGACCCGGTCGCGGCCGCCGCCGGTGACGTCGGCGGAGAGCTCCACGGTGCCGGTGGCGCCGGCCGCGGGGGCCTTGAGGGTGACGGCGGGTGCGGTGGCGGGGGCCGGCAGCGGGGCGTCGGCCTTCAGCACGACGGAGCCGAGGGCGGGGACGGTGACGGTGACCTTGCCGCCGTCGCCGGTGCGGGCCGCGTCCTCGGTGCCGTACAGCGGGGCGAAGTCGGTGCCGGCGGCGCTGTCCACCGGGATCTCGACGGTCCGGGGCGCGGTGGCGTTGTTGGCGGCGACCAGGTACTCGGTGCCCGCGTAGGCGTCGGTGCGGGTGAAGGCGTAGACGGAGTCCCGGGAGAGGCGCTCGGTCTGGGTGCCGCTCGCGAGGCCGGGGTGGGCGCGGCGCAGCTTAGCGAGGGCGGCGATCTCCTGGTACAGCGGGTGCTGCGGGTCGTAGGCGTCGCTCGCGTGGGTGCGGTCGGTGCCGAGCTCGTCGTCGTCGAGGTAGTCGGCGGTCTTCGAGGCGAACATCGACTGGCGGGCGTCCTTGTCGCCGCCGGCGCCGGTGAAGCCCTGCTCGTCGCCGTAGTAGACGACGGGGTTGCCGCGGGAGAGGAACATCAGCTCGTTGGCGAGCCGGTAGCGGTCCAGCAGCTCGCCCTCGGCCTTGCCGGGGTTGTCCTGCTTCAGGAAGGTGCCGAAGCGGCCCATGTCGTGGTTGCCGAGGAAGGTCACCTGCTCGTAGGCGTTGGCCTTGCCGCTGGTGTAGCGGTAGTCGTCGGCGAGGACGGCGCCGAGGCGGCCGGCCGGGCCGCCCTGGGAGGCGTACGAGCGGATCGCGTCCTGGAGCGGGAAGTCGAGGGTGGCGTCGAGCCGGCCGCGGGTGACGTACGGGGACGTGATCGCGGTGTCGGCGGAGTAGACCTCGCCGAACATGAAGAAGTCGGGGCGGCCGCGCCGGGCGGCGTACGTGTCGAGGGCGGTGGCCCACCGGGTCCAGAACTCGGTGTTCACGTGCTTGACCGTGTCGATGCGGAAGCCGTCGACGGCGAAGTCGCGGACCCACGTCTCGTAGATCTTCTCCATGCCGGTGACGACCTCGGGGCGCTCGGTCCACAGGTCGTCGAGGCCGGCGAAGTCGCCCTGGTCGGAGGACTCGCCGGCGAAGGTGGAGTCGCCCCGGTTGTGGTACATCGTCGGGTCGTTGAGCCAGGCCGGAACCTTGAGGTCCTTCTTGGCGGCGGGGACGACGGGGGTGCGCGGGAAGGAGTTCGGGCCGACCTTCGGGAAGGGGCGCGTGCCGTCGGCGTAGTCGGAGTCGTCGAAGGGCACGCCGTCCTTGGTGAGGTAGGGGAAGGCGCCCTTGGAGAGGTAGGTGGAGGAGTTCGGCTCGTACTGGACGACGTCGGCGGTGTGGTTGGCGATGACGTCGAAGAAGACCTTCATGCCCTTGCGGTGGGCGGCGCCGATGAGCCCGGCGAGGTCGGCGTTGGTGCCGAAGTGGGGGTCGACCTGGGTGAAGTCGGTGATCCAGTAGCCGTGGTAGCCGGCCGAGGCGTCCTTGCCGGTGCCCTGGACGGGCTGGTTCTTGAAGATCGGTGCCAGCCAGATGGCGGTGGTGCCCAGGCCCTTGATGTAGTCGAGCCGCTCGGTCAGGCCCTTGAGGTCGCCGCCCTGGTAGAAGCCCTTGTCGGTGGGGTCGAGGCCGGTCTCCAGGCGGGTGCCGGTGAGCCCGCCGCGGTCGTTGGCCGGGTCGCCGTTGGCGAACCGGTCGGGCAGCACGAAGTAGAACTGCTCGCGGGTGAGGTCGTGCCGGGCGGGCTCCTTGGCGAGCCGCGCGTCCGAGGGCGGGGCGGGCGGTGCGGCCGCGGCCGCCGGGAGGGCGGGCGGGAGCGTCGCCGCCAGGGCGGCGGCGAGGCTGCCGGCCGCCGCGCGCAGGGCTGGGCGTATCAAGGGAGGGTCTCCTTGAGGTGGTGGTGAGGGCCGCCCGGCGGTGGCGGGGATTCTTACGGGTGCCGGGCGGCCCTGGCTCGGGGGGCGCGGGGTCAGTTGCGCCAGGTGTCGTTGAGCGTGACCTTGCCGTTCGCGGGGACGGTGGCGGTGCGGTTGGCGCCGCTCTCCCAGGTGACGTTGCCGGCGGCGTCCTTGCGGACGTACTTGTAGGCGAAGACGGTGCCGGCGGGGAGCGCGAGGTCGAGCTTCCACACGGGGTAGGCCGCGGGGTCGAGCTTGCGGGCGTTCGCCGGGTTCCAGCTGCCGAGGGCGCTCTGGTCGCCGCTCACGTAGATGTCCTGGCCCCAGCTGGTGGTGGCGTTGACCGCGAACGAGGCTCCCGTGTCCGCGGTGGGCGGCGGGGTGGTGCAGGTGCGGGCCCCGGCGTGCAGGGCGAGGGCGGTGTCGGCGCCGAGGGTGGCCGTGAACTGGCCGGACCCGTTGACGGTGACGGTCCGGCCGCTCTGCACGTCGCAGTAGTCGCCGGCGGGGAGGGCGGTCTGGAAGGTGCGGGTGAGGGCGGAGGCCTCGTGGTTGATGGCCACGTACGCCTTGTCGCCGCGACCGAACGCGATCTGGTTGCCGCCGTTGTCCCACCAGTTCACGACACCCTGACCGTGGGCCGTGTTCCGGAAGGCGACCATGGAGGCGATCTCGCGCCAGGCGTGCTGGCACTTCCAGCCGTCGGTGTAGCAGGCGTTCACCGTGCCGCCGTTCGGCGGGCCGGCGTCCTTGTCGGTCCACTCGTAGCCGGAGTGGACGTCGGGGGAGCCGTAGGGCCAGGCCAGCATGAAGACGGACGCGAGGGTGTAGCGGGCGCCGTCCTTGTAGTTGAGGCTGTCGCCGCCGCGCTCGGTGTCGTGGTTGTCGACGAACACCCCGGCCTGCGCGCCGGGCATGTAGCCCCAGGCCTCGCCGAAGTTCTTCAGGTACGCGAGCTTCTCGGAGCCGAAGACGCGCTTGAGGTCGCGGGCGTAGCGGAACTCCTGGACGTCGCCGGTGCCGAGGTACTCGGTCGGCGAGACCGCCTCGCCGGCGCCGTAGATGGCCTCCTGCTTCCAGTAGGCGTTCGGGTTGGTGAGCCGGGACTTGATGTTGGCGAGGTCGGCGGCCGGCATGTGCTTGGCCGCGTCGATGCGCAGGCCGTCGACGCCGAGGGAGAGCAGGTCGTTGAGGTAGCCGGCGATCCGGCCGCGGACGTACTCCTCGCCGGTGTCGAGGTCGGCGAGCTGGACGAGCTCGCAGTTCTGGACGTTGGCCTTGTCCTGGTAGTTGGAGATGCTGGCCCGGCAGTCGTCCATGTCGGCGCCCGAGTACAGGCCCGGGTAGTTGTACTTCGAGTACGCCGAGCCGCCGGTGCCGACACCGGAGCCGTCCTGGCCGGCCATGTGGTTGATGACGGAGTCGGCGACGACCTTGACACCGGCCGCGTGGCAGGTGTCGACCATCGCCTTGAACGCGGTGCGGTCGCCGAGCCGGCCGGCGATCTTGTAGCTGACGGGCTGGTACGAGGTCCACCACTGGGAGCCCTGGACGTGTTCCTGGGGCGGGGAGACCTGGACGTAGCCGTAGCCGGCGGGGCCGAGGCTGTCGGTGCACGCCTTGGCGACGTCGGCGAAGCGCCACTCGAAGAGGACGGCGGTGACGTCCTTGGCTCCGGGCGGGGTCGCGCCGGCCGGGGAAGCGGCCGGGCCCACGAGGGTGGTGGCCGCGGCCGCGGCGAGCGCGGCGGCGGCCGCCGTTCTCCTGACGCCCTTTCCGGTGGGGCGCCTCGGGGTGCGGTGCATGGGGGTCCTCCTGGCGGGAGAGGCGGGGATTGCCTGGACCGTAGGGGGGCCTCGGGATCATTGCAAGAGTTTGCGCAAGAGATTGCAGAAAAGTTTCGCGCAGATGTCCCGGCGGGGCGGGAGGCGCATGGAGAACCCCGCCGCGGCCGGGGCGGCAGGCTCCGGCCGGGCGGGGTGGCGTGGGGACCCCGTGCAGTGTGGCGCCGAGGGGACCCGCGCACCCCGGGCCGGCGGTCCGTATACGGGTCAGGCGCCGGACGGCACCACCGGCGCCGGGGCGGTGGAGCCGCGGACCACCAGTTCCGGCTGGAAGACGAACTCCGTGTGCGCGACCGGGTTGCCGCCCACCGCCTCCAGGAGCGCGCCGACCGCCGCGGTCGCCATGGCGCGGACCGGCTGGCGGACGGTGGTCAGCGGCGGGTCGGTGAAGGGGATCAGCGGCGAGTCGTCGAAGCCGATGACCGAGACGTCCTCGGGGACGCGCAGCCCCCGCTGCCGCGCGGCCCGGATGGCGCCCAGCGCCATCGGGTCGCTGCCGCACACGATGCCCGTGCAGCCGCGGTCCAGCAGCGCCTGGGCGGCCGCGGCGCCGCCCTCCACCGTGAACAGCGTGCGCTGGATGTACGGTTCGGCGTCCTCGACCCCGAGCACGTCCGACAGCGCCGCCGCGAAGCCCTCCGCCTTGCGGCGCGAGGGCACGTACCGGGTCGGTCCGACGGCCAGGCCCACCCGGCGGTGGCCCAGCTCGGCGAGGTGGCGCACCGCCATCGTCGCGGCCGCCCGGTCGTCCGGTGACACGAACGGCGCGTTGATGTCCTCGTTGTAGCCGTTGATGAGGACGAACGGCACGCCGCGCGCCGCCAGCCCCTGGTAGCGGGCGGGGTCGGCCGAGGCGTCGGCGTGGAGGCCGGACAGGAAGACGATGCCGGTGACGCCGCGTGCCTCCAGCTGCTCGACCAGCTCGTCCTCGGTGGCTCCGCCCGGGGTCTGCGTGCACAGCACCGGGGTGTACCCGTGCCCGGCCAGGGCCTGCTCGATGACCTGCGCGAAGGCCGGGAAGATGGGATTGGTCAGCTCCGGGATGAGCAGTCCGACCAGGCCGTTGCTCTTGCGCCGCAGCCGCTGCGGACGCTCGTAGCCGAGGACGTCGAGGGCGGCCAGCACCTTGTGCCGGGTGCCGGCCGCGACGCCCGCGCGGCCGTTGAGCACGCGACTGACGGTGGCCTCGCTGACGCCCGCCTGGGCGGCGATGTCGGCGAGGCGCAGGGTGCCGGCGGGGCCGGCCGGGCCGCCGTCAGGAGCGGCTCCGGCCGGCCCGCCGAACGCATCGGCGTCCCGGGGGACGGGAACGGTCAAAGCTGCCACCAGACCGCGCTGTCGGCCGGCAGCTCGCCGGCCCCGGCGAGCGGGCCGCTGGCCAGCAGCGGGGTGCCCGCGACCGGGTACGGCACGGCCTCGCCCGTGGTGTTGACCGTGCACACCAGCGAGCCGCGGCGCAGGGCCAGGACGCCCTCGGGCGCCTCCAGCCACTCGACCTCTTCGCCGGCGCCCAGGTCGGCGTGGGAGCGGCGCAGCTTCAGCGCGGCCCGGTACAGCTCCAGGGTGGACTCGGGGTCGCCGCTCTGGGCCTCGACGCTGAGCCCGGCCCAGGAGTCGGGCTGCGGCAGCCAGCTCGGGCCGCCGGCGACCGGGCCGAAGCCGTACGGGGCCTCGGTGCCGGACCACGGGATCGGCACCCGGCAGCCGTCGCGGAAGCCGTCCTGGCCGGCGGCGCGGAAGAACGACGGGTCCTGGCGCACCTCGTCCGGCAGGTCGGTGACGTCGGGCAGGCCGAGCTCCTCGCCCTGGTAGACGTACGCGGAACCGGGCAGCGACAGCATCAGCAGGGTGGCCGCGCGCGCCCGCCGCAGGCCGAGCTCGCGGTCGCCCTGCTCGCGCAGCTGGGTGCCGAGGCCGGCGGGGTTGGCGAAGCGGGTGGCGTGCCGGGTGACGTCGTGGTTGGACAGCACCCAGGTGGTGGGGGCGCCGACCGGGCGCATCGCGGCCAGCGAGCCGTCGATGACCTCGCGCAGCGCGGCGGCGTCCCAGTCGGTGGTGAGGTACTGGAAGTTGAACGCCTGGTGCATCTCGTCGGGGCGGACGTACCGGGCGGTGCGCTCGACGGTGGGGGTCCAGGCCTCGGCGACCAGGACGCGGTCGCCCTCGTACTCGTCGAGGATCCGGCGCCAGGAGCGGTAGATCTCGTGGACGCCGTCCTGGTCGAAGAACGGCATGACGTCGTTGCCGAGCAGCTTGAGCTGGTCCTTGCCGCCGATGTCGGGCAGGCCGGGGGCCTTGACGAGGCCGTGGGCGACGTCGACGCGGAAGCCGTCGGCGCCCAGGTCCAGCCAGAAGCGCAGGATGGAGCGGAACTCGTCCTGGACGGCCGGGTGCTCCCAGTTGAAGTCGGGCTGCTCGGGCGCGAAGAGGTGCAGGTACCACTCGCCGTCCGCGGTGCGGGTCCAGGCGGGGCCGCCGAAGATGGACTCCCAGTCGTTGGGCGGCAGTTCGCCGTTCTCGCCCTTGCCGGGGCGGAAGTGGAAGCGCTCGCGCAGGCGGGAGCCGGGGCCCTCGCGCAGCGCCTGCTTGAACCACTCGTGCTGGTCGGAGCAGTGGTTGGGCACGAGGTCGACGATGATGCGCAGGCCCAGGGCGTGGGCCTCGCGGATCAGCGCGTCGGCGTCGTGCAGGGTGCCGAACATCGGGTCGATGGCCCGGTAGTCGGCGACGTCGTAGCCCGCGTCGGCCTGCGGGGAGGCGTAGAACGGGCTGAGCCAGACGGCGTCGACCCCGAGTTCCTTGAGGTAGGGGAGCCTGGTGCGCACGCCCTCGAGGTCGCCCATGCCGTCGCCGTTGCTGTCGGCGAAGCTGCGCGGGTAGACCTGGTAGATCACCGCGTCTCTCCACCATCCCGTGTGCGTGCCGGTGGTCGGTGCGGCGGGGGCAGCGAGGTGCTGGGTCATGTCATCCCTGAGGTTTCGGGGTGGGGCGGCGCCGCCGTGGTCGGCGGCGGCGCGGCGCTGGAACAGGTGCGTGGGTCGAGGGGCGGCCGACGGGCCCGGGCCCTGTGCGGGGGCCCGGGCCTTCGGGGTCAGCCCTTGGTGGCGCCGGCGGTCATGCCGGCGACCAGGTGCCGCTGGGCGAAGACGAAGAAGATCGCCGCGGGGACCGCGATGAGGACCGAGGCCGCGGTCATCGGGCCCCAGTTGGCCGTGTACTGGGTGACGAAGGTCTGCAGGCCGCCGGCGAGGGTCAGGTTCTCGTCGCCGACCATGAACGCGGAGGCGTACGCGACCTCGCCCCAGGCGGTGATGAAGGAGTAGAAGGCGGTGACCGCCAGGCCCGGCTTGGCCAGCGGCAGGATGAGCCGCCAGAAGGTGCCGAACGGGTTCAGGCCGTCGACCCGGCCGGACTCGTCGATCTCCACGGGGATGGTGTCGAAGAAGCCCTTCATCATCCAGGCGCAGAACGGCACCGCGATGGTGAGGTACGTGATGATCAGGCCGACGGGCTGGTTCAGCAGGCCCATGTCGCCCATCAGGTTGTAGAGCGGCACGATCAGGATGGCCATCGGGAACATCTGCGTGATGAGCAGGGTCCACATCAGCGGCCGCATGCCGGGGAACTTGAAGCGGCTGACGGCGTAGCCCGTGGTGGCCGCGATGAGGACGCCGAGCACGGTGGTGACGGCGGCGATCAGCGCGGAGTTCCCGAACCAGGTGAAGAAGGAGGTCTCGTCCACCAGGTAGCGGTAGTTGTCGAGCGTGGGCTCCTTGAAGAAGTCCGTGGTGATGGCGTACTTCGCCGGCTTGAGGGAGGTCAGGAGGACCCACAGGACCGGGAAGACGGCGATCATCGCGGCCACCGCGAGGGTGGCGTGCAGGCCGAAGGAGGCCAGCGGGGAGCGCTCGCCGCGCCGGCGGACCGGCTTGGCCGCCTTGGTGGACGCCGCGCCCGCGGGGGCGGCGGCGGTGTCGGCGGTGGGGGCGTTCGTCGTGGCCATGGTCACCACACCTCTCCCTGCTTGCGCAGCGAACGCCGGTAGACCAGCGCGAAGATCATGAGCAGCGCGAGGATCAGCACGCCCCAGGTCGCCGAGCCGGCGAAGTCGCGCGGCGTGGAGATGAAGGCCTGGCGGAAGGCCTGGGTCACCAGGATCTCCGTCGAGTCGCCGGGCCCGCCCCGGGTGAGCAGGTAGATCACCGGGAACATGTTGAAGGTCCAGATGGTGGAGAGCAGGACCACCGTCATGCTGACGGTGCGCAGTCCGGGCATCGTGATGTGCCGGAAGCGCTGCCAGGGGCCGGCGCCGTCCATCTCGGCGGCCTCGTACAGCTCGCCGGGGATGGACTGCAGGCCGCCGAGCAGGGCCACCATCATGAAGGGGACGCCCAGCCAGACGTTGACGGCGATGACCGAGACCTTGGCCCAGGTGGGGTCGTCGAGCCACGGGATCGCCGATATGCCGCCGCCGTCGAGGAGCTTGTTGAGGATGCCGTTGTCGCGGTTGAAGAGGAACCGCCAGGCGAAGACGGACACGAAGCCGGGCACGGCCCACGGCAGGATGAGCGCCATCCGGTAGAAGCCGCGGCCCCGGAAGGTCCGGTTGAGCATGTTGGCGAGGGTCAGGCCGAGCGCGAAGGTGATGGACACGCAGGCCACGGTCCACACCACGGTCCACACCAGGCGCTGCAGGAAGACCGGGTCGCCCAGCACCGCCGCGTAGTTGTCGAGGCCGACGAACTCGTAGGTGGCGTCGATGTGGTTGACGCCGATGGTGCGGGCGACGTTGCGCTCGTTGGCGTCGGTCAGCGACAGGTAGATGCCGCGGACCAGCGGCCAACCGATGATCACGCCGAGCACGATGACGACCGGGGCCACCATGGCCCAGGCGTACCAGTGCGTCGACAGGGCCCTGCGGATGCCTCCGGGGCGCTGGTCAGTCCTGCGGCTCCGGCCGCGGGCGATGTCATCGCCCGCGGCCTTCGCCACCGACTGGCTGGTGTGCACAGCCATCTCAGTCGGCCTGCCTTCCTCTACCGTCTTCCGTCTACGGCCGGTCGGCCGTTACTTCCAGCCCTTGAGGATCTTGCGGAACTCGGCGCCGGCCGCCTTGGCCGCGTCCTCGGGGCTCGCCGCACCGGTCACGGCCTTGGTGTACTGCACCTGGAGCGGGGCGAACAGGCTGCCGTTCTCCGGGATCCAGGCGCGCTCGACGGCCTTGTCGACGGCGGGCTTGAAGAACTGGACCATCGTGTTGCCCTTGACGTCCGCGGCCTCGTAGGCGGCGGTGCGGGTGGGCAGCAGGCTGAGGTCCTTGGTCGTCTGCACCTGGACCTCCTGGGAGGTCATGTAGTCGACGAAGGCGTGCGCGGCGTCGCGGTTCTTGGAGCCGGCGTAGACGGCCAGGTCGTGGCCGCCCTGCGGGGCGCCCTGGCCGGCGGAGCCGGCCGGGACCGCGGCGATGCCGAGGTTGCCCTTGTCCTTGAACTGGTCACCGGCGTAGGCGTCGGCGACGGCCCAGGGGCCGTTGACCATCATGGCGACCTTGCCCGACTTGAAGGCGGTCTCCATGTTGTTCCAGCCGTCGGTGGCGTTGGTGATCGCGGCACCGGAGGTGACCAGGTCGCGGGCGGCCTTGAAGGCCTTCACGCCGGCCGGGCCGTCGACCGTGACGGTCTTGTTCTTCGCGTCGACCAGGTCGCCGCCCTCGCCGTAGATGAGGGGCAGGAACCAGTAGGAGTCGTCGCCGCGCAGGTACAGGCCGGTCTTGCCGGTCTTGGACTTGATCGTGGCGGCGGCCTTCTTCAGCTCCTCGAGGGACTTCGGCACCTCGACGCCGGCGTCCTTGAGGATCTTCTTGTTGTAGAAGAGGCCCATCGTGTCGATGACCTGCGGGACCGCGTACGTGGTGCCCTCGAACTTGCCGGAGGCGGCGGCCTGGGCGAGGAACTCGCCGTCGACCTTCTTGGCGGTGTCGGCGGGGACCTTGTCCAGGTAGCCGAGCGAGGCGAAGTCGGCGACCCAGCCGACGTCGGCGCGGATGACGTCAGGGGCGTCGGAGCCGCTGCTGAAGGAGTTCTTGATCTTGTTCTGGGCCTCGCCGTACGGCACGTTGACGTACTTGACGGTGACCTTGGGGTGCTTGGCGGTGAAGCCCTCGGCCAGCTTCTGGAAGACGGCCTTCTCCGTGTCGCCGGAGGTGTCCCACCAGGTGACCGTGCCGGAGAGCTCGCCGCCCGCCTTCTTGTCGCCGCTGTCGTCGCCGTTGTCGCCGCCGCAAGCCGTTGCCGCGAGCGCCAGGGCCGCGACCAGCGCGGTGGCCGCTATGCCACGCCGCATGTGAACTCCTTCAGTGATGCCCGTCCGCCTCGTCGCGGTCCCGAGTTGCAGGGAACGTAACAAGGCCGAAAGCCTTCGGAAAGACCTTGCGGCAAATTTCTGCAAGGAGCGGGGATCGTTACATCCACGTGTCCGGAAGGTTGCCGCGCCTTGCTGTCGGTTTCGGCCAGCCGGCCCCGTAACCCCGGCCCCGGTGCGGATGTTGTCCCGATATGACCTTTACGTACGGCTCGAAGCCTGCAAGGACTTCCTGCAAGCCGTCAGCACGGCCCGCACCCCCGTCGGCCGCCCCCGCGGTGCCCCCGATTCGGTGGGAAATCTGACATGCGACCGGTACAGTCCACTCCCATGACCGCGAGGCTTGCCGACATCGCAGCCCAGGCGGGGGTCAGCGAAGCCACAGTCAGCCGCGTGCTCAACGGCAAGCCCGGTGTGGCCACGGCCACCCGCGAATCCGTGCTTGCCGCACTCGACGTCCTCGGGTACGAGCGGCCGGTGCGTTTGCGCCAGCGCAGCGCCGGACTCGTCGGCCTGATAACCCCCGAGCTGGACAACCCGATCTTCCCCGCCCTCGCCCAGGTCATCGGCCAGGCCCTCACGCGCCAGGGGTACACCCCGGTGCTGGCCACCCAGACCCCCGGCGGCTCCACCGAGGACGAGCTCACCGAGATGCTCGTCGAGCGCGGCGTCTCCGGCATCATCTTCGTGTCCGGCCTGCACGCGGACACCACCGCGGACACCGGCCGCTACGACCAGCTCCGCGCCCAGGGCGTCCCCTTCGTCCTCATCAACGGCTTCTCCGCGAAGGTGCAGGCGCCCTTCGTCTCCCCCGACGACCGGGCCGCGATGCAGCTGGCCGTCACGCACCTGACCGCGCTGGGCCACACCCGCATCGGGCTCGCGGTCGGCCCCAAGCGGTTCGTTCCCGTACTGCGCAAGATCGAGGGCTTCGTCGCGGGCATGAAGGAGCGGCTCGGACTCACCTCCGACGAGGCGGAGGAGCTGATCCAGCACTCCCTCTACTCCCTCGAGGGCGGCCAGGCCGCGGCCGGCGCCCTCATCTCCCGGGGCTGCACCGCCGTGGTGTGCGCCAGCGACATGATGGCCCTCGGCGCGATCCGGGCCGCCCGCCAGCAGGGGCTGCGGGTCCCCCAGGACATCTCGGTGGTCGGCTTCGACGACTCCCCGCTCATAGCGTTCACCGATCCGCCGCTGACCACCATCCGGCAGCCCGTGCAGGCGATGGGCCAGGCCGCCGTGCGCACGCTGCTGGAGGAGATCGGCGGCACCCCCGCCCCGCACACCGAGTTCGTCTTCATGCCCGAACTCGTCGTCCGCGGCTCGACGGCCTCCGGACCGGGACGGGCATGATCGGGGCCCGCCCGCGGACGTGACCGGGCCCTTGGGCGGACGTAAGGGACATGCGTCCCGCCCCCCAGGGGTCGGGGTCGTCCTCTGGGCTGATCGGGTGCGGCCAAGACCGTCCCGAGGGATGATCGGACGGATAGACCCATCTGGCAGACTCTTTCCCTATGGGTGAAGCGAGCGTGAAGACACTGGAAACCCGGACGGACGTCTCGTCACCCACCGTGAGCGAGCACCCTCCGGGGCCCAGTCGCACCCTGGTCGAGCGGCTGCGCGCCCCGCGACGTCCCCGCCTCTGGTTCGAGGTCGTGCTGATCGCGATCAGCTACTGGACGTACTCACTGATCCGCAACGCGGTCCCGGAGCAGAAGGCCGCCGCGCTGCGCAACGCCGACTGGCTGTGGCAGCTGGAGCACACCCTCGGCATCGCCGTCGAGAAGACGGTCAACCACGCGGTGGACTCCGTCACCTGGCTGATCGTCGGCATGAACTACTACTACGCCACGCTGCACTTCTTCGTGACCATCGGCGTGCTGGTGTGGCTCTACCGCAGCCATCCCGGCCGGTACGCCGCCACGCGCCTGGTGCTCTTCGCGACCACCGGCGTCGCGCTGGTCGGCTACTACCTGTACCCCCTGGCCCCGCCGCGCCTCATGAGCGGCGAGAACTTCGTCGACACGGTGCTGGTGCACCACACCTGGGGCTCGATGGCCTCCGGCAACTTCAAGCACGTGTCGAACCAGTACGCCGCCATGCCCTCCATGCACATCGGCTGGTCGCTGTGGTGCGGGCTGACCATCTTCGCGCTGGCCTCGGTGCCGTGGGCGAAGGTGCTGGGGCTGCTCTACCCGGTCGCCACCCTGGTGGTCATCGTGGCCACCGCCAACCACTTCTGGCTGGACGCCGTCGGCGGCATGCTGTGCCTCGCCTTCGGCTTCGGCGTCTCGCTGGCCTGGTACGGGTCGCTGCCCCACCGGCTGCCGAAGCAGCCGCTGGACACGTCCCCGCCGCCGCTGTCGAACGCGCTGCTGAACCGCATACGCCGCTGAGCCGCTGAGCGGCCGAGGCCTGCCGGCCGTACGCCGGCCCGGCCGAGGACACGGGCACGGGCACGGGCACGGACACGGACACGGACCACGAAGGCCCCCGTTACGTACGGGGGCCTTCTCCGTGCCGGGGGCTCTGCGCGCGGGGCTCCGCGTGCCCCGGGCCGTCGACTACTGCGGGCCGATGACGACGGCCGTGCCGTACGCGCACACCTCCGTGCCGACGTCGGCCGCCTCGGTCACGTCGAAGCGCATCGCCAGGACGGCGTTCGCGCCGCGCACCCGGGCGTGCTCGGCGAGCCGGTCCATGGCCTGGTTGCGGGTCTCCACCAGGGTCTTGGTGAGGCCCTTGAGCTCGCCGCCGATCATGGACTTCAGGCCGGCGCCGATCTGGCTGCCGACGTGGCGGGAGCGGACGGTCAGGCCGAAGACCTCCCCGATCACCCGCTGCACGCGGTACCCCGGCACGTCATTGGTGGTGACGACGAGGATGGTGGACTCGGGCCCTTGGCCGCCGCCGAAGTCATCGATTCCCATGGCGCCAGCCTCGTGGGACCCCGTCCCCGGCGCACGCCGGAGACGCCCGGACGGGCGTCCGGCGGCGTCCGGCGGCGGGCCGGCCTGAGCGGGGGCGGGGGCCGGAGCCGGGGCTGGGGCCGAGGCCGGGGCTGGGGCCGGGCTGGGGCCGGGGCCGGGGCGGGGGCCGGGGCCAGGGCGCCCTCCGGGCGGAGGTCCGCCTACTGCGGCGGCCGCCCGCCGGAGGTGGCGCCCGGCATCCGGCGCGGCTCCTTGGCGTCCTCCGGCTCGCTGACCGCGAGCCGCCACGGCTGCGGCCGCCGCAGGTCGGCCCCCGTACCGGACCCCCGGCCGGGGGCGGTGCCGGCGCCCGTACCGGCGCCGGCGCGGGAGCCGGGGTGCGCCGCGGGACCGGTACCGGGGCCCATGCCCTTCGGGTACGTCGTCCAGTGCAGCTGCGCGTCGAGCCCCAGCACCGCCATCGTGGACGCGCCCGAGGCCTCCACCGTGCCCGCCGGCGCACCCGCGAAGAGCAGCTCCGACTCGGTCCAGGCCGGCGGGACCGCGCGCGGCGCGACCGCGACGGTGCCGGCCGCCGCGCGTCCGGTGAGGAAGGTGCCGGCCACGCCCACCGCGCCGTAGCCCGAGCCGGCCCCGAGCTCGCCGACCGGGGAGATCCGCGGTCCGGTGCCGGTGGCCTCCACCCGCACGCCGCGCACCGCCCCCGAGTCCGGCTTGCGGAAGAGGATCCGTACGCCCTTCCCCTCCGGCACCGCCGTCAGCGGCACGGTGGTGGCCGGCAGGCCCGTCCGGTACGGGCCGGTCAACGGGCCGCCCGGGACGAGCTGGAGCCAGGCCAGCACGGTGCGGGCGGTGGTGCCGAAGACGTACCGGCGCCCGGCGGAGTCCTCGGCCGTCTGCGGCTCGTTCTGCAGGTCGGCCCCGCCCAGCCGCTGCCACGGGCCCCAGCGGCCGTCGGGCCCCTGCTCTCGCGCGCGCAGCGTGCGCCGGGCGTCGCGCACGTACACGGCCAGCCGGCCGCTGCCGTCGAGGACGACCGGCGCCGGGCCGCTGATGGCGGAGGTGCCGGCCGCGTCGGAGGCCTCCGGGGTGCCGAGGGACTGCCAGTAGCCGAAGGGGCCGCCCGCGGTCCGCTGCACGGCGTACACCACGTCGCGGCGGTAGTCCTCGGCCCGCTCGCCGAGGGTCGTCCGGGTGCCGAAGACGCCGATCCGGCCGTCGGGGAGCCGGACGGCCCAGGCGCCGGGGTCGAGGTCACCGCCGGGGAGGGCGTGGAACAGGTCCGGGCCGGTCCAGCGGCCCTGCGGGCCGGTGCGGTGCCACAGGGCCATGCGCCCGTCGAGGACGGCGAAGGCGTAGAGCCCGCCGCCGGGCCCCTGCGCCAGCCAGGACGTGCTCTCGCCGCGCGTGTAGCGCAGGGACTGCGCCCAGTTGTAGCCGGTGGGGCGGGCGGCCACCTTGCGGTCGCCGCAGCCGGCCGGGCTGCCGCAGAAGGGGTCGCGGTCGAGCCAGGCGTACGTCTTGAGGAAGCGGACCTTGGCGTTGACGGTGGCCGGGTCCAGCACGTGGGGCAGGGAGCTGTTGAGGTAGCCCAGGTAGTTCTGGACGGAGAAGTGCGGGCGGTCCTTGAACTGCGCGTACCGGGATATCGCGGCCTGCGCGAAGCGGGCGCCGTACACGTGGTCCTGGTGGTCGGTGACCTTGCCGCTGCGTGCGAACCGGCCCGGGGTGGGGTCCTGGATCCGTATCGTCGTGGGCTTGAACCGCTCCAGCACCCCGCTGATGGTGCGTATGAGCTGGTCCTTCGTGTACACGAACGGGCTGGTGACCGGCGTGCCGGAGGCCAGCTGCGACTCCAGCCCGCCGATCCGGCCGTTCCACAGCCCGCGCAGGCTGTCGGGCCGGTCGGCGGATACGGTCCGCGCCTCTCGCAGCTGGAGCCAGACCAGGCTGACCTCGGGGCGGGCCACGAGGGTGTCGACCTCGGCGGAGCCGCCACCGGCGGTGGGGACGGCGGCCCGCCGCCAGGAGCTGGCCCGGTCGCCGGTGGCCATCTGCGCGTACGCGGAGCGGATGCCGTTCTGGCGGGCCTCGGCGTAGCGGGCCCGGTCGGGGGCGGGGCGGGGGTCCTTGAGGTGCGGGCCGCGGGCGGCGTTGACCCCGTCGGACTCGCCGGAGGTGAGGTAGGCGGTGGTCAGGCCCGAGCCGGTGGTGAGGGAGCGGCTGAGGTCCGGGTTCATGAAGAAGAGGTCGTCGTCGGGGTGCGCGACGACCTGGAGCACGGTGCCCCCGATGGTGCGGGTGGGGGCGGCGGCGGGCTCCGGCGAGTCCAGCGCGGTGACCTCGTCTCCGGTCACCACGGCCGCGGCGCCCACCGCGCCCGCGAGGAGCACGGTGACGAGGACCGCGGAGCGAATGCGGCGGGCAGAGGCCATGGGGTACGCCTTGGGGTCGAGACGGCGGGCAGGGGTGCTGGGGGTGCGTCGGGGGCTGCTGGGTGCTGGCAGCCAGTCAGAGGGAGATCGGGGGCGGTCGGTTCATCGGGCGGATCGATTCGTCGGGTTCGGTCGGTATCAAGGCGTTTGTGCAGTTGTGGGGTTGTGGGGTTGTGCGGCGGCCGTACGGACGCCGGGGCGCCCGGTCCACGAGCCGGAACCGACCCCGCGAGCCGGAACCGACCCGCGAGGGACCCGGACCCGGCCCGCGATCGGCCCGGCTCGACCCGCGATCGGCCCGGCCAGGCCCGCGTCCGGCTAGGCTCGGAACCCGGATTCCGGCGGGGCAGGCCGGAGCGGACGCCAGGGAAGCGGAGGCGGCGGGATGACGGTCCCCGGACGCAGGAGCAGTACCTTCAGCCGGCTGCTCCGGCACGGATTCACCGACCCCTCGGCCGCGGAGCGCCTGTTGGACGCACCGGAGCTGGCTTCGGTTCGCACCGATCCGGTGCTCCTCGACGCACTGGGCGCGGTTGCCGACCCAGATCTTGCCCTACGCGGTCTGACGCGCCTCGCGGAGGCCCAGGATCCGGACGGCCGGACCGCCCTGCTCTCGACCCTGCTCGCGGCCAAACCGCTGCGGGACCGGCTGCTCGGCGTGCTCGGCGCCTCCGAGGCACTGGGCGACCACCTGGCCCGGCACCCGCACGACTGGCAGGCGCTGGTCACGTACGAGGCGGCCGATCTGCACCCGGGCCTGGCGGAGTTCGAGGCCGGTCTGGCCGAGGCCCACGACCCGGTCGCGCTGCGGGTGGCGTACCGGCGCTGCCTGCTGTCCATCGCGGCCCGGGACGTGTGCGGGACCACGGACGTCGCCCAGACCGCCGCCGAACTGGCCGACCTGGCGACGGCCACGCTGCGCGCGGCGCTGCGGATCGCGACGGCGGCGGCGCCCGAGGACGCGGCGCTGTGCCGGCTCGCGGTCATCGCGATGGGCAAGTGCGGCGGCCACGAGCTCAACTACGTCTCGGACGTGGACGTCATCTTCGTCGCCGAGGCGGCCCCGCACCCGGCGGAGGTGCCGGGCGCCGCGGTCGCGGACGAGGCCAAGGCCCTCCAGGCGGCGACCCGGCTGGCCTCCCACCTGATGCGGATCTGCTCGGAGACCACCGTCGAGGGCACGATCTGGCCGGTGGACGCGAACCTGCGGCCGGAGGGGCGCAACGGGCCGCTGGTGCGCACCCTGTCCTCGCACATGGCGTACTACCAGCGGTGGGCGAAGACCTGGGAGTTCCAGGCCCTGCTCAAGGCGCGGGCGGTGGCCGGCGACGCGGAGCTGGGTGACGCGTACGTCTCGGCCATAAGCCCCCTGGTGTGGCAGGCGGCCGAGCGCGACAACTTCGTCGCCGACGTCCAGCAGATGCGCCGCCGCGTCGTCGACAACATCCCGGCCGCCGAGGTCGAGCGCGAGCTGAAGCTGGGTCCGGGCGGGCTGCGGGACGTGGAGTTCGCCGTCCAGCTGCTCCAGCTCGTGCACGGCCGCGGCGACGCCTCCCTGCGCTCCCCCACCACCCTCGACGCGCTCCAGGCGCTGGCCGCCGGCGGGTACGTGGGCCGGGCCGACGCGGCGCAGCTGAACGACGCGTACCGCTTCCTGCGCGCCATGGAGCACCGCATCCAGCTGTACCGGCTGCGGCGCACGCACCTGGTGCCGGAGGACGAGGCCGACCTGCGGCGGCTGGGGCGCTCGCTGGGCCTGCGCACCGAGCCGGTGGCCGAGCTGAACAAGGCCTGGCGGCGGCACGCTTCGGTGGTGCGGCGGCTCCACGAGAAGCTGTTCTACCGGCCGCTGCTGGACGCGGTCGCCCAGCTCGCACCGGGAGAGACGCGGCTGAGCGCGGCCGCGGCGACCGAGCGGCTGGTGGCCCTCGGGTACGCCGACCCGGCCGCGGCCCTGCGCCACCTGGAGGCGCTGGCCTCGGGGGTCACCCGCAAGGCCGCCATCCAGCGGACGCTGCTGCCGGTGCTGCTGGGCTGGTTCGCCGACTCCGCCGACCCGGACGCGGGCCTGCTGGGCTTCCGGAAGGTCTCCGACGCGCTCGGCAAGACGCCCTGGTACCTGCGGCTGCTGCGGGACGAGGGGGCCGCCGCCGAGAACCTGGCGCGCGTCCTGTCCGCCGGTCGGCTCGCCCCCGACCTGCTGCTGCGGGCCCCCGAGGCGGTGGCGCTGCTCGGCGACGCGGAGGGCCTCGGGCCGCGCGGGCGGGAGGGGCTGGAGCAGGAGGTGCTGGCGGCGGTGGGGCGCGCCGACGACGCCGAGTCCGCCGTCACCGTGGTGCGCGGCGTGCGGCGCCGGGAGCTCTTCCGTACCGCCGCGGCGGACATCGTGGACTCGTACGGCACCGAGGAGAACCCGGTCGAGGAGGACCCCGGGCTGCTGGTCGACCGGGTGGGCGCCGCCCTGACCGACATCACCGCCGTGACGGTGGCCGGGGCGCTGCGGGCCGCGGTGCGCGCCCAGTGGGGCGAGGAGCTGCCCACCCGCTTCGCCGTCATCGGCATGGGCCGCTTCGGCGGCCGCGAGCTGGCCTACGGCTCCGACGCGGACGTCCTGTTCGTGCACGAGCCGCGCGAGGGGGTGGACGAGCAGGAGGCCGCCAAGGCCGCCCAGACCGTCATCGCCGAGATGCGCCGGCTGCTCCAGCTCCCCACGGCCGACCCGCCGCTCCTCATCGACGCGGACCTCCGGCCGGAGGGGCGCAGCGGACCGCTGGTGCGCACCCTGGCCTCGTACGCGGCGTACTACCGCCGCTGGTCCCTGGTGTGGGAGAGCCAGGCCCTGCTGCGCGCCGAGCCGATGGCGGGCGACCCCGACCTCGGGGCCCGCTTCGTCGAGCTCGTCGACCCGCTGCGCTACCCGGTGGAGGGCCTCCACGAGGACGACGTCCGCGAGATCCGCCGCCTGAAGGCCCGCATGGAGTCCGAGCGGCTCCCCCGCGGCGCCGACCCGACCCTGCACACCAAGCTCGGCCGCGGCGGCCTGAGCGACGTGGAGTGGACCGTGCAGCTGCTGCAGATGCGGCACGGCTGGGCGGAGCCGGGCCTGCGCACCACGCGCACCCGCGAGGCCCTGGCCGCGGCCCACGCGGCGGACCTGCTCCCCACCGAGGACGCCCAGATCCTCGACGAGGCCTGGGTCCTGGCCACCCGCGTCCGCAACGCCGTCATGCTGGTCCGCGGCCGCGCGGGCGACACGTTCCCCTCCGAACCCCGCGAGCTCGCCGCCGTCGCCCGCTACCTCGGCTACTCCACGGGCCGCGTGGGCGAGATGCTCGACGACTACCGCCGCACCACCCGCCGCGCCCGCGCGGTGGTGGAGGAACACTTCTACGGGGCGTGAGCGGGCCCTCTCCCGCCCCTCCGTAGTCCGGGCCCGGCGACTCAAGCAACCCCGGCGTGCAGTTCTGCAGGCACCGGCCTAGACTCCCTCTCCCATGGTGAAGTCAACGCCGGAGCAGGGCTCCGGGACAGAGCCCTGGACGCCGCCCGCGGGGTCGTGGGCCTCGTCCGCAGGCAACCGCAAGAGCATGCTGGGCAACCGGGGCCGGGACACGACGCCCGAACGCGCCCTGAGGTCGCTGGTCCATGCCTCGGGGCTGCGCTACCGCGTCGCCGCCAAGCCCCTGAAGGCTATGCGCCGCACTGCCGACCTCGTGTTCGGGCCGACGCAGGTCGCGGTCTTCGTGGACGGCTGCTTCTGGCACGGCTGCCCGGAGCACTTCGTGGCTCCAAAGACGAATCCCGACTTCTGGCGGCAGAAGATCAGCCGCAACATCCAGCGCGACCGTGAAACCGACGCCCGGCTTGCAGAGGCCGGCTGGTTGGTCCTGCGCTTCTGGGAGCACGAGGACTCGGAAGCGTGCTGCCGGAGCGTCGTGGACGCCGTTGCTGAGCGGCGCGCGGCCCAGCTCACTGGGAAGCCATCCCAAGGTCGGGACCGGTCCCGACCGGATTCCCTGGAAGGACCCACCCAGGCGTAGCGAGCCTGGGCCGCAGCAGTTCCACTACCGCCCCAGCGCACGTTCCATGCCGGCCCCGAGAAGCCGCGACTGTCGTTGTCGGCGCCTCGGGGCTCCCTCCAGCTGCCGGGGCCCAGATGCCCCATGCAGCGGCGGAGCGGACAGCAAGCGGGCGGTGGCGCCGCTCCGAGTCGCCCCCCAGTCCCGCGCTACTCGTCCGGGTCGGTGGCCTCAGCGGCGACGCTAGGCTCACCAAGCGGCACCTCAGGACGCCAACGCTCCAGCTTCCGCAGGGCTTCCTCCGTGGGCGGAGCCCAGCCGAAGGCGGCACTGAGAATGTGCATGGCAAGTCGCGGCGGTACGGCATTTCCGATCTGCTGACCGATGTCCTTGCCAGACCATGGATAGTCTCCAGGGAACGTTTGCAGACGTCCGGCTTCCGAGAAAGTAAACCGTTCGAGTTCTTTTTCGTCTGGAGAGACGACCCGGTTTCGCGAGATCTTGCCAGTGACGGTGGCCGAGGGTTCCCACGAACCTCGCCGCCCCCGCGCCTTAGGATCCCCGCCCGTACCATAATTGGAAATCACCAAGAAGCGGTAGTCTCGATCAAGGACCTCCCCCATGGTCCTCCAAGGCGCCAGGGATACGTCACCAGCGTCTCGGGCGATTCCCTTCCGGTAGCTACGGTGCGTCGGGCCGGGCAGCTCGACGGACTCCACACCGAAACGAGCGATCAACACCGCCCTCTTTCGCGTCTGAGGAACGCCGTACGCTTCCGTGGGGAGGATTCCGCAGTCGACCGAGTACCCCTCGCTGACCAAGGCCTTCGCATAGGCTTCCCAGACGGGCAGCACAGCGGGTACCTGCTCCAGCACGATCGCCTTGTACGGTTTGTCATGCTGGTCGATCGCTTCGAGCGCCCAGCGAAGGGGTTCCAGCACCAACCCGGTGCGCTCATCCTCCATCTTCGCCAGATCCTTCGCGATCTCTTCGCGATCTTCACGAGCCGTCATGCGGTGCACGAACCGAAGGACGTCGTCCAGGGCGCGCCGCCCGGCTCCACCACCAGCGACGGTGAAGGTTTGACAGGGCGGCCCGCCCGCCAGCACATCAGCGTCCGGGAAGGACGAAGGGCCGTAGCGGCGTACGTCGCCTTCGATCGTGCCGAGCCCAGCCGCGCGGCGGGTTGCGCAGGCTGCCGAGTCCCACTCGACGCCTACGGCTGGAACACCCAGCTTCTCGGCTGCCACGTCCAGCCCGCCCGGGCCAGCAAACAGGTCCACGATCTGGACGGGTTGCACGTGATCTCCATGGTGTCGAGTTGCGGATGTGCGGCCTTTCAGCAACGTGAGAGCGTACCTCAGGGCACTGACAGGCCGCCGTTCCCAGCACCCGCTACCAGGAGGCGATGGACTCCACCAGGGACGAAAAGCTGAGGAGGCGACCCTGCTGCACACACTCTTCCCAAGCCTCTTGCTGGCCCTTGCTTCCGTACTGTGCGACGGAAGCAGCGAGAGCATCGAAGGCGATGTGATACACGGCATCCACTTCGCCAGTGCCTCGTGCGATGGAGGCCAAGCGAGTCGGAAGGGGTTCAGCCGTCACGGCCATCAGGTGCGGAAGCCGGCCGCGGCGGTGCTTGATCATCTGATTGAATTCATGCCGAACGTTCTGGACTCGATCGCTCCTGATCGTCCACTTGCAGCTCACTGCTGCGTGCAGAAACGGCGCATTGAAGACGGTGGGGGCGCCGAGGATCGCGACCGTCACATCAGGCTTGATGAGGTAGTCGGTCCCAATGGTGACCCGGAGCGCTGATTCCTTCTTCAGAAGTTCGTCTACTTTGCGGAGATGCTCATACTGAAAAAACTCGGAAATCACCCGTCCACGCTGGACGTGCCAGGTTCGCTCCTCAGTAACCCCCAGGGAAGCCGCCAGGTACTCCTGGACAGCGACCTCAAGAGGGCCACCCGGGTCAGCTGGCACCTTGGACGCCACAGCCGGGTCGACACCCAAAGCATCCAGCATCCCGGCAGCGAGCTCCACTGAAGCGAGGCTGTCGGAGTCGGCACAGTTGGGCACGAGGCCAGCCGGGTTGGCGTTCTTCTTGCCGGGCTTCCACCCGAGGAGTTCGGTCGCGAATGGCGCATTCATATGATGATCGTACCGAGATGAGCATCCAACTGGCAGGCAAAGTACGGTTCTTAGGCGATCTTCCGCGGGCCAGCTCGCCAGGAACCTCCGGAACGCGCGCACAGTAGCTTCTTGGACGAGGACCTTCCGCCAGCAGGGATCGCATCCGCTTACCACGGCTGCTAGCGGTGCTGTCCATACACGGCCGGTACGCTACCCCACCCAAGCGCACATCACCCGGACACAGCCAGCCTGTCGTTGGACAGAGTCCAGCCCGCCACGCGTTCTGGCGGCGGCTGCCGGTCGCACTCTGGGAGCGAGCCGAACGGCAACGGGGCCGTTCTTCTGCGGGTACACGGTGCCGCAAGGGTGAAGTGCCGGAACGCGAACTAGCTGTATGGCCGAGCAGCGTCTTCAGCATTGTCTCTCCAGGGTGAGGACGGCTTTGGCGATGACGGTCATGGGGCCGATGCGGGATCCGCGGAAGATCTGCCAGGACTTCGGCCGTGCCATGCCTCGTTCGACCGGTGCCCGCGCTGTGGCCAGGGCCCGGTTGACGGTGCGCTGGGTGAGCGTGAGTTCACCGCCCGGTGGGCGTTTGATGCCGGTGGTGAGCCAGGAACTGGCGCTCTGGTAGGCGCGGTGAGCGGGGATCGGGACGCCCCGACGCTCGCAGATCCGGATGATGCGGTGGGTGCGGGGCCGCGGTCAGGTCGTGGGAGCGGCCCGGCAGCGCGGGCGACGAAGCCGAGTACCACGAGCGTGCCCTGCGGGCCCTGGATAAGGTCTACCGGGCCGCCGGTGCGGCGGCTGATGGCCCACAGACGGCCCAAGACGGTGAGACGGGTCCGGGCCGGCGGTCGATGACCACCGGCCCGGAGTGCCGTGTGACTGCGTATACCGCCTTTATAGGACCGGGAGGTTCTTGCGGAGTTCGAAGGCGGTGACCTCCGAGCGGTATTCCTCCCACTCCTGCTTCTTGTTGCGCAGGAAGAAGTCGAAGACGTGCTCGCCGAGGGTTTCGGCGACGAGTTCGCTGCGCTCCATCAGGGCGATGGCCTCGCCGAGGTTCTGCGGGAGGGGCTCGATGCCCATCGCGCGGCGTTCGGCGTCGGAGAGGGCCCAGACGTCGTCGTCGGCGCCGGCGGGGAGCTCGTAGCCCTCCTCGATGCCCTTGAGGCCGGCCGCGAGGAGGACGGCGTAGGTCAGGTACGGGTTGGCGCCCGAGTCGATCGAGCGGACCTCGATGCGGGAGGAGCCCATCTTGCCCGGCTTGTACATCGGGACCCGGATCAGCGCCGAGCGGTTGTTGTGCCCCCAGCAGATGTACGAGGGGGCCTCGCCCCCCGAGCCCGCGGTGCGGGAGGAGCCGCCCCAGATGCGCTTGTACGAGTTGACCCACTGGTTCGTGACGGCCGACGTCTCGCCCGCGTGCCGGAGGAGGCCCGCGATGAAGGAGCGGCCGACCTTCGAGAGCTGGTACTCGGAGCCCGACTCGTAGAACGCGTTGCGGTCGCCCTCGAAGAGGGAGAGGTGGGTGTGCATGCCCGAACCCGGGTACTCCGAGAACGGCTTGGGCATGAAGGTCGCCTGGACGCCCTGTTCCAGGGCGACCTGCTTCATGACCAGGCGGAAGGTCATGATGTTGTCGGCCGTGGAGAGGGCGTCGGCGTAGCGCAGGTCGATCTCCTGCTGGCCGGGCGCGCCCTCGTGGTGGCTGAACTCGACCGAGATGCCCATCGACTCGAGCATGGTGATCGCCTGGCGGCGGAAGTCCATGCCCACGTTCTGCGGGGTGTGGTCGAAGTAGCCGGAGTTGTCCGCGGGCACGGGCCGGGAGCCGTCGAGGGGCTTGTCCTTCAGCAGGAAGAACTCGACCTCCGGGTGGGTGTAGAAGGTGAAGCCCAGGTCGGAGGTCTTGGCCAGGATCCGCTTGAGGACGTAGCGCGGGTCGGCGAAGGAGGGCGAGCCGTCGGGCATGAGGATGTCGCAGAACATCCGGGCGGTCCCCGGGGCCTCCGCGCGCCACGGCAGTATCTGGAAGGTCCCCGGGTCCGGCTTGGCGATCATGTCGGACTCGTAGACGCGCGCGAACCCCTCGATCGCGGAGCCGTCGAAGCCGATGCCCTCGTCGAAGGCCTGCTCCAGCTCTGCGGGGGCGACGGCGACCGACTTGAGGAAGCCGAGCACGTCGGTGAACCACAGGCGCACGAACCGGATGTCGCGCTCCTCCAGCGTCCGGAGGACGAATTCCTGCTGCTTGTCCATGCCTTCATCCTCGCAGTTCAGAGGGCCTGTGCACCACCAGCCCGGCGCGCGCGGGCCGACCCAGTATCCCCAGTCGTGGTTTCCGCCACATTACGGGTACGGGGAGACGTGCGGCACCCGGGTGCGACACCCCGCACTGACGGGGAGGCCGCCCCCGGCATTACCATCGGCGGCCATGGGGGACCCGGACCACACGACACGCGTACGGAACACACGTTCCGTCGCTCTGTTGTGCGCCCTCGTGTGCCTGGCGGCGGCCCTGTTCCTGTGCGCGTCGACCGGCCGGGCGGGTGCCCCGGGGCATCCGGTGACCGCCGGCGGGCCGGGGGCGGACGCCGCCCACCGCGCCGCCGCGGCCGCCGGCCCGCACAGCGGCGCCGCGATGCGGGCCGCGTTCCTGTGCCCGTACGACCTGCCCGGCTGCTCCCCCTTCGCGCACGCCACCCCCGGCGTGCTCACCGGCCCCCCGACGGCGGCCACCGTCCCCGCCGTGCTCCCGCCCGCGGGCGCCGGGGCGCGCCCCGCCGGACGGCCCCTGCCGGCCGGCCCGCCCACGCGGGCCCCCGACCTCCACGTCCTTCAAGTGCTGCGGACCTGAGAGCGGACCTGTTCGTCACGCCCGTCACATCCACCCCCCTTCGAGAAGGACACCGGACCCACCATGGCGACCAAGGCCCCCCACAACGCGGACAACTCCCGCCAGGCCCGCATAGCCGAGATGCGGCGCGCCGAGCAGGCCCGCGACCGCCGCAACAAGATCGTGGCGATCTCCGTCACCGTGCTGATCCTCGCCGGCCTCGGCGGCTTCGCCGCGTACTACGTGAACGACAAGGCCGACGAGAAGGCGAAGGTCAAGGCGGCCGCGGAGAAGCTGCGCACGGCGCCGATCACGGACGAGAAGAGCTGGGACGCGAAGAAGCTCGGCCGCAACCACGTCACCACCCCGGTGACGTACCCGATGAAGCCCCCCGTCGGCGGCGACCACAACCCCGTCTGGATGAACTGCGACGGCGACGTCTACACCAAGGCGGTGCCGGACGTGAACGCCGTCCACTCCCTCGAGCACGGCGCTGTCTGGATCACGTACAACGACAAGGCGCCGAAGGCCGACGTCGAGAAGCTGGCCGCGAAGGTCAAGAAGACCCCGTACACGTTCATGAGCCCGGACGAGGAGCAGTCCGGCGCGATCATGCTGAGCGCCTGGGGCAAGCAGGTCACCGTGGACGGCGCGGGTGACGCGCGCGTGGACGCGTTCCTCACCAAGTACGTGACCGGTCCGCAGACCCCCGAGCCGGGCGCGCCGTGCACGAACGGACTGGCGGGCCAGTGAGGCGCGCACTGTGGCCCGCCGTCGTGGTGGGCCTCGGCGGACTGCTCTTCGGCGGGGTGGCGGCCGTGGCCGCCGCCACGGACGGACCGTCCGACGACGCGCACGCCGCCCACGTCCCCGCCGTGACCTCGGCGGACGCGGGCTTCGCCCGGGACATGGCCGTGCACCACCAGCAGGCGGTCGAGATGTCCTTCATCGTGCGCGACCGCACGCAGGACGAGGCGGTGCGCCGGCTCGCCTACGACATCGCCAATACGCAGGCCAACCAGCGGGGCATGCTGCTGGGCTGGCTGGACCTGTGGGGGCTGCCGAAGGTGTACCCGGGCGCGGCGCCGATGGCGTGGATGGCGTCCGGGTCCGCCGGTCACGGCGACGCGGGGCATACGGGCCATGCGGGCCACACGGGCCACGCGGGCCACGCGGGCCACGCGGGCCACGACGGCGGCTCGGCCGGGCAGTCCCCGTCCGGCGAGTCCGGGCAGTCGGGCCACTCCGGGCAAGACATGAGCTCCATGCCCGGCATGGCGGGCACGGCCGGCACGGCCGGCGGGGCCGCGAAGGACGACGGCCGGCTCATGCCCGGCATGGCCACCGATGCCGAGCTGGACCAGCTGCGCAAGGCCTCGGGCAAGCAGGCGGAGGTCCTCTTCCTGCAGCTGATGACCGACCACCACAAGGGCGGCGTCGCGATGGCCCGGGGCTGCGCTGAGCTCTGCTCGACCGAAGTGGAGCGGAACCTGGCCCAGGGCATGGTCGAGGCGCAGCAGTCCGAGCTGACGCTGATGGCCGACATGCTCAAGCAGCGCGGGGCGGCCCCCCGCGGCTGAGAGGGTCCGGCGGATCAGGGTGGGCAGGCGGGGTGCCGGACGGCCCGGCCCCCGGCCATGATCCGCCGGCCACCCCTCAGGAGGTACCGATTGCCGTGAGGACCGCCCGCGCCACGTGGTGCGGGCGGTCTTTCATGATCAGGTGGCCGGCTCAGGCGGCGGCGCCGAGGCTGAGGAGGCGGCGACCGGCCGCGTGCCGAGCGGGGACACAGGGGTGGCCGATCCCATGGGGACGGCTACGGCCCGACCCCGTCGGGCGCGAGATACCTGCAGGGGGTATGCTGCGAGACATGCCGCCCCGCACCCTCACCCGCCTGCTGCTGCTCGCGGGCGTCCTGTTGGGGCTCACCACGATGCACACGCTCGGCCATCCGAGTGCCGCCGGCCACTCCCCGACCGCGACCGGCACGGCCCAGATGCACTCCTCGGCCGCGATGGCGCACACCCCCTCCCCGGCGGCCGCGCCGCACGCCCCCGACCGGGCCGTGGCGGCCCACACCCTCCCCCGGGCCCTGGCGGCCCACTCCCTCCGCGGGGCCGACCCGGCGCACGCCCACACCCCGACCGCTCCGGCGGACGGCGGCGACCACCCGCGGGCCGGCGGGGTCGGGAGCGGCGGGATGGATCCCATGGCGGTCTGCCTGGCCGTACTGACGGCCCTCACCGCGCTCTGGCTCGCCCGGGCCCTCGGCGACGTGCGCGCACAAGCCCGCCCCCGCGTCCACGGGGCGCCGGGTCGCACGGCGACGGGACGGTCCCCGCCCGACCGGCTGCGGTTGATGGTGATGCGCGTATAGGGCGGACCCGGTTCCAGACGGCGTCCTTCCCTTACCTCCGCACGCCCCTGCGCCCGGCGCAGCGGCTGCGCATGACCACACCCCGAGGTGCACAGCAATGCGCTCTCTCCACAGCCGTACCACCGACACCACCCACACCACCCACACCCCCAGCACTGCAAGCGCCGCAGACCTCACCCCCACCACCGGCGGCACCGACTCCCCCGACGCCGACCGGCGCCCCGGCACCGACCAGCGCCCCCACCCCGTCAGCCACACCCGCACCCGCACCCGCACCCGCCGTGCCGTGCTCGGCGGCAGCCTCGCCGTCGCCGCGGGCGGCCTGCTGGCCGCCTGCTCCGACGCGGGCTCCGGCGGCATGACCGGCATGGACCACGGCACGATGGACCCCGGCACGATGGACCACGACGGGGCGGGCCACGGCACCGGAACCGGCACCCCCACCGCTCCGGCCGGCTACGTACGCCCCGACGGCCCCGAGGTCGCCGCCGCCGAGGCCGCCCGCCCGGGCGGCGGTCGCGTCCGCGAGGTCCGGCTGACGGCCACCCCCACCCCGCTCGACCTCGGCGCCGGCACCACGGTCCGCTCTTGGGCGTACGGCGACCGGCTGCCCGGCCGCGAGGTCCGCGTCACCGCCGGGGACACCCTCGCGCTCACCCTCGCCAACCACCTCCCCCAGCCCACCTCCCTCCACTGGCACGGCCTCGCCCTGCGCAACGACATGGACGGGGTCCCGGGGCTGACCCAGGCGGACGTGCGGCCGGGGGCCGAGTTCACGTACCGCTTCAAGGTCCCGCACCCCGGGACGTACTGGTTCCACCCGCACTCCGGCGTCCAGCAGGACCGCGGGCTGTATGCGCCCCTGGTCGTGGAGGACCCGAAGGAGCCGCTCCGGTACGACAAGGAGTGGGTCGTCGTTCTGGACGACTGGCTGGACGGAGTGGCGGGCTCCACTCCCGACGCCGTCCTCGCCGAGCTCCGCAAGGGGATGTCCGGCGCCGCCCACTCCGGCCACTCCGCCCACTCCGGCCACGACATGAGCGCCATGGGCGACACGGGCACCACGGGCACCACTGGCACCACGAACGGCCCCAGCGGCACCAGCACCACGAAGGGCACGGCCACCCCCTCCCGCGTCCTCATGGGCGCCCGCAGCGACGCGCTCGGCGGCGACGCGGGCGACGTGGCCTACCCGCACTACCTGGTCAACGGCCGGGTCCCGGCCGACCCCGAGACCTTCCGGGCCCGTCCCGGCGACCGCATCCGGCTGCGCATCGTCAACGCGGGCGGCGACACCGCGTTCCGCCTCGCCCTCGGCGGCCACGAGCTGACGGTCACCCACACCGACGGCTTCCCGGTCCGGCCCGCCACCACCGACTCGCTGCTGATCGGCATGGGCGAGCGGTACGACGTCCTCGTCACCGCCCGCGACGGGGTCTTCCCCCTGACCGCCGTCGCCGAGGGGAAGGGCGGCGCCGCGCTCGCGGTGCTGCGCACGGGCGCCGGGGCGGCACCCGCCGCCGCGGTCCGCCCGGCCGAGCTCGGCCGGCGCCTGCTCACCGCGACCGCGCTGCGGGCCGCCCCCTCGGCAGCGCTGCCGGACCCGGGCCGCGCCCCGGACCGCACCCTCCGGATCCGCCTCACCGGCGGCATGGCGCGCTACGACTGGGCCTTCGACGGGGCCCCGTACCGCACGGACCGGCGCAGGCCGGTGCGGGCGGGCGAACGGGTCCGGCTGGTCCTCACCAACGGCACCGCCATGTGGCACCCGCTCCACCTGCACGGCCACACGTTCGCGCTCGCGGGCACGACCGGCGGGGGACCCGGCCCCCGCAAGGACACGGCGGTGGTCCTCCCGGGCCGGACCCTGACCGCCGACTTCGACGCCGACAACCCCGGTCTGTGGATGCTGCACTGCCACAACGTCTACCACTCCGAGGCGGGGATGATGACGGTCCTCGGCTACCAGAAGTAGGGCGCCGGCCGCCCCCGGGGGCGGGTGGACCCTCGCGTTCCACCCGCACCCCGGGACATCGCGTCAGAAAGACGATAAACTGCGGTCGTGCCTCAACTACGCCTCGCGCTGAATCAGATCGACTCGCACGTCGGCGACATCGCCGCCAACGCCGACTCGATCGTCCACTGGACCCGGCACTCCGCCGAGCAGGGCGCCCACCTGGTGGCGTTCCCCGAGATGGTGCTGACCGGCTATCCCGTCGAGGACCTCGCCCTGCGCGAGTCCTTCGTCGACGCCTCCCGGACCGCGCTCGTCGGACTCGCCGGACGGCTGGCGGCGGAGGGGCTCGGCGAGCTGCCCGTCGTCGTCGGCTACCTCGACCGCTCCGAGAAGGCGGCCCGCTACGGCCAGCCCGCCGGCGCCCCGCTCAACGCCGCCGCCGTGCTGCACCGCGGCGGGGTGGTGCTGCGGTTCGCCAAGCACCACCTGCCCAACTACGGCGTGTTCGACGAGTTCCGGTACTTCGTGCCCGGCGACACGCTGCCCGTGGTCCGCGTGCACGGTGTGGACGTGGCCCTCGCCATCTGCGAGGACCTCTGGCAGGACGGCGGGCGGGTGCCGGCCACCCGGTCGGCCGGGGCCGGGCTGCTGGTCTCGATCAACGCCTCCCCGTACGAGCGCAACAAGGACGACGTCCGCCTCGAACTGGTCCGCAAGCGGGCCCAGGAGGCCGGCTGCACCCTCGCCTACCTCGCCATGACCGGCGGCCAGGACGAGCTGGTCTTCGACGGCGACTCGATCGTCGTCGACCGGGACGGCGAGGTCGTGGTCCGGGCCCCGCAGTTCACCGAGGGCTGCGTGCTGGTGGACCTCGACCTGCCCGCCGCGGCGGCGCGGCCCGTCGAGGGCGTGGTGGACGACGGCCTGCGCATCGACCGCGCCGTGCTCTCGGAGGAGCCGGTGCCCGCGTACGAGCCCGAGGTCACGGGCGGGTACGCGGACCGCCTGGACGACGACGAGGAGGTCTACACGGCGCTGGTCGTGGGCCTGCGCGCGTACGTCAGGAAGAACGGTTTCCGCTCGGTCCTCGTCGGCCTGTCCGGCGGCATCGACTCGGCGCTGGTCGCGGCGATCGCCTGCGACGCGGTGGGCGCCCGGAACGTGTACGGCATCTCCATGCCGTCGAAGTACTCGTCGGACCACTCCCGGGGCGACGCGGCCGAACTGGCCCGCCGCACCGGGCTCGACCTGCGCACCGTGCCGATCGTGCCGATGTTCGACGCGTACATGGGCTCGCTGGGCCTGACGGGGCTGGCGGAGGAGAACCTCCAGTCCCGGCTGCGCGGCACCATGCTGATGGCGGTGTCCAACCAGGAGGGCCACCTCGTCCTCGCGCCCGGCAACAAGTCCGAGCTGGCGGTGGGCTATTCGACGCTGTACGGCGACTCGGTCGGCGCGTACGGGCCCATCAAGGACGTCTACAAGTCGGACGTCTTCCGGCTCGCGAAGTGGCGCAACAAGGCCGCCGAGGAGCGCGGGCAGGTCCCGCCGATCCCCGAGAACTCCCTCTCGAAGCCGCCGAGCGCCGAACTGCGCCCGGGCCAGGTCGACACCGACTCGCTGCCGGACTACGACGTGCTCGACGCCGTGCTCGCGCGGTACGTCGACCGCGACCAGGGCCTGGAGCAGATCGTGGCGGCGGGCTTCGAGCGGGAGCTGGTGGCCCGCACCCTGCGGATGGTGGACACGGCGGAGTACAAGCGCCGCCAGTACCCGCCGGGCACCAAGATCTCCGCGAAGGGCTTCGGCAAGGACCGGCGCCTGCCGATCACGAACGGCTGGCGCGAGCGCGCGTAGCCCGCACCACCGGCAGGGGCGCGGCGGGACGACAGCCCGTACGCCCCGCGCCACCGGCACGGGTGGGGCGGGGCGGGGCGGCCCGTACGCGCGGCCCGAGGGGCCGCCGGGACGCGCATCCGTACGGGCGCCCCGCGCCCGCACCCGTACGGGCTACGCGTGCGGCACGGTCACCCGGGCCGCGACCGGCAGGTGGTCGCTGCCCGTGGCGGGCAGCGTCCAGGACGCCTCCGGCTTGACGCCGCGCACCATGATCTGGTCGATCCGGGCCAGGGGGAACCCGGCGGGCCAGCTGAAGCCGAAGCCGTCGCCCGCCGCGCCCTGCGTGGAGCGCATCTGGGAGGTCACGGGCGACAGGGCGCGGTCGTTCATCGTGCCGTTGAGGTCGCCGAGCAGGATGACCTTCTTGATGGGTTCGGCGGCCAGCGCGCGGCCGAGCGCGTCGGCGCTGTCGTCGCGCTGGTTGGCGGTGAAGCCGGCGTTCAGCTTGACCCGCACCGAGGGCAGGTGGGCGACGTACACGGCGACCGGGCCGTGGTCGGTGTCGACGGTGGCGCGCATGGCCCGGGTCCAGCCCAGCCTTATGTCGACCGGCGCCGGGTCGCTGAGCGGGTACTTGCTCCACACCCCGACCGTGCCCTCGACCTGGTGGTACTTGTACGTCTTCGCCAGCACGCCCTCGTAGACGGGCACCGCGCTGGCCTTGAGCTCGGTGAGGGCGAGGACGTCGGCGCCGGAGTCGGCGATCTTCTCGGCGGTGCCGTGCTGGTCGGGGTTGTCGGCGTCGACGTTGTGGGTGGCGACGGTGAGGTTGCCGCCGCCGCCGGACTTGTCGGTCACCAGGCCGCCGAAGAAGTTGAGCCAGACCGCCGCGGCCAGGGCCGTCGCCAGCAGCGCCGTGGCGGAGGTGCGCCAGACCGCGAGCGCCGCCAGTACGGGGACGAGCAGGCCGAGCCAGGGCAGGAACGTCTCGATCAGGCTGCCGGTGTTGCCGACGGAGTTGGGCAGCTCCGCGTGGAAGACCATGACCAGTGTGAGGAGCAGGGCGACGCCGGCGGTGACGAGGCCGCGGCGCCAGATGCCCGGGTCGCGGCGCAGTTCGTGGAGGCGGCGCCGGAGTCGGGATCCGGTGCCCTCGGGCTCCGAGCCGCCGCTTCCCCTGTACGCCTGTGCCATGCCACGTCCTCACTGCCTTGCTCGCGCACCGAACCGCCTCTTGACCCTAGGCGATGATCGGCTGCTTCCGTGCCGTCCGGGACGGCCGTACGGCCACAAGGACGGCCCGGAACGAGCAGAGCGTTCCGCTTGTAACGAAACGCGCATATTCCCGCCGCCCGTACGGGCGGCCGAACGCCGGCGTGACCCGGGCCGCGCTCGCGCCCACTTCCGGCTTCGGCCGCACGGATGCCACCATGGGGGGTGAGTCCGGGGACACCGTGAGGGTGCCTCGAGATGACACAAGGAGCAGTTGCAATGACGCACGCCGTTTCACCTGCCCGCGAGACCTCCCTGTACGGAGGCAAGGGCACCCGGCGCATCACCGTCCGCGACCTCACCGCCGCCAAGGACCGCGGCGAGAAGTGGCCCATGCTCACCGCCTACGACGCGATGACCGCCTCCGTCTTCGACGAGTCCGGCATCCCCGTCATCCTGGTCGGCGACTCCATGGGCAACTGTCACCTCGGCTACGACACGACCGTGCCGGTGACGATGGACGAGATGACCCTGCTGTCCGCGGCCGTCGTCCGGGGCACCAAGCGCGCCCTCGTCGTCGGCGACCTGCCGTTCGGTTCCTACCAGGAAGGCGCCGTGCAGGCGCTGCGCAGCGCGACCCGCCTCGTGAAGGAGGCCGGCGTGCACGCGGTGAAGCTGGAGGGCGGCGAGCGCTCCCTGCCCCAGACCGAGCTCATCGTGCAGTCCGGCATCCCGGTCATGTCCCACCTGGGCCTGACCCCGCAGTCCGTCAACGCCATGGGCTACCGGGTGCAGGGCCGCAGCGACGAGGCCGCGCACCAGCTGCTCCGGGACGCGAAGGCCGCCCAGGACGCGGGCGCCTTCGCGGTGGTGCTGGAACTGGTCCCGGCGGAGTTGGCGGCCGAGGTCACCCGCTCGCTGCACATCCCGACCGTGGGCATCGGCGCGGGCGGCGCCTGCGACGCGCAGGTGCTGGTCTGGACGGACATGATGGGGCTGACCGGCGGGAAGCTGCCGCGCTTCGTCAAGCAGTACGCGAACCTGCGCCAGACCATGGGCGACGCGGCGAAGGCCTTCGCCGAGGACGTGGTGGGCGGCGCGTTCCCGCAGGAGGAGCACGCCTTCCACTGATCCGCGACCGTCGACCGGCGGCCCGTCGACCCCGTGTCGGCGGGCCGCCGGCGTCTTGTCGGCGTCCTGTCGGCGGCCTGTCGGTGGCCCGCGGGGAGCCCGCCGAGCCCGTCGGACGGTGTCGGGAGGCTGTCGGAGCGCTGTCGGTGGCTGCTGGTCCCATAGGGGCATGACGCGAATCGACAAGAATCCCGGTAGCGGCGCCCACGCCGTGGAGGTGCGCGGGCTGGTCAAGCACTTCGGCGAGACCAAGGCCCTGGACGGGGTCGACCTGGACGTGCGCGAGGGCACCGTGCTCGGCGTGCTCGGCCCGAACGGCGCGGGCAAGACCACCCTGGTGCGCTGCCTGTCCACCCTGCTCGTCCCGGACGCCGGCACCGCCCGCGTGGCCGGCTACGACGTGGTCCGCCAGCCCCGGCAGCTGCGCCGCACGATCGGCCTGACCGGCCAGTACGCCTCGGTCGACGAGAAGCTCTCCGGCTGGGAGAACCTCTACATGATCGGCCGGCTGCTCGACCTCTCCCGCAAGGACGCCCGCACCCGGGCGGACGAGATGCTGGAGCGGTTCTCCCTCACCGACGCCGCCAAGCGGGTCGCCGGCACGTACTCCGGCGGCATGCGCCGCCGCCTCGACCTGGCCGCCTCCATGATCGGCCGCCCCTCGGTGCTCTACCTGGACGAGCCCACCACCGGCCTCGACCCGCGCACCCGCAACGAGGTGTGGGACGAGGTGCAGCGGATGGTCGCCGAGGGCGCCACCGTGCTGCTCACCACCCAGTACATGGAGGAGGCCGAGCAGCTCGCGAACGAGCTGACGGTCATCGACCGCGGCAAGGTCATCGCCAAGGGCGGTATCGACGAGCTGAAGGCCCGGGTCGGCGGCCGCACCCTGAAGATCCGCCCGGCCGACCCGGCGGACCTGCCGGCCATGGCCCGGGCGCTGTCCGAGACCGGCCTGGACGGCATCGCCGGCTCGCAGGCCGTGCCCGACGAGGGCGTCCTGCTGGTGCCGATCCTCAGCGACGAACAGCTGACCGCCGTGGTCGGGCTGCTGGCGGCCCGCGGGTACGCGATCGCGGACCTCGGCACGTACCTGCCGAGCCTGGACGAGGTGTTCCTCGCCATCACCGGCCACAAGTCCTCGGCCGCCGACCTGCCCCAGGACTCCGTACCCGCCACCGAGACGAACCAGGAGGTCGCGGCATGAGCACGACGACCACTGCGCACAGCGCGCCGGCCCGCGACGCGGCCCCCGGCTCCCCGGCCCCCAAGGCGCCGGTCCCCTCCGAGGGGCGCATCGGCCTGCGGGGCAACCTGCGCCACATCGGCGCCCTGGCCCGCCGCAACGCCCTGGCGATCAAGGCGGACCCGGAGTCGATGTTCGACGCCGTGCTGATGCCGATCATCTTCATCCTGCTGTTCGTGTACGTCTTCGGCGGCGCGATCGCGGGCAAGGGCAACAACGGCGACTACGTCCAGTACCTCGTGCCCGGCATGATGGCGATGATGGGCATGAACATCGCCATGGCGGTGGGTACGGGCGTCAACGACGACTTCAAGAAGGGCGTGATGGACCGCTTCCGGTCCATGCCGATCGCCCGCTCCTCGGTGCTCATCGCGAAGATCGTGGTCGAGGTCGGCCGCATGCTGGTGGCCACCGGCATCCTGCTCGGGATGGGCTTCCTGCTGGGCCTGACCATCAAGACCTCGGTGCTGCACCTGTTCGCCGCCATCGGCCTGTCGATGGTCTTCGGCGCCTCGCTCATGTGGATCTTCATCCTGCTGGGTCTGACCATGAAGACGGCGCAGGCCGTCCAGGGGGTCGCGATGCTCGTCCTGATGCCGCTCCAGTTCGGCAGCTCCATCTTCGCCCCGCCGACCACGATGCCGGGCTGGCTGCAGTCCTTCACGGACTACAACCCGCTGTCCAACCTGGCCGACGCGGCCCGGGTCCTCATCAACGGGCACGGCCCGCTGGCCCACTCGGTGTGGATGACGCTGGCCTGGTCCGTGGCCATCACAGCCGTCACGGCGCCGCTCGCGGTGGCGAAGTTCCGCAAGAAGACCTGATCCGGTGCCGGACCCCTGCCACGACGTGGCGGGGGGACGGACCGGCCCCGGCGGGGGAGGGCCTGGTCCGGCATCCGGATCGCGTCCCGAAGGCCGGATCAGAAGAGGGCGGTGGCCTCCTCCAGGGTGAGGCCGCCGCCTTCGTCGTACGCCGCCTCGTACGCGGCGTCGCCGAGCGCGGCCCGGGCGGCCGCCGTGGCCGCGTCCCGGCCCTCGCGCTCCAGCCCCGCCGCGAAGTGCCCGGGCGGCAGCAGCGCGGCGTAGGCGCCGAGCAGCCGGGCGGCCCGGCCCGCGTTCTCCTGGCCGCCCATGCGGGCGAGGGCGCCGGCGGCGGTCATCAGGTGCACGGCCGCCATCTGCGGTATCACCATCCGGGCCAGCGGGTCCGCGGACAGGACCAGGGCCCGGTGGGTCAGCTCCAGGCAGGAGTCGTAGCGGCCGTCGAGCGTGTCGAGCCAGCCCAGCAGACCCAGCACCATGCCCTCGAAGACGGCGTAGGCGCCGTAGGCGAACTCGTGGCGCAGCGCGTCGAGTTCCGCCCGCGCCTCGGCCCGGCGGCCGGTGCGGCCCAGTCGTATCGCGTAGTACATCCGGGCGGCCGGCATCGCCTCGTTGCCGGCGTGCTGGCCCTTGGCGACGATCTCGCGGAGGATCCCCTCGGCCTCCTCACCCTCGGGCCCGTCGGGGCTCTCGCACAGGACTCCGGCCAGCCGCACCCGCAGCAGGGTGACCTGCTCCTCGGCGCCGAGCCGGCGGGCGTGGTCGATCGCCGCCCGGAAGTCCCCGGCGGCCTCGGTGAACTCCCCGCACCGCTCGCGGGCCTCGCCCCGGGCGGACAGGGCCTCGGCCGCGCCCCAGTCGTCGCCGAGGCGGGTGTAGATCGCCAGGCTCTCGTCGGCGTCCCGGGTGGCGTTCCCGGCCCAGTCGGTGCGGTTGGCCAGCACGTTGGCGCGTAGCTGGAGGGCCGAGGCCAGCTCCCAGGGGAGGCCGAGGCGGCGGCAGGTGGCGACCGTCTCGTCGATCGCCTCGCGCAGCCGCACGGGGTCCCCGGAGAGCATCACCCCGTAGATCCACAGGGAGCCCGGGCCGCGGCAGGCCTGCGGCAGGCCCGCGTGGTAGGCGGTGACCACGGCCTCGACGAGGTCGCGGGCCGCCACGGTCTGCCAGTGCTCGTACGTCTGGTCGCGGGTCGCCATCTGGATCAGCCGGACCCCGCGCCGGGCCTCGGTGAGCAACTCGCCCGCCAGGGGCGGCTCGACGTCCGTGACCCGTTCGTGCACCGGGGGCGCCGGACGGACGGGGGCCGTGAACACGTCGGGGCCGAGGGCGATCGCGGCCTCGGCCCAGTGGCGGGCCTCGGTGCGCAGGTCGCGCATGTGCCAGTACCAGTGCAGGGCGTGGATGAGGACGAGCATCTCGTGCTCGTCCCGGGCGGCGGCCGCCCGGCGCAGGGCGGTGCGCAGGTTCTCGTACTCGGTGCCCAGCCGCTCCAGCGCGGCCCGCTGGCCGGCGCCGCGGAGCAGCGGGTCGGTGGCGCGGGCGAGTTCGCGGTAGTGGACGAGGTGGCGTCGCTCGGCGGCGGCGCGGTCCCCGGCGACCTCGCCGAGGCGCTCGGCGGCGTACTCGGCGACGGTCTCCAGCAGCCGGTAGCGCATCTCGCCGGGGCCCCCGACGGAGGCGACGACGAGGGACTTGTCGACGAGGGAACCCAGGACGTCGGGGACGTCGAGGGGGTCGACGGGGTCGACGGCGGTGGCCGACGGCGGCCCCGCGGCGGCCGGGGCGGCCGCCGCGTGGTCGGCGCAGACGGCCTCGGCCGCTGCGAGGTCGCATCCGCCCGCGAACACCGACAGCCGGCGCAGCACCGCGCGCTCGGGCCCGTCCAGCAGTTCCCAGGACCAGTCCACCACCGCGCGCAGCGTCTGCTGGCGGGGCAGCACGGTCCGGGCGCCACTGGTGAGCAGCCGGAACCGGTCGTCGAGCCGGTCCGCGATCTGGCGGGGGGTCAGCAGCCGCAGCCGGGCGGCAGCCAGCTCGATGGCGAGCGGCAGGCCGTCGAGCCGGCGGCAGATCTCGGCGGCCGCGTCGGGGTCCTCGGCCAGCGCGAATCCGGGACGCGCGGCGGCACCGCGGTCGGCGAACAGCCGCAGCGCCATGGGGTCGGGCAGCGGTTCGACGGGGCGCAGCAACTCGCCGGGGACGCCGAGGGGCTCGCGGCTGGTGGCGAGGATCTGCAGGCCGGGGCAGCGCGCGAGGAGTTCCTCGGCGAGCCGGGCGGCCGCGCCGATGACGTGCTCGCAGTTGTCGAGGAGGAGCAGCATCCGGCGGCGGCCGCAGTGCTCGACGAGGCGGAGGACGGGATCGTCGCCCGTCCGGTCCGTCATGGCGCGCAGTTCCTCGGCGGCGGCGCCGCGGAGCTTGGTCTCGCGGGCGCCGAGGGCGGAGACCACGGCCTCGGGGACGTCGTCGGGGTCGTCGACGGGGGCCAGTTCGGCGAGCCAGACCCCGTCGGGCCAGCGGTCGCCGATGCCGGAGGTCTCGGCGGCCTCCTGCGACAGCCGGGTCTTGCCGGCCCCGCCGGGACCGAGCAGGGTCACGAGCCGGGCCCCGGCGAGGTCCTCGCCGATGACCCGGATGTCGTCGCCGCGCCCCACGAACGTCGTCAGCCGGGCCCGCAGGTTCCCGACCACCCGGATCCGCCCCGGGCCGCCGTCGGCCCCGGGCCCGGCCGGGGCCCGGCCCCACGTCTCCGTACCGGCCCCCGCAGGCCCGTCGGCCGCGAACGCGTGGGTCCCGAAGCCACCGGGAGGCTGGACGTAGGCACCGGGGCCACCGTCGGTACGGGGACGCGCCGCGGACCCGGCGGATGCGGGGGCGGGAGGTACGGGGGCGGGTACGGGGGCGGGGGCGGCGGGTACGGGGGCGGGAGGTACGGGGGCGGCCGTGGGCGCGGGCCCGTCGGCGCCGCGGCCGGGCGGGCCGGCCGGACCGCCTCCGCCCGCCCACAGCGACGGACCGCCGGCGGCCCAGCCGATCCGGGAGGCGGCGGCCGGTCCGTCCTCGACGGGGGCGGAACCCGTGCGGTCGCGGTCGTTCCCGTCGTCCCGGCGGGTGTGGCCGGCCGGGGCCGTTCCGTCGTACCGGGGGGCGGCCGAGCCGGGGCGGGGAGCGGCGGCGGGCGGGGCAGGGTTCAGGAGCTCTGCGTGCAGGGCGCGCAGGGCGGGGCCCGGGTCGGCGCCGAGGCGGTCGGAGAGGTCGAGGCGTACGGACTCGTACGCGGCCAGCGCCTCGGCCTGCCGCCCCGCGTCCCGCAGCGCACGGATGCGCAGGGCCTGCAGGGGCTCGTCCAGCGGGTGGTCGGCGCACAGGGCGGCCAGGTCGGGGAGCGACTGCACGGCCCGGCCCAGCGCGAGGGCCGCCGCGAAGCCGCCGCGCCGGGCGTCGAGGCGCAGCGCCTCCCAGCGGGCCGCCTGCGCCGAGCGGTCGGGCAGGTCCGCCAGGGCCGGGCCGCGCCAGAGCGCGAGGGCCTCGTCGTACAGGTCGGCGGCGCGGGCCGGGGTGCCGGCCGTGGCGGCCTCCCCGACCAGGCGCTCGAAGCGGTAGAGGTCCACGTCCTCGCGGTCGGCCGCCAGCCGGTAGCCGCCGGCGGCGGACTCGACCGCTGCGTGGCCCAGGGCCCGGCGCAGCCGTCCGACCAGGGCCTGGAGGGCGCCGGGGGCGTCGGCGGGCGGGTCGCCGTCCCACACCTCGTCGATCAGCGTCGCCGCCGCGACCGGGCGGCCGGCGCGGAGCGCGAGGGCCGATAGGAGCGCGCGCAGGCGTGCGCCGCCCACGGCGACGGCCGTGCCGTCTTTGCGGAGTACCTGTGTGGTGCCGAGAATCCCGTAGCGCACCCGCCCATTCTCACTGTTCGCGCGCCCCGAGTCAGACGGATATCCACCCGGCCCCTCGCGGCCCCGGGCCGAGCCACCCCGTTCCCCGACGACCCGGCCCTCCGACGCGCGGGAGCCGCCGGCCCGTCGGTGCGTCAGCTGCCCTGCGGGGACGCTCCCCTACCCTCCCTTCCCCCTTCCCCCTTCCCCCTTCCCCGGGATCCCGCCCCGGATCCCGCGCCTCAAACACCGGCGGGGCCGGAGATGCGCCAGGTACGGTCGGGCTGGGGTGCCGACGGGGTGCCCGGACTCGACACGGGAGCAGCATGGCCACGCCGATCCGCCGCAGTGACCGGTCCGAGCGACGGGTCAGCCCCGTCTTCCTCGGGATCGTCGCCGTCATGGCCGTCACGGGGTGGGCGGTGTGGACGGAGTTCGCGGCCAGCACGGCCTTCGCCGTGTTCCTCTTCGTCACCTCCGCCTGGGTGGTGTCGCTGTGCCTCCACGAGTACGCGCACGCCCGCACCGCCCTGCACGGCGGCGACATCACCGTCGGCGCCAAGGGCTACCTCACGCTCAACCCGCTCAAGTACACGCACGCCCTGCTCAGCATCGTGCTGCCGGTCATCTTCGTGATCATGGGCGGCATCGGTCTGCCCGGCGGGGCGGTGTTCATCGAGCGGGGCCGGATCCACGGCCGCTGGAAGCACAGCCTGATCTCGGCGGCCGGCCCGCTGGCGAACGTCCTGTTCGCGGTCGCGTGCACGGCGCCGTTCTGGCTGGACGCCCTCGACGGGGTGCCGCGCGCCTTCCGGTACGCGCTCGGCTTCCTGGCGCTCCTCCAGGTCACCGCGGCGATCCTGAACTTCCTGCCGGTCCCGGGCCTGGACGGCTACGGGGTCGTCGAGCCCTGGCTGTCGTACGGGGTGCGGCGGCAGATCGAGCCGTTCGCGCCGTACGGGCTCTTCGCGGTGTTCGTGTTCCTGTGGATCCCCGAGGTGAACGGCGTCTTCTTCGACTTCGTCCACGAGATCCTGCGCACCCTCGGGGTGACCGACGTGGACTCGTACTGCGGCCGGGACCTCTACCGCTTCTGGCAGGAGCGGAACCTGTACTGCGAGCTCGGCCGGTAGTCCGACGGCCGACCCGCCGGCCGCGCCCGGCGGAGGCTCGGGCCCGCGGCGGCAGCTCGGGCGTTCGACGGCGGCTCGAGCGTTCGACGGCGGCTCAGCCGCGCGGCGCGCCCGCCGCCTTCGCCAGCTTGGCCTTGCGGATGTAGAACCAGGCGATGTTCGAGGACACGCCCACGAGCAGGACCCAGATGATCCCGAGGAAGCTCCCGTTCACGAAGGCGACGACGGCCGCGGCCACGGACAGGGCGCAGACGATCAGGGCGAACACGGCGAGGCGGGGCATGGGGGTGGCTCCTGGACTGCGACGGCGGATGTGCGCGGGTGGTGCTGGGCGTCCAGTGTCCCCCACGCCCCGCAGTGGTCGCGTAAAGACCGCCGCGGCGCGCTTCCGCGAGGACCGCCGCGGAGCCCGTACGGCGGTCGGCGGCGGTCGACGGCGGTCTCCGGACGGGCGGCGGCGGTCTCCGGACGGGCGGCGGCTCAGACGTCCGTGACCCGCAGGCCAGCGTGCGCCTTGTAGCGGCGGTTGACCGAGATCAGGTTGGCGACCAGCGACTCGACCTGGTGGGCGTTGCGCAGCCGGCCGGCGAAGACGCCGCGCATGCCGGGGATCCGGGCGGCCAGCGCCTGGACGAGGTCGGTGTCCGCGCGCGACTCGCCGAGCACCATCACGTCGGTGTCGATCTCCTCGATCGACTCGTCCTGGAGCAGGACGGCCGACAGGTGGTGGAACGCGGCCGTGACCCGCGAGTCCGGCAGCAGGGCGGCGGCCTGCTGGGCGGCGCTGCCCTCCTCGGGCTTGAGGGCGTACGCGCCCTGCTTGTCGAAGCCGAGCGGGTTCACGCAGTCGATCACGAGCTTGCCCGCGAGGTCCTCGCGGAGCGCCTCGAGGGTCTTGGCGTGCCCGTCCCAGGGCACGGCGATGATCACGACGTCGCTGCGCCGCGCGCACTCGGCGTTGTCCGCGCCCTCGACACCCAGGCCCAGGTCGGCCGCGGCGGCCTCGGCGCGCTCGGCGGCACGGGAGCCGATGATCACCTTCTGGCCGGCCCGCGCGAGCCGGTAGGCCAGGCCGCGCCCCTGGTCGCCGGTGCCGCCCAGGACGCCGACGACGAGACCCGACACGTCGGGGAGGTCCCAGGGGTCCTTGGCGGGGGCCTTCGCGGGCTTGGCGGACGGCTGCTCCGCGGGCTGAACGCTTTCGGTGGAAGTCATGGCCCCGACATTACCGATGCTGCCGAACGGGTGAGCGCGCGACAACCGCTCCCGTCCACCCGGCCGGTGCGGCAGGATGCCCGTCCATGGACGCCGTACGAGTCGCGCTGCTGCGCGATGTCCTCGCCGGAACCGAATGGCCGGGGGCCGCGCGCCGGTTCGCCGTGGCCCTTCGCACCGCGGTGGTGCCGGCCGGCGGCGGACTGCTGCTGGTGGGCACCGAGCAGTACGAGCCGTGGCACCTGGCCGCGCACCTGGTGGACGAGGCGGCCTGGTCGGGACTGCCGGAGCTGGCGCCGACCCTCGTGCGGCACCACGTGCTGCCGGACGAACCGCCGCACCTGTCGGTGGGCCTGGGCCGGCTGGCGGCGGCCGGGCGCGGTGAGACGCTGCTGGTGGTGGCGCCGGAGGAACCGGGGGCCGGGCTGCTGGAGCGGGTGCACGACGCGCGCCGGGCCGGGGCGACCGTACTGTCCCTGGACGGCGGTGACGCGGAGCTGGGTGCGCTCGCGCACGACGCGCTGTCCGTGCCGGAGCGGGCGGGACTCGACCTGGACACGGTGCAGCACCTGGTCAGCGCCGCGGCCGGGGAGAACAGCCTGCCGGTGCAGCGCACGCCCCGGCGGTTCCGGGACCGGCTGTCCCGGCTGGCCGACCAGCTGACCGCTCCGCCGCCCAGCCGCTGGTGACGCCGGGTCCGCCGCCGGCCCGCGGGCCTCAGGTGGCCGTGCCCGTCCCCTCGCCCTCCCCCTCGCCCGCCGCGTCCCCCGGGCGGTCGTTCCACTTCGGGTCGGTCTGCCACTCCAGGTTCCGCTCCTGGGCGGTCTCCATGGCACGGGCGGCCTCCTCGGGCGTGGTGTACGGCCCGAACCGGTCCTTCGCGGGGCAGTCCGGCCCCTCCTCGACCTTCTTGTGGACGAGGCAGTAGTACCACTCGCCCGGCTTGCCCACCTGGCGCTTCTTGAACAGGGCCATCCCCGGCTCCTCTCGCTGCACTGCGGGACCGCCCGCGTCGCGGCTGCCCCCGTCGGCCTCTCTGCCGCCATGCTGCCCGATCCCGGGTCGATACACTCGCTTGCATGTCTGGCCAGTCGCTGCTCGTCCCAGGGGAGATCTCCCCCATCCGTTCCGTTCCCGGCAAGATCAGGCGCCCGGAGTACGTCGGCAAGCCCGCGCCCACCCCGTACAAGGGCCCCGAGGTGCAGTCGGCCGAAACGATCGAGCTGATGCGCACCGCGGGCCGCATCGCCGCCCGGGCCATGGCCGAGGCCGCGAAGCTGATCAAGCCCGGCGTCACCACCGACGAGCTCGACGCGGTGGCGCACGAGTACATGTGCGACCACGGCGCCTACCCCTCCACCCTCGGCTACCGGGGCTTCCCCAAGTCCCTGTGCACCTCCGTCAACGAGGTCATCTGCCACGGCATCCCGGACACCACCGTGCTCCGGGACGGCGACATCGTGAACCTCGACGTGACGGCGTACATCGGCGGCGTGCACGGCGACAACAACGCCACCTACCTGTGCGGCGAGGTGGACGAGGAGTCGCGGCTGCTGGTCGAGCGCACGCAGGAATCGCTGAACCGGGCCATCAAGGCGGTCCGGCCGGGGCGCCAGATCAACATCATCGGCCGGGTCATCGAGTCCTACGCCAAGCGCTTCGGCTACGGCGTGGTCCGCGACTTCACGGGCCACGGGATCAACTCGTCGTTCCACTCGGGCCTGATCATCCCGCACTACGACAGCCCGCACGCGACCACCGTCATGGAGCCGGGCATGACCTTCACGATCGAGCCGATGCTGACGCTGGGCACCCACGAGTACGACATGTGGGAGGACGGCTGGACCGTGGTCACGAAGGACCGCAAGCGGACGGCCCAGTTCGAGCACACGCTGGTGGTCACCGCCACCGGTGCGGACATCCTCACCCTGCCGTAGCGTTTTTACCGACAGCATGTCGGGAAAGGTCCGGCTGGGGGCCGCCCGCCCCCGGCCGGCGCCCCGCCCGGCCGTCGCGCTCGGCATTCCCGGAGGTCCGCCATGGACGCCTTCTCCACCGTCATCCGCGTCGCCTCCCACCAGCAGCACACGGAGGCGGAGGGCTCGCCGTTCATGGCGCACCTGCTCGGCGGCCGGCTGGGGGTGGAGGCGTACGCGCGCTACACCGAGCAGCTCTGGTTCGTGTACCGGGCGCTGGAGGACGCGGCCGCGGGGCTGCGCGGCGACCCGGTGGCGGGCCCCTTCATACGCCCCGAGCTGATGCGGGTCGCGGAGCTGGAGCGGGATCTGGCCCACCTGCGCGGACCGGGGTGGCGGGAGAGGTTGGAGCCGCTGCCCGCGACCGCCGCGTACGCCGACCGGGTGGCCGAGTGCGGGCGGAGCTGGCCGGGCGGGTACGTCGCCCACCACTACGCCCGCTACCTGGGCGACCTCTCCGGCGGCCAGATCATCCGCGACAAGGCGGAGCGCACGTGGGGGTTCGCCCGGAAGGGCGACGGGGTGCGCTTCTACGTGTTCGAGGCGATAACCAACCCGGCGGAGTTCAAGCGGTCGTACCGCGGCCTGCTGGACTCGATCGCGGTGGACGACCTGGAGAAGCAGCGCATCGTCGACGAGTGCCGCCGGGCCTTCGACCACAACGGGGCGGTGTTCCGGGAGCTGGACGGCCAGTTCCCGCTCAGCGCGTAGCGCCGCCCCGCCCCTCCCCTCCCCCGTTCCTCTCCCTCTCCTCCCCTTTCCTCTGGTCGGCGTCGGGCGTCCAGCACGTCCAGCTAGTCGGCGTACGGGTCGCCGTACGGCCGCCACTGCGCGTCCCCGTACGAGCCCGCGGGCGCGAAGCGCACCCGTCCGCCGAGCTCCACGACGCCGCCCGGGCCGGGGGCGGTCAGGATCTGGGAGCCCGCACCCTGGGTGATGTTCAGCGCGCGGCCGAGCTCCGCGGTCAGGGCGACGGCGGCGGCGCCGGTGGCCTCGTCCTCGTCCAGGCCCGGGCGCCGCGGGAAGCCGCGGGCGCGCACGCGCCCGGCGGCCTCGTCCTCCCAGGCCCAGGCGTAGAGCCAGCCCTCGCCGGGCGGCGGGGCGGGCAGCTCGTCGACCTGGGCCGGGTCGGCGTACTGCACCAGGCGGCGGCCGCCGGCCCACTCGGCGCGGGCGGTGATCCAGCTGAATTCGCCGTCGTTGCGGGCCCAGACCTCACCGGCCGGGACCACCAGCTCCTCGACGTCGAGCAGCCAGGCGGTGCCGACCAGCGGGTGTCCGGCAAAGGCCATGCGCTGCCCGGGCGGCGTCCAGATGTCGACGACCCCGCGCTCGGGGTCGTCGACGAAGACCGTCTCGCTGAAGCCGAGGCGGGTCGCCAGCTCCGCGCGGGAGGCGTCATCGGGGCAGGTACGGCCGTTGCGCACCACACCGAGCGGGTTGCCGTGGCTGCCGTCGGCCGCGCAGAAGACCTTGAGCACGTCGAGATCGTTCACGCGCGCATTGAAGCACGCCCCCCTTGCCGCCGGATCGCTTGACCTCCCCTTGACCTTCCCATGGGGAGGTGCTGAAGATGCCGTGACGGCGCCGTGTCCGAGGCGCCCAGGTGTTAGCTGAATCACTGGACGAGTGGGTATCGGTCAGGTAAGCCTCGGTTAAGTTAGGTCCGCCTCACCGGCCGCCTCCCCCGAGGCGGTCCTGTATACGCCAGCCCTGGAGCTCGAATGCGATCCGTCCGCTTCTCCGTCGTCACCGCAGCCGCGGCCGCGGCCGCCCTGACCGCCGTCACCGGCTGCGCCGAGAAGAGCGACGCCAAGGGCGGGGACGCCGTCGCGATCAAGGCGACCGACAGCGCCTGCGAGGTCTCCGCGAAGGAGTTCCCGGCCGGCAAGGTCGTCTTCGACGTGGAGAACAAGGGCTCCAAGGTCACCGAGGTCTACGTCCTCTTCCCGGACGACCGCATCGTCACCGAGCGCGAGAACATCGGCCCCGGCACCAAGGCCACCATCACCGCCGAGATCAAGGCCGGCGACTACACGGTCGCCTGCAAGCCCGGCATGAAGGGCGACGGCATCCGCACCGCCGTCAAGGCCACCGGCAAGGGCGCCGCCTCCGCCAAGCGCAGCCCCGAGCTGGACGAGGCCGTGGCCCAGTACCGCAAGTGGGTGCAGGAGCAGGCCGACGAGACGCTGCCGAAGGCCAAGGCCTTCGCCGACGCCGTCAAGGCCGGCGACCTCGAGGGCGCCAAGAAGCTGTACGCCGAGTCCCGCATCGGCTGGGAGCGCACCGAGCCCGTGGCCGAGTCCTTCGGCGACATCGACCCGAAGGTCGACGTCCGCGAGGACGGCCTGGAGGACGGCCAGGACCCGGCCAAGGACTGGACCGGCTGGCACAAGCTGGAGAAGGCCCTGTGGGCCGACAAGAAGATCGGCGACAACGAGAAGAAGCTCGCCGACCAGCTGATGACCGACCTGACCGACTGGCAGAAGCGCGTCGGCAAGGCCGAGATCACCCCGACCTCGATGGCCAACGGCGCCAAGGAGCTCCTCGACGAGGTGGCCTCCGGCAAGGTCACCGGCGAGGAGGAGCGCTACAGCCACACCGACCTGGTCGACTTCAAGGCCAACGTCGAGGGTGCGCAGAAGGCGTACGAGCTGCTCAAGCCCGTCGCGGCGAAGAACGACCCGAAGCTGGCCGCCGAGCTCGACAAGCAGTTCGCCGCGATGGCCGCGCTGCTCGACAAGTACCGCGCCGACAAGACCACCTACGTCTTCGAGTCGTACGACAAGGTCGGCAAGGACCAGCGCAAGGAGCTCTCCGACGCGGTGAGCGCCCTCGGTGAGCCGCTGTCCCACCTCGCCGCCGCCGTCGCCAAGTAGTCGAGTCCGCCGCACCACCGCCCAGGGGGGGTGCCACCGATGTCCGGGAAGCCTGAGATGCCTGCTGAGAACGCCGCGGCCGACGCCGTCGAGCCCACCGAGTCCGCCGAAGGGACCGTCGCCGAGACCTCGGGCGGCAAGCCGTCCCGCCGGTCCGTCCTGGGCTGGGGCGGCGCGGGCCTCGCGCTCGGCGCCGCGGCCGCCGGCGGCACCGCGGCCGCCCTGAGCGGCTCCGGCGACCCGGTCCCGGCCGCGCTCACCGGCGCGGCGGTGCCGTTCCACGGCCCGCACCAGGCCGGCATCGCCTCGGCGGTGCAGGACCGGCTGCACTTCGCCGCGTTCGACGTGAAGACCACCGACCGCGCCGAGCTCGTCGAGATGCTCAAGGAGTGGACGCGGGCCGCGGAGCGCATGACCGCCGGCCTGCCGGTCGGCGAGGGCGCGGTCGGCGGCCTCCCGGAGGCCCCGCCGGACGACACCGGCGAGGCCCTGGGCCTCAAGCCCTCCCGCCTGACGGTGACCATCGGCTTCGGCGCCTCGCTGTTCGCCAAGGGCCGCTTCGGCCTGGAGGGCAAGCGCCCCGAGGCCCTCGTCGACCTGCCGCAGTTCCCCGGCGACAACCTCGACCCGGCCAAGTCCGGCGGCGACATCTGCATCCAGGCCTGCGCCGACGACCCGCAGGTCGCGGTGCACGCCATCCGCCAGTTCGCCCGCATCGGCTTCGGCAAGGTCGCGGTGCGCTGGTCGCAGCTGGGCTTCGGCAAGACCTCCTCGACCACCCCGGACGAGCAGACCCCGCGCAACATGATGGGCTTCAAGGACGGCACCCGGAACATCTCCGGCACCGACGCCGAGGCCCTCGACAAGCACGTGTGGGTCGGCGCCAAGGACGCGCAGGGCGCCTCGTCCTGGATGGCCGGCGGCTCGTACCTGGTGGCCCGCCGGATTCGGATGAACATCGAGATCTGGGACCGCACGGGCCTCCAGGAGCAGGAGGACATCTTCGGCCGGGACAAGGCCGAGGGCGCTCCCGTGGGCAAGTCCAAGGAGCGCGACGAGCCGTTCCTGAAGGCGATGAAGCCGGACTCCCACGTCCGCCTCGCCCACCCGGACAGCAACAACGGCGCGCGCATCCTGCGCCGCGGCTACTCGTTCACCGACGGCACCGACGGTCTGGGCCGCCTCGACGCGGGCCTGTTCTTCATCGCGTACCAGCGGGACGTCCGCAAGGGATTCATCCCGGTGCAGCGCAGCCTGGCGCGCCACGACGCCCTGAACGAGTACATCCAGCACGTGAGTTCGGCGCTCTTCGCCGTGCCCCCCGGCGTCCGCGACAAGGACGACTGGTGGGGCCGGGCACTGTTCGCCTGACGGGGAGGAAACCGGCGTGTTCAGCAACTACCTGATCGGCCTGCGTGAGGGGCTGGAGGCCAGCCTGGTCGTCTGCATCCTCATCGCGTACCTGGTCAAGACGGACAACAAGGCGAAGCTCCCGGCCATCTGGAGCGGCGTCGGCATCGCCGTGGCCATCAGCCTCGCGTTCGGCGCGGGCCTGGAGTTCGGCAGCTCCGAGCTCACCTTCAAGGCCCAGGAGGCCCTCGGCGGTTCGCTGTCGATCCTCTCCGTCGGCCTGGTGACGTGGATGGTCTTCTGGATGAAGCGCACCGCGCGGCACCTGAAGGCCGAGCTGCACGGCAAGCTCGACGCCGCGCTCGCCATGGGCACCGGCGCGCTGGTGGGCACCGCCCTGCTGGCCGTGGGCCGCGAGGGCCTGGAGACCTCCCTGTTCGTCTGGGGCTCGGTACGGGCCGCCGGCGACGGCGGGGGCCCGCTGGCGGGCGCCCTGCTGGGCATCGCCACGTCGGTCTTCCTGGGCTGGGCGTTCTACCGCGGCGCGCTGAAGATCAACCTGGCCCGGTTCTTCAAGTGGACCGGCGGCATGCTGGTCGTCGTGGCCGCGGGCGTGCTCGCGTACGGCGTCCACGACCTCCAGGAGGCCGACTTCCTGAGCGGTCTGGGCGACAAGGCCTTCGACATCAGCTCCGCGATCCCGCCGGACAGCTGGTACGGGACGCTGCTGAAGGGCACGTTCAACTTCCAGCCCGACCCGACGGTCCTGCAGGTCACGGTGTGGGCTCTGTATCTGATCCCCACGCTGGCGCTGTTCTTCGCCCCGGTAGGGTTCGGACGGTCGTCGGGGGCTAAGGAGCAGAAGGTTGGCGATGAGCGGGCTGAGCAGGCTGAGCGGGTTGGCCCGGCCGACCGTACTGACGGCCGTGCTGACCGCGACGGCGCTGGCGGCGACCGGGTGCGTGACGGTGCACGGGGAGTCGGCGGTCGTCCCGTCGGCGACCAGGGCTGAGGCCGCGCAGGCGCTCAAGGACTTCCTGGCGACCTACAACCGGGCCGAGAAGGCGTACGACGAGCAGGTGCTCGACGCGGTGGTGACGGGCCAGTACGGCGACGGCAAGAAGGCCTCGCTGCGCGCCAACCGGTCGATCAGGCCGGGCGGCAACACGAAGTTCAAGCCGCTGGAGCTCACCGACGCCACCTTCATGATCCCGAAGAGGGCGGGCTGGCCGCGGTTCTTCGTGGCAAACACGGACAGCAACCGCGACGCGGGCACCAGCCGCGCGGCCAACCGCGTCGTGCTGCTCTTCACGAAGTTCGGCGCCGCGCTGCCGTGGAAGGTGGCGCACGTGGCGGTGCTGACCCCCGACGAGGTGCCGGTCTTCAAGACGGACAAGGACGGCTGGGCCGAGGCGCTCGACCCGGCCGCCAAGGACCTCGCGATACCCCCGGCCGAGCTGAGCAAGCGGTACGCGGCCTACCTGACGAACGGACAGCCCAACGGCTTCGCCCCGGGCAGCCAGACCACCGGTCGGCGCGCCGTCCGGGCCCGCTACGCGGAGCGGCCGGGCAAGTCCACGCAGTGGATCGACCAGGCGCTCGACGCGGGCACGTACACCCCGATGGGGCTGCGCACCCAGAACGGCGGGGGCTTCGTGTTCTTCTCCTGCCGGCACTACGAGCAGGTCAAGATCGACAAGTCCGTCAAGGGCGCGAAGCTGCCGCTGAGCGCGTCCGTACGGGCCCTGATGACGGGCACCCCGAACGACACGCTGGTGCGGGAGTTCGAGTCCGCCCAGACCGTGACGGTGCCGCCCGCCGACGCGACCAACCCCCGGGCGCTGTTCCTGAGCCGGACGCAGGCGCTGGTCTCGGCCAAGGGGTCGTAGACCGCCTCACCACAGGCGGTCGACCGTCCCCGGATACAGCCCGATGCGCGCGTGCGCGAAGCCCGCCCGGGCGGCCCGGGCCCGCTCCGTGAAGAACCCGCCCATGGTGACCTTGTCGAAGCCCGGCCGGTCGCTGGGGAAGGGGGCCTCGGGCGTCCCGCCCACCAGCACGCTGCCGGGCAGCTCGGTCCAGCCGGCGCCCTCGTAGAAGCCGCGCAGCGGCCGGTCGCAGGTGAACAGCCCGACCTCCGTCTCCCCGTCCGCCGCCAGCGCCTCGCGCGCGGCGGCCACCAGCCGCCGGCCGTGCCCCCGCCCGCGGGCCGCGGTGCGGGTGACGACGGTGCTCAGCCCGGCGGCCCGCCAGTCCGCGCCCGCGTGCCGGAGCTCCTTGAACAGCAGGTCCAGCGCGGCCAGCACGGTTCCGTCGGCGTCCACCAGGACCATGGCCCGCGGCCGCAGCAGCGGGTCGTGACCGTACGTGCCCTCGCCCTCCGGGGGCCAGGCCTCGTCCTGGAGCCGGTGGACCTGCGTGCGCAGGTGCCCCGGCAGGCCGTCGCGGTACGTCTCGATGTGCATCGGCCCAGCCTGGCCCGGTACGCGCCGCCCGCCAAGCGGATTTCCCGGGCTACTCCGCGATGCGGGTGCCCGTACCGGAGACCCGGACCCTGGAGTCCCCCTCCCGGAAGGAGACCGTCAGCACCCCGGGCCGCCCCATGTCGTCGCCCTGGTGCAAGGTGAGCACGGCGTCCTGCGGGACCAGGCCGGCCTCGCGGGCGTACGCGCCGAAGGCGGCCGCCGCCGCCCCCGTCGCGGGGTCCTCGACCACGCCGCCGACCGGGAACGGGTCGCGGACGTGGAACACCGTCTCCGCCTCCCGGTGCACGAGCTGGACGGTGGTCAGGTCCAGCCGTCGCATCAGCGCCTCGAGGCGGTCGAAGTCGTACGCCAGGTCGGCGAGCCGCGCGCGGGTGGCCGCGCCGAGCACCAGGTGCCGCGCGCCGGCGTAGGCGATCCGGGGCCCGATCGCCGGGTCGAGGTCCTCCGCGGGCCAGTCCAGCGCGGCCAGCGCCTCGGCCAGGTCGGCCGGGTCCACGTCCTCGGTCTTCGGCTCGACGCTGGTGAGGGTGGCCGTCAGACCGTCCCCGTCGGCGGCGACGGTGACCGGCACGACCCCGGCACGCGTGTCGAAGAGCAGCTCACCGGGTCCGATCCGCTCGCCCAGCGCGATGGCGGCGGCCACGGTGGCGTGCCCGCAGAAGGGCACCTCGGCCTTGGGGCTGTAGTACCGGACCGTGAACCCGCGGCCGGGCCCGGCGCCCAGGCCCTCGGGCGGGGCGGTCAGGAAGGCGGTCTCGCTGTAGCCCAGGCCGGCGGCGATGCCGAGCATCGCCGCCCCGTCGAGTCCGGAGGCGTCCAGCACCACGCCGGCGGGGTTCCCCCCGGCCGGGTCGGCGGAGAAGGCGGTGTAGCGCAGCACGGCGGTCGCAGGCTCTTCATGGTCCATGCCGGTCCCAACTCCGCCCCGGGCGCGGTCATTCCCGCCGTGAAGGCCGGCGGTCAGCCCCGCCCGACGAACGGCATGGTGGTGGCCATGACCGTGGCGAACTGGACGTTCGCCTCCAGCGGCAGCTCCGCCATGTGCACCACCGTCCGGGCCACGTCGGCCGCGTCCATCACGGGCTCGACGGCCAGCTGCCCGTTCGCCTGCAGGATCCCGGTCTGCATCCGCGCGGTCATCTCGGTGGCCGCGTTGCCGATGTCGATCTGTCCGCAGGCGATCCGGTACGGCCGGCCGTCCAGCGACAGCGACTTCGTCAGACCCGTGACCGCGTGCTTGGTGGCGGTGTACGCGATCGAGTTCGGGCGGGGCACCTGGGCCGAGATGGAGCCGTTGTTGATGATCCGCCCGCCCTGCGGCTCCTGCCCCTTCATCTGCCGGAACGCCGCCTGCGCGCACAGGAACGCGCCCGTGAGGTTCACGTCCACGACCGAGCGCCAGGCCTCGTACGAGACGTCCTCCAGCGGGACGCCCGCGGGCCCGAACGTGCCGGCGTTGTTGAAGAGCAGGTCGAGCCGCCCGTACCGGTCCCGGACCGCGGCGAAGAGGGCCGCCACGTCACCGGGATCGGTCACGTCGGCCCGTACGCACAGCACGTCGGCCTCCGCCCCGGCCGCCCGCGCCGTCTCCTCCAGCGCCTCGGCCCGGCGCCCGGCCAGCGCCACCGACCAACCGGCCGCCGCGAGGGCGAGCGCCACGGACCGGCCGATGCCCGAACCGGCACCGGTGACGAGGGCGGTCTTCTTCTCAGGTGCGTCCATGACGCCGCAGGGTACGGGACCCCGCCCGGCCGCTCTTGGACGTTCCGCCAAGTGGACCGCCACCTCCGGACCAGCCTTCCTTGGCGGTGCCCGGTGGGTCACCCCCTCCCCCGGCGTAAAATCGCCCGGTGAACGCCACTGTCCCCACCGCCGACGCGCTGCGCGGCGCGCTCGCCGGTCTGCTCGACGGACTCCCGCCGAAGCAGGCCACCGCCGCCGTCGACCGGCTGATCGCCAACTACCGGGGACGCACCCCGACCGACGCTCCCGTGCTCCGGGACCGCTCCGACGTGGTCGCGTACGCCGCGTACCGGATGCCCGCGACGTTCGAGGCGGTGCGGGCGGCCCTCGACGCCCTCGCCGACGCGGCGCCGGACTTCACCCCGGCCTCGCACGTGGACGTCGGCGGCGGCACCGGTGCCGCGACCTGGGCGGTCGACGCCACCTGGGAGGGCCCGCGGGAGACCACCGTGCTCGACTGGGCGGACCCGGCCCTCGCACTGGGCCGGGAGCTGGCGCAGGCCTCGGGCTCACCGGTGCTGAAGGCAGCCGCGTGGCGCAAGGCCGTGATCGGCGGCGGGCTCGCACTCCCGACGGCCGACCTGGCCACCGTCTCGTACGTGCTGGGCGAGCTGACCGGTGAGGCCCGCCGGGCGGTCGTCGCCGAGGCGGCCCGTACCGCGCAGACCGTCGTGGTCGTCGAGCCCGGCACCCCCGAGGGTTACCTGCGCATCCGCGAGGCCCGCGACCAGCTGCTCGCGGCGGGCCTGCACGTGGCCGCGCCCTGCCCGCACGACGGCACCTGCCCGATCACGGTCGGCGAGGACTGGTGCCACTTCTCGGCCCGGGTCAGCCGGTCCTCGCTGCACCGCAAGGTCAAGGGCGGCTCGCTGGCGTACGAGGACGAGAAGTTCAGCTACGTGGCGGCCACCCGCTTCGCTCCCGAGCCGGCCGCGAACCGCGTCACCCGCAGGCCGCAGATCCGCAAGGGCCTGGTCCTGCTGGACCTGTGCACCCGCGACGAGGGCCTGCGCCGGGACACCGTCACCAAGCGCCACGGCCCCCTCTACAAGGCCGCCCGCGACGCCGACTGGGGCGACGCCTGGCCGCCGGCGGACGCCGGGTAGCGGCCCGCGCACAGAGGCGCCGGGCGGCCGAGTGGCGGCCCGCGCGAGGGGACCGCACCCGCCCACGGAGAGGGCCCGCGGCCGGAAGCGGGGAAGGGCACCCGGCCGCGGAGCCGTGGGACGGCCGGCCGGGGCACGGGCCCCCGGCCGACCGCCGGCCTGTCACGCGCGCTAGGGCCGCAACTCCTGCGTGCAGCACTTCACGCTGCCACCGCCCTTGAGGAGTTCGCCCAGGTCCATCCCGATCGGTTCGAAGCCGCGGTCGCGCAGCGGCTCGAACAGTCCGACGGCCTCCTGCGGCAGCAGGACGTGCAGGCCGTCCGACACCGCGTTCAGCCCGAGGGCGGCCGCGTCCGCCTCCGTGGCGACGAGCGCGTCAGGGAAGAGCCGGCGCAGTACCGCGCGGCTGCCCGGTGAGAAGGCCTCCGGGAAGTACATGACCTCGTCGCCGTCGAGCACGGACAGCGCCGTGTCGAGGTGGTAGTAGCGCGGGTCGACCAGGTCGAGGCCGATCACCGGGCGGCCGAAGAACTCCTGGGCCTCGTCGTGCGAGAGCGGCGAGGAGCGGAAGCCCCGACCGGCCAGGACGTACGTGGCGGTGACCGCGAAGTCGCCCTCGCCCTCGTTGATGTGCGAGGGCTCGTGGATCTCCGTGTAGCCGTGCGCGCGGAACCAGTCCAGGTGCTCCTGCGCCTCGGCCGACCGCTCCGGGTAGGCGAAGCGGGCACCGAGCACGCGACCGTCGATCACGGTGGCGCCGTTGGCGGCGAAGACCATGTCGGGCAGCTCCGGGCGCGGTTCCAGGAGCTCGACGGTGTGGCCGAGGGCCCGGTAGCGGTCGCGCAGGTCCTCCCACTGGGCCAGGCAGAGGGGCAGGTCCACCGGCTTGCCGGGGTCCATCCAGGGGTTGATGGAGTAGGTGACCTTGAAGTGCACGGGTGGGCACATCAGGTACCGGCGGGGTGTGGCGTCTCGGCGCAAAGAGGGCTCCTCACGGGACACGACGTCCGGGCGGTGTCCGCGCCGTGGGTGGGCGCGGGAAGAGAATCGTCTCTCCTCCGTGGACACCGCGCATTGAACTGATCGGGTGGTTTGGGTGGGACACGCGGTGAATTCCCCGTCGTTCGATATCCGATGCCATCTGTTCGACCGCGCTCGAGAGCGTGGCGAAAGTCACCGGAGTCGCCACTCGGGTGGGTATGGCCCCTTTTGGCCATGGCTGGGACCCGTCGTACGCCCGTGCGGACCGCCCCCCGGTGGGGAAGAGCGGTCACCGGGGGCGCAGGATGGTGGGAGCATGGAATGGTCTGCCGGGGCAACGACGAGGTGAGGGGATACATGGGGCCCGAGTCCGGCCGCGTCAAACGCGGTGTGCAGCACAGGATTTCCCAGTGGCTGGGCCGACTGCGCACGACCGAAACCCCGGAGGACCCCGGCCGCGCCCGCGAGACCGTGCTGCTGGCCACCGCCGCGGCGGGCCTGCCCCTGTCGCCCGCGGCCCATCCCGCCGGCTACCGGTGTTCGTGCGAGCGCATCGGCTGTCCCACTCCGGCCCGGCACCCGCTGTCCTTCGCGTGGCAGACCCAGGCGACCACCGACCGCGCCCAGGTCGAGCGCTGGGCCCGCAACCAGCCGCAGGCCAACTTCATCACCGCGACCGGCATGGTCCACGACGTCCTGGACGTACCGCTGGCGGCCGGCCGCGAGGCGCTGCGCCGGCTGCAGGCCGCCGGGGTCGCCCTGGGCCCGATCGCCGTGAGCGAGGAGGGCACTGCGGAGGAGCCCAACCCGCACGGCCGCATGCTGTTCTTCACCGCCACCCGCGGCACCCCCGAGGACGAGGACGAGTGGTGGCCCTGCGAGCTGGACTGCCACCCCGAGACCATGGACGAGCACCCCGGCCTGCGTTGGCACTGCCGCGGCAGTTACGTGCTCGTACCGCCCGCCCGACTGCCCGGTGACCAGGCCGTCGCGTGGCTGCGCGGACCGGAGCACCCGCTGCCGGACCCGCTGAGCCTCCTGGAGACCCTGACCGACGCCTGCGCGCAGCACGCGGCCGAGGCCGACCACGACCCGCACGCGGCGGTGGCGTGGCCGCTGAGCCGCTGAGCATGGCCCGGCCGATCACACCCAGCCCCGCCCCGCCCCGTTCCGTTGGCACGACGCCGAGGGGGCTCCGACCCGCGCGACGCGAACGCCGCCGCGGTCGGAGCCCCCTCGGCGTACCGCGGTCCGACGACCCGTCACGCGCCACCCCACCCCCGGCACCGGGCACCGGGCACCCCTGACGGCAGGTACCTCACGGCAGGCACCTGACGGCAGGCACCCGACGCCCGGCACCCGTCAGTGGATCTCGGTCACCACCACGTCCAGCGCCCACGCCTTGCCGGCCTTCGCCGGCTCCGCCGCCTCGACCGCGTACCCCAGGTCCCGCAGGACGCCGACCAGTTCGGCCGGGGTCGCCGGCTCGGCGCCGGCCCGCAGCAGGTCGCGCACCAGGCGCCCCTTGGTGGCCTTGTTGAAGTGGCTCACCACGGACCGCTTCTCGACCCCGTCCACCACCTGCGCGTGCAGCACCCGCACGGTCGCGGTGCGCCCGGCGACCTCGCCCTTCGGCTTCCAGGCGGACGCGTACGCCGACGAGCGCAGGTCCAGGACCAGCCCCTCCCCGGCGGCGGCGGGCATCACCTCGGCCATGGGCCCGCGCCAGTAGGCGCCCAGGGCGCCCAGGCCCGGCAGCTTCACGCCCATCGAGCAGCGGTACGAGGGGATCGCGTCGTCCACGCCGACCGCGCCCCACAGGCCGGAGAACACCAGGAGCGACCGCGAGGTCAGCGCCCGGGCCGCCGGCTCCAGCTCGGCCAGCGCCAGGGCGTCGTACAGCACACCGGTGTAGATCTCCCCGGCGGGCCGCGCGGGGGCGGACCGCAGCTGCGCGTTCTTGCCCACCTCGCCGCGCAGGCCCTCGCTCAGGCCGAGCACCTCGCGGGCCTTCTCCTCGTCGGCGGCGCACAGCTCGACCAGCTCGTCGAGGACCGCGGCGCGCGCCCCGGCCAGCCCCGGCAGGGACAGCCCCTCGGCGTCGAGGGGTGCGCCGGAGCCGCCGGCGGCCTTTCCTTCGGACGGCGGCAGCAGCACGAGCACGTCGGTTTCTCCTTCATCACGTACGGGGAGGGGTGCGGCCCCGGCATGCCAGCCTAGGGCCTCCCCGCGAGGCCCCCTTCCCCGCGCCGCCGTCGCCCCCGCTCGGCCGCGCTCGCCGTGCCGGTCCGCACCCGCGTGCCTACGCTCGGGGCATGCCCCGTCGCCCGATCCACCTCTCCGACGCGGCCGAGACCGCGCTGCGTCCCGCACTCGACACGCTCCGCAGGGAGCTGCCGGCCCCAGGGGACTTCCCCCCAACCGTGCTCGAGGCGGCCGCGGAGGCCGCCCGGGCACCCGAGCTGTCCCACAAGGACGTCACCGAGCTGCCCTTCTTCACGATCGACCCGCCGGACTCGCAGGACCTCGACCAGGCCATGTACCTGGAGCGGCGGGCGGGCGGCGGGTACCGCGTCCACTACGCCATCGCCGACATGGCCGCCTTCGTCAAACCCGGCGGAGTGATCGACACCGAGGCCCACCAGCGCGTCGAGACGCTGTACTTCCCCGACCTCAAGGTGCCCCTGCACCCGCCCGTCCTGTCCGAGGGGGCGGCCAGCCTGCTCCCGACGAACGAGAAGGTCCCGGCCCTGCTGTGGCAGCACGACCTCGACGCCCACGGCGTGGTGACCGCCAGCACCGTGTACCGCGCGCTGGTCCGCAGCCGGGCCAAGCTCAACTACGCGGGCGTCCAGCAGGACATCGACGCGGGGACGGCCGAGCCGGCCGTCGCGCTGCTGCGCGAGATCGGCATGCTGCGCGAGGCCGTCGAGGACGAGCGGAAGGCCGTCTCGCTCATGCTGCCGGACCAGGAGATCACCCTCAAGGACGGGGAGTTCCGGCTGTCCTACCGGACACCGCTGGCGGTGGAGGGCTGGAACGAGCAGATCTCCCTCATGACCGGCATGGAAGCGGCCAAGATCATGCTGAAGAGCGGTACGGGCATCCTGCGGACCCAGGAGCTGAGGGTCCCCGACCCGGTCCCGGGGCTGCGCGAGATCGCCAAGCAGCTCGGCATCGACTGGAAGCACCACATGTCGTACGCCGACCTGATCCGCTCCCTCGATCCGAGCAAGCAGAACCACGCCGCCTTCCTCCACGAGGCCACCCGCCTGTTCAGGAAGGCGGACTACACGGCCTTCCGCGACGGCGCCCTCCCCCCGAACCAGAAGCACGCGTCCATCGCGGCCCCTTACGCGCACTGCACGGCACCGATGCGGCGCCTGGTCGACCGGTACACCGGCGAGCTGTGCGTGGCCGCCTGCGCGCTCCAGGCCCCGCCGGCCTGGGTGCTCGACGCCCTGCAGGACCTGCCGGCCACGATGAGGAACGGCAAGGCGGGTCTGGCGGACGGGGAGTGCGTGGACATCGTGGAGGCGGCACTGCTCCAGCACCGGGAGGGCGAGACGTTCGACGCCGCCGTGATCGACACCGACGCGGAATGGGTCCCTCCCAACCCCAGGACGGGTCTGGCCTATCTGGCGGATCCCCCCGTGATGGGCAAGATCAAGAAGGCGAGCGGATCCCTCGTGCTCGGTTCGAGCGTCCGGGCCAAGCTCGAGAAGGCCGACCCGAAGGCGGGTCTCAAGAAGGACAAGATCCTCTTCAGCCTGCCGTAGGCCGCCGCACCGCCGCCACGAGCGCCGCCGGCATCCGCATGCCCCCGTTCCACACCCCGCCGCTGCGGCAAGGTCAAGCGACGGCCGTCGCGCGGGTAGCATGGTCACCACGGCAGACGAGCCGGCCGGACGGCCGCGTCGGGGTCCTCGGACCCCGCCGAGGAACGTCCGGGCTCCACAGGGCAGGGTGGTGGGTAACGCCCACCCGGGGTGACCCGCGGGACAGTGCCACAGAAAGCAGACCGCCGGGGGCCTCGGCCCTCGGTAAGGGTGAAACGGTGGTGTAAGAGACCACCAGCGCCTGGGGTGACCCAGGCGGCTAGGTAAACCCCACTCGGAGCAAGGTCAAGAGGGGTCGGAGCGATCCGGCCCTGCGCGGACGATCGAGGGCTGCCCGCCCGAGTTCGCGGGTAGACCGCACGAGACCGGCGGCAACGCCGGTCCTAGATGGATGGCCGTCTCCCCGGCGACCGCGAGGTCTCCGGGTGACAGAACCCGGCGTACAGGCCGACTCGTCTGCCGCCTGTATCCCCGACCTGGGGCGATGGTCCGGCCCCAGGGGTCCCATGCCTGCCGGGGGCGATCCGGGGGCAGCGTTTCAGACGACGATCACCTTGATGTCCGGCGCCGCGGGAAGCGTCTCCGCGGCCGCACAGAGCTTCGGAACCTGGGCCGAGTCGGACGTGACGATCCGCACCGGCGGCGTGCAGAGCGCGGCCGTGGCGACGATCAGGGCGTCCACCAGGCACTCGTGTCCGTCCAGCCCCGTCACGTCGAGGAGCTTCGCCGCGTTCTCCGTGACGCCGTCCGTGACCGGCTTGACGTCGAAGCGGGAGAGGAGGAACGCCAGGCGCTTGGCGGCGTTGCCGGTGCGGCGCACTTCCAGGCGCTACGCGTCGGCCGGCTCACCACTCTTCTTCCGCCTGCCTCCGCGGGGGGGGGCGTCACGTGGAGGCTACTCATGCCCAAAAACGTAGCACCACCGGTAGGAAAGTCGCCACGGGAGCGCGCGAAGGGCGAAGGCGCCGCTGGGGGACGGGGCCTTCGCCCGCAGGGCTTCAGGAACCACGCACTACGGGTCCGGCGGGAACCGCGGGAACTAGCGCAGGCCGACCTGGGAGCGGATGCTCATCTTGCCGTTCTCGAAGAGGAACGTGGCGACGCCGAAGGTGCTCGACTGGTCGCAGTTGTACGTCGAGGAGCGCATGCCGCGGGTCTCGGTCTGGGCCACGCGGACGCAGGTGCCGACGCCGGTGATCTCCTTCATCTGCGCGATGGTCTTGCCGCGCGTGACCTTGAGGTACTTGGCCTTGGTCATGCGGCCGTTGGACTTGCCGCCGTCCAGGAAGACCTGGGTGCGGACCTCCAGCTTGTTGTTGGAGAAGGTGAAGTCCGCGACGCTGAAGGGCTTGTCGCCCTTGCACTCGTACTGCTTGATCCGCACACCGCCGGCGGAGGAGTCGGACTGCAGCCTGCACGCGCCGCGGCCGGCGGTGGCGTGCATCGTCGCGATCGACGAGCCGAGCTTGATCTTGTCGTACTCGGCCTTGGTGATCCGGGCGGTGGCGGCGGAGGCCGTCGTCGCGGAGGCCAGGCCCAGGGCTGCGGCGAGGACGGGTACGGCGATCAGGCGCATGCGGGACATGCTGCCCCTTTCTGTGTCGACGACAAGGAGATCGTGAAGATCCCCGGCATCCTGCACAGATTTTCGACTCGACGGTAAGGTCGATTGTCAGCCAGCCATACGCGAAGACCGGCCACGGACCGCTCGTGCGGTCCGTGGCCGGTCCCCGTTCACGACGCGTCGGCCTCGCGTCAACGCAGATGTGAGGTGTCGTTCAGCAGGCGCAGCGACGCGTTGCCGTCCGCGTAGTACGCCACCGCCGACAGCGACGCGGCGGCCAACTCCATGCGGAACAGGGCCTCGGGTGGCGCGCCCAGGGCCAGCCGGACCAGCGTCTTGACCGGGGTCACGTGCGTGACCAGCAGGACCGTGCGGCCCTGGTGCCGGGCCAGCAGCCGGTCGCGCGTGGCCGACACCCGGCGGGCGACCGCGGCGAAGCTCTCGCCGCCGCCCGTGGGCTCCGCCTTCGGCGAGGCCAGCCAGGCGTCGAGGTCGGCGGGGTAGCGCTCGCGCACCTCGGCGAAGGTCAGGCCCTCCCAGACGCCGAAGTCCGTCTCGCGCAGCCCCTCCTCGACGGTGACGTCCAGGCCGAGGCGCTCGGCGACGGCCTGGGCGGTCTGGCGGCAGCGCGTCAACGGCGAGCTGACGATCGTCTGGATCGTGCCGCGGGCCGCCAGGGCGGCGGCCACGGCCTCGGCCTGGCGCCGGCCCGCCGCGGAGAGCTCCGGGTCGGTGCCGCCGCTGCCGGAGAACCGCTTCTGCGGGGTGAGCGCGGTCTCGCCGTGGCGGAGGAGGACGAAGGTGGCGGGAGTGCCCAGGTCCGGCGCACCCCAGCCGGCGGAGGGGGCCGCAGCGGTCTCCACCGGAGCAGCCGCCGCCGGGACCGCGACAGCCGCGGCCGCGACAGGGGCCGCGGCGGACGTTCGCGCCGCCACCGCGGAGGAGGCCGACCGTTCCGCCGGGGCCGACCGGTCCGCCAGCGCCGCCCGCACCGCCGCCGCGCCCGCGGCGGCGTCCCCGGGCGGACCCGCGGGCGGCGGGACGGCCAGCGCGCGGGCCGCGCCCGCGTCGAGGGCCGCCGAGGAGGCGGACGGCGACCACTGCTCGCCGCGCCGGCCCGCGTCCATGGCCTCGTTGGCCAGCCGGTCCGCGTGCTTGTTCCGCTCGCGCGGGATCCACTCGTACGCGACCTGCGCGCCCGGCAGGATGCGGGCGGCCTCGGCCGCCAGCGGCTTCATGTCCGGGTGCTTGATCTTCCAGCGGCCCGACATCTGCTCGACGACGAGCTTGGAGTCCATCCGGACCGTGATCCGGGCCTCCGGGTCGAGCTCGCGCGCCGCGGTCAGACCGGCGATCAGGCCCTTGTACTCGGCCACGTTGTTCGTCGCGACACCGATGTACTCCGCCCGCTCCGCGAGCGTCTCACCGCTCGCCGGGTCGAGCACGACGGCGCCGTAGCCGGCCGGCCCCGGGTTGCCCCGGGACCCGCCGTCGGCCTCCACGACGAAACGGCGCATCAGATGCCCGAGTCGGCCGTACGGACCAGGATCCGGCCACAGTTCTCGTGCCGCACGACCTTGTCGCGCGCGGCCGCCTTGATCTCGTTCACCTCGGCGAGGTCCAGCTCGATCTGGCAGCCCATGCAGCGGCGCTGGTACAGCTTGGCGGCGCCCACGTCACCGGTCTTGGCGCGGATCTTCTCGTACAGGGCGACCAGGTCGGCCGGCATGGCGCCGACGACGACCGCGCGGTCCTTCTCCAGGCCGGCGACCTCGGCGTCGATCTCGCCCGTGGCGGCGTTCCGGCGGGCGGCGGCGTCGTCGGTCTTGGCCTGCACGGAGGAGACGCGCTCGGTCAGCTCGGCCACGCGCTCGGCGGCGGACTCGCGACGCTCCATGACCTCCAGGACCACGTCCTCCAGGTCGCCCTGGCGCTTGGCCAGCGAGGTGAGCTCGCGCTGCAGGTTCTCCAGGTCCTTGGGGGAGGAGACCGCACCCGAGTCGAGGCGCTGCTGGTCGCGGACGGCGCGCTGGCGCACCTGGTCCACGTCCTGCTCCGCCTTGGTCTGCTCGCGGGCGGTGTCGCTCTCCTCGGTCTGCGCGGCGATCAGCAGGTCGCGCAGCTGCGTCAGGTCCTTGGAGAGGGAGTCGAGCTCGGCGTGCTCGGGCAGCGACTTGCGCTTGTGCGCGAGCTGCGACAGCCGTACGTCCAGGGCCTGGACGTCGAGGAGTCGGATCTGGTCGGCGGGCTCGGCGTTCAGTTGGGGGCTCCAGTGGTTGAGATGGCGGACGACGCCGCGTGGGCGGTCCAGGGGTCGGTGACCGTGTGCGAGACGTGGGTGCGCAGGCCCCAGCCGTGCCGGTCGGAAATCGCGTCGAGCTGGGCCGCGGCCTGCTCGCACCAGGGCCACTCCGTGGCCCAGTGGGCGGCGTCGACGAGGGCCAGCGGGCTGGTCTCGCGGGCCTCGGACACCGGGTGGTGGCGCAGGTCGGCGGTGACGAAGGCGTCCACGCCGGCCGCGCGCACCTGGGCGAAGAGGCTGTCGCCCGAGCCGCCGCTGACCGCGACGGTCCGGATGACCTGCTCGGGGTCGCCCGCGACGCGGATGCCGGTCGCGGTGGCGGGCAGCCGCTTCGCGACGCGCTCGGCGAACGCGGCGAGCGTCTCGGGGTGGTCGAGGGCGCAGATCCGCCCCAGGCCCCGGCGGCCGGCGGGGTCGGTCGGGTCGGGCACGAGGGGCCCGGTCACGCGCAGGTCGAGGGCGCCGGCCAGGGCGTCGGAGACGCCGGGGTCGGCGGTGTCGGCGTTGGTGTGCGCCACGTGCAGGGCGATGTCGTGCTTGATGAGCGTGTGCACGACCTTGCCCTTGAAGGTGCCGGCCGAGACGGTCGTGGTCCCGCGCAGGTAGAGCGGGTGGTGGGTGACGACCAGGTCGGCGCCCAGCTCCAGGGCCTCGTCGGCGACCTCCTGGAGGGGGTCCACGGCGAACAGCACGCGGGTGACCTCGGCGTCGGGGTCGCCGCAGACGGTTCCGACCGCGTCCCACTGCTCGGCCCGCTCGGGGGGCCAGAGAGCGTCGAGCGCGGCGATGACTTCAGACAGACGGGGCACGGGAGCAAGGCTACCGTCCGTACGGGCTCGGCCCTGTCCTCGGTCCGGGCCGGGCCGCCGGCCCGGGGGCCGGGGCCTCACGCACCGTCCCCGCCCCCGTACGGACCGGTTTACGGGAGCGGTGGCGGGCGCTGGACCCCGCCGCCCTCGGCGCCGCGGCGGTCCGCCCCGCCCCGCCCCGCCCCGGCCGCCGGTGCCAGGGCCTCGGCCGAAGGCGGGCCGCGGGGCGGGCCGTCCGCGGACCCGCGCAGCACACCGTCCGCGGACCCGCGCAGCACACCCTCCTCCCCACTCACCGGCGAACCGCCCGTCGGCCACCCTTATGTGTGAAGCGCGGGTGCTCGTGTTGTTCGGCTGGAAGTGCGAAAACTAGCTTCCTCGCTGGAGGTGACGTACCGATGACAGCCAGTGCCATCGATTCCGCCGCGACCGCCTTCGTGATCGCCGCGGACGGCTCGTACGCCGCGCGGCTGGCGGGCGACGGAGAGGCCCGGTTCCCCGAGCGCTGGACGCTCTGCGGACCGGAGCCGTACGCGGTGCCGCTCCCCTTGGAGCAGCCCGAGGAGGCGGACAGCGAGGTGCTGCCGCTCACCGACGGGCGGGTGCTGATCCACCGGCGGGTGGCGGACCGGCACGCGTTCGCCCTGCTCTACCCGACGGGCCATGAGACCGGTCCCCGCACCGGCGAGCTCCCGCTGGGCGGCATCGAGGCGAAGGAAGGGCGCCGGGTGCGGCTGCTGCCGCCGGCGCCGGACGGCACGAGCGCGTACGCCCTCGTCGTCGACGGGGCGGAGAGCGCGGTGTGGCGGGTCGCCGGGAGCGGGTCGGAGCGGTCCGGCGCCGGTACCGACGGCCCCGAGCGGGTCGCCGAGGTGCGCGGGCGCTGCTCGGGGGGCGTCTGGCTGGACCGTACGGGACGCATGCTCGCCCTGGACCGCGAGCTGGCCGGCGTCGGGGTCAAGGCGGTGGCCGTGGACCTCACCCGGGGCGGGGACGTGACGCCGCTCCTCCAGATCGCCGAGGGCAGCAACGACCGGCTGCTGCTCGCCGAGCCGGACAGCGGGCTCCTGATCATCCGGTCCGACGCGCCGGGCGAGCCGCGGCTGGGCTGGGGCGTGCTGGGCAGCGCCCGGCCGGTCCGGTTCCCGGAGTGCCTGCGGACGGAGGCGGACGGGGCGGAGCCGTTCGCGGTGCAGCCGGGGCAGGCGCTGATGCCGGAGAGCAGCGCGGTGGCGTTGCGGCTGGCGGACGGCGGGCTGGGCCTGTGGCGTCCGGCGGACCGGCGGATGTTCTCCCTGCGCGGGCCGGTGGGGTGGCTGGGCGGGGCGGGCCTGTGGACGCCGGAGGGTGCGCTGCGGCTGCCGTACGCCACGCCGGAGGTGCCGTGCGGTGTGTTGACGGTGACGGTCCCCCATCCGGTGCCGGCGATAAGGCTGCTGCCGGTGTCCGTCCCGGCCCAGCCGGACGCGTCCGCCCCGGGCGGGCCCGCCGGGCTGGGCGCGGGACCGGGCCCGGACGCCGGGCCGGGACCGGCCACCGGTCTGGGGCCGGCCACCGGTCTGGGGCCGGCCACGGGCCAGGGTCCCGGCGAGGCCGCCGCCGGGACCGCCGGGACCGCCGGGACGGGCCTCGCCTCCGCGGCCGGCCGGGTCCCGATCCGGCCGGTCCCGCTCCAGCAGGCCCCCTTCCCGAAGGGTCCGCAGGGCGTGTTCTACAAGGTCTTCGGGTAGCAACGGCCTTGACCGCGCCTCGCGTTGCGCTTGCGGTGCCCTCGGACAGCGTGGCGCCCCCTCTTCCTGTCAGTCCGGTCTGATTAGATGCGGACTGTGAAACTGGGGGGCGACCGTGTCCGGGGGGACGCGGCCGCAGAGTGAGAAAGCGATTCGCATGTCTGACGTCATCACCGACACCATCGAGGGACGACCGGCGGGGGCCGAGGGTCGTGGACGCCACCGCGGCGCCGCGTCCCCCGAGGACTCGGCGGTTCAGGCGCTCGGCCGCCACCGCAGGCCCTCCGCCACCGCGGAGGAGCAGGCGGCCTGAGGCGGCCGACGCAGCCGGAGCACGTGGAAGGCCCCGGGGGACACGATCCCCCGGGGCCTTCCGGCAGCCGGACGGGCCAGCCGGACCGCTGCCCGGCCCCGTCCGGCCGGATCCGACCGGCCGACACCGACCGCTCGACCTGCCCGCTCCGGACGGACGGCGCTAGCCCCGCTTCAGACCCAGCACCTCCGCCGCCGCGAACGTCTCGTTCGCGGGGCGGGCGGCGTAGTGCGGGGTGAGGAGCTCGTCCAGCTCCTCGTACGAGAAGGCCTCCTTGGCGGTGTCGAACTTGGCCGCCACCCGGGGCCGCTCCATCACCGCCACCATCCCGCCGTGCACCACGAACAGCTGGCCGTTGGCCCGCCCGGCCGCCGGCGAGGCGAGGTAGCCGACCAGCGGGGAGACGTGCTCGGGCGCCAGCGGGTCGAGCTTGCCCTCCTCCGGGACCTGGAAGCCCGCGAAGACGTCCTCGGTCATCCGGGTGCGGGCGCGCGGGCAGATGGCGTTCGCCGTGACGCCGTACTTCGCGAGGGCCAGCGCGGTCGACGTCGTCAGCCCGACGATGCCGCCCTTGGCCGCGGCGTAGTTGGGCTGCCCGGCGGAGCCGGCGAGGTAGGCCTCGGACGAGGTGTTGACGATCCTCCCGTAGACCGGCCCGCCGGCCGCCTTGGACCGCTCGCGCCAGTGCACGGCCGCGAAGTGGGTGGTGTTGAAGTGGCCCTTGAGGTGGACGTGGATGACCGAGTCCCACTCCTCCTCCGACATCGAGAAGACCATCCGGTCCCGCAGGATGCCGGCGTTGTTGACCAGGACGTCGAGCTTGCCGAAGCTGCTCACCGCCAGCTCCACCAGCTCGCGCGCCTGGCCGAAGTCGGCCACGTCGCCGAGGTGGGCGACGGCCTGCCCGCCCGCCGCGCGGATCTCCTCGGCCACCTCCTCGGCCGGCGTCGCCGAGGCCGCCCCGGTGCCGTCCCGGCCCGGCTGCCCGAAGTCGTTGACGACGACGCTCGCGCCGAGCCGGGCGAGCTCGATCGCCTCGGCCCGGCCGAGGCCCCGGCCCGCGCCGGTGACGATCGCGCACAGGCCCTCAAGTGGCAGTGACATCAGGCACGTTCCCCTCTCGGATCACGGAAGGTGTCGCTGGGTGCGGCACGGTGCCGCCAGGCGCGGCACTGTGTCGCCGGGTGTCGCCCGGAGCCGTCGGCCCTCAGAGCTCTATGCAGGTGCGCAGGGCCACGCCGGTGCGCATCTGGTCGATCGCGTCGTTGATCTCGGCGAGCTGCACGCGGTGGGTGATCAGGCCGGCCAGGTCGATCCGGCCGGCCCGCCACAGGGCGATGGTGCGCTCGTAGGAGCGGAGCACGTCCCCGCCGCCGTACATCGACGGCAGGATCTTCTTCTCGTCGAAGAACAGCGAGAACATGTTGACCTGGAAGTTGTCGTCGAGGGCGCCGGCGCCGACCACGACCACCGAGCCGCCGCGCCGGGTCATCTCGTACGCCTTGTGCGCGGTGGCGGACTTGCCGACCACCTCGAAGACGTAGTCGAAGCCCTCGCCCGCCGTGATCCGGTTCTTGGCGTCGCCGAACTCCTCCGGCGGGACCGCCTCGGTGGCGCCGAACCGCAGCGCCGCCTCCCGCCGCGAGGCCACCGGGTCGACGGCGACGATCTGGGCGGCGCCCTGCACCTTGGCGCCCTGGATGACGGAGATGCCCACGCCGCCGCAGCCGATGACCGCCACCGAGGAGCCGGCGGCCACCTTCGCGGTGTTGAGGGCCGCGCCCAGCCCGGTGGTGACGCCGCAGCCGATCAGCGCGGCGATGTCGTACGGCAGGTCGTCCGGGATCGGGACCGCGCAGCCGGCCGGCACCACGACCTCCTCGGCGAACGTGCCGGTGCCGGCGAAGCCGAAGACGTCGCCGTCCGCGCGGCGGAAGTTCGGGGTGGCGACGTTCGCGAAGGACTCCAGGCACAGGTGGCCCTCGCCGCGCTTGCAGGCGGGGCAGTGCCCGCAGGGCGGCAGCCAGCAGACCAGGACCCGGTCGCCGATCCGGTGGCCGGTGACGCCGTCGCCGACGTCCACGATCTCGCCGGCGCCCTCGTGACCGGGCACGAAGGGGGCGGGCTGCGGCAGTACGCCGTTCATCGCGGACAGGTCGGAGTGGCAGAGGCCGGTGGCCTTGATGCGGATCCTCACCTTGCCGGGGCCGAAGCCCACGGCGGCCATGTCGTCGACGACCTCGAGCTTGTCCTGGCCGATCTCGCTCTGCAGTGCTGCGCGCACGGTGCGGCTCCTTTGGCTGGGTTACGCGTGTTCGACGAGGGTGTCGGCGAGGACCGGGGCGTCGTCCCGGTCGGCGGCGGTCACGGTCACCTGGATGCGGCCGGGCTCCTGCCACATGCGCATCCGCAGCGTCTCGCCCGGGAAGACGATGCCGGCGAAGCGGGTGCTGTACGCCCGTACGCGCGAGACGTCGCCGTCGAGGAGGGTGTCCACCACGGCCTTGAGCGTCATGCCGTACGAGCACAGGCCGTGCAGGATCGGCCGGTCGAAGCCCGCCGTCTTGGCGAAGTCGGGGTCGGCGTGCAGCGGGTTCCAGTCCCCGGAGAGCCGGTAGAGCAGGGCCTGCTCCTCGCGGATGGTGCGCTCCACCGTCCGGTCCGGCTCGCGCGCGGGCTCCTCCAGGCGCGCGGACGGGCCCCGGTCGCCGCCGAACCCGCCCTCCCCCCGTACGAAGATCTGCGCGTCGGAGGTCCACAGCGGGCCCTCCGCGTCGGCGACCTCGGAGCGCAGCACGATGACGGCGGCCTTGCCCTTGTCGTAGACCGCCGCGACCTTCGAGCTAGAAGTGGCCCGCCCCTTGACGGGGATGGGGCGGTGCAGCCGGATGGCGTGGCCGCCGTGCAGGACGGCGGCGAGGTTCACCTGGATGCCGGGGGCGCCGAGGCCGCCGAGCATGGCCATGCCCGCGCCCGCGACGGTGGCGAAGCTGGGCAGGACGTGGAGTTTCGACTCGAGGGTGTAGCGCAGCTCGTCGGGGTCCGTGGCCGGGATGCCCGCGCCGAGTCCGAGGTGGTACAGCTGGACGTCCTTGTGGTCCCAGCTGATGTCACTCGTGCGGGGTTCGGCGGCGAGGGCCCGTGCGGCATCGATCGGCATGCGGCTGCTGCTCCTTCATTGCCCGGTGGTGCGCAGGGGTGCGGAGGCGGACGGAACGTGGAAGACCTCGGTGCGGCCGTCCGCACCGTCGGCCGCACCGAGGTCGTCTGCGGGCCGGCCCGCCCGCGTGGCCCGCGCCCCGCGCGCCCGGCGGCGCTCCGGGGGGCAGTTCTAGAACGCGTTCTAGGCCGGTGGCCCCTATGTATAACGCACCACCCAGCACTTGTGAAGACTGCTGACGTGACGTCAGAAGCCGCGCCGGACCCGCCCGGCGAGCCGCCCGGCGGGCGCACGGGCGGCCCGCCCCCTACCCTGGTCGGGTGGACGAAATGCCCCGGAATTTCCGGACGGCGAGGTCGTTGCGGGTCCTGCTGGCGGAGGGTCCGGGCACCCCGGCCGGCGCACTGGCGGTCCTGCTCGGGCTGGAGCCGGACCTCGACGTGGTCGCCCTGGTCGCGCCGGGCGCGGACGCGGGCGCGGCGGCCCTGACGGCCCGTCCGGCGGTGGCCCTGGTGGACGCGGACCGGCCCGACGCGCTCGCGGAGGTGGCGGCGGTGTGCGGCGAGGCTCCGGAGTGCCGGGTGCTGCTGCTGGCCGGGTCGGCCCGGCCCGGCCTGGTGGAGGGAGCGCTCGCCGCGGGGGCGGCGGGGGTGGTGCTGCGGGACGACCCTCCCGCGGCGCTGGCCCGGGCGGTCCGCCGCGCCGTGACCGGCGAGCCGGTCACGGACCCGGTGCTCGAGGCGTAGTCGTACCGGACCCGGCCAGCACGGTGCCCGTACCGGGAAAGACAAGCCGTAGCAGCAGTTGGGGCTTCAATAACACGGACGCCGTGCACGAAGTCGCTCAGATGCGCATGCGGCAGGCGTACCGGATACTGATTGAGGCGCAGCGCTGCTCGGCACACCCCGCTGGCCGGGTTCCCCGCCTTCCGGACCGGTCTCCGCGCATGCGATTTTCGGCGCCCCCTTCCCACGGATCCCGCATCGGCAGGCCATGCCGCCGATCGGGTCATCAGCGATCGCGACGCCGATCGAGATGGGGCGAGTGACCATGATCTACGACCTGCTCGCTGGCAGCTGGACCTACCGCAGCTTCGTCAACCAAGCCGCCGTCCTGCCCGAGCTCGACCCCGAGCACATCGTGACGGACGACGTCAAGAAGTGGTCCGGCTACCTCTTCGGTCAAGGAGTGATGACCTTCCACCCCACGGTCACCGGCGGGCTCACCGGGGTCTTCGAGATGGGCACCGACGACAGTCCGCTCGACATGCACCTGAACGGAAAGATCGAGGACCGCGACGGAACCACCTGGATCAAGTGGAACGCCCACGGCCTGCCGGGAACGCCGAGCGACGGCTGGCTGTACGAGTACGACGCGTTCTACACCCCCACCTGGCCGGACGGCTCCAACCAGATCGACGCGATCGTCGGCTCGGTCGTGCGCAGCCAGACGCACGGCGACCTCGCCCCGAACCAGACGGTGGACCGTGCTGCCCTGCGGGGCAGCACCGCCTCGTTCATCATGGTGCGGCCCGCGTTCGTCCAGGCGCGGGACGTGATCGGGCTCCCTCCCGAGCTGCTCGAAATGATGGGCTCACGGCACCATCGCCTGCACCACGCGATCTGGCACGGGCTGCGGGACAACTGGGTCACACCGGGCGACGGTGACATCTCGGAGAACGACAAGGCCGAGATCAGGAAACTCGGTTGGGAACCGCCGCATCCGAATCAACGCCCCACGCGCGGAACCGTCGAGCAGCGCGATCCGGACAACGGCGCCGGTGAGGACTTCCTCTACATGCACCGCCAGATGATCCAGGACGTCCGCGAGCTGCTGGGCGCACACGGTCTGCCCATGATCGAGTCGTGGAAGTCCATACCCACCCCGAACCGGCGGTCACGGAATCGCGATGGATTCTCCGTGCCCCAGACATGGGACCAGGGGAAGGGTGAAGGCTCCAACAAGGGGCTGGCAATGGTCAAGAGCGACGAGTACTGGCACTCGCGGATGACCTTCCTCGAGCGGAAGTTCAAGGATCCGAAGTACCTTTCGACGCTCACCCTCGACCAGCTCGGCGCGAAGATCGAATGGCTGATCCACAACCTGATGCACATCCGGTGGTGCTCGATTCCGAGGGATCCCAAGACGCTCGCGCCGGTGCCGGGCGGTCGGCCTCCCGAAGACACGTCCGGAAAGTGGATCAAGGTCGAAAGCGAGAACAAGCCGCCGGTCTACTACGACGACCTCAACGACACGTTCTCTTCACACGTACACCCCGTCTTCTGGCGCCTGCACGGCTGGGTCGACGACCGCATCGAGGACTGGTTCGCAGCGCACGCCGCCGCGCATCCTGGGCAGGTGACCCGCAAGACCGTGGGAGGCGTTCCGTGGTTCGCCAAGGGGGCGTGGGTCAGCGTCGAGGCGCCGTGGGTGGGTCCGACGTGCGCCGGGCACGGAGCCGGCGGTCACGCCGGCGGTCACGGGGACCACGAGCACGACGGCCAAGAGCACGACGGTCTCGAGCACGCAGCCCCTCTGCACGCGGGTCACGAGCACGGCGGCGACGGGCACGGCGGGGAGGGCCACGGCGGTCACGGCGGCGACGGGCACGGCAAGTACGACATCGACGCCATGCAGCGGGTCTACGACCTGATCTTCAACCCCAAGGCGGTGGCGGCGGTCGCGGACGCGAGCGCGCCGGCCGCGCGCACCGTCCAGTTCACGGGCAAGATCTTCAGAGCGGAGCCTCAGGCTCCGGTCGCGGGCGTCACGCCCTGACAGTGACCGTCACCGGCCTGCGCGTGGGCGAGGGCGGCCAGTCGGTCGCTCTCGCCCGGCGCGGTGAACAGCCGCTTCGGCAGGACCACCAGGCAGGCCCTGCGGCCCGCGCGGCCCACGAACACGTGCAGCCGCGGGGTCTCGTGGTACCAGCGCATGTCGTCCCACCCGATCCGCTGCGCCTCCCCGCCGCGGAGCACCTCGATGCCCGTACCGTCCACCACGGCCCGCTTCTCCTCGGCGGCCCGGCCGGTGCGGAAGCCCCGGGCGACCGCCCACCGCGGCAGGACCAGCAGCGTCACGAGGGCGTAAGCCACCGCGAGGCCGAGCGGGAGCGGGTGGACGGTGAAACCGTCCGGAGACGGCGACACGCTCGCCGCGGCGAGGAAGACGGTGCCCAGCGCGGCCACCGCCCGCCCCCGCCGGAACAGCCCGGCGGCCTTCGCCGCCTCGACGTACTCGTCCCGGGTCACGTTGCCGGTGGTGACGTCGAAGGATGTCCCGCGTATGTCGTCGCCCACGGGGGCGGAGCCTATCCCCCCGCCCCCGGAGCCGCGGGCAGGGGTCAGTCGCGCCGCAGCAGGGTGACGACGGCCGCGCCGCCGAGGCCGATGTTGTGGGCGAGGCCGACGCGGGCGCCCGGGACCTGGCGGCGGCCGGCTTCGCCGCGCAGCTGCCAGACGAGTTCGGCGGCCTGGGCGAGGCCGGTCGCGCCCAGCGGGTGGCCCTTGGAGATCAGGCCCCCGGAGGGGTTCACGACCCACCGCCCCCCGTACGTCGTCGCCCCCGACTCGACGAGCTTGCCGGACGCCCCCTCCGCGCACATGCCCAGCGCCTCGTACGTCAGCAGCTCGTTGACCGAGAAGCAGTCGTGCAGTTCGACGACGTCCACGTCCTCGATCCCGAGGCCCGACCGCTCGTACACCTGCCCGGCCGCGGCCGCCGTCATCGGCCTGCCGACCACGTCGATGCACGAGCCGGAGGAGAAGGACTCGGGCGTGTCGGTGGTCATCGCCTGGGCGGCGATCTCCACCGCCTTCCCGTGCAGCCCGTGTTCGACCATGAACCGCTCCGAGACCACCACCGCCGCGGCAGCCCCGTCCGAGGTCGGCGAGCACTGGAGCTTGGTCAGCGGCCGGTGGATCTCCTTGGCCGTGAGGACCTCCTCGACCGTGTAGACGTCCTGGAACTGCGCGTTCGGGTTGTCGGCGCTGTGCCGGTGGTTCTTCTCCCCCACCGCCGCCAACTGCGCGGCCGTGGTCCCGTACCGCTCCATGTGCTCGCGCGCCGCGTTGCCGAAGATCTGCGCGGTGGGCGGGGTCGTCTCGAACCCGTGCCGGGCGGCCATCACCCCGTAGTGCCGGGCCACGGGCGAGGTCGTGAAGTCGCCGCCGTCGGCCCCGCCGCCCAGCGCACCCTTCTTCATCTTCTCGAAGCCCAGCGCGAGCACGCAGTCGCTGATCCCGCCCTCGACGAACTGCCGGGCCATCATCAGGGCCGTCGAGCCGGTGGCGCAGTTGTTGTTGACGTTGTAGACCGGTACGCCGCTCAGGCCCAGTTCGTACGCGGCCCGCTGGCCCGCCGTCGAGGCCTGGAAGCAGTACCCGACCGGCACCTGCTGCACGTGCCCGTAGTCGAGGCCCGCGTCCGCGAGGGCCGCCGTGCCGGCCTCCTTCGCCATGTCCCAGTACTGCCAGTCCCGCGACTCCGGCTTCTCGAACTTCGTCATGCCGACGCCGACGATGTAGGCCTTCATCTGTCGTGCACCCCTCTTCAGTCCCGTGTCTTCAGTCCCGTGGCAGGCCGAGGATCCGCTCGGCGACGACGTTGAGCTGGACCTGGGTGGTGCCCCCGGCGATGGTCAGGCAGCGCGACATGAGCATCCCGTGCACCGCCCGCTCCCCCGCCCCCTCCCGCACCGCGCCCGCCGGGCCCAGCAGTTCGAGCGCGAGCTCGGCGGTCCGCTGCTGGTGGGGGGTCTGGACGAGCTTGCGCACGGACGCCCCGGCGCCGGGTTCGAGGCCGGACACCTGCTGCAGGGTGGTGCGCAGCCCGATGCAGGCCAGGGCGTGCGCCTCGGCGGCCAGCGCCCCGATGCGCAGCCGGTAGGTGTCGTCGAGGGCGGCCGACCGGGAGATCAGCGCCTCCAGCCCGGTGTCGAAGGCCATCTGGTCGGCCATGTGGACGCGCTCGTTGCCGAGGGTGTTGCGGGCCACCCGCCAGCCACCGTCCACCTCGCCCACGACGGCGTCGGCGGGCAGCAGCAGGTCGTCGAAGTAGACCTCGTTGAAGAGGGCCTCGCCGGTGATCTCCCTCAGCGGCCGGACGTCGATGCCCGCGCCGGCGCCGGCCCGCATGTCCACGATGAAGTAGGTGAGCCCCTTGTGCTTGGGCGCCTGCGGGTCCGTCCGGGCGAGCAGGATGCCGAAGTCGGCGCTCTGCGCCGCACTCGTCCACACCTTCTGCCCGTTGATCCGCCAGCCGTTCGCGGTGCGCTCGGCCCGGGTGCGCAGGGAGGCGAGGTCGGAGCCGGCGCCCGGCTCCGAGAACAGCTGGCACCAGGACAGGTCGCCGCGCAGGGTGGGCAGCAGGAAGCGGTCCAGCTGCGCCTCGGTCCCGTAGGCGAGCAGCGAGGGGACCACCCAGGTGGCGATGCCGAGGTCGCTGATGCGGACCCCGGAGGCGGCCATCTCCTGCTGTACGGCGAGTTGCTCGACGGGGCCGGCGCCCAGCCCGTACGGGGGCGGCAGGTGCGGGGCCGCGTAGCCGGTGGGCGCCAGGGCGCGGCGTGCCTCGGCTGGCCCGAGGCCGCGTACGTCGGCCAGCGCGACCCGGGCGCGGGCACGGTACTCCGCGGCCTCCGCCGGCAGCTCCAGCCGCAGCTCGCGCCGGGCGCCGGCGGCGGCGAGCCGTACCGCACGCAGCCGGTGGCCGTCGCCGGCCCCCAGCAGCTGCCGGGCGACGAGCGCGCGGCGCAGGTTCACGTGGGCGTCGTGCTCCCAGGTGAAGCCGATGCCGCCCAGGATCTGGATGCAGTCCTTGGCGCAGGAGTACGCGGCGTCGAGCGCGGTGGCCGCGGCGAGCGCGGCGACCAGCCCCCGGGGGCCGGCGGCCGCGCCCTGCTCCGCGGCCGTCTCCGCCCCGGCACCGGCCCCGGCGGCGTCCCCGGCGGCGTCCTCGTCCGCCGCCCGTGCCGCGTCCCACGCCAGCGCCCGGGCCTGCTCGACCCGGACGAGCATGTCGGCGCACAGGTGCTTGATGCCCTGGAAGCGCCCGATGGGCTGCCCGAACTGCTCGCGCACCTTGGCGTACTCGGCGGCGGTGTGCAGCGCCCGGGCCGCGGTCCCGCACGCGTCGGCCGCGAACAGCGTGCAGGCGAGGTCCCGCACCAGCGCGGCGTCGACCGCGAGCCGCCGCCCGGCCGGTACGACGACCCCCTCGGCCCGCACCTCCGCGGTCGGCCGGGTCGGGTCCGCGCTCTCGTGCGTCCGTACCCGCAGCACGTCGGCGTCGACGGCGAACCAGAGCGGCCCGTGCGCGCCCGACTCCGCCGCCAGCAGGACGAGGTCCGCCTCACCCGCCCCCAGCACCGGCGGGGCCGCGCCGTCCAGCACGTACGACGCGCCGTCCGCGGCCGGCACGGCCGTCAGCGTGCCGGGCCCCAGCGCCACGGCGCCGATCCGGCCGCCGTCCGCCAGCGCGCCCGCGAGGTCGTCGGCCCCCGCACGGGCCAGCAGCGCGGAGGCGAGCGCGTTCGCCAGGTAGGGACCGGGCAGCGTGCCCCGCGCGGCCTCCTCCACCACGACGGCGAGGTCGAGCAGGGTGCCGCCCTCCAGGTGGGGGGCGAGCAGGCCCTGACCGGCCATGGCGTCCCAGTAGACCGGTCGCGTCCCGGCGGCCGGCGGCGGGGCGTCCAGCAGTTTGCGCACGTCCTCGGGGGGCACGGCCCGCGCCACCCACCCGCGGACCGCCTCGGCCAACTCCCGTTGCTCGTGCGTGATCCCGATGCCTCCGATGCTGCCCATGCGCGGCAGAGTAGAACACGTTCCAATCTGACGGAAGGTCAGACGGAGGTGTTCTTGTCACGCACCGCGGGCGGCCCGGCCGAGCGGCCCGGCGGCCCCGCTCAGTAGGGCACCCCGCCGATCGCGCCGCGTATGATCCGCTCGGCCTCCGCCCTGCACGTCTCGGACGGGTGCTGCCGTCCGGTGAGCATCACCCACACCTCCAGGTTCGAGTCCCGCCCGCCCAGACGGCAGCCCACCCCGGAGTCCCAGCCCCCCAGGTACGCCTCGTCCGTCCCGGACACCGGGACGCGCTCGGACTCCGTCTTCGTCGCGGTCCCGACGAGACTCGCGTGCGCCGCCTGCGCTCCTGCTGCCAGGCCGCTCACCACTGGCGCGGGGACCGCCGACGCTCCGCCGCCCGTGTCCGCGCCCGTGCTCGTGCCCGTGCCCGTGCCCGTGTGGACCGTCCAGCTCACGGTCGCGTGCGAGGTCGCCTCGCCGTCCTCGGTCCAGGAGCAGAGCTCAGAGGTACTCCGCGGGCGCCAGGCGGCGCCGTCCCGCGGGAGGTGCCCCGAGATCGGGAGGCCGCCGCCCAGCTCCTCGCAGGCGGGCAGCGCGGAGTACACGTCCCCCTCCGGCTTCTCGTCCGCCCCCTCGAACCAGATGGCGTACACCACCCCGAAGACCAGGCCCGCGATGGCCAGGGCGGCCCCCGCCCAGGTCAAGCGCAGGATGCGCCGCCGGACGGGGTCGTCCGCAGCGGCACTGGCGGGGTCGACGGCGGTGGCCACCGCGGTCGACCCGGCCCGCTCGCCGCCCGCGTGCCCGACCGGGGCGAACGGAGCACCTGCGGACACGTCGACCACCGTCCGCTCGGGCGCCCCCAGCAGCAGGTCGACGTCCGCCTGCTGCGCCGCGACCAGTTCCTGCACCGAAGCCGGCCAGCGTCCGGCGCCGCCGCCCCCGCCTTCACCGACACCCGCCGGAGCCACCGGCCCCAGCAGCTCCAGCAGCCGCTCCGGGGCGGGCCGCCCGGCCGGGTCCTTGGCCAGGCACGCGGCGACCGCCGCCCGCAGCCCCTCCGGTACGCCCGACAGGTCCGGCTCCTTGTGCACCACGTCGAACAGCGTCTGGAACGTCGACTCCGCCGCGAAGGGGCTGCGCCCGGTGGCCGCGAGCACCAGCACCGACCCGAGCGAGAACACGTCGCTCGCCGGGGTCAGTTCCCTGCCTTCCGCCTGCTCGGGCGACATGTACGCGGGCGAGCCGACGACCACCCCGCTGCGCGTCAGCTCCGTCACCGGAGCCCCGTCGCCCGCCTCGGCCGCCCGCGCGATGCCGAAGTCGATGACCCGTACGCCGTCCTCGGCGAGCAGCACGTTGTCCGGCTTGAGGTCGCGGTGCACCAGCCCGGCCCGGTGGATCTCCACCAGCGCCGCGGCGAGGCCCGCGGCGAGCCGCCGCACGGTCTCCCCGGGCAGCGCGCCGACCCGGTCGACCACCGTCCCCAGCGAGGGCCCGGTCACGAAGACGGACGCCAGCCAGGGCGTCTCCGCCTCCGGATCGGCGTCCATGACGGCGGCCGTGAACGCCCCGGACACCTTCCGGGAGGCCGCGACCTCCCGCCGGAACCGGGCCCGGAAGTCGTCGTCCGCGGCGTACCGCGCGTGCACCTGCTTCACCGCCGCCAGCCGCCCGTCCGGCCCGGCGCCGAGCAGCACCCGCCCCATGCCGCCCCGCCCCAGCTCGGCGAGCAGCCGGTACGGCCCGACCTCGACCGGGTCCGTCAGCCTGAGCTTCCTCACCGCTCCCCCTCTCGCTCCCCCACCCGCGGAACCGGACGGAGCCCTCACGGCCCGGTCACGGCTGCCTCACGCCTCGGGAAGCACCCGCAGCGCGGACCGCGCGAACTCCTTCGCCGCGGACTCGCACGCGGCGCCCGCGGGATAGCCGTCCCCCCTCACCTCCACGAGCACCCTCAGGTTCCCCTCCCGCACTGACAACACGCAGGTGGCCCCGGAAGCGTTCCCCTCGGTGAGCCATTTCCCGTCCCCGTCGAAGCCGAGGTCCGGCTCGTCGAGGCCGTGGGGCTGCACCTGCGCCAGCTCGGCCTGCTCGGCCCCCGTACCCTTGCGCGGCCCGGTGAGGTACAGCTCCCACTCCACGGCCGCCTCGCCGCCGCGCGCCGTCCACACGCACCGGTTCCCCGACGTCCACCCGATGTCGCCCCGGCGGATGCCGTCCCCGGACGGCGCCCCGAAGCCGGCCGGCGCGCGGAAGCCGCCGCCGATCTCCTGGCAGGTCATCGCCTTGCCCGCGAACGTGTCGTCCTGTTCCGACAGCGGCACGTCGCCCGTCAGCCGGTCGTACGCCTTCCCGACGTACGTCAGCCCGAGGTTGACGTACGGGAACCCGACCAGGGCGAGCACCGCCCCGACGGCCAGCACCCGCACCTTCATCGGGAAGCGGGGCCGCCGCCCGACCCCGACACCGGTGGCCGCGCCGGCGCTCCCGCCGCCCGCAGTCACCCCGCCGGTCGGCCGGAGGGTGGCGGCCAGGGCGTCGACCTCGGCCTGCTGGGCGGCCGTCAGCCCGGCCACCACGCCCGGCCACGCCCGCGCGGCCGGCGCGAGCGTGCCCACCATGGCCAGCACCTCGTCGGGCGTCGGCCGCCGCTCCGGGTCCTTGGCGAGGCAGGCCCCTACGAGCCCCCGCAGCCCCTCGGGTACGCCCGACAGGTCCGGCTCGGCGTGCAGGATCTCGTACAGCAGCCGGGGCACGGACTCCGCGGCGAACGGCGGGTGCCCCGTCGCGGCCGCCACCAGCGTCGACCCGAGCGCGAACACGTCGGTCGCCGCCGTGACCGCGCCCCCGCTCGCCTGCTCGGGCGCCATGTACGCGGGCGAGCCGATCAGCGAGCCGGTGTGCGTGATCCGGGTGCCGCCCTCCACCGCCCGCGCGATACCGAAGTCGATGACGCGGACGCCGTCCTCGGCGAGCAGCACGTTCGAGGGCTTGAGGTCCCGGTGGACCAGGCCCGCCCGGTGGATGTCCGCGAGCGCGGTCGCGAGCCCCGCGGCGAGGCGCCGCAGGGCCTCCTCGGACAGCGGGCCGCCCGCCTCCAGGGCCTGGTCGAGCGCGGGTCCGGGCACGAACACGGACGCCAGCCAGGGCGTCTCCGCCTCCGGATCGGCGTCCAGCACGGCCGCCGTACAGGCCCCCGACACCTTCCGCGAGGCCGCGACCTCCCGCCGGAACCGGGCCCGGAACCCGTCCTCGTCGGCGTACTCGGCGTGGATCTGCTTGACGGCCACGAGCCGTCCGTCGGGCCCGGCGCCGAGCAGCACCCGGCCCATCCCGCCCGCGCCCAGCTCGGCGAACAGCCGGTACGGACCCGCCGTCGCGGGGCCGGGCCCTGCTATCTGCTTCATCCCCCGTGGTCCGTCCGCCCGTCCGCCGTCAGAGCCCGCGGACGAACGCGGCGAACGCCGCTGGGCTCACGGTGAAGGTGGGGCCGGTGGGGTTCTTGGAGTCCCGGACGGCGACGAGGGAGGGGTGGCGGGCGACCTCGACGCACTCTCCGCCGGTGTCGCCGCTGTAGCTGGACTTACGCCAATTCGCGCCCGTTAGACCCTGGTTGGTGCCCATAACGCTCCTCCATTACGCGGGCGATCAGCGCCGCCGAGTCCTCAACGGAGAGCGCGGCGGCTCGCAAATGATCGTATCGGAGATGCCCTTCCCTGAGAGCCTGCAGATCCGCCGTCATGTGGCCCTGCACAAAGTCCTCGGTATAGACGAGGTCCGGGTCATCTTCGAAGCGCAGGACGGTGAACGAGCCCATCTGCCCCGCGTGCTCGCCCACGCTGAAGGGAAGGATCTGCACCTTCACCCAGTCCCGCCTCTGCAACTCCAACACATGGGCGAGTTGGGTTCGCATGACCTCGTGGTCACCAACAGCCTGGTACAACACGGCCTCGCTGAGCACCACCCAGACCAGCGGCGGGTTCACGCGCTCCAGTATGCGCTGGCGCTCCAGTCGCGCGGCCACGTTCGCATCCACGCGCTCATCACCCCGCACACTGAGCACAGCCCGCGCATATCCCTCCGTCTGCAGGAGCCCGTACACCAACTGAGCCTGGTAAGTGGAGATGTACGCAGCCTTCGCCTCCATCGCGGCGAAGGGCTGGAACCAAGTGGGCAACTGGCTGCGCAGCACCAGCGCCACCAACCGCGAGAAGAAGCCCCCCGTCCCCAGCGCCGCGTCCACCCGTTCCGAGAAGTCCCGCGTCGGGACCTTCTTCGCGGTCTCGATCTGGCCGATCAGGGAGGCCGTGCAGAAGACGATGCCGCCCAACTGCCCCTGCTTGAGGTTCGCCTCCTCTCTCAGCCGCCTCAGCTCGGAGCCGTAGTAGTCCAGCGGGGAGGCACTCGGGTCGAGATCGCGGATGTTGACCATCGTGAAGCGGTCACCCCCAGCTCCAACGCCGTGCGGCGTTCGTTTCGGTCCGTAGCCGAGCGTAACCACCCGGCCGCAGTCTGGTGGGGTGAATCACGCAACTGAGCTGCCACCAGCGGGGCTTGGCGGGACGTACCGGATGGACTTCACCGTCAGTGAGCACTCCGCGCGGCACATGCGCCGCATCCTGCGCCTCTTCCTCACCCGCTGGGGGCTGCGGGAGCTGGCGGAGGACGCGGAGCTGGCCCTGACCGAGCTGGTCGCGAACGTCGTGCGGCACGTGCCGGACCGGCGGTGCGCCGTACTGATCCTGAGGCGGCCCGAAGGGCTACGGGTGGAGGTCACCGACGGCCACGCGGGCCCCGTCCTCCTCACCCGCGCCGCCGACCCGGCGGCCGAGGGCGGCCGGGGACTCCTCCTCGTCAGGCCGTCACCGACCGGTGGGGTACGGAGCCCCGTACGGTCGGCAAGACGGTGTGGTTCGAGTGCGACGGAACGGCCGGTCTGCGCCTCAGGTGACCGCCCGGACGGACCCGTCCCCGCGCCGCCGGGCGGTCCGGACGGCACGTGCCGAGCCCGCTCGGGCGTCCCAAAGCGCAGGTCAGAGGCTTGGGATCTTCTGGGACGTCCCACGGGCGCGCCGGGGGACGAACGCTCCCGACCCTCCTGTACGTTCGATCCCGGCTCGCCGGCGGACCAGCGCCGCGGGCCGGACGACCGTCTACGGGGGGCCTGGACGGGGGGGCGTGAGCCTGCCCGTGCACCCCTCGGCACCACCCATGGGGGGACCCTTCATGCGCAAGCGCTTCGCAGCACTCGTCACCGCGGCCGCGGCCGTCGCCGGCCTGGCCGTCACCGCCGGGCCCGCCCAGGCGGCCAACCGGTACGGCATCGAGATCGACAACCCCGACGGCAAGTGCCTCGACATCCCGGGCAGCAACTTCAGCGCCGGGGTCGGCCTCCAGGCCTACAGCTGCAACCACACCAACGCCCAGAAGTGGAACCTCGTCCACGCGGGCAGCCGCTACTTCAAGCTGCAGTCCGTGGGGAACCCGGCGCTGTGCGCGTACAACCAGTACAACCGCGACCAGCAGGGCGACCGGATCGTCCTCGGCTCCTGCGAGAGCAACAACGCGCTCTTCAACGAGATCAGCCCCGACTGGAACGACTACTGGCAGTTCCAGCCGAAGGCCGCCTTCAAGAACTGCGTGAACTACGCCGGCGGCTCGAACCAGGGCGCCTGGGCCATCCTCTACCCGTGCTCGGACCGCGCCGGCAATTCGCTGTTCGACCTGTGGAACTCGGTCTTCTCCGAGAACTGACCGCACCCCGCCCAGCGCGCTCCCGCGGCCCCGCCGGCCCTCCCGCCGGCGGGGCCGCGCCCGTGCCGGCGGTGCGGCGGACCCCGCCCTGTCCCCCTACCCACCGGTAGGGCAGCATGGTCCGCCACGGACCACCCCGGGCCGGCCCCGGGACGGGCCGCGACCCGGATCCACACCCGCCAGGAGGCACCCATGGCCGCCCCCAAGCCGCAGACCCTCGCCGCCTTCGAGGCGGCCAAGGGCTTCATGCCCGTCCGGGAGGGCCTGGCCCTGTACGGGGCGGCCGCCGACGCCGCCCGGCTCGGCCTGCCGCTCCTGGAGGTGGGCACGTACTGCGGCCGCTCGACGATCCTGCTCGCGGACGCCGCGCGCGAGGCCGGCCTGATGGCCGTCACCGTCGACCACCACCGCGGCAGCGAGGAGCAGCAGCCGGGCTGGGAGTACCACGACCCGACCGTGGTCGACCCCGAGCTGGGCGTCATGGACACCCTCCCCACCTTCCGCCGCACCCTGCACAGGGCCGGCCTGGAGGACCACGTCATCGCGGTCGTCGGCCGCTCCCCGCAGGTGGCCGCCACCTGGGCGGCCCCGCTGGGCTTCGTCTTCATCGACGGCGGCCACACCGACGAGCACGCCACCGCCGACTACGAGGGGTGGGCCCCGCACGTCGCCGAGGGCGGCACGCTCGTGATCCACGACGTGTTCCCGGACCCGGCGGACGGCGGCCAGGCCCCGTACCGGATCTACTGCCGGGCACTGGAGTCCGGGGCCTTCACGGAGGTCTCCGTCACCGACTCGCTGCGCGTCCTGCGGCGCACCGGCCCCGGCATCTGAGGGGCGGGCCGCCGGGGGCTTCGGGGGCACCCCCCGCCTCGCGTCGGTCGCAAGGTTTCCCTGACCCGCTCCCGCCCGCCCATCGGCGTACGGAAGGTCCCACCATCCGACGAACCCGCGGCGTGGCAGGGCCCACACCCCGGAGCCGGTCCGCCCCACCCGCACTAGCATCGCCACCGTGCCGTACGACGACAGCCCCCCGCCCCCGGAGTCCGCCCACGCGATCAGCCCGGACCGCCCGCGCCTGCGACGGTCCACCCTCGTGGTGGCGCTCGCAGCCCTGGCGCCCACCGCGCTGGCGGGGTGGCTGCTCGTGAGCGTGCTCACCGGGGGCTCCGACCAGCAGCCGCCCCAGGTGCTCCCGCTGCCCTCCGCCGCGGCGGGGGACGCCAAGCCCAGCACCCGGGCCGGCGCCACCGGCAGCCCCGCCGTGACCCCGGGCGCCGGCACCGGGAAGGCCACCGTTCCCGCAGGCATCCCCACGGCCCCGCCCGACCCCCGCCCGCGCGGCCCGCTGGCGGGCCGTACCGTCGTCGTCGACCCCGGCCACAACCCGCACAACTTCGACCACGCCGCCGAGATCAACCGCAAGGTCGACATCGGCACCACGCGCAAGGAGTGCGACACCACCGGCACCACCACCAACGCCGGTTACACGGAAGCCGCGTTCACCCTCGACGTGGCACGCCGGCTGCGCTCCGCACTCGAAGCCCAGGGCGCGAAGGTCGTGTTCACGCACACCGGCGAGCGCGCCTTCGGACCCTGCATCGACGAACGGGCCCGGATCGGGAACGCGGCCGCCGCCGACGCCGTGGTCTCCCTCCACGCGGACGGCTCCTCGGCGGGCAACCGCGGCTTCCACGTGATCCTGCCCGCCCGGGTCAAGGGCGGGGCCGCGGACACCGCGCCCATCGTCGGGCCCTCGCGCCGGCTCGGCGAACGCATCGCGGGCAACTTCGCGCGCAGCACCGGGCTCGGCCCGTCCAACTACGTCGGCGGCGGCACCGGACTCGTCGTCCGCGACGACCTCGGCGGGCTCAACCTCTCCACCCGCCCCAAGGTGTTCATCGAGTGCGGCAACATGCGCGACCCGAAGGACGCGGCCCTGCTCACGAGTCCGGAGTGGCGCCAGAAGGCGGCGCAGGGCATCGCGAACGGCATCGTCGGCTTCCTCGGCGGATAGAGGGGCCTCCCCGGCGGGTAGACAAGAACCCCGGACCACCAGCCCCGCGCCCGAACTCCGGGACGCGGGGCACCCGCGCGCGTTCGGATCCGTACGATGGTCCCCGCCCACCCCCTGCCGACGAGACCGAGAAGGACACCATCCAAGTGAACATCCGCTCCCTGACACGAGCCGACGGCGTGGTGATCGGAGCAGCGGCGCTGCTGTTCATCGCCTCGTTCCTCGACTTCTACTCCGTCGCGTGCGGAGCGGTCACCAACCGCTTCTGCGACCTGCCGAGCGCGTGGGACACCGACTACTACGGCATCGTGCTGCCGGCGATCTTCCTCACCGGCTTCGCCGCCGCCGCGCTGATCATCGTCGGGCGCGCGCTGCCGAACCCGCCGAAGTTCGCGAACCTGACCCTGGAGAACTGGGGCACCGTCCTCTCCGTGGCCGCCCTGTGGTCGGCGCTGTGGGCGCTGATGGTGGGCAACTCCAACCTGGGCCCGGGTGCGATCATCGCCTTCCTCGCCGTCCTGGCGCTGGCCGGCGTCGCGGTCTTCGGCGGCCAGGTCCCGGCCCTGAAGGGCCCGCTCCTGCCGGCCCCCGGCCCGCAGCAGGCCGCGCCGTTCGGCGGCCAGCCCGGCCAGCCGGGCCAGCCCGACGGCTACGGCTACCCCGGCCAGGCGTACGGCGCCCAGGGCGCGGGCCCGTTCGGCGGCCCCGACCAGGCGGGTGCCCAGCCGCACGCCCCCCAGCACCACCAGAACCCGCAGGACCACGGCGCGCAGCACCAGCAGCCGAACCCGCAGGTCCAGGAGCCGGCCCAGCCCCAGCAGGCGGCCCCGGCCGGCGACTTCGCCCCCTTCTGGTTCGCGGTGCCGGTCGTCCGGCCGCTGCTCTCCGAGGACGGCTCGCCCGCCCCGGTCGCCGAACTCGCGCCCGGCACCTGGTACCTGGCGGTCGAGCAGCGCGGTGGCGCCCTGGTCGCCCAGACCCAGGACGGCCGCCGCGGCGTCCTCCAGGACACCTCGGGCATCCAGCGCGGCTGACCCGACGCGCACCCTCACCGACGCCGGCTACCGGGACCTCGGATCCCGGGGCCGGCGTCGTGCGTCCGGCCCCCGTCCGGGCCGGGCCCGGCCACCGGAAGTTCATGGGGGTGCTCGTCGAGAAGGTCCGCCGGGAGCCGTCGGCGTGGTCCCCCGACGTGTTCGGCCCCTGGCAGCAGCAGCCGTGACGCGGCGGGCCCGTCGGGCGCCCCGTCCACGCCGGGGGCCGCCGTCCGGGCGGCCGCTCGCGCGCCCCTTCCGACGGGCGACCGCCTCCCCTAAAGTCGCCTGATGGACCGTCAGATGACGTCCCACGGCCCGCCCTCGGAGGGGACCCGCCACCATGCGCCTAGGACTCGCACTCGGCTACTGGGGCCGCGGTCCCACCCCCGGCCACCTCGACCTCGCCGTCGAGGCCGAACGGCTCGGCTACGACTCGGTGTGGACCGCCGAGGCCTGGGGGTCGGACGCGTTCACCCCCCTCACCTGGATCGCCGCCCGCACCTCGCGGATCCGGCTGGGCACCGCGATCGCGCAGATGGCCGCCCGCACCCCCACCGCCACCGCGATGCACGCCCTCACCCTGGACCACCTCTCCGGCGGCCGCATGATGCTCGGCCTCGGCCTGTCGGGACCGCAGGTCGTCGAGGGCTGGTACGGCCGGCCGTTCCCCGCGAGCCCGCTGACCGCCACCCGCGAGTACGTCGACGTGATCCGCCAGGTGCTGCGCCGCGAAGCCCCGGTCACGCTCGACGGCCGCTTCCACACGCACCCGTACGCCGGCCCCGACGGCACCGGCCTCGGCAAACCCCTCAAGCCCATCACGCACCCCCTCCGCGCGGGCCTGCCCGTCCTCCTCGGCGCCGAGGGGCCGAAGAACATCGCCCAGACCACCCGCATCGCGGACGGCTGGCTCCCCCTCTACTGGTCCCCGACCCGCACGGACGTCTACCAGGCCTCGCTCTCGGACCTCCCCGCCGGCTTCATGATCGCGCCGATGGCCCGCGCCCAGCTCTGCGACGACGTGGCCCAGGGCCTGCTGCCCGTGAAGGCGATGCTGGGCTTCTACATCGGCGGCATGGGCGCCGCGGCCCGCAACTTCCACGCCGACCTGATGGCCAGGATGGGGTACGGGGCCGAGGCCCGGCGCATCCAGGAACTGTTCCTGGCCGGCCGCCGCGAGGAGGCGGTGCTGGCCGTCCCCGACGCGTTCGCGGACGAGATCTCCCTCGTCGGCCCCCGCGGGCGGATCGCCGAACGCCTCGACCTGTGGCGCAAGGGGCCCGTCACCGACCTCCTGGTCACCGCCCCCGACCCCGCCACCCTCCGCGTCCTCGCCGAGCTCAACTCCTAGGAGGCCGCCTCCGCGGCACGCCCGGCGGCCGCCTGAAGCGGGGCCCGGCGTCCGGCCGGGCCCCGCCACCCGCTTGCCTACCCGCCCAGCTGCGACAGGCTCGGCACCTGGTCGGTGACCGGCGCGCCGGCGCTCTGGCCCGCGCTCTTCACGTTGTTGATGACGTCCTCGAAGGACGAGATGTCCCCGTCACCGGCCTGCCCCTTGCGGACCTTCGTGGTCAGGCTCTTCAGGGACTCGACGCCGGCCGTCAGCGGCGCCACCGCCTTGGACAGCAGCGGGTCGCCCTTGGCGTTCTCGACGGCCGCCTTCAGCCGGTTGTACGCGAAGGCGCCCGCGAGGCCCGCCTTGATGAGCGCGAACGTCCGGCCGCTCGCCCCCTTCCTGAACTTGCCCGCCCGGTACGGCTTGATGATCCACTGGTACGTCGCCCCGGCCGCCAGGCCCGCGTTGACGACGAACCGCGTCTTCGCGAACTTCTGGCGCTCGGCCGTGGTGCTGGGCGAGGGCGAGGGCTGGGCCTCCGCAGCCGCCACGGCGCCCGGGTCGGCGGCCAGGGCCGCCTGCTGCAGCGCCAGGGCCTGCGCCGGCGCCGCCTGCAGCCGCACGGCCTCCGACCGGTCCGCCCGGGCCTGCCGGTGGGCGGCCGAGGCGGCGTACAGCGAGCCCTCCCCGCCCTGGCCCTCGGCCCCCGCCCCGGCGGCGCTCGCACCGCCCCATCCGGTGGCTCCGGCGAGCAGCGCGGCGGACAGCGTCACGGCCGTCAGGATGCGGCGGATTCGGATGGTCCTGCGTGTCGGCACGGGGCGGGACACGGTCTCGGACACGGATTCGGACACGGTTTCCTCCAGGTGCGTGAGGGAGGTGTCCCCCGCAGCGTCACCCGGACGGCGGTGCCCCGCCACCCGGGCCACCCGTTCGGACGCCCCCGGTGGCGCGGGCCCGTACCCGTACCGCATCATGCGGCGTCCGCCCGCCCCGAACCGCGTCGACCGGCGTTCCGCGCGCCCGGCGCCCGGCGTCGTCCCGGACCGCGTCGTGCGGGGGTTTCGCCCCGTCGATCCCGGCAAGAAGCGGGGCATGCAGGAGCGAGTGGTCTCACGAGGGCCGGGCGCGACCGTAGGCCGGGTCGTGGCCCTGGCCGCCGACGTCGCGGCCCTCATCCTCGTGGTCTGGATCGCGCTGGACCTGTTGGACGCCAACCAGGCCAACGCGGTCGTCCAGTGGTTCCACGACGCGGCGAACTGGCTGTCGGGCTGGTCCCGCGACCTCTTCGACATCGACCGCGAGTGGGTGCGGGTGGTCGTGGGCTACGGCCTGCCCGCCCTGGTGTACCTGCTGGTGGGGCACGCCCTGGCCCGCTTCCTCCACCGCGTCTGAGGGCCGCGGGGCCACGCACCTGACCCGCGGCCCACCCATCGACGGCCTGCCACCCACGGCCCACGGCCCGCGCCGTGACAGGACGTGTGGGGCTGCGCCCGAGGCTGCGCGCGGCCCCACACACCCGCCACCCGCTCCGGGCGTCCGGCTGTCAGCAGCAGTCGGGAGTCAGCAGCAGTCGGGGTCGAGCCCGGTCGGAAGGCGCTCGCCGCCGAAGACCTCCGTGGTGGCCTCGTCGCCGCCCAGCGCGGCCACCGCGAGCAGCAGCGAGCCCGCCGTCCACGTGGTCTGCTCGACGGGCCAGACGGCGTCGTCCTCGAACACGTACCCGGTCCAGTACATGCCGTTCTCGGCCCGCAGGTGGCCGATGGCGCGCAGGATCTCCAGCGCCCGGTCGGACTCTCCGATCGCCCACAGCGCGATCGCGAGCTCGCAGCTCTCGCCGCCGGTGACCCAGGGGTTGGGCAGCACGCAGCGCACGCCCAGCCCGTCCACCACGAACTCGTCCCAGCGCTCGTCGATGCGCGCCTGGGCCTCCGCGCCCGTGAGCGCCCCGCCCAGCACCGGGTAGTACCAGTCCATCGAGTAGCGGTCCTTGTCGAGGAACCGCTCCGGGTGGCGGCGGATCGCGTGCGCCAGCGCGCCCGCGGCCAGCTCCCAGTCGGGCTGCGGCTCCTCGCGGTGCTCGGCGATCGCCAGGGCGCAGCGCAGCGCCTGGTGGACGGAGGAGCTGCCGGTCAGCAGCGCGTCGGTCACCGGCGTGCCGTCCGCCTCCCGCTTCCAGCCGATCTCGCCGCCCGGCTGCTGCAGCGCGAGGACGAACTCGACGGCCGCGTAGACCACCGGCCACATGCGGTCGACGAAGGCGTCGTCGCCGGTGGCGAGGTAGTGGTGCCAGACGCCGACGGCGACGTAAGCGGTGAAGTTCGACTCCTGGCCGGCGTCCTGCGGGGTGGTGGTGTCCACGCCCGCGGGGCGGTCGGCGTAGGCGGCGTACCAGGAGCCGTCCTTGTTCTGGTGCCGGGCGAGCCACTCGTAGGCGCGCGCGGCGGCCTCGTGCTCACCGGCGACGTCGAGGGCCATGGCCGCCTCGGTGTGGTCCCACGGGTCGAGGTGGTGTCCGCGGAACCACGGTATGGCGCCGTCCTCGCGCTGGACGGCGAGGATGCCGGCGACCGTCTGCGCGGCCTGCTCGGCGGTCAGGACGCCGGGCAGCACGAGGTGCTCGGTGCGGCCGGGGGAACTCACTTGCCCGCACCCGCGGTCGTCGCGGCGGCGGTGTCGGCGGCCGCGCCCTCCGGGAGGTGCGGCTTGGTCGCGTACGCCACGAAGCTCTTGCCGATGACCGGGTTCAGGGCCTGCTCGGCGAGGCGGGTGGCCAGGGGCTTCTTCATGATGTCCCAGACCAGGAGCTTGTGGTACGCGCGGACCGGCAGGGCCTTGTCGTTGTCGACGCCGAAGGCGCACTTGAGCCACCAGTACGGGGAGTGCAGGCCGTGCGCGTGGTGCGTGCCGTACGGCTTGAGGCCGGCCTCCTCCATCTTCTTCAGCAGCTCGTCGGCCTTGTAGATGCGGATGTGGCCGCCCTCGACCTCGTGGTACGCGTCGCTCAGCGCCCAGCAGATCTTCTCGGGGCCGTAGCGGGGCACGGTGATCGCGATGCGGCCGCCCGGCTTGAGGACGCGGACCATCTCGGCGAGCACGCCCTTGTCGTCCGGGATGTGCTCCATGACCTCGGAGATGATCACGACGTCGAAGGAGTCGTCGGGGAACGGCAGGGCGAGCGCGTCGCCCTCCATGGCGGTGGCGGTGGCACCGGCCGGGGCCTCGCCGGCCTCCTTCATGGCGGCGAACCACTTGGCGACCTCTCGGATCTCCTCGCCGTTGCGGTCGAGGGCGACCACCTGGGCGCCGCGCCGGTAGCACTCGAAGGCGTGCCGGCCTGCGCCGCAGCCCAGATCGAGCACGCGGTCGCCTGCGGCGAGCGGGAACCGGGAGAAGTCGACGGTCAGCACGGAGGCGGCCTGCTTTCGCGTGGGTGGTGGGTCGTGCGGGGTGCTGCGGAGGCTTCTGGGTGGTGGGGGGCTTGCCGTGTTCGATGCGCTTCGGTGGGGTCAGCGCGTCCGGGCGCCCGCGGCGCCGCGGGCGGTGGCGATCGCGGCACGGTAGTGGGCGGCGGTGCCCTCGGCGGCCCGGGCCCACGTGAAGTTGGCCAGAACCCGCTCGCGTCCGGCCGCCCCGAGGCGGGTCCGCAGTTCCGGGTCCTCGAACATCCGGCCGAGGGCGGTGGCGAGCGCCCCCGCGTCCCCCGGCGGCACGGCCAGGCAGGTCTCGCCGTCGCGGCCGGCGACCTCGGGGATGGCCCCGCCGGTCGTGGCCACCAGGGCGGTGCCGGTGGCCATGGCCTCGGCGGCGGGCAGCGAGAAGCCCTCGTACAGGCTGGGCACGCAGGCGACCTGCGCGCTGCGCACGAGGTCGACGAGCTCGGCGTCGGTGACGCCCTTGACGAACCGGACGGCGTCCTGGAGACCGTACGCCTCGATCGCCTTGGCGACCGGGCCGCGCTCGGCCCGCTTGCCGACGACGACGAGGTGGGCGTCGGGCCGCTCCGTACGCAGCTTCGCGAGCGCCTCGACCAGGAAGACCAGGCCCTTGAGGGGCACGTCGGCGCTCGAGGTGGTCACGATGCGGCCCGGGACCTCGGCCACGGACGGGTCGGGGGACCACAGGTCGGTGTCGGCGCCGATGTGGACGACGTGGATGCGGTCGTCGCGGACGCCGAGGTGTTCCGCTATCTCCTGCTGGGAGGAGCCGGAGACGGTCAGGACGGAGGGCAGCCGGCGGGCGACCCGGCCCTGCATGCGCGTGAAGGCGTACCAGCGGCGCACCGAGAGCCGCCGCTTGCGGTCCTTGGCGGCGTCGAGCTCCAACTGGCGGTCCACGGTGATGGGGTGGTGGATCGTCGTGACGAGCGGCGCGCCCAGGTCGCCGAGCAGGCCGTACCCCAGGGTCTGGTTGTCGTGGATGACGTCGAACTCACCGCGGCGGGCCAGGAGGTGGCGCCGGGCGCGCAGCGAGAAGGTCAGCGGTTCGGGGAAGCCGCCGGTCCACATGGTGGCGACCTCGAGGGCGTCGATCCAGTCCCGGTACTCCTCGCGCCCGGGCGTGCGGAAGGGGTCGGGCTGGCGGTAGAGGTCGAGGCTGGGCAGCTCGGTGAGGGTCTGGCCGGACTGCGGGTCCAGGACCGGGTAGGGCTGGGCGCCGATCACCTCGACGGTGTGGCCGAGGCGGGCCAGCTCGCGCGAGAGGTGCCGGACGTAGACGCCCTGACCGCCGCAGAACGGGTTCCCCTTGTACGTGAGGAGTGCGATGCGCAACGGGCGGTCGCCGTCAGTGCCGGAACCCGCGAAAGGGCTCGTCACCATGGCCTCAGCGGACACTCTCGGCCCCCTTCTCACTGCACTTTCGCCGGAGCGTAACCGCTCGGATAATGTAGAACAAGTTTCAGACTTGATCCGTCGAGGAGCATTGAATCTACCGGCCGGAAACCACACCGTAAGAGGCGGAGCAGGTGATTCGCGCCACGGCCCCGACGCCTGACATGCTGAGCGGCCCGACGGCCCGCGACACGGGTCACGGAGCCGGTCCACACCGGTACGCAGAGGCATAAGGGCCGCTCGGGACCAGGGCGCGGAGGCGGTACGGGCGGGGCGCGGAGCGTCACCCGGGGCGGGCCCCGGAGGCGGCACGGACCGCAGGAAGAGAACGGCAACGCCGGGCGGACAGGCACCGGGAACGGGTGGGTCCGGCGAACGGCACGGATGGGGACTTGGGACTGATGTCAGCGGAAGCCAGAGCCGTCACCACCCCGGCGACCCCGCCCTTGACGGAGCGCCAGGAGGCGCGTCGGCGGCGGATCCTGCACGCCAGCGCCCAGCTGGCCAGCCGGGGCGGGTTCGACGCCGTACAGATGCGCGAGGTCGCGGAGTCGTCGAGCGTGGCGCTGGGCACGCTGTACCGGTACTTCCCGTCCAAGGTGCACCTGCTGGTCGCGACCATGCAGGACCAGCTCCAGCACATGCACACCACGCTGCGCAAGCGCCCGCCGGCCGGGGAGTCCGCCTCGGAGCGGGTGGCGGAGACGCTGATGCGGGCGTTCCGGGCGCTGCAGCGCGAGCCGCACCTGGCGGACGCGATGGTGCGGGCCCTGACCTTCGCCGACCGCAGCGTCTCGCCCGAGGTCGACACCGTCTCGCGGCTGACGACCGCGATCATCCTCGACGCGATGGGGCTCGACGGGCCGCCCACGGCCGAGCAGCTGTCCGCCGTGCGGGTCATCGAGCACACCTGGCACTCCGCGCTGATCACGTGGCTCTCGGGCCGGGCCTCGATCGCCCAGGTCAAGATCGATATCGAGACGGTCTGCCGCCTCATCGACCTCACGTCCCCGCCCCGCCCCTGACCCGGGCCGGACTCCAGTCCGCGCGGCGTCCGAGCACACCCCGCGCGCGGCGCCAGGGGCCCGACGTGGCGTGAAACCGTCCGGGGCTTGACGGGGACGTATCAGCTGTGTGATCAACTGATGCTCATGACGCGCACTTTGTATCTGTTCGGTTCGGCCGCCCCGCCGCTCTTCGACATCGCATGGGTCGCAGAGGCGGCACAGGCCAGGGGCTGGGACGTCTGCCTCGGCCTGACGCCCGCCGCGGCCGAGTGGGTCGCGGGAAGCGTCGACGGCCTCAGTGCGCTGACCGGCCACCCCGTCCGCTCCCGCCACCGGCGGCCCGGCGAACCGGACGTCTGGCCCGAGCCTGACGCGATACTCTTCGCGCCCGCCACGTTCAACACCGTCAACGCCCTGGCCCTCGGCCTCACCGACCGGTTCGTGGTCGGCGTCGCGGCCGAGGCCATCGGCAAGGGCGTCCCCATGGCCGTCATGCCGTGCGTGAACACGGCCCTGGCCCGCCACCCGCAGTTCGACCAGAGCCTGGCCACGCTCCACAACGCGGGCGTACGCACGCTCTTCGGCGAGCACGGCTTCGCCCCGAACGCCCCCGGCGAGGACGTCGTCGAGGGCTTCCCGTGGGAGACCGCCCTCGCCGCCGCCGACGCCCTGGTGAGCACCCCCCACGTCTGAGGCCCGGCCCGAGAACGCGTCGCGCCCGCCCTCCCGCAGACACGGAAGGGCGGGCGCAACGCGTGGTCCGACCCCGATGCGGCCCTACTCCTCCGGCGGGAACACCGCCTCCCCCGAAGCCAGCGTGATCGTGATCGCCTCCACCGGGCACCCCTCGGCGGCGGTCAGCACCGGCTCGTTCGCGTCCGTGTCCGCCGCCACCGGGTGCGACTGCCGGGCCGAGTCGAGGGAGAAGCCGTCCGGGGCGTGGTTCACGCACATCCCGGAGCCGATGCACACGCCCCGGTCGACCTCCACGCGCCACCGGTCGCCCATCAGGCACCGTACCCGGCGGGCAGGTGGATCATCTTGTGCTCCAGGTACTCGCTCAGCCCCTCGGGCCCGAACTCCCGACCCAGTCCGCTGCTCTTGTAGCCGCCGAAGGGCCCCATCATGTCGAGGCTGAAGGTGTTGACGTTGAACGTGCCCGTCCGCACCCCGCGCGCGAAGTCGATGCCGCGCTCGACGTCCGACGTCCAGACGCTGCCGCTCAGGCCGAAGTCGGAGTCGTTGGCGATCCTCGCCGCCTCGGCCTCGTCCCCGTACGGGATCAGGCAGACCACGGGCCCGAAGATCTCCTCGCGGGCGATCCGCATGCCGTTGTCCACGTCGCCGAAGAGGGTCGGCTCGACGTACCAGCCCTGCTCCAGCCCGGCCGGCACCCCGCCGCCCGCGAGGACCTTGGCGCCCTCCTCCTGCCCGAGCCTGATGTAGTCGAGCGAGCGCTGCTGCTGCCGCTGGGCGACCAGCGGCCCGAGCTGGGTCGCCGGGTCGAGCGGGTCGCCGACCGCCAGTGCGCCCGCGGCGGCCGCGAAGGCCTCCGCGAACTCCTCGTAGCGGCCGCGTGGCGCGAGGATGCGGGTCTGGGCCACGCACGCCTGGCCGTTGTTCATCCAGGCGGCGGGCACGATGCCGGCGACGGCCGTCGCGGCGTCGGCGTCCGGCAGGATCACGGCCGCGGACTTGCCGCCGAGTTCGAGGGTGACGCGGGTGAGGTTGCGGGCGGCGACCTCCATGACCCGCTTGCCGGCCGCGACCGAGCCGGTGAAGGCCACCTTGTCGACGCCCGGGTGACCCACCAGGTACTCGCTGACCTCGCGGTCGGCGGGGAGGACGGACAGCACGCCCTCCGGCAGCCCGGCCTCGCGCGCGATGTCGGCGAGGATGTACGAGTCCAGCGGCGCCTCCGGCGAGGGCTTGAGGATCACCGACGAGCCGGTGAGCAGCGCCGGGCCGAGCTTGGCGGCGGCCACGAACTGCGGGACGTTCCACGGGATCACGGCCGCGACGACCCCGACCGGCTCGCGCCGCACCAGGAGCGGGCCGAGCACTCCGTCACGCCGCTCCTCGTACGGGTACGCGGCGGCGACCTTGATCGCGGAGTCGTAGACCATCATCGCGCCCAGGGCCTGGGCGAGGATGCTCCAGGAGTAGGGGGAGCCGTTCTGCGCGCTGATGGAGCGGGCGATCTCCTCGTGGCGTACGGCGATCGCGTCCTTGATGCGCGTCACGACGGCGATGCGCTCGTCCAGGGTCGCGCGCGGCCATGGGCCCTGCTCGAAGGCCCGGCGGGCGGCGGCGACGGCCGCGTCCACGTCGGCGGCGGAGGCGTGCGGGACGCGTCCGAAGACCTGTCCGGTGTGGGGGGAGACGACCTCGATGGTGTCGCCGCCCAGCGGGTCGGCCCACGCGCCGCCGATGAACAGCTGTCCGTGTTCCACGAGCTCGGTCATGGCTGATGCCTCCTGCGGCCCGGTGCCGTCACTGTCCTGACGGGATTTCAGAACTGATACCAGTTCTAGTTCTACTAGTCCACGGATGGGACGTGACCGCTGTGGACCGCCGGGGAAGCCGCCCCGCACCGAGCGACCCGACGCCACGGACAGTGGCCATCGATGGTCGACTTGGGCTACTACTGAAACCAGTTCTCGAAACAGGTGTGACAGCGCGGTACGACAGCACCGCCGGCACCAGGCGACGGGGGGACCCGGCATGACGGAGCACGCAGCACCCGAAGGCGGCGCAGCACCCGAAGGCGTCGCGGCACCCGACGTCATCGACCACGGCGGCGGCGTCCACGCCCTGCGCGTACCGATCCCCGACAACCCCCTCGGCCACACGCTCGTCCACGTCCTCCACACCGACCGCGGCCCCGTCCTGGTCGACACCGGCTGGGACGACCCCGCCGCCTGGGACGCCCTCACCGCCGGCCTCGGCGCGCTCGGCATCGCCGTGGCCGACGTGCACGGCGTGGTCATCACCCACCACCACCCCGACCACCACGGCCTCTCCGGCCGGGTCCGCGAGGCCTCCGGTGCCTGGATCGCGATGCACCCGGCCGACATCGAGGTGGTCCAGCGCACCCGGTCCGCCGAACCCGCCGTCTGGCTCGACTACCTCGCCGCCAAGCTCACCGCCGCCGGCGCCCCCGAGGAGCACGTCGGCCCGCTGCGCGCCGCCCGCGCCGCCGACCGCATGCGGACCCTGCCCGGGCTGCGGGCCGCGGTCCCGGACCGGGAGATCGTCCCGGGCGAGCTGCTGCCCCTGGCCGGCCGCCGGCTGCGCGCCGTCTGGACCCCGGGGCACACCCCCGGGCACGTGTGCCTGCACCTGGAGGAGGAGCACCCGGCAGGGCTGCCCGGCCGCGGCCGGCTCTTCTCCGGCGACCACCTGCTGCCCGGGATCAGCCCGCACATCGGCCTGTACGAGGACCCGGAGGACACCCGCGCCACCGACCCTCTCGGCGACTACCTCGACTCCCTCGAACGCATCGGCCGCCTCGGCCCCGCGGAGGTGCTCCCGGCCCACCAGTACGCCTTCACCGACGCCCCGGCACGGGTACGCGAACTGCTCGCGCACCACGAGGAACGGCTGCGCGGACTCCTCGACCTGCTGAGCGACCCGGTCACGCCGTGGACCCTGGCGGAGCGGATGGAGTGGAACCGGCCGTGGGACCAGATCCCGTACGGGTCCCGCAACATCGCCGTCTCCGAGGCGGAGGCGCACCTGCGCCGACTGGTCAAGCTCGGACTGGCGGAGCCGGTCCCGACCAGCGCGCCGGGCGAGCCGGTGAGGTACCGGGCCGTCTGAGGCACCCCGCCCACAGAGGCGTCCGGCTCCCCCCGAACGCACCGGGTCCACACGTCCTTGGCGTGCCTGGTGGGTCGCGTGGTGTGTGGGGGAGGCGCTTGACAGGGGTGGCAGGCTGGACCGGAGGCAGGCCCGGGCCGAGGGTGGCCGAAGGCCAGGGC
>NZ_JOGB01000012.1 GCF_000719335.1 Streptomyces sp. NRRL S-87
GGGCCTGCCGCTGGGGGTACCTCCCAGCGGTAGCTGGGGGAGGCCTGCAGGCCGCCCCTGTCAAGCGCCGAGGGGACCCACACACCACGGGACGGCCCCACGAAGCGAGCCCACCCCGACACCGGCCGGCACACCACAGTGCCGCCACGTCGGGTAAGGGAGGCTGCAAAGCTACCGGCCGTCACGGCGTGCGGTGAGCTCGCCCTGCACGTACGCGTCGGCCTCTACCGAGTACGGCCCGCCGTGGTCGAAGAGCAGGTCGGTGATCCGCTGCCATTCCGCGACCTCGGCCGCGATGCCTGCGTCCGCATCCGCATCCGCATCCGCATCCGCGTCCGTATCCGCGTCCGTATCCGCATCCACATCCGCATCCGCGTCCACGAGTTCGCCCGCTGCGTGCCTCGCCTCGTCGAGGGCCTCTGCGGCCTGGTGGTGCGTCATGCCGGTGGCCCGGCGACGGACCCGGTCGCGGGCCTCGTGCTCGGCGGGAGTCGGCTCGTGCGGCTCGCCCACCGCTTCAGGGTCCTGAGTCATGGCTGGTGTCCCTTGCCTGAGTGCTTCGTCGTCCGCGCTCGCGTACCCCGTACAGCCGGAAGCATCCACGCCCGGCCTCAACGCGTCCTGCTCTGCCGTAGCCGGCGGCCCGGGCCTAGGCTGGCCCGATGACCGTACTGCACGGCGACGCGCTCGAGCTGCGCCCCGCCACCGCCGAGGACGTGCCCGCCCTGGCCGCCATCCGGGCCACGCCGGAGGTCCGGGCCCGCTGGCGCGGCGGCGCGGACCTGGCCGGCGAGGTCGCCGAGGACCTCGCCGACCCGGACGTCACCTGCCTGACGATCCGCCACCGGGGCACGATCGTCGGCATGATCCAGTGGCACGCCGAGGACGAGCCCGACTACCGGCACGCAGGCATCGACCTCTTCCTGGACCCGGCCGTGCACGGCCGGGGGCTGGGCACGGACGCCGTGCGGACGCTCGCCCGCCACCTCGTCCACGACCACGGATTCCACCGCCTCGTCATCGACCCGGCCGCCGACAACACCCCCGCCATCCGCTGCTACACCAAGGTCGGCTTCCGGCCCGTCGGCATCATGCGCCAGTACGAGCGCGGCGCTGACGGAACCTGGCACGACGGCCTGCTCATGGACCTGCTGGCGGACGAACTGCCGGACTGACCGCGCCGGGAGCAGGAGTGCGGCACGACGGGCCCACCGCCCCAGGACGCTCGTACACGGTGACACTCCGACCGCCGCCCACAGCCGTGTGGCGAACGATGAACTCCTCCTCCAGGAGCCGAAGTTTGACCCGATCCCGACTGTTGCCCGGCACCCGAGCGCCCGCACCCGAACCCGCACCCACGCCCGCACCCGCACCCGAACCCGCACCCACGCCCGCACTGGCACCGGCACGCGCCCCCGCCCCCGCCCCCAACCCGACCCCCACATCATCGGCGACCAGGACCACCCTTCTCTCGCACCGCATCGCCCGGGCGACGTCCCGCGGACCGGCCTCGATCCCGTGGAGCGTGCCGGACTCCACCGGGCCGCGGCCGAGCGCGAGGTCGCGAAGTCCCCGGAAGGCGTCCGGCGTCGTGAGGGCGGTGTCCCGCCGGGCGGCAGGTACGAACAGCACCCCGCCGCCCGCCCCGCGGACGGCAGCCACGCTCGCGGCGGCCGCCCGGACGTCGTCCACCCGCCCCTCGGCACCGCGCAGCCGCAGCTCGACCGGCAGCAGGGCGAGGAACACGAGGACCGTGGCCACGCCGAGGTACGCCCCCGGTCGGACGCGCGACCGCGCGGCGAGCTCCGCGAGCAGCGCGCCGGCCATCAGGGCGGTCCCGAGCCCGGCGTAGAGCACGTACCGGGTGAGGTACAGCGGCTGTACGGCGAACGAGGCGGCGAGCAGCGCGAGTTGCGGCACGGCACCCAGCGGCACCGCCACCGCGGCGAGGCTCGGCCGCCGTCCCGCGGCGCCGCCCGTACCGCCCACGCGGCCCGGACAGGGCCGCCGGGCGCGCGGCAGCACGGCGCAGCCCGCCACCAGGAGCAGCCCGGCGGCGACCCCGGCCAGCGTGAGCCCGTCGACCGGCCGGATCCACGACACCTGGCCCGACTGGCTCCGGCTCGCCCACACCAGCGGCCCGGCACCGAGCACCGCCGCACCCGCGGCGAGCAGCCAGCGCAGCGTCACCGCTCTCGGCGGCCGGACCGTCACGAGCGTGACGGCGTGCGCCAACAGCACCGGCAGGGAGAACCAGTTGAGCAGCGCGCCCGCCAGTACCGCACCGGCGTAGCCGGCCCAGAGGGCGCGGGCACGCGGTCGGTCCAGCCCGGCCACCAACAGCCGGGTGGCAAGCGCGACCGCAGCCGTGACCAGGGCGTACGGCCGTCCCTCCTGCGCGTACTGCTGCATCGGGGGCAGCAGCGCGACGGTGAGCCCGGCGCCCAGGCCCGCCCAGCGGCCGGCCAGACGTGCGCCCAGGTCGGCGGTGAGGGCGGCCGCGACGGTCATGGCCAGGACGGAGGGCAGCCGAAGTGCGGTGAGCGAGTCGCCGGCGACGGCGAACACCCCGTGGACGAGGGCGTAGTAGAGACCGTGGACGAGGTCCACTTCGCCGAGCATGCGGGCGAGTTCGGTGAGGCTGCGGTGGGCGACCTGCCAGGTCGCGGCCTCGTCGCGCCAGAGCGATCCCCGGCGGGTGATCCCCCACAGACCCAGCGCGAGGGCCAGGGCGGCGGGGAGGGCCGCCGTCAGCGAACGGGACGGCGAACGGGACGGCGAGCGGGGCGCCGGAGCGGGTGACGCGTCGGGGGACGGACCGGGTGACGGATCCGGTGACGCGTCCGGCGGCCGATCGGGTACCGGCGCGGGCGGGCGCCCGGGGAGCGGCCCAGGCACCGGCACGGGAGGCCGGCCGGGCGGGCGTACGGGAGGCGGCATCACGGGGGCTTTCACGGGGTCTTCACGGGGGCTTTCACGGGAGCGCCGGTGGCTCGGGGGCGCAAGCGCGGCTCGGGGCGGCGTGGGTCAACGGGTGCCGCCCGGCAGCGGTGCTCGGCTGACCCGTATCTTCGACTGGCCGTGCGGCCGCTCCTCCCAGTCGTCCATGAACCGCGCGTGCAGCCCGTGCGCGCGGGCGAGCGCGAGCAGCGTCTCGGTGCGGTAGTAGAAGTCCTCGCGGAGCACCTGGTGCTCGGCGCCCTCGGTGCGGTCGAAGGTGAAGTCGAAGAACCCGGTGTCGGTCAGTACGCGTCCCACGTGCGCGAGGCACTGGTCGATCACCGGAAGCGGCGAGTGGGAGAAGACGCTGTGGGCGTGGACGACGTCGAAGTGGCCGTCCGGCAGGAAACCGAGCGTGAGGTCGTCCGTGATGGTCAGGTGCGGGAGCTTGCCCTGGAGCCCGCGCTCCGTGAGGGTCCGCTTCGCGGCTATGAGGATGTCCGGCGAGATGTCGATGCCGTAGTAGTTGCCGGCGTCGAGGTGCCCGATGAAGCGCCAGCCGCCGCGCAGGTTGCCGCAGCCGATGTCGAGCATGCGGTGTTCCGGGCGCAGCCCGTGCTCCACGAGGTACTCGTACTGCATCTGCCCGAGGGCCAGCCAGCGGTCATGGGTGCGGCTGCCGACGGCCGCCTCCGGGTTGCGCTTGGTGTCGGAGGCCATGACGGCCCGGTAGTAGGCGACGTGGTCGTCGCCGAACTGGCGGCGCAGCAGCGCGTCGCGGGTGGCGCGGCGCAGGTACGGGGCGACGCGGCCCGGGTTGCGGAGCGCGTAGCCGACCTTGTGGGTAAGGGCGGAGCGGTTGCTGTTCAGCTTCTTCGGGGACCTGGCGTTTTCGGGCATGCCGAAGCGACCTCCTTGCTCGGTGCTGATGAGAAACGTGGGGTGGGAGATGAGGAGACGAGGTGAGGCGGGACGAGGCGGAGCGGCAGGGCCCGGAGGCACCGCGCAGGCGGCCGGGACAGGCGGCGCCTCCCGGGCAGCCGGAACAGGCGACCGGGACAGCCGGCCCCGCCCGGGCACCCGGCATCGGTGACGCCACTCAGGCAGCCGGCACAGCCGGCCCCGCCCGGGCAGCCGGAATCGGCGACGCCACTCAGGCGGCCGGCACGGGCGGCGCCTCCCGGGCGCCGCCCCGGTCACCCCCGCGAACCGCGGCCGGGCGTACGGCGGTCAGACCCGCCGGCGCAGCAGCAGCGTCGTGACGAGCAGCAGGACCGCGGCGAGTCCGCCCAGCAGGGCGGTGTCGGTCCACTGGAAGGTCCAGTAGTCGGAGACGGGGTTGGCTTCGTAGAAGCGGGAGACGTACCCGTGCCGGCTCATGCACCGCTCCAGCTCGGGACTGGAGGGGAAGGGGCAGTTCTCGATGCCCTCCCGCCCGCCGGACGCGTTGATCATGCCGTAGTGCCCGGCCGACCACTTGTCCCCCATGGGCACCTTGGGCACGGACCCGGGGGTGACGTACACGTGCGGTGCCACGAACAGCCGTGTCTTGTGGGCCCACTCCAGGAATCCGACGACCGCCGCGGTGACCAGCAGCGTCAGGGCCATGCCGGACATCACCCGGCGGACCAGCAGGCCGGCGAGGGTGCCGACGGCCAGGCCGAAGAGGGCGGCGGCCACGGTGCGCGGGCCCGACCCGCTCAGCGCCGCGGCCCCGTACCAGAAGATGCCGTAGCTGCGGTCGGCCGCCGGCCTCCACCACCAGGTGAACAGCAGGGCCAGCAGGCCGGAGACGGCCACGGCGCTCGCGGCGGCCAGGGCCAGCCGTGCGGCGAACCACTGGGTTCGGCCGACGCCCTGGGAGAGCACCATGCGGTGCGTGCCCAGTTCCCGGTCCCGGCCGAGCAGCGGTGCGCCCCAGAACATGCCGATCAGGACCGGCAGGGCCATGTTGAACCAGCCGAGCAGCTCAAGCGGTTGGACGTCGAGCTGCAGGGGCATGCCGTCCGGGCCCGTGCAGTACAGGGGGCCGGGGTCGCAGTGGGCGAACAGGCCGCTGTCCAGGTCGGACAGCATGCCCGAGCGGGAGCGCACCGCCGTCGCAGCGGCCGCGGCCAGGACGGCCGCCGCGGTCAGGACCAGTGCGCGCTGCTGGCGCCAGGCCAGCCAGAAGGAGCCTTTCACTCCGCATCCTTGTCGTTCGTGCCGCGCACGCCGTGCGCGTCGTTCTCGTCATGTACGCCGGGCCCACCGGGCCCGCCGACCCCACCAGACCCGCTATCCCCACCGGGCCCGCCGTCCCCACCGCACCCCGGATCGCCGCCCGCACGGAGGTGGCCGAGGAGCACGTCCTCCAGAGTGGGCCGCCGCTCCAGCCAGTCACCGCCCAGCGAACCGTTTCTGCGGATGAGTGCGGTCAGCTGCCGGCCGGTCGTGCGGCTGTGCACGACGGTGTGGTCGGCCAGGTCCGCGACACCGTCGCGGTGTCCGGTGACCAGGGCATGACCCTCGCGCAGGTCGTCGGCGTCGCCGCTGAGCGCGACCCGGCCCTCGCGGAGCAGCACCACCCAGTCGCAGGTCTGCTCCAGCTCGGCCAGCACGTGCGAGGAGAGCACGATGCTCGTGCCGCGCTCGGCGGCCTCGGCCATCAGCGTGGCCATGATCTCCCCGCGGACGAGCGGGTCGAGGTTGGCCAGCGGCTCGTCCAGCAACAGCAGTTCGGGGCGCTTGCCGAGGGCGAGGGCCAGCGCCACCCGGGCCCGCCGACCCGGCGACAGGTCCCCCACCCGGGCGGTCAGGGGGATGTCGCCCTCCCGTACGGTCCGCTCGGCCGCGCCCTGGTCCCACGAGCGGTTGAGCCGGGCGCCCAGGCGCAGGGTGTCCGCCACGGTGAACCGCGGGTAGAGCGGCTGTTCCTGGGTGAGCAGCGCGACCCGGGCGCGCGCCTCGTCGGTGCCCGGTGCCGCGCCCAGTACCCGCACCTCGCCCGCGGCCGGGCTCAGCAGGCCCCCGGCCAGATGGAGCAGGGTGCTCTTGCCCGCGCCGTTGCGGCCGACCAGGGCGGTGATCCGGCCCGGCGGCAGGTCGAGCTCGCAGTCCCGCAGCGCCCAGGCGCCGCGCGCACGGTACCGGTAGCCGAGTCCTGTGGCGCGCAGTGCGGCCGGCCCGGTGGTCCCGGTCATGCGTCCTCCTGTGTGGTGTTCGTGTCGTCCAGGGCAGCGGTGAAGAGGGCGAGGATGTCCGCCCGGTCCAGTCCCGCCGCCCGGGCCCGCGCCATCCACGCGGCGAGCTCCGCACGCAGCGGGGAGTCCGCCTCCGTGCCGGGGCGCGCCAGCGATCGCCTGACGAACGTGCCGAGGCCGCGCCGGGCCTCGACGAGGCCGGCCCGTTCCAGCTCGCGGTACGCCTTGAGCACGGTGTTGGGGTTGATGGCGGTGGCCTCGACGACCTCCTTGGCGGTCGGCAGCCTGTCGCCGACCTGGAGCGTGCCCATGCGCAGGGCCTGCTCGGTCTGGCGCACGATCTGCACGTACGCCGCGACGCCGCTCGACCGGTCGATCTGGTACTCGACCACGTCCACCTTCCATGCTTTCACTAATTGAGTAGTGAAAGCATGGATCCAGGTCCGCCCCGCTGTCAAACGCCCCCGGGGTCGGGGGCCGGGAGGAGGCGCCCCCGCGGCCGGGGGCCGGGAGGAGCCGGCCCCGCGGCCGGGGGCCGGGAGGAGGCGGCCCCATAGACTTGTGGCGTTCCGCACTGACCGAACGAGGCGAGGAGCCGACGGAGTGAAGGCCGACCAGCCCGGAGACGGCGCCGCCGAGCGGCATGAGAGGTGGCTGCAGAGGGGGGTGGCGCTGCGCGCGTTCTTCTACATCTTCGGCACGCACCTGTTCGCCGGCTTCGTGTGGCTGCTCTTCTACGTGGGCGAGCACGCCAAGAAGTGACCTCCGCCCGCGCCTGCGAACCCTCGGGCGCCCGTGGTGGCGCCCGGGCGCCGGCGAACCCGGTGCCCCGCCCTGCCGGCCCCCGACCGCCCGGGGCCGCAGGCTCACGCACGGGCAGGCCGGACGGTCGAATGGACCAAGGTCACGGCATCGGATTGGCCCTACTGGGGAGGCCAGTAGCTGCCTAGGCTCGGCAGCGTGACCAACACCGTTGACTTCTACTTCGACCCGATCTGCCCGTTCGCCTGGATCACCTCGCGCTGGATCCTGGAGGTCGAGCGCCAGCGTGAGCTCGACCTGACCTTCCGCGTCATGAGCCTGTCGGTACTCAACGAGGGCCGCGAGGACCTCCCCGAGCGCTACCAGCGCCTCATGGAGACCGGCTGGGGGCCGGTGCGGGTCTGCATCGCGGCGGCGCAGGAGCACGGTGAGCACGTGCTGCGCGACCTGTACACCGCCCTCGGGACCCGGCTGCACGACGCCGACCGGCCCGCCGACGACGCCGTGATCCGAGAAGCGCTGGCCGAGGCCGGACTGCCGGTGGAGCTCGCCGCGGCGGCGCACCGCACCGACTACGACGAGGCGCTGCGCAAGAGCCACCACCAGGGCATGGACCCGGTCGGCGAGGAGGTCGGCACGCCCACCCTGCACATCGACGGCACGGCGTTCTTCGGCCCCGTGCTCACCGCGATCCCGCGGGGCGAGGACGCACTGCGCGTCTTCGACGGGGTCCGGCTGCTGGCCGGGTACGACCGGTTCTTCGAGCTCAAGCGGACCCGCACCGGGTCGCTGGACTTCTCGTGAGGAGGAACCGCACCGTGCCGAACACCATGAACGCCACGAACACCATGAGCGCCACGAACACCACGAACACCACGAACACCACCGGGCCCACCGCCGCCACCACGGCCCCCGCCACCACCGCTGCCCCCGCCACCGCCGCCCCCACCCCCAGCACGCGGACCTCGGACACCGCCCGGACCGCCGCCACCGCCGCCTTCTTCCGCTCGCTGCACGTCCCGGGCGAACCCCTCGTCCTCCCCAACGCCTGGGACGTCGTCTCCGCCCGTCTGGTGGCCGGGGCCGGCGCCGCCGCCCTGGCCACCACCAGCGCCGGTGTCGCCTGGTCCCTCGGCCACGGCGACGGCGGCCACCTCGCGCGCGACGAGGCGCTGGCCGCACTCGGCCGGATCGCCGAGGCCGTCGACATCCCGGTGACCGCCGACATCGAGACCGGGTACGCCGAGGACCCCGAGGGGGTGGCCGAGACCGTCCGCCGCGTGCTGGCCGTCGGGATCGTCGGCGTGAACCTGGAGGACGGACTGCGCCCCGTGGCGGAGCAGACCGAGCGGCTCGCCGCCGCCCGCGCCGCGGCGGACGCGGCGGGCGTCCCGCTGTACCTCAACGCCCGCATCGACACCCACCGCCTCCTGCCCGCCGGTACGCGCGACCGCTGGCTGCCGGAGACCCTGGAGCGGGCCCACGCGTACGCGGCCGCCGGCGCCGACGGCGTCTTCGTCCTCGGCACGCTCCGCGCCGACGAGGTGCGGGCCCTGACCTCGGCCTCGCCCGTGCCGGTCAACGTGTCCGCCGGGCCCGGCAGCCTACCGGTCGCCGAGCTCGCCGCCGCCGGTGCCGCCAGGATCAGCGCGGGCGCGGCGCTCGCCGAGGCGGCGTACGGACTGGCCGCGCGCGCCGCGCGGGAGCTGCTCACGGAGGGCACCACCACCAGCCTGGAGGGCGGCCTGGACTACCCGACCCTCAACTCCCTCCTGCTCGCGACCACGGAGGGCACCCGCCCGGCTCCCTGACCCGCTCCCGCAAGCTCCCCGACCGGCTCCCCGGCGTGACCTCAGCGGTCCTCCTCTAGAGTTCCCCCTACGGACCTCAGCAGGCCGCAGAACCGACCGCAGAACCGACGGAGGAACCACCGTGACCGACCTGGCGCCCATGACCCTGCAGCAGGAGATCGCCCGGGATCTCCAGGTGCCCGCGACCTTCGACGCCCAGCAGGAGATCGAGCGCCGGGTGGCCTTCCTCGCCGACCGGCTCCTCGAGTCGGGCCTGCGCTCCCTGGTGCTGGGCATCAGCGGCGGCGTGGACTCCACGACCGCGGGCCGGCTGTGCCAGCTCGCGGTCGAGCGGGTCCGCGCCACAGGCCGGGAGGCGACGTTCTTCGCGATGCGCCTGCCGTACGGCACCCAGGCCGACGAGAAGGACGCGCAGCTGGCGCTGGACTTCATCCGGGCCGACCGGGTCCTGACGGTGGACGTGCGGCCGGCCAGCGACGCCGCGCTGGAGGCCGCCCTGGCCGCCGGCACCGCCTTCCGCGACGCGCACCACCAGGACTTCGTCCACGGCAACATCAAGGCCCGCCAGCGCATGGTCGCCCAGTACGCGGTTGCCGGCGCCCACGACGGCCTGGTGGTGGGCACCGACCACGCCGCCGAGGCGATCTCCGGATTCTTCACCAAGTTCGGTGACGGCGCCGCGGACCTGGTACCGCTGACGGGTCTGACCAAGCGCCGGGTACGGGCCGTGTCCGAGGCCCTCGGCGCGCCCGCCGAGCTGGTCTGGAAGACCCCGACCGCCGACCTGGAGACGCTCGACCCGGGCAAGCCGGACGAGGACGCGCTCGGCGTCACGTACGACGACATCGACGACTTCCTGGAGGGCAAGCCGGTCGGCGAGCCCGCCTTCAGGGCCATCGTGGACCGCTACCACCGCACCGAGCACAAGCGGCAGCTGCCGATCGCCCCCTGACGCGAGAACGTGCGGAGCCCGGGCCGGATCCCGCGTCCGCACGGGTTGTTCACTTGTTCACTCCAGGATCACGAAGATCACACCGGTGCGTGGGCGGGTCGTCCCCCGCGCCGGTGAGGGTGCGTGCGCGCTGAAGACATCAGCGTCCCTCCGCCCGAAGGACCCCATGTGAACCGGAACCGCACCATCTCCCGCGGTGTCGCCTCCGCCGTGGCCCTGCTCGCCGTCGCGACCGCGGGCAGCAGCGCCTCGGCACAGGACCTCGACCGGCCCGTGCACGCCGGCCGCCCCCACTTCTACGGGACGAAGACCCCGTACGCGCCCCAGCAGCACCCCGAGGACCTGCCGCCCGCGCCGCGCGGCTACACCCCGGTCTTCGCCGAGGTCGTCGCCCGGCACGGCTCGCGGGCCATGTCCGACGGCGAGGACGCGGAGGCGGTGCTCCGGCCGCTGGAGTCCGCGCACGCCACCGGCGCCCTGACCTACCTCGGCGAGCGGCTGCTCCCCCAGGTGCGCGCGCTCGGCGCCGCGGCGGCGGCACTCGGGTACGGCACCCTGTCCGGCCGCGGCGCGCGCGAGCACCGGGAGATGGCCGAGCGGCTCCACGGGCGGCTGCCGCGGCTGTTCGAGGCGGCCGTCGCCGGCCACGAGCCGATCGAGGTCAGGACCTCGGGCCAGGCCCGGGCCGTGGCCAGCGGCCGCTCGTTCACCGACGGGCTGACGGCGGGCGACCCGGGCCTGGCGGGTCTGGTGCAGGCCCCGGTCACGGACAAGAACCTGCTGTACTTCCACAAGCAGCCGCAGAACGCCGACTACCAGGCGTACGTCGCCGGCGACCCCGACCTGGCCGCGGTGCTGGCCCGCATCGACGCCGACCCGCGGACCGGCCGGACGGCCGCGCACGTCGCCTCCCGGCTGTTCGACGAGGAGTTCGCCGCCGCGCTGCCGGCCGCGGACCGGGTGGCGTTCGCCCGGTCCCTGCACGCGTTGTACAGCTCGGCGCCCGACCTCGCGGACGAGGCGCCGGACGTGGACCTCGACCCGTTCCTGACGCCCCGGGACGCCGAGTGGCTGGCGTACCTCGACGACGCCGAGGAGTTCTACGAGAAGGGGCCCGCCTTCCGCGGCCGGACGATCACCTACGGCATGGCGGGCGTCCTGCTCGACGACCTCTTCGCACAGGTCGAGGCCAAAGCGGCGGGACGCAGCGACAACGCCGCCGCACTGCGCTTCACCCACGCCGAGGAGCTGATCCCGCTGGCCGTGCAGCTCGGCCTGCCGGGCAGCACGCTGCCCGCGGCCGCCGACGAGCCGTACTCCTACGACAACAACGACTGGCGCGGCGAGCGGGTGGCCCCGATGGCGGTGAACGTCCAGTGGGAGCTGTACGCCCGGACCACCCCCGACGCCACCCGGACCGCCCCCGACGCCGCCGGGACCCCCGCCAAGGCCCCGCGGCACCTCGTGCGGATGCTGTACAACGAGCGCGCGACGGCCTTCAAGCCCTCCTGCCGCCCGGTCGCCCCGGGCAGCCGCTTCTACGACCTGGCGGAACTCGAGCGCTGCTTCGGCCGCGCGCAGTGAGGCCGTGAGGACCCCGTGGCCGGCAGCCGTCGGCCACGGGTGGCGTCGGGCAATCCGTTCGACGGGGGAGCGGGGACCGGCCTAGCCTCGGCGGGTGGACCACTCGGAGCTCATCAGGTTGTCGCTGCGCGCGGCGCTGATACCGTGCGCGGCCCTCGCGCTGCTGTGGGCGGCGCGGTGGTGGCGCAACCGGCTCGTCGCCCGGCGCCTGGCGGCCCACGGCGTCGACCCGTACTACGCCCTGCTCCTGACGGACCGGCAGGACGAGGCGGTGGTGGCCGCGGCGGCCGAGCTGCTGGCCGCCGGACTCGTCGAGGTGGACGCCGAGGGCGAGGTGCGGCCCACCGCGGCCGGCCGCGACCCCGGGCGCACGCCCGACCGCCGGGCCCCGGCCCTGCTCCTCGACCTCGTCCGGGGGCGCCACTACCCCGTGCGGCTCGGCCACCTCGTGGCGAACGGCCGACTGCCCGTGCAGTTCCAGGCGTTCGCCCTGGCGTACACCCGGAACCTGCCCCGCTGGGCGCAGGCACGGGAACGCGGCGCCGCCGGCTGTCTCGTGACGGTCCTCTACCTCTACTACGCGGCGGTCCACTACGGGATGCTGCTCGGCCTCCTCACGGACCTCGCACCGTACGGCCCCGACGACCTGCCGGCCGCCGGGACCGCCCTCGGTGCCCTCGCCCTGCTGGCCGTGCTCCCGACGGTGTGGCGGCGGATCCGACCTCGACCGGACCGCGCCGACCGCGTCCGTGCGTTCTGCGCGGACATCGGCGCACCCGTCGCGGAGTCGGTCGGCGCCCGCCGGCGCACGCTGCTCGAACGCAGCCTCGAACCGGCGGACTGCCCCCACTGCGCGGACGCCCCGACCTGGCTGGCGCCGGACCCCTTCCCCGCCGCCGTCTGAGCACGTCCGGACGGCCGCGCCCCGGCGGGGCCCCTGACCCGCTCTCCGGAGCCGGTCCACAGGTAGAACACAAACCCACCCTTCCCCGGATTAATCGTTTGCGGGGCACCGCGGGCACCCGGGACCATGGCCCGTTGTGAGCAATCCCCGCCGCCTGACCGCGCTCCTGCCCGACCTGGCCCCCTGGCGCTCCAGCCGCGATTTCCGCTTGCTGTTCTGGCAGGGCACGGTGACGTTCCTCGGCTCGTTCATGGCCATGATCGCGCTACCGCTGCAGATCAAGGGCCTGACCGGATCGCCGCTCGCGGTCGGCGCGATGGGCGCCGTGGAGCTCGTACCGCTGGTGGTCTGCGGACTGTACGGCGGCGCGCTCGCGGACGCGGTCGACCGGCGGCGGCTGATCCTCCTCACCGAGGCCGCCCTGGGCGTGCTCGCCCTGGTCCTGCTGGTCAACGCCCTGCTGCCGGACCCGCTGCTGTGGCCGCTGTACGTGGTGGCCGCCGGCGTGTCCGGACTGGCGGGCCTGCAACGCCCGGCCCTCGACTCCCTGATGGCCCGGATCGTGCCGCACGACCAGATGACGGCGGCCGCCGCCCTCAACTCGATCCGCTACAACATCGGCGCGATCGCCGGCCCGGCGCTCGCCGGTCTGGTCGTGGCCTACGCGGGCTACGCCGCCGCGTACGCCGTGACGGCGACCGGCTTCGCGGTCTCGGTCCTGCTGTGCTCCCGCCTCTCCCCCGCGCCGCCCGCACACGGGGCCGAACGACCGTCGCTGCGCGGCATCGCCGAGGGCGCGCGCTACGCCTGGAGCCGGCCGGTGCTGCTGGGCACGTACGCAGTGGACCTGGCGGCGATGTTCTTCGCCTTCCCCAACGCGATCTTCCCGTTCCTCGCCGACGAGCTGGACGCCGTGTGGGCGCTGGGCCTCATGTACGGGGCGGGGGCCGTCGGATCGCTGCTCCTCGGCCTCACCAGCGGCTGGACGTCGAAGATCCGCCGGCACGGCCTGCTCGTGCTGTGCGGCGCGGCGCTCTGGGGCCTGGCCGTCGCCGCCGCCGGCTGGTCCGCGAACATCTGGCTGGTACTGCTGTGCCTCGCCGTCGCGGGCGCCGGGGACATGCTGAGCGGACTGGGCCGGGCCACCATCTGGAACCAGACCATCCCGGACGCACTGCGCGGGCGGCTGGCGGGCATAGAGGTGCTGTCGTACAGCGTCGGACCGCAGCTCGGCCAGGTGCGCGCGGGCACGATGGCGGGCTGGACCGGTACGCGGGCCGCCTTCTGGACGGGCGGGGTGGCGTGCGTGGCGTCGGTGGCGGTGCTGGCCGCGCTGCTGCCGAAGCTGTTCACGTACGACGCCCGGACCGACGCCGACGCACTGGCGCGCCGCGCCGCCAAGGCGCCCGCCGACACCGGATCCGCAGGCAGCCCGACCGCGGGGAACACACCCGCCCCCACCGCTCCTGCAGTCACAGGGCCCGAGGGCACGGGCCCCACGGACGCGGGTTCCCCGGACACGCTGGCAGGCGCCCGGCCGTAAGGATCACGCAGAGCGGACACCCGGGCCCCACCTCACTCACCCCACGGGCCGCAATCCCCGGGGCGCGATCCCCGGGCCGCAATCCACATCCCCGGGCCGCAATCCAAGCGACTTCCACCCCCCGGCCGGAGAGAATGCCACCATGAACGATCATGGACTCGACTCCGCCGCGACCCCCGACTTCCGCACCAAACCCACCCTCACCGGCGAAGTCGTCCGGCTCCGACCGGTCACGGCGGAGGACGTCCCCGCGCTGCTGCCGATGTTCCTCGACCCGGAGGCCACCCGCCTGACCGGCAGTCACGGCGACGACGCGGCCGACCCGGAACGGCTGCGCGCCTGGTACGGCTCGCGCGGCGATCAGGACGACCGCCTGGACCTCGCCGTCGTCGACCGGACGTCCGACCGCGTCGTCGGCGAGGCCGTGCTCAACGACTGGGACGCGGACAACGAGAGCTGCGGCTTCCGCATCAGCCTCGTTCCGGCCGCCCTCGGCCGCGGCCTCGGCACGGAGGCGACGCGCCTGATCGTGGGCCACGCCTTCGAACGCCTGGGCCTGCACCGGGTCTCGCTGGAGGTGTACGCCTTCAACCCGCGCGCCCGCCGCGCGTACGAGAAGGTCGGCTTCGTCGCCGAGGGCGTCCTGCGCCACGCACTGCTCTGGGAGGGTGAACGGGTGGACGCCACCGTCATGTCCGTCCTGGCACCCGAATGGGCCCGGCACCGGGGCAGGCCGGCGCAGGCTGCCACCGGAGCCGTCTGAGGCACCCATCGGGCCCCGGAGACGGGCCAGGGAGACGGGCCAGGGAGACAGGCCCGGGAGACGCGCCAGAGGGACGGGCCGGACACGGGCCCGGGGCGGGCGGCACAAGCCGCGGCGCGGGGCGTCAGCGGCCGCGCCCCGGGGCCGAGTCGGCCACGGCGTCCACACAGACCGAGCAGTACGTCTGACCGGCGTCGGGGGCGCCGGCGTCCAGCATGCCACCGCACAGGGCGGCCACGTTCTGGCCCGCCACCACCAGGTGCCAGACCGGCTGGCCGCCCTCGGCCAGGCCCGCGTGTATCTCGTACATGCCCACGCACCTCCCATGTCCGGGGGCCCGCCGCGGGGAGCGGGGGCCGGTCGGACGCGTGTAGGGTCCTCCGCCATGGTGCGGCCCCGCGCACCGGCCCGCATGCCCAGCGGCGCCTCGCGGACCACGCCGAACGCCGGAGGCGGACCCGCGCGGAGAAATCTGTGGTGCTCGGGCCGTGACCTCCCCTGCCGGCCGTCGTTGAACAGGCCGGTCAAGCGAAGTGCAAGAAGTGCAGAGAGAGACCCCGGGATCCGTCGTCGTCTCCCGGGGTCTCGCGCTGCGCCTGCGCACAGTCAGCCCAGCCCCCGACGGTCAGCCCCACCCCAGGTCCGCGACCAGGACGGTCGCGTTGTCCGCATGGCCCGTGCCGAGGCCGACCGCCGCTTCGACCAGCTCGCGGGCCACGCGCCGCACCGGCCCCCGCAGGTACTCTTCCAGACCCCGCCCCGCGTCCTCGAGCGGCTCGTACGCACCGTCGCTGGCCAGCAGCAGCCGGCCGAGCGCGGGCACCCGGACGACGTCGATGAGCGGGTCGGGACGCGGGTCGCCGAGGAACGACGTCACGACGTTGCGGGCGTACGGGCCGGGGTCCATGCCCATCTCCAGCAGGTGACGGCGCATGTTGTGGTCGGTGGTCAGGCGTACGGCGGCCACCGCGTCCGGCTCGAGGAGGTACGCGCGGGAGTCGCCGCACCAGGCCACCTCCAGCTCGCCGCCGGTCTCCGTCGTGGCCACCACGGCGACCGCGCAGGGCGGTTCGGCGCCCTCGACCCGGCGGGCGGGCTCGGCCGCGAGCGCCGCGTGGACCGCGCGCAGCCCCGCCCCGGCGCCCGAGCGGGCTGCCGCGCCGGCCAGCCGGCGGGCGGTGCCGCGCGTCCAGGCCCGGACCTCGTCGTTGCTGCCGATGCCGTCCAGCAGGACGTACGCCCGCCTGCCCTCGTGGGTGAAGGTGGCGGTCGCGTCGCACTGGTGCGAGCGGTCGCCGATCAGCTGGGCGGTGGCGTGGCCGGGCATGCGGTCTCCTGTCGGGGCGGAGTACCGATAGTGGCCCGGCACGGGCGCAGAGGCGACAGGCACGCCCGAAGATCGCCGGAGCGGACCGCGCCCGCCCACCCCGGCGGCGCATTTCCGGAGGCCTTCGGGCACCGCACGACCAGGCCCTGTTCTCGTACAGCTACGGCAAACGGACATGTAGCGCAGGGTGGTGCTCGCGGCTGAGCCGGGCGCGAGGTCCAGTGTCAGTTTCCGGAGTCGGCTCTTCCTGGATGACGGCCCTGGACTCCCGAAGCTGCCACGAAGTGACAAGTAGCTTTCAGCAGTCCATCTGACGTGCTGCTGTCAGGGTCTCAGCGTTCCGCCCTGGGTCGGCCTGCCTCTGCGACAGGGCAATGCGGCGCCGTACGAGATCGACATCCACGATCTTCACGGTGAGAGCGTCGCCGACCTCGATGACGTCCTGCGGCGATTGATCCAGCTCGTCGGTGTGCACGAGCCCCGCAAAGCCGTCCTCTCGGTCTTCGATGCGGACGAAGACACCGAACGGCACGATCTTGGTGACCGGCCCTGTGACCACCTGGCCGATCCTCTGCGCTACCTGCGGCCACGGGTCTTCCTGCACTGCTCGAAGCGACAGCGGCACTCGCTCCCCGACCATATCGACGTCGAGGACCTCGGCCGTGACCTCCTGGCCGACGCTGACGACGTCGGACGGGTGGTTGATCGGACGCCAGGAGAGCTCCGGAATGTTGATCATCGCGGTGAAGCCGCCGATGTCCACGAAGGTGACGCCGAAACTGGCGATGGACGTCACCGTGCCGGTGACGACCTGGCCGCGGCGCAGGGTCTTCAGGAACGCCCAGTCCCGGTCGCTGGGTGTCGGCTCGGTCTGCCAGCGCGCGCGGAGTACCCCGTCGCTGTCGGGCAGCACAGCGGTGAACAGCGGGAGATCTTCACCGGCGTACATGGATACGACGCCGGCCGCACGCGCGCCGGCAAGCCGGGCGGTCACGTCCTCGAACTGGGTCTCGTCCACGACTGTGCTGGTGATGTGCCCGTCCTCCGTCTCCCAGATGATCTCCACCAGCCCTTCGTCGGGCAGGGCGGCCACGGCCGTGTCGACGTCGGTGAGCAGGTCCGGCCAGACGGCCAACTGTGCACGTGGAGCCAGCTGGGAGCGGACGGTCTCGATGTTGTCGCGGCTCAGGCGGTGCCACCGGGAGGCGTTGAGGGCGAAGGTCTCCTCCAGGAACGTGGCGCGGTGGGCGCCGACGGTCCAGCCAAGGCGGGCCCAGAAGTCGGCGTCGGCCGGGCGCTGCACGTAGGCGGGGTCGTCGGGGGCGAAGTCGTACGGCGATGCCTCCAGGCGTTCCGGGAACAGGCCGAGCGCTCGGGTGCGGGTCAGCGCGGCTTCGCAGGGCCGGCTGCTGCCGAGGTAGAGGTACTGGTCCCAGCCGACGTGCACCGTGAACTCTCCCTCGACCTCCAGGCGGCACCAGGCCCCGTTGTCGCGGAGCATCGCTCGGACAAGTTCCAAGCCGACCCCGATCGGCACGAGTGCCCCGTCGTGGAACCCGGCGGGGCCGGCGGGGAAGAGGCCGGCCAGGCCGTAGCCGTCGACCGGTGGCTCCAGGCCGAAGTGGACGAGGCCTCCGAGCTGCGGCTCGCGGATGGCCAGCTGGTCGACGCCGCTGTCCTCGGCGAAGGCGGCGACGGCCTGCAGGTAGGCGGCTTCGACCGGCCCGTGGTCGCAGGTCGTGTCCTCAGGGCCGGCGTAGTGGCCGTGCTGGTCGCGGTCGGCGGGGTCGTACCTGGTGACCTGATAGACGTAGGGCAGCACGTCACTGCCCACCGGGAGTCGACGGCGTGGCTGCGTTCTGGTGGCGTTCAAGGACGCGGTAGACGGTGGCGCGGCTGACGGAGAAGAGCTCGGCGAGGTCTGCGATGGTGTGCTCGCCGGACTGGTGCTGTTGGACCAGGTGCGTCTGCTGGCGGGCGGTGAGCTTGGGCTGCTTCCCCTTGAGCTTGCCCTCGGCCCGCGCCACCGCCATGCCTTCACGGGTGCGCATGCGCAGGAGGCAGAGTTCCGGCGAGCCGTGCTGCCAATCGGGATGCTCCGCCAGCGACAAGCCGTAGGTGAGCGCCGTGAGAAGCCCGTCCGGCAGGTTGTCATAAACGATCTCCGTCACGCCCCGCAGCCCCTGCTTGGTCGACTCGACAGGGAAGAAGCGGGGCTCCCTTCCTCCGGAAAGTCGATCAAGGTGGGCGAGGTACTTCTCAACGCGACTGGCCATGTGTCCAGCCTGCACGATCGTTCAGCGGCGCACGCCACCGGGGCCGTCACCAGTCACGCTCCGCAACAGGTCCACAGAAGTTGTGCCAGAACCCGTTCTAGTGGACACAGCCACCACGACCTCCCACGCCACCGCGAGTGGGTCCTCTTCCAGGAACCGGCCGATGTAGCAGACCGTGCAGATCTGCACGGCGAACCCGAGCCGGGTCGTCCCGGACTTGTTCCGCACCCGCTTCATGTCGTCTTCGAGCAGCATCCAGACCTCGATCAGGTCCTCCGGCTCCCAGTCCTGCCGCACCGCTCCGCCCTTGCCGCGACGTCACTCGTTCAGCTCAACGAGAGGCCCAGCGCGGGGAAACGACCTTCACCAGCGGTCACACAGGGCTGCACGTCCGTTCGCCGTAGCTATACGAGAGCAGGGCCCACCAGGACACCCTGCGGGCATGCGCGAGGGGTGGGCGCTCGCCGACGCCCACCCCTCGCGACCTCGCGACGAAACGCCGCGGATCAGCAGCGCGGGCAGGCGTCGCGGATGACGCGCCAGGTGAAGGTGGTGCTGCCGGGGACGCCGGTGGCGTCGGTGGCGGTAACGGTCACCGTGCGCGTGCCGGAGCCGCGCGCCATGCCGGTGATGAGACCGGTGCTCGCGTTGATAGACGTGCCCAGGGGCAGGTTCGACGCGGACCAGGTGTACGGGTACGTGCCGCCGCCGACCGTCATCTGCAGGTAGACGTCGTCGTACTGGAGGTTCGTCTGCGTACCGGGGTTGCCCACGACGACCACGCCCAGCGGCGCGCGGTGGGCGGTGGGGGCGGTGGCCGGGGTGAGCGTGGCGGCGTTGCCGGTGCCGCCCGTCGCGCCCAGCAGGGCGGCCGTCGCGGACAGGCTGACGAACAGGGCGGCGAACCGCCGGCGGGTGCGCGGGGACGTACTCAAGAGGACCTCCGAGTCGGGCTGGTGCCGGGTGGACGTGCGGTGGTACGTCGGCTTGCGCCCGCAGCATAGGAATCCGGCCAGACCCCTCACCAGAGCGACGGATCCCCGCAGAACTGGGGGGTTGCACGGCCCCGCCGACCGTGCCCGACTCGCCCGACTCCCCCGACTCCCCCGACTCCCCCGACTCCCCCGACGACCGTGCCCAGCGGCGGGGTCAGGCGGCGGCGGCCGTGGCGCGACGAGGGCGGGACACCAGTTCACCGCCGCAGTTGGGGCAGGTGCGGTCCATCGCCTCGGCGCACGAGACGCAGAAGGTGCACTCGTACGAGCAGATGAACGCCGCCGCGTCCGGTGCCAGTTCGGTGGTCGTGCACTTCTCGCACAGGCTGCGCATCTCCAGGGCCATGACTCTCCTTCGGTGGGTCGCCGGTCGGCGGCCGCCCTCGGCGGGCCGGACCGGACGTCGACCCCTCGATTCTCGGTCACTCGATCTTGGAGGAACAGCGCGGGTCCTGCCGGGCTCCCCACCGATCCTGCCACCGGCCCGCGCGGCACGGCTCCTTCCGGCCAATGACTTGACGAGGCCCTGACAATTGCGGAGCCCTGTGGGACCTTCCTTGACGCACCCGGATCCGCGCACGGCTCCGCCCGCCCGACTCGGAGTCCGGGCTCCGCACACCCCCACAAGGACGTGTCCAGAAGGAGCGACATGAGGACGATCTCGAAACTGTCGTGCGTCACCGCCCTGCTCGTCGCCGCCACCGCCGGCGCCGCCACCGCGGCGAGCGCCCTGGGGCCCACGGCCGACCAGCAGGTCGACGGCGTCATCGTGGTGGCGGGCAACACCTGTACGTGGACCAACGCCCGCACCAGCGCCAATCCCCCGAGCGCACTGACGATCGACCGCGCCACCATCAACAAGCCCGGGGGCAACCTCGCGTGCGGCGGCGGCATCACCGCGTCGCTGAACAACAACCCCGCCGTGACGTTCGACGACGCGGCCGGCACGGCCAAGGCCGACGTCATCGACATCACCGGCAAGCAGAGCTTCATCTCCTGCCGCTACCGCGTGACCAACGTCGTCTGGAACCGTGACGGCGCCACCCGCAAGTACGTGAACCAGGCCTTCACCGCGGCGAAGACCTCCGGCAGCTTCCTGTGCCCGGGGTCGGTGACCACGGCGGCCGGGGACGCCTCGCTGCTCTTCCACTGAGCCGCCTCCCGGGGCCGGGGGCCGGCCACCGGAAACGGCCGGGCCCCCGGTCCCCAGGCCACGGTCAGGCCCCGGGGCGCGGTCAGGCCCCCGGGGCGGGGTCATGCCCCGGGCCACGGTTAGGCCCCCCGGCCGCGGTCAGGCCGCCGGGCACGGCCCCCGGCACGCTCCCGCCCCTGGACAAGTGCACCTCGGTGCCCCGCCGGATGGCGAGCTTCCTGGCCGACGGGGCTACGCCGCCGGCCGCACCGCTCGACGCCGGCCCCGCCGGACGGCACGCCGCCCGCGCCGCCGTCGCGGCTCATGTGGCGACCGCCGTCGTGACCACGAGGGGCGGCCAGGCCCGCTCCGCATCCCAGGTGCGGCCGTGCACGAGCGCCGCGTCGGCTACGCCGACCGCCTCGTCCACGGTGGGCCGGCGCTGGACCACCTCCCGGAACCGGGCGCGTTCGAGCAGGCGCGGGAAGACCTCGACCGGCCAGGCGCGGTTGCGCACCTCCTGCCAACTGCCGTCCGTACGCAGCAGGCGCAGGGTCAGCTCCTCGCCGGGCCGGTACGCCCGGCCGGCGTCGCCGATCCGGAGCGATGCGTACGGGCGGCCGGCGCAGGCGGGGTCGGTACTCAGCAGCACGAACAGGCCGCCGGGCCGCAGCAGCCGCCGCACCTCCGCGAACACCCCGAGCACCGCGTCCTCGGAGGGCAGCGAGGCGAGCACGTGGTTGCACATGACCGCGTCGGCGCAGGCGTCCGGGAGCCCGGTGGCCCGTCCGTTCTCCACGAGGTGGTACTCCGCCCCGGGCGTGCCCAGTTCGCGGGCCAGGGCCAGCATCTCGGGACTGGTGTCCACGCCCACCAGCCGGACGCCGAGCCGCGCCGCGGCGCTGCCGGCCACCCGGCCGGGTCCGCACCCGAAGTCGACGAGCACGTCGCCCTCGCGGACGCGACGGGCGAGCGCCTCGAAGACGAACGGGTAGCCGAGCAGCCAGTCCGTGTCGGCCGTCACCGCGGCGAAGGCGCGGGCTCCGGCGGCGCCGGTCCAGTCGGTGCCCCGGTCCGCGTCCGGGCGCCCGGCGTCGGCCGGGTCCTCCCGGGCCTGTTCGTGGGAGACGTCGTCACTGCTCACAGCTCCCCACTATCGGGCCGCCGTGCCGGCCGCGGCCCGCACGACACGGGCCGCGGCGACGTCCTCGGCACCGTGACCACCCCCGCACGGCAGCACTCCCCGCACCACGGCCAGCGGCACACGGCAGCATCCCCAACACCACGCCACCGGCACCGGCACCGGCACCGGCACCGGCACCCGGAGGTGTCGTCGACACCGCCACCACCCTTTCGTGGGACACCGGCGGGGGCTCGGCCCGGGCGCTCCCGCCGCCCGACCGGGGGAGGGACGGGACCACCCTTCCGTGCGGGGCCCGCCCGGAACGGGCCCCGCGCCGCTCCGGTTGCGGCACAGTGGGCGGGTGCCACGTCGTACCGCGGGCCTGATGGCCCTGTTCGTCGCCCTGTTCGTCCTGCCCGGCTGCGTGAGCCTCTCCCCCGCCGCCGGCCCCGGCCCCGCCCCCGCTCCCGCCCCGGCCGGGCAGCGGCCGCTCGCGGGGTACGGGAGCGCCGCGCGACCGGACCGCCCACGGGAGGAGTGGGGACCGGTTCCCGACCGCGCGACGGGGCCGGGGCAGCCGGGAACCGGAACGGGCGCGACCTCGACCTCGACCTCGACCTCGACCTCGACCTCGACCTCAGCCTCGATCTCGACCTCGGGCACCGGCACCCGCACCGGCACCGGCACCGGCACCGGCACCGGCACGGAGGAAGCCGGCGGCACGGCCCCCGGGCGGTCCCGCCCGCAGCACCGCGCACCCGGCCGGCCGGGAGGCGCCACCCGGGTCCGGCCGCGCCACGCGGTCCGCCCGCCCGCCTCCCGCCCCGCGCCGCGGCACCGGAAGCGCAAGCCGCCGGCCGCGCGGACGCCCGCGCCCCGGTCCGTGGACATGCGGGGGCTGTGCCGGGCCGCCGACGGGGTGGCGGACCCGTCCGTCGCGCGCTTGTGCCGTGCGGCGTACGGCCGTTGAGGGCGCCGACGTAGGCTCGGAGCATGTCGAGCGATCACGCGCACGCGGGTGCGTCCCCGGACGAGTACGAGGTGGCCGTCGACCCCGGCGTGCAGGTCCCGGTGCCGCGCGCGGGAGAGGTGTGGGCGGTCGGGGCCGTGATCCTCGATCCGGCGGGCCGGGCCTTCGCACAGCGCCGGGCCCCCGACCGGCGGCTGTTCCCTGACTGCTGGGACATCGTCGGCGGGCACGTCGAGCCGGGCGAAGCCCTGTTGGACGCCCTCGCCCGCGAGATCGGCGAGGAGACCGGGTGGCGGCTGCGCCGGGTACGGCGGCTGCTCGGCGTCTCGACGTGGACCGGGGACGACGGCGCCGGGCTGCGGCACGAGGCCGACTACCTGGTCGAGGTGGCGGGCGACCTCGACCGGCCCGCGCTGGAGTGGGCCAAGCACAGCGGATACGACTGGTTCGGCCCGGCCGAGCTGCCGCGCCTGAAGGAGAACTGCGCCCCGGGCGAGTACTTCATCCACGACCTGGTCGCGGCCACCCTGCGCACCGCGTCCGGTCGGTCCGGCGGTTCCTGACGGCGGGGCGGGGCCCGGCGCGGGTCAGGCCTCCTGGAGCACCGAGAGGACGTTGCCGGCCGGGTCCTTGAACCAGGCGATCGCCGGGCCGCCCTCCTCGCGGACGATGCCGTGGTCGTCCTGGGCGAATCCCTCGTACCGCTCGAAGGTGACCCCCTTCGCACCGAGGTCGGCCACGGCCCGGTCGACGTCGGGGACCGGGAAGTTCAGCACGGTGAACGTCGCGGGCTCGTGGTTGTCCTTCGGGTAGAGGAGCACCCGGTTGCCCCCGGCGAGCTCGAGGAACAGCATCCCGTTCTCCTCGGCCACCCGCAGGCCCAGGGTGTCGCTGTAGAAGCCCTTGACGCTCTCGATGCTGCCGACCGAGTAGCCGCTGAAGGCAGGACTGTCTCCCAGCATGGCCGATCGCCTCCGGTTCCTGGGGTCCGCATTGGTCGCGGCGCGCCCGGTGGTGGTCGTACGCCCCGCGCGCCGCGGGGTCGTACGCTGCCGTGGTCCATCGTGCCGTCGCCGCGCCGGACACGCATGCCCGGCGCGGCGACGGTGTGACGGGACGGCCCGGGGGCCGCGGCAGCCGCACCCCGGGGCGCGGGGGCGGGCCTCAGGGCCGGCGGACGTGGACCTCGGGGAAGGACGTCGAGGGGCGGTCCAGCACCGGCCGGGCGAGCCCCTTCAGGTGGCGGTCGAAGAAGGCGGCCACGTAGGTGCGGGTGAGCCGCTCCGAGCGCTGCGGGTCGATGTCGTCCGGGAACGGGATGCCGGCCAGGTCGGCCAGGAGCGGGCCGTCGGTGAACGTGAGGTGGTTGGCACCGGTCACCGTCAGCCAGCGCTTCCAGCCGTCCAGGCGCGACCAGGCCTGCTTCCATGACGCGTCCTCGGCCGAGTCCGGCTGGCCGAAAAGCAGGAACGGGCGGCCGTCCAGACCGTCCCGCGGGACCGGGACGAAGAAGCCGCCGTCCATGTTCACGCCGGCCCGGATCCGCCGGTCGGTGGCCATGCTCGCGGCGGCCGCGGTCCCGCCGAGGGAGTGGCCCGCCATGCCGATGCGGGTCCGGTCGATCAGGTCGGCACGCTTCCAGTCCGCACGGCGACCCGTCAGTCGGTCGAGGACGAAGCGGACGTCCTTGGCGCGGCTGCGGGCGACGACGTCCGGGGTGCGGCCGGGGCCCTGCTCGCAGATGGCGCAGGGCAGCGTCGTACCGTCGGGGAAGGTGGTGCCGGTGTTCTCGTAGGTGTGGTCGACGAGCGCGACGACGTAGCCGCGGCTGGTCAGGTCCTCGGCGAGGCCGGTCAGGGTGGCCCGGGGCAGGGTGAACCCGGGTGAGAGCACCACCAGCGGGAAGCGTCCGTGCAGGGGGCGGGCCGCGGTGCGCGACCAGGTCCGGATGCCGCTGATCCGGCTGGGCGGGGTGGTCGAGCCGGGCGCCTTGCCCTCGATCATCAACCGGGCCTCGGCCTCGGTCATGTACGCGGCCGGCCTGCCCGTGCCGGGCCGGGCCGGGTAGTACATCGACACCATCAGCCGGCGCGGACCCGCGGCCGGCACCCAGGGGTCGGTCCGGTGCCGGTCGGTCAGTTCGACGACGTCGCGGCCCACGGCGAACGGGCCGGTGGGGCGGGGCAGTCGGGCGGCGGCGGTGCCTGGGGCGCCGTCCGGGACCGCGGTAGGGACGGCGGCACCGGCGAAGGCGGCACCGGTGACCGGGGCCCCGGTGACCGGGGCTCCGGCGACGGGGGCCCCGGCGACCGGGGCGTCGGCGGCGAGGGCCGGGACGGCACCGGCGGCGGGGAGCAGCAGCGCCAGGGCGGTCGTGGTGACGAGGGCGGTACGTCGGATCTTCTGCATGAAGGGGACGCTAGGCGGAGGACGACGGCCGGGGCATCGGCGCCGAGGGGGAGGTCGTCTCGTCCGCTGTGCTGACACCGGATCATCTTCCGGTCTGAGGCCCGGTGTTCACGGCCGCACTACACCGCCCGCCGCGGTCGTCCCACGGCCGGGGCCGCGCCATGCCCCCCGAGATCCGCACCCTTGACCGACTCTGCCGACACCTGATCAGATCGTTTCGCACCGCGAACCTTCGCGACGTGCGAGGAAGACGACACGACGGGGGCTGGGGAGCATGCGGGTCAAGGCGTTCGACCACCTGGTGCTGAACGTGCAGGACGTGGAGAAGTCGCTGGAGTTCTACACCGGGCCGCTCGGCCTGGAGGGGGTCCGGGTCGAGGAGTGGCGCGCGGGGAAGGTGCCGTTCCCGTCGGTGCGGGTCAACGAGGCCACGATCATCGACCTGTTCAGCCGGCCGCGCGGTGAGTCCAACGTGGACCACATCTGCCTCACGGTGGATCCGCTGGACTGGCAGGAGGTCATCGACTCGGGGGCCTTCACCGTGCTGGAGGGCCCGGTGCCGCGCTACGGTGCCCGGGGCAGCGCGCAGTCGATCTACGTGCGGGACCCGGACGGAAACACGGTCGAGCTGCGCTGGTACCCGGAGGACGCGCGGTAGCGGACCGCCCGGTAGCGGACCGCCGGTCAGCGCACCACGAGGTCCGCGTGGCGGCGGGTGGCGGCGATCAGGCGGGCGTTGGCCTCGTCGGAGCGGGAGACCCACGCCGCGGCCTCGTCCGGGCTGCGGCCGTGTCGGACGTGGCGGGCCACCAGTCGCTCGACCCGGACGGAGTCGTCGGGGGCCAGGTACCAGGTCTCGTCGAGCAGGGGGCGGACGTGCCGCCACTCCCCCGCCCCGTACAGCAGGTAGTTCCCCTCGGTGATCACCAGCGGTACGTCCGGGCCGACGGCGATGCTCCCGGCGACGGGCTCCTCCAGCGCACGGTCGAAGGCGGGCGCGTACACCGGTGCCCCGTGGTCCGGCGGGCGCACCGGTGCGTCGGAGTCCTGCGGGTGCACCGGTGCGTCGGAGTCCTGCCGGTACACCGGTGCGGCGGGCTCGCGGAGACGGCGCAGCAGGGCTGCGTACCCGGCGGCGTCGAACGTGTCGGGCGCGCCCTTGCGGTCGGCGCGGCCGAGCCGGACCAGCTCCGCCTGCGCGAGGTGGAAGCCGTCCATGGGCACGACCACGGCCAGCCCGGGTGCCAGTGCCCCGGCGAGGCGGGCGGCCAGCGTGGACTTGCCGGCGCCCGGCGGGCCCGCGATGCCGAGGACGCGCCGGCCACCCGCGGTCGTCAGTGCACGGGCCCTGGCAACCAGGTCTGGGAAGTCCATGCCCCCATCATCGGGTACCGGAGGCGCGCACCGATCAGGTCATCGGGTATCGGCGGCCACGCCGCTCAGGTCATCGGGTACCGGCGGCCCGCGCCGGGTCAGTCGGGGAGGGGGCGGGCCTGGACGCCCGCCGCCGGGCTCTGGTGCCCGCCGGACGCCAGCATGCGCACCTCCGGGCGGTCGCCGATGACCGCGATCTCGGCACGCACGATGCCGGTGGGGTCCTGGTAGACCGGGTGGCCGCCCGGACCCGTGAGCTCGGTCCTGGTGACCACCACGATGTCCTCGCCCGCGTCGTCCCCGTCAGGAAAGATCAGTTCGTACCGCTGCACCGTCATCCGCTGCCTCCCGTCCAGGCGATCGTGCGCCGCCGGTGCCGCGGCCGCCACACGCGGCGGCCCCCCGGTGCCGGGCCGCCCGTCCCGGTGCGGCGGGCCCCGGCCTGGTGACCTGGGCTCCTGGCGGCGGGTGTGCGCGGACGGCACCCGTCCGCCATCCGGGTGAACGCGAGGCCCGGGGCGGGCCCGGCGGGCGGCCCTGGTCCACGGGCGCGGGTGGCCCGGTCGGCCCGTACGGGTGGCACGGTCGACCCGTATGGGCCGCTCGGTCGACCGGTACGGGTGGCATGGTCGACCCGGACCGGCCGCTCGGTCGACCGGTACGCACCGTTCAGTCGACCGGTGCCGGTGGGCGCGGGGCGGGCGGCCGGTGGTGGGGCGGGTAGTCAGGGGTCGCCGGAGCCGTCGGCAGCCGCCAGTTCGCCAGCACCCGCACCACCGTGGCCGGGCTGAATAGGGTCTGCGGCGGGGCGGTCAGCGACAGGACCCCTCTCCGGATAGCGCAGGTCCTCGCTCGTGGCGATCTGCCACGGCACCTCCGCCGTGGCCGCGATCGCACGCTGGATCCGCCCGGCGGCAGCCGGCACGTCCCGTAGGGGCAGCCCGCGCAGGGCGGCGCCGAGGCCCTCGGCGGCGGTGGCGGCCACGGTCATGCCGTGGCCGTAGACGGGGTTGAGGCGGCAGGTGGCGTCGCCGAGGACGACGAAGCCGTCGGGCTGCCGGTCGAGCCGCTCGAAGTGGCGCCACTCGTTGGCGGTGGCGCGGAAGGCGGTGGCCGAGGACAGGGGTTTCGCCTCGCGCAGCGCCTCGTACAGGGCGGCGCTGCGCAGGCTCCGGGCGTAGTCCAGGAACGCGCCGTCGTCCGTCGGCGGGGCGTGCCGGCGGCGCGGCCGTCCGCGGTGGCGAGCAGGCCGGTAGCCTCGGCGCCGGACAGCAGCCGGACCCGGCCGTCCCGCAGGACGGCGCGGCGCACGGTCCAGTCGAGCAGCTCGCGACTACCGCTGAGCACGGTCGCGCCAGGGACCGGTGCGAACCAGTCGGCGGGGCTCAGCCACAGGAAGTCGCGCGGGGTCTGGAGTTCCCGGGCCCCGGCCGCCCTGAGCTCCGTGCGGATGCCGGGCAGCAGCGACTCGAGCAGGTGGATGCCCCGGGACCAGAGGACGTGGCAGTGGCGGGACTGCGGGACGCCGGGGCGGAAGCCGGGCGCGTCGCCGTGTCCCTCGCCGCCGGCCGCCCGTACCACGCGGCCGCCCATCCCCCCGGTCCGTACGACGACACCGCCCGCCCCGGGGTGCGGGGCGGGCGGTGTCGTGGTCGGTCGGGCGGAAGCGCCCGGCGGCCGGGGTCAGGCGGTCTTGGCGGCGCCGGCGGTCTCCGGCTCGTCGGCCGGCTCCGCGTCGGCGGCCGGCTCGGCGGCCACGGTGCCGACGGGGCCCGGCTCGGCGGCCACGGCGCCGGCGGGGGCCGATCCGCTCGTGGCGGCCGGGGCGCCGGTGACGGTCGCGGTGGCCGCGTGGCGGGCGCGCAGGCCCACCCCGCCGATGACGGCGACGAGGCCGAAGGCCACGGCGGCGACGACGAAGGTCAGGGTGAAGCCGGACTCCTGGGGCAGCGGGGGCACGCCCGCGGGCAGGTGCTCGATCGTCTTGGAGGCCAGGATGGTGGTGACCACGGCGCTGCCGATCGCGCTGCCGGTGGAGCGGGAGATGGAGTTGATGCCGTTGGCGATGCCGCTCTGGTGGGGCGGGACGCTCGACATGATCACTGCGGGCATGGCGGCGTATCCGAAGCTCACGGCCGCACCGGTGATCACGCCGGCACCGATCACCGAGAAGGTGTGGCCGTGGTCCAGGGCGAGCCAGGCGAAGCCGGCGGCGCCGAGGGCGGCGGCCAGGCCGAGCGCGGCGCGCGGGCCGCGGTGGCGGACCAGCTGGCCGCCGATGGGCGAGGCGAGCAGCGAGACGATCGCACCGGGGAGCAGGAACTCGACCGAGGCGCGCAGGATCGAGGCGTCGAAGCCGTAGCCGGTGAGGGCCTCGGGCATCTGCACGAGGTAGGAGATGCCGAGGAAGTTCGCGAACATGCCGAAGCCGACGAGGATGCCGGCCAGGTTGGCCATGAGCACCGGGCGGTGGACGAACATGCGCATGTCGACGAGCGGCTCGCGGACCTTGAGCTCGGTGAACACCCACAGGGCGGCCATGACGACGGCGCCGGCGAAGCTGCCGAGGGTGCGGCCGGAGGACCAGCCCCACTCGTGGCCCTGGGAGATGCCGAGCAGGAGCAGCAGCAGGGTGAGGCCGAGGGTCAGGGCGCCGAGGACGTCGGTGCGGCCGCCGGTCTTGGTGCGGGTGGCCGGAACGAGGAACAGCACGGCGAGCAGCGCGAGCACGGCGAAGCCGGTGGCCATCCAGAAGGCGTTGCGGTAGTCGGCGTCGGAGCCGGAGGTGAGCAGGCCGGTGGCGACCAGGGCCAGGCCGCTGCCGAACGCGAGGGTGCCGCTGACCAGCGCCATAGCGCCGGGGAGCTTCTGCGGGCGGACCTCTTCGCGCAGCACCGAGAGGGCGAGCGGGAAGATCGCGGTGGCGGCGCCCTGGAGCACACGGCCCACGAGCAGGAGCGGGAGGGAGTTCGCGACGGCGGCGAGGACCGAGCCGAGGACCATCACGCCGAGGACGCCGACGAGGGTGGGCTTCTTGCCGTGCTGGTCGCCGAAGCGGCCGAGGAGCGGGGTGAACACGGCGGCCGACAGGAGGGTGGCGGTGGTCACCCAGCTGACGTTGGCCGTCGTCGTGTCCAGGTCGGCGCGGATCAGACCGAGGATCGGCACCGGCAGGGTCTGCATCATCGAGACGACCATGGCGGCGAGGCTCAGCGCGAAGACGATGACCGTCTCGTTGCGGCGCCCGGCGGTGCCGGTCTGCGCGGCCGTGGCGCCGCGGTCGGTGGCTGCCGTTGCGGCGGCGGCCGAGGGGGCGGGGTGACTCATGGGAGGCATGACCTTCTCGATTGCGATGCCGGGGCGCGGGGCGGGCCCGCGGTCTTCCGGCTACTTGCTTCACGACGGATATGTTTCATCGCTTTAAGTACTTCACGAAGGTAGGCGAGGTTAGTTCACTTAGTCAAGTAAATGATTCAGCGCTTGAAGGTTCCTTGACCTTCCCTGGGGAGCGACCCCGCGGACCCACCCCGCCCGGGCGGCCCCGGGACCGCCGATGGCGGGAAGCGCGCTGGTACGAAGCGGTTGCTCTGGGCCGTCCAACGGAGTGGCGTCACGCCGGCCGGCCGGCCCGACCGTCCAATGAGCGCCTCATGCCCCGGACGTCCGAGGAGGCTCACCCATGGGGTCGTACGGTCAACCGCAGGTCAGCAGGCGCAGGCTGCTCACCGGTGCGCTGGGGTTCGGGGTGGCGGTCACCGCCGCACCGGCGGCCCTGGCGGCCGCGCCGCCCCGCGACGCGGGCGTACGGAGCGGCGTACGGAAGGCCGGGCGCGCCGCGGCGCCACGGTCGGGCGGACGGGCGCCCGGCGCCCCGCCGGAGATCCACGACTGCGAGGCCTGGGGGGCGCGCGAGTCGGCCGAACCGGTCACGGTCCTGTCCGCTCCCCCGCAGCGGATCGTCGTGCACCACACCTCGACGTCGAACGTGACCGACTACTCCAAGGAGCGCGCGTTCGCCCTCTCGCGGGCGATCCAGAACTACCACATGGACACCCAGGGCTGGATCGACACCGGCCAGCACTTCACCATCAGCCGGGGAGCGTTCGTCACGGAGGGCCGGCACCTCAGCCTGGGCGAGCTGGAGGCCGGGGAGCGGCAGGTACGGGCGGCCCACTGCGTGGGGCAGAACAGCACCGCCATCGGCATCGAGAACGAGGGCACGTACATGACGGTCTCACCCCCGGCCGCGCAGTACCGGACCCTGACCGAGCTGTGCGCCTACATCTGCTCGCAGTACGGCATCGCCCCGTCCGAGATCTACGGCCACCGGGACTTCAACAGCACGGACTGCCCCGGCGACAAGCTGTACGCGATGCTGCCGAAGCTCCGGCAGGACGTCGCCGACGCGCTCGGCCAGCCCCTGGGCGAGCCGCTGGTCCAACTGGCCTGGCCCGAGCTGACCCCCTGGGTCGGGCTGCCCGAGTACCCGCCGACGGAGGCCGTCGAGCGGGAACTGACACGGCAGTTCATCCGGCCGCTGAGCGGCCTGGCACCGCACCCCGTCCCCCAGTAGGGGGCTGTCCCCTCCGGATCCCGCCTGACCCGCGCCGCCCGACACCGGGCCGGCACGGCCGCCAACAGCCGCTGCCGGCGCGGCTGTTGGCACACCGCGCGGACCGCTCGCGTCAACCCCCCGGCCCCCTTGTGACTTGACGCGTACACCCCAACAATGCGCATGACAATCGAAGGATCTTCGGTTGCACCGCCATCAGAGGGGAACCCCCACATGAACAAGCCTCTCGCCAGCGCGCTGCTCTCCCTGCTCCTCGTGGGAGCGGCCGGCGCCCCGGCCCTGGCCTCCGCACCCCGGGACCAGGCCCCGCAGGCCGGGCGGACGGCCACCACCGCCGGCGCCGCCGCGGCCACCGGGGCCGCGACCGTGCGCGCGGTCGACTTCGCGGGCACCGTCTCGCTCAGCAACTGCTCCGGCTCGCTGGTCCGCACCCCGAACTCGCTGGCCTCCGACCCCGCCCTCGTGCTCTCCAACGGCCACTGCCTGGAGACCGGCATGCCCGGGCCCGGACAGGTCGTCATGAACCGCTCGTCCAGCCGCTCGTTCGGCCTGCTCAACTCGGCCGGCACCCGGGTCGCGACGCTGCGCGCCAACAAGATCTCGTACGGCACCATGACCGACACGGACATCTCGATCTACCAGCTGACCAAGACGTACGCCCAGATCCAGAGCCAGTACGGGATCGGCGCCCTCACCCTGAACGACGCGCACCCCGTGCAGGGCACCGCCATCAAGGTGGTCTCGGGCTACTGGAAGCGCATCTACAGCTGCAACGTCGACGGGTTCGTCTACCGCCTGAAGGAGGGCGACTGGACCTGGAAGGACTCGCTGCGCTACACCTCCGCCTGCAACACCATCGGCGGCACATCCGGCTCCCCCGTGATCGACACCGCCACCGGCAAGGTGGTGGCCGTCAACAACACGGGCAACGAGGACGGCCAGCGGTGCACGGTCAACAACCCGTGCGAGGTGGACGCCGACGGCGTGGTGACGGTCCGTCAGGGCATCAACTACGCCCAGCAGACGTACATCATCGTGCCCTGCATCGGCGCCGGCAGCCAGATCGACCTGACCCGGCCGGGCTGCACGCTCCCGCGCCCGTAGTGCCCTGAGTACGTGGCGGCCGGGGACCGCGGGGTCCCCGGCCCCCAGCACTCGGCGCGCGACCCCGGCTCCGGCATGCCTACGCTGGTGGGTGGATTTCTGACCCCTGCGGGAGGAGGACCGCCGTGAGCTGCTGGAACAGGCGATCGCGCCGCACGTTGGCGGCCTTGGCGACAACCGGCCTGCTGATCGCGCCCCTGTCGGCGCAGGCGGCGTACGCGGCGGACACCCCGTCCCCGTCGACATCGGCTTCCCAGAACGCCGACGACACCGGATTCCCCCAGCTCACACCGGAGGTCGCGCGCAAGCTCGACCGGGTCCTGCGCGAGACGATGCGCACGACCAAGGTGCCCGGTGCGATCGTGGGCCTCTGGGCCCCCGGCAAGGGCAGCTACGTCAAGACCTTCGGCTTCTCCAACGTCCCGCCGCCCTCGGGCCGGACACCGGGAGCGGCACCGGCGGCGACCCCCGAGCCGATGTCCACCGACTTCTACTCGCGCATCGGCAGCCTGACGAAGACCTTCACCGTCACCGCGCTGCTGGAGCTGGTCGACCAGGGCAAGATCTCGCTCGACGACCCGATCTCGAAGTACTACACGGACCTGCCGGCCGGCTCCAAGACCACCCTGGCCGACCTGGACAAGATCACGATCCGGGACCTCGCCGGCATGCGCAGCGGTCTCTACAGCTACTCGTTCGACCCGGGCTTCCAGCAGGCCTTCTTCACGGACCCGGACCGCCCGTTCACCCCGCAGGAGCTCCTGGACTACGCCTGGAAGCACCCGGTCATGTCCCCGCCGAACAAGGAGTTCTTCTACAGCAACACCAACCTCATCCTGCTGGGCCTGGTGGTCGAGAAGCTCACCGGCCGGCCGCTGCAGGACGTCATCAAGGACGACGTCACCGACCCGGCCGGCATGAACCGCACCAGCTTCCCGACCGACGCCGCCTTCCCGTCGCCGCACCCGCAGGGCTACACGAACCAGACCCTGAGCGGCCAGGTCGAGGACACGACCGACTGGAACCCCTCCTGGGGCTGGGCGGCCGGCGCGATGATCTCCACCCTCGACGACCTGCACACCTGGGCCAAGGTGATGGCCACGGGCGTCCTGCCCAACGGCAACCGCCTGATCAGCAAGGAGACGCAGAAGCAGCGGCTGACCACCCCGCCCACGACCATCCCCGGCGCGGGCTACGGACTGGGCATCTTCAACGTCCAGGGCTGGATCGGGCACAACGGCTCGCTGCCCGGCTACGAGGCCCTCGCGATGTACCTGCCGGAGGCGGACGCCACGATGGTGGTGCTCCTCAACACCGACATCCTGGTGGACGGCGTCCACGAGCCGAGCACGCTCTTCGGCCAGGCGATCACCCAGGTCGTGACCCCGAACCACGTCTACTTCCTCCCCGCGGGCAACGCCGCCAGCGCCTCGGCCAGCCCGACCACGCCGAAGTCGCCGGGCCCCCGGTAACCCGACCCACCGCCCCCACCGCCCTCGGCTCCCGGCCGGGGGCGGTGGAACGCCCCGCGCCCGGACCGCCGGGAGGGGGACGGGCGGTACGGGCGCGGGGGGGGCGCCGGATGGCGCCGGGGACCGGGGCGGGACGCGCGTGGGGGGTCGCGTCGTCCTCCCCGGGGGTGCGGGTCAGCGGGCGGCGGGGGTCGCGTCGTCCTCCCCGGGGTGCGGGTCAGCGGGCGGCGAAGGCCTTCGTGAAGGCCAGCGGGGCCTGGAGGATCGACGAACAGGTGGGGTCGGCCGCGTTCTTGGCGCCGCCGGGGCACTGCTTGTCGCGGGCACCGGACCACATCGCGAGCCAGCCCAGGCCCTTGGAACGGGCGAACTTCGCCAGCTGGGTGGCGTCCTCGACCGTGAAGACCTCGCTCGCGACGTCGTTCACGCCGATCATCGGGGTCACCGCCACCGTCTTCCACGCCGCCGCGTCCGACAGCCCCAGCACGCCCTTGATCTGGGCCTGGGTGGCGGTGGCGGCCTGGATCGCGTAGCCGCCCATGTCCCCGCTGTACGCCGGGCCGTAGTCCATCGCCATGATGTTGACGGCGTCGATGTCCACGCCGTTGCGCTTGGCGTTCGCCAGCAGGTCGATGCCGGGCTGGGTCAGCCCCTCGGGCATGACCGGCAGGGTGAAGGAGACCTTGAGGCCGGGGTGCTTGCGCTGGAGCTGGGCGATGGCCTGGGCGCGCCGGGTGTTGGCCGCGGTGTCCGGCAGCGCGGCGCCCTCGATGTCGAAGTCGGCCTTGGTGAGCCGATAGGTGTCGATGACCTTGCCGTACGCGGCCGCGACGTCCGAGGCGGAGGAGCAGGCCAGGGCGAGTTCGGAGCCGGCCGCGCCGCCGAACGAGACGCGCACGTCGCCGCCCTTGGCGCGCAGGGCCGGTATCTGGGAGGCCACGCGGTCGTCGCCGAGCGCGCTGACGCCGCCCCACAGCGGGTTGCAGCCGCCGCCGGAAGTGACGAAGGCGAGGTTGAACTCCTTGACGCCGGTCGCCGCCGCGGTGCCGACCAGGTCGAAGGCCGGGTAGAGGGAGGTGTCCACGTACGGCGCGAAGGCCGCGCTCGTGCCGCCGCCGGGCGGCACGGTCGGGGTGGAGGTGGGCCGGGGGGTGGCGGTGGGCTTGGCGGTGGCCGTCGGCCTGCCGGTGGGGCGCGTGGTCGCCGTCGGGGTGGGCTGGGCGGTGGGCCGGGTGGTCGGGCGGCCGGTGGGCTGCGGGGTGGTGCCCGAATCGGCCGAGCAGCGCTCCTTGTTGATGAGGCAGCCCGTGGGGTTGCCGGGGCCGCTCGTGGCCGAGGTGACGAATCCGACCGTGGCGGTGGCGCCGGGGGCCAGGCCCGCCGTGTCCCAGCGGGGCGGCCGGACGGTGACGTGGCGGCCGCTGACGGTCTGCTCCCCGTTCCACAGGGAGGCCAGGGAGGTGCCGGCGGGCAGATCGAACTCCAGGGTCCAGTCCTTCAGCGGTTCGGTGCCGTTGTTGGTGACGGCGTACTGGCCGGTGTAGCCGGTGGTCCAGCTGCTGGACCGGGTGAAGGTCGCGCCGACCGAGGCGGCGTTCGCGGTGCCCGTGAGGACGATCGCGGTACCGCCGACGGCGGCCACGACCGCGAGGGCGCCGGCCGCCTTGGCCTTGCCGCTCGCCGTGCGGCGGTGTGAGTTCGGAGCCATGAGTGCCTGCCTCTGCTGCGGTGCGGTGGTGGGGACAGGAGCAGCACGCTAGCGGCGGGAAATCCGGCAAAGCGGTCGTAGGGGCGCACCGGCCAGGATCTTGAGGCTGGCTTAAGGCGGGCATCGGAGGTGATTAACCGCCCGTCGCACGGGGTGCGTTGACGGTCGCACGGCGTGCGTGTCCCGTCGTACGGGGTGCGTTCGCCGCGCGGGGCGGCGCCCGCCCGGTCCCTCGCCCGCCCCGGAAAACGCCAGTCCCGCCTCCGAACGGCTCGTGGCCGCAGGGGCGGGACGGGTTGGCACGTGGTGGGGTGCCCGGGGCGGCCCCGGGTTCGGGGCCCGCGCGCGAGCGGCGCCGGGGAATCAGCCGCGGGCGGCCCGGTCGCCACGGCGCCTGCGCCAGGCGGCGCCCGCGGCGGCACCGATCAGGGCGGCCACGACCACCCCCGCGGTGGTCCACCAGGCGGCGCCCCGGCCGGAGTCGGGCTCGGTGTCGGCGTCCGAGCCGGTACCGGTCCGCGAGGTGCGGGCCGCGGTGGCGGGCACCTGCGGTGTGGACGCGGCGGGTGAGGCCGCGGGTCCCGTCGCGGGCGGCACGCCCGGGCCGCCGGCGGCGCCGGTCGACGTACCCGCGGAAGCCCCTGCGGAAGCGGCAGCGGTCGGGCCCGCGGAAGGGCGCGCCGCCGCGGTCGTGTCGACGACCGGGACGTCCACCCGGCCGGCCGCGCGGCCGAGGGCCGGGAACCCCGCCTCGACCGTGACCTGCCACGTGCCGGGCGGCAGCGTCTCGGCGGTGGTCCAGCCGGCGGGCGTGCCCGGGTCGCGGACCAGCTTCCAGGGGCCGGCGGTGCGCGAGCCGTCGGGGCTGGTGGCGAACACGGTGGCGGCCACCTCCTCGTCGAGGGCGTCGCCGTCGTTCTCCCACGTGACGGTGGTGGTCACGTGGCCCTGGCGCTGGCCGGTGAGCGTGATCTTCAGGGTGTCGCCGTGGGCGTGCGCGGGACCGGCCCCCAGGATCAGGGCGAGGAACAGTGCCACGACCACGGTCAGGGACGGTCCGGGCGTCGGGAGGACGCTCCCGCCGCGGACGGGGCCGGGGCCCGCGGTGGCGGCGGACGGGGCAGAAACGGTTCTTCGTATGCGCATGGGTGTCGCTGTCCTCTCCGGGATGGAACTCCGGGGTGGCCGGACCGCGGGCCCGGCCCGAGGGGCCGGGGCGCGCGGCCCGGGGGCGAATGAGGGGTTGCGCGATGGGCGGCCGCCCCCCGACGGCCGCCCACCGCCGCTCCGGCCGGATCGCGGCGGATCCGGCCGGAGGGGTGGGGAGGCGGTGCCTGCGGTCAGGCGGCCTTGCGGAGGGTCCAGGCCTGGGCCGGGCGGCCGTCGACGGGCTGGAGGTCGAGCAGCCAGGCGCCGTAGTACGGGCGGCCGCTCACCGACAGGGCGTACGCACCGCTGCGGTCGGCCACCGTGACGGTGCCGTTGGCGGCGCGCACCCGCCACTGCTGGGAGGCGTCCGAGCCGCAGGTGCGCTGCGCGACCCACATGCCGCGGGAGGGCGCGCCGCCGGGCTGGAGGCACTTGCCGGAGGCGGCGGAGCGGATCCGGACGAGGCCGTTGCCAACGTTGTCGAAGGACCACTGCTGCTGCGCGTACCCGGTGCTCTGCGCGCCCACCAGCACGGTTCCGTCGGCGGTGCGGCCGCCCCAGACCTCGGCCGCGAGGCCGGTGCTGCCGTTGCCCAGCAGGTAGCGGGCACCGGGGTGGGTGGTGGTGTTGTCGCCGGCGCCGGAGGTGCGGAACGAGGCGGCGCGGCCGGGTCCGCTGTCGCGGCCCGCGGAGTCGCGGACGGAGACGGCGACCTTGTACGTCGTACCGGGGCGCAGGTTGTAGATGCGCACGGCGGTCGACTGGGTCCACGTCAGGTGGCGGCCGTCCAGCAGCACCTGGTACCAGGCGGCGCCGGAGACGGCGGGCCAGCTGGCCACCGCCGAGTCGGCGGTGATCTGGCCGACGGTCGCGTCGGGGCCGGTGCCGGGGCGGGGGGTCGGGGTGGGGGTCGGGTGCGGATCGGGGTCCGTACCGTCGCCGCCCTTGCCCTTCATCAGGAACTGGTTGTCCGCGACGTTCCAGTGGGTCGAGAGGTAGCTGCCCGACCGCGGGCTGGTGTTGAAGTAGTCGTCGTGGTTGCAGTCGAGGATGTTCTCGCTGGCCGGGTTGGTGCAGATGTTGCGCATCTGCGGGTAGTACGGGGTGTCCGAGTAGCACATGACGTCGTTCTCGTCCGTGCAGTGGGCGCCCCGGCTGGTGTTGGGCGCGCTGTTGTTGACCGCGCCCAGGTTGTGGCCGAGCTCGTGGGCGGCGGTGTGGCCGCCCCAGCAGCCGGTGTCGCTGCGGCCGTAGGAGGGGCCGAAGTTGCTCAGGTTGTTCTGGCCGGGCCGCTCGTCACCGTTGAAGGTGCCGATGCCGCAGTAGACCTGGGCGTCCGCGAAGATCATGTACTTGCGGTCGCGGCGGTTCAGGCCCTTGCCTGCCAGCGCGTTGTTGGTGGCGCTGAACTCGCTGAGCGCGGAGTCCGGGAGCTCGATGTCGAGCACCGTCGGGGTGCAGTCCGAGGCCGTGACGTAGCGGATGTGCCGGACGCCGCCGGTCTCCTTGGCGCTGTTGCTGTAGATGAGGTCCGCGTCGACGGCCCACTTGCGGAACGAGGCCACGTAGCTGGCGTAGCGGTCGTTGCCGGGACCGTGGACGTAGACGACCTGGACGCGGTTGCCGCTGCTGCCGTCGCCGTCGCACTGGACGGTCTGGCCGGCGGGGCCGGCCGCGGCCGTGCCGCCACTGGCGGCGGTGCCGCCGTAGCCGCCCGCACCGCCGTAGCCGCCGGCGCCCTTGGGCGGGCGCGGCGCGTCCGCGGGGGCCTTCACTGCCGCCTTGGCGTCGGCGGCGGGCGCGTCCTGAGAGCGGCCGCCCGCCGGTGCGGCGGAGGAGGGACCCGCGGCCGGGTCGGACGCCGTCGCACGGGACTTGATGACCGGCGGGGTGTCCTTCTTGATGTCGACGCCCTTGGGCGGCGCGTCCGGGCCGTGGGTGCACAGGCCGCCGCGGGTGCGGTACACGCCCACGCAGCGGTCGCCCTTGGGCGCGGTGGCCAATCCCTCGTAGACCATGCCACGGGCCTTCTGGTCCGCCGGTACGGCGAGCAGCGGCGCGGGCTCCTTGTCGCGCGCCGGCGCGGACGCCGGGGTGAGCGCCCCGGGGACGGCCGCGGGGCCCCCCTCGGCGATCGGCGTGGCCTGCGCCCCCTCGAGGCCACCGGTGTAAAGGAAGCCCGCGGCGATCGCGGCCGCGAGGGCCGTACCGGCTCCGGCGAATATGAGCCGGGGCTTCCTGTGTCGATTCTGACGTTGTTTCAGCTGCCGATGTCTGGACATCTGCACCTCAATCCTGGGTCAGGAGACTGGGTTCGCAGAAGGCTGCCAGACGTTGACGGTGGCGAATTCGGACAAACGGGAGCCGGCCCGGAGAATCCAACCTGTTACCAAGTGGTTCAATTTGATGAACAGTCAATTCTCTTAAAAACAAGGCGAGTTACGCGCGTCAACCAGGTGTGGTCCACACCAATTTAAGGATGTCGTTACCTGATCGAGATACTACGGAAGCGTAGGAAATACCCTGCTGACGGAAATTCAGTAAAGTATTCATCTTTGTGATCACCTCGCGAATTCCCGTCGTCACGAGTGGTGATGGCGCGGCCCCACCCGTGTCCGCACAATGGAGGTCCACGGGTACGGAAGGGAGTCATCGGGTGGCAGCGAGGGAACCGGCGGTGCGGATCGAGCGCGACGGACCGGTGTTCACGGTGGTCCTCGACCGCCCCGAGGTGCGCAACGCCGTCGACGGCCCGACGGCCGCCCAACTGGCCGACGCGTTCCGCGCGTTCGAGGCCGACGACGAGGCCGCGGTGGCCGTCCTGTGGGGCGCGGGCGGCACCTTCTGCGCCGGCGCGGACCTCAAGGCCGTGGGCTCCGAGCGCGGCAACCGGGTGGCCCCCGACGGCGACGGGCCCATGGGACCGACCCGGATGCGGGTGGGCAAGCCCGTCATCGCCGCGGTGGCCGGGCACGCGGTCGCCGGCGGCCTGGAGCTGGCCCTGTGGTGCGACCTCCGCGTGGTCGAGGAGGACGCGGTCTTCGGGGTGTTCTGCCGGCGGTGGGGCGTACCGCTGGTCGACGGCGGGACCGTGCGGCTGCCGCGGCTGATCGGCGAGAGCCGGGCCATGGACCTGATCCTCACCGGGCGCCCCGTACCGGCGGCCGAGGCGTACGCGATCGGTCTCGCCAACCGGCTCGTACCGCCGGGCGGGTCGCGCCGGGCGGCGGAGCGGCTGGCGCACGAGATCGCCGGCTTCCCGCAGCTGTGCCTGCGCCACGACCGGCTCTCGGTACGGGACCAGCACGGGCTGCCCGAGGCCGAGGCGCTGGCGGGCGAGTACCGGCACGGCCTGGTCCCGCTGACGGCCGGTGAGACCAGCAGCGGGGCCGCCCGGTTCGCGGCCGGGGCCGGCCGGCACGGCTCGTTCACCGAGTAGGGGGGCGTATCCGGCCCTTATCCCCGATGGACCACAATTGCGGGATGAGCGTTCACCACCCCCACGCGGAACCCGTCCCGACGCCCGGCCCGGCGGCCGCCCCGCCCGAGCCGACGCCGCTGTTCGCCTGGGCCGCCACCGGGGACGGGCCCGATCCGCTGCCGGTGGTGCACTTCACCACCGACGACCAGGAGGTGGCGCTCACGCCCGAGGGGCTGGCCCTGTGGCCGTACCACGAGGCGATCCGCGAGGGCGGCTGGCACCACTTCGCCGACTTCGACGCCTGGGCGGTACCGGCCGAGACGTGGGGTGCGGCGTACCGCCTGGAGGACGACATGTTCGTGGCCGGCGGCCCCGGGGCGTGTGCGACGTGGTACCAGGGCTCGCTGCGGCCGGACGAGGCGTGGGTGGCCGCCGCCCGGGCCGCGCAGAGCGTCGTGCTGCTGACGGCGCCGATCCAGCACCCGTCGATGTACGGGTACGCGGTCGAGGCCGGCGTGGCCTACGCGCTGCTGGTCCCGCTGATGGTGGTCTGAGCCCCCGCGGCGGCGGGGCCCCACCAGCCGGCGGGGCCCCGGCGGGCCGTCCCTCGCGGAGGGGGTGGCCTACGCCCAGCCGAAGCGGCGGTCGACCTCGCGGGCGAACTCCTCGAAGGTGAGGACCTCGTCCCCGTCCTTGTCGGCCGCGTCGAACAGGGCCGAGGAGGCGTCCGCGTCACCCAGCCCCCAGAACGGCAGGTCCCCGCTGGCGGCCAGGGTCGGCCCCTTGTCGCGCAGCGCGGAGATCACCTCCAGACGGGTGAGGACCCCGTCGTGGTTGAGGTCGAGCGCTTCGAACAGCTTGCGAGCCTTCTGGCTCATGGGATGGTCCCTTCCCGAGCAGCGTCCAGGGGGCCGCCGTGGCCCGGGACCCAGCTTATGAGGGGCCTCCGGGCCCCCCGCAGCGGGGTCGTCAGGGGCAGACCAGGCAGAACTCGTTTCCTTCCGGGTCCCGCAGCGTCCGGTACGCGCCCTGGTCGTCGGAGGTCAGCGGTCCGGCCGCGGTGGCCCCCAGCTCCAGGGCCCGCGCCACGCCGGCCGGTACGTCCGCGACCGCGACGTCGAGGTGCAGCCGGTTCTTGCCCGCCCGGGGCTCCGGTACCGGCTGGAAGGCCAGCCGCGGGAACCCGGGAGCGTCCACGTGCGACCAGCCCCGGGCCCGGTCGTGCGGCTCGCCGCCGAGGAGCGCGGACCAGAAGCGGGACAGGGCGCGGGGATCGGCGGAGTCGATCACGATCTGGGAGAGGCGCACGGGAGCAGAGCGTAGCCGCCGCACCCAAGGGGCCGCCGCCCGGGGCTCCTTGGCCGGCAGCGGGCGGCATGGCCGGGACGAGTACAGGTCACCGTCCGGGCTCCCGACGGGTCCCTGCCGTCCTGTGCTCGTGCACCTGGGGATGAGCCGACCGGCCGTCCCGGCCGCGCCGGCCGGGTCCCGTTCCCAGATCGGGACGGCACAGGTCTGGCCAAGGACCTCCCGCGTGAGCGAGGATCACCGCCGCTCACGCAACCGCCCCCACCCTGGAGGATGTATGGCCCGCCGCACCACCACCCGCGGCCTGCTCGCCGCGGCCACCGCCGGCGTCGCACTGCTCGTACCGGCCGGAACCGTCGTCGCCGCGCCCGCCCCGGCCGGCGCCGCGCTGCCGCAGGCCAGGATCTTCATGGTCAACCCGGTCCAGTCGACCGGGGACGAGAACCTCGCCGACGGCCGCGACTCGGCCACGGCCGTTCCGGAGTCGGCGTACGCCCTGGCCTCGCTGCGCAACCTCGACGCCAGCGGCCGGCTGTCCGGCCGGTGGGCTTCCGTCCGCTCGGAGACCGGCGCCCCCGCCGCGGTCTCGGCGGCCGCCTCGTACAACCGCCACGACGACCAGTTCGAGCAGGTCATGGCCTACTTCTGGGTCAACGAGGCACAGGAGTACCTGCAGGGACTGGGCTTCGGCAGCGAGCTTCCCGGGGCCAACGACCGCCAGCAGCCGGTGCGCATCAACCAGTGGGGTGCGGACAACTCCTTCTTCACGGACAAGAAGGACGAGATCCGCTTCGGCAAGGGCGGCGTGGACGACGCCGAGGACGCCGAGGTGATCGTGCACGAGTACGGCCACGCCGTGCACGAGGCCCAGGTGCCCGGCTTCGGCTCCTCCGCGGAGGCGGGGGCGATCGGCGAGGCCTTCGGCGACTACCTGGCCGTCGCGGTGGGCGAGCACGCCGTGCAGGCGTACGGCTGGCAGCGCCGTGCGGACCTGGCGTGCGTGGCGGACTGGGACTCGGTCCCGTACTCCGCTGCGCCGCACTGCCTGCGCCGGGTGGACGGGAACAAGACGTACGCGGACCTGGAGGGCGAGGTGCACGCGGACGGGGAGATCTGGTCGCGGGCGCTGTTCGACATCCGCAAGGCGCTGGGTGCGCGGACCGCCGACCGGATCATCGTCAACGCGCAGTTCGGCTTCGCGCCCGACACGAGCTTCCGGGACGCTGCCCTGAAGACGATCGCGACCGCCCGCTCCATGTACGGCGCCGCCGCGGCCGACGCGGTGCGCGCCGCCTTCGCCGCCCGGCAGATCCCCGGCGTCGCGTAACCCCCCTGTCGCTCCCTCCGCAGCTCCTCCCCCTGCGGAGGGAGCGTTCTCCCCCGTCGCCGGCCGGGCCGCGCGGCGGGGGAGCCGCGTACGGCGGGAGCCGCGTACGGCGGGAGCCACCTACGCCCGGAGCCACGTACCCCCGAGCCGCGTCTCCTAGGACCTGGAGGCGTCGCCCTGACGCGGTGGCAGGGTCTCCCCCGCGTGCCGCTCCAGCGGGGTGACGGCCGCCGAGTTGGTGACGCTGAAGGTGACGCTGCCGGCCCGGTAGCGGTCGTCGGTCCACTCGATGGGGCGGCCGGTCCGGGTGCTGGAGATGTGCCGCTGGCGCAGCAGCGGGCCACCGCGCCGGATCTGCAGCAGCCGGGCGTCCTCGGCACCGGCCGCGAGGGCGTCGATCAGGTGCTCCCCGTAGTGCGCGACGACGCCCGCCTGCTCGGCGAGGCTGTCCATGACCGAGACGCAGTCGTCCGGCAGGGCCTCGACGGCGGCCGCGACCCAGTCGGCGTACGCGGTGCGCTCGACCATGGCCGGTTCTCCGTCGAGGTGGCGCAGCCGCACCACGTAGAGGACCTCGGTGCCCGGGTCCAGGGCGAGCCGGGCCGCCTCGTCGGCCGTCGCCGGGCGCCGCGTGCGGCTCACGAACGTGCTCGTCACCCGGTGTCCGACGCCCTGCGCCCACTGGGCGAAGCTGTTGAGCTCGGCGAAGCTGTGGCGGCGCTCCTGGCGGAGCACGATGCGGCGCGCCCCCTGCCGGGATCCGACGAGGCCTTCCGAGGCGAGCAGGGCCACGGCCTGCCGGACGGTGCCGCGCGAGGCGGACCACCGGGACGCCAGGTCGCTCTCGGACGGCAACTGGGCACCGACCGGGTACGCGCCGGACAGGATGGCCCGGCGCAGGGCCTCCGCTATCTCCTCGTACCGGCTCACCGTTTCTCCTGTGCCTCGGGCGGGTGCTCCTGACGGACCTCGCAAATGATCAACATCCGGGTTCACCTTACGCGCCCCGGACCCGCCGGCGCAGCGGCACTCCACACCCAACCACCGCCTGTCACGGCCCCTTTCGGCCATCCCTGCCTCTTCTTCGAGCCGTGCTCCACATGACATGCGCCGTTCACCATCCGGTCAGCGAGCCCGGGCGAACTGGGGTCGACTTGTTCAGACAAGTTCGCGAGTACGTGCCAGGAGGGCCACGCACGCCCCCCCACCGCACGGCCGCGCACCCTCATCCCGGGCAGCCCGAGAACGCTGCCCTCGTCTCCGGGAGAGACCGTGTTCCGTCCCACCGCCCGCCGCGTCGCGGCCGCCGGCCTGCTCGGCGCCGCCGTCCTGACCTCCCTCACCGCCTGCGGTGCCGCCCCCGACGACGCCGCCGGCAAGAACGGCAAGGTCCAGGCGGGCTCCGCCACCTCCGCCGCGGACTTCGGCGGCCTGGACGCCCTGGCCAAGGCCGCGCAGGCGGAGGGCGAGCTCAACGTCATCGCCCTCCCCGCCGACTGGGCGAACTACGGCGAGCTCATCAAGGCCTTCGAGGCCACGTACAAGGTCAAGGTCAAGAGCGAGAACCCGGACGCCTCCAGCGCCGACGAGATCGCGGCCGTCAAGTCCCGCAAGGGCCAGGAGCGCGCCCCCGACGTCCTCGACCTGGGCATCGCCTTCGCCCGCAGCGGCGCGACGGAGAACCTCTTCGCCCCGTACAAGGTCGCCGCGTGGGACAAGATCCCGGCCGCCCAGAAGGACGCCCAGGCGCGCTGGTACAACGACTACGGCGGCTACGTCTCCATCGGCTGCGACGCCAAGCGCATCAAGACCTGCCCCGCCACCTTCGCCGACCTGCTCAAGCCGGAGTACAAGGGCAAGGTCGCCCTCAACGGCAACCCGACCAAGTCCGGCTCCGCCTTCGGCGGCGTGTACGCGGCCGCCCTCGCCAACAAGGGCTCCTTCGCCGACATCCAGCCCGGCATCGACTACTTCGCCCAGCTGAAGAAGTCCGGCAACTTCATCCCGGTCGAGTCCACCCCGGCCACGGTCGAGAAGGGCGAGACGCCCATCAGCATCGACTGGGACTACCTGAACGCCGGCTACGCCGACCAGTTCAGGTCCAAGGGCGTCGACTGGAAGGTCTCGGTCCCGACCGACGGCGTGTACGCCCAGTTCTACTCGCAGGCCGTCAACAAGGAGGCCCCGCACCCCGCGGCAGCCCGCCTGTGGATGGAGTTCCTCTACAGCGCCGAGGGCCAGAACCTGTGGCTCAAGGGCTACGCCCGCCCGGTCCTGCTCCCGGTCATGACCGCGGACAAGACCGCCGACCAGGGCTTCGTCGCCAAGCTCCCGGCCGTCCAGGGCAGCCCGTCCTTCCCGGCCTCCGAGGAGCTCGACAAGGCCAAGGCCACGCTCGCCGAGAAGTGGGACAAGGCCGTCTCCTGATGACCACCGCTCCCACCCCTCACCCGGGGCCCGCCGGCGGCGTCCGCCGCCGGCGGCGCGGCGGCCGCACCTGGCCTGCCGTCCTCCCCCTGCTCGTCTTCACCGCGGTCTGCTTCGGCGTCCCGCTCGGCGCGATCGCGTACGGCGCCTTCACCGGCACCGACCCCGCGACCGGCGCCACCCACGCCACCACCGAGCACCTGCGCCGCTCGCTCCAGGGCCCCTACCTCGACTCCCTGGTCGGCAGCGTCAAGCTGTCGGCGCTGACCGCCCTCGTCGCCGCGGTCCTCGGGGTCCTGATCGCCCAGGCCGTGGTCACCTCGCGCTCGCGCACGCTGCGCGAGGCGACCCTCACCGCCTCCGGTGTGCTGGCCAACTTCGGCGGCGTACCGCTGGCCTTCGCGTTCATCGCGACCGCCGGCATCTCCGGCGTGGTCACGCAGCTCGCCGACCTCGAGTCGCTGGGCTGGAGCCTGTACTCCTTCACCGGCCTGACCGTGGTCTACCTGTACTTCCTGGTCCCGCTGATGGTGCTGGTCACCGTCCCCGCACTGGACGGGCTGCGCCCGCAGTGGCGGGAGGCCGCGAGCAACAACGGCGCCAGCGCCCCGCAGTTCTGGTGGCACGTCGGCCTGCCGGTGCTCACGCCGTCCCTGCTCGGCGGGTTCGTGCTGCTCTTCGGCACCGCCTTCGCCGCGCACGCCACCGCCGCGGCCCTGGTCGGCGGCTCGGTCCCGCTGGTCACGCTCAAGATCGCGGACGCGCTCTCCGGCAACGTGCTCACGGGCCAGGAGAACGTCGCCCTCGCGCTCGGCCTCGACATGATCCTGATCGCCGGCCTGGTCATGGCGGTCTACCTGCCCCTTCAGCGACGGAGCGCCCGATGGCTGCGATAGTGACCACCGCCGAGCGTCCCGGCGCGCGCACCCGAGTCCGGGCGGCCCGGCGACGGCCCCGCGTGTGGCGCGGACTCGTCCTGGCCCTCGCGGGCGCGTACTTCCTGCTGCCGCTCGTCGCCTCCTTCGTCTTCACCGTCCACGTGCCCGGGCAGGGCGTGTCCTTCGAGGCGTACACCGAGCTGCTCTCCGCCGACGGCTTCGCCCGGAGCCTGCTGCTCTCGCTGGGCCTGGCGGCCGCCACCATCGCGCTCTCGCTGCTGCTGACCGCGCCCGCGCTCATCGCCGTACGGATCGGGGCGCCCCGGCTGCGCCCGGTGGTCGAGGCGGTCTGCCTGCTGCCCCTGGTGGTGCCGCCGATCGCACTGGTCACCGGTATCACCACGGTGCTGCGCTGGGGCCCCGAGCAGCTGTCGCGGACCCCGCTCTACCAGACGTTCATCGCGATCCAGAACGAGGACTTCCCCGTCGTCCTGGTCCTCGCCTACACCGTCCTCGCGCTGCCGTTCGTGCACCGCTCGCTGGACGCCGGGCTGCGCGCCGTCGACGTGCCGACCCTGGTCGAGGCGGCCCGCGGCTGCGGGGCGAGCTGGCCGTACGTCGTACGGCGCGTGCTGCTGCCCAACCTGCGCACCTCGCTCACCGGGGCGGCCTTCCTCACCCTCGCGCTGGTCCTCGGCGAGTTCACCATCGCCTCGCTGCTCGGCTTCCGGCCGTTCGCCGTGTGGATCGTGTCCGTCTCGGGCGCCCAGGCCCGGATGTCGGTGGCCGTGTCGATCCTCAGCCTCCTGATCACGTGGGCGCTGCTGCTCCTGCTCTCGCGGGCCGGATCGGCCCCGCGCACCACCGCAGCCGGCTCCTCCCCCGCCTCCCCCAAGGAGACCCAGTCCTGATGTCCAGCACCCTTTCCGCGGACCGTACGCAGGCCCGCGAGCCGGAGGCCCGGGCCGCGGAGACCCCCGGTGCCCGCGTCGAGTTCCGCGGCCTGCGCCGGTCCTTCGGCGCCACCACCGCCCTCGACGGCCTCGACCTGACCGTGGAGCCCGGCGAGCTGATCGCCCTGCTGGGGCCCTCGGGCTGCGGCAAGACCACCGCGCTGCGCGTGCTGGCGGGCTTCGAGCACCCCGACTCGGGCGAGGTACTGGTCGACGGCGAGGACATCACGGGCGTACCGGCCAACCGCCGCGACGCGGGCATGGTGTTCCAGTCGTACAGCCTCTTCCCGCACCTCAACGCCCGCGAGAACGTGGCCTTCGGGCTGCGCGTGCGCAAGGTGCCGGCCGCCCGGCGGCGCGAGCGCGCCCAGGAGCTGCTGGAGCTCGTGGGCCTGCCCACCCACGGGGACCGCTACCCGCACCAGATGTCGGGCGGCCAGCAGCAGCGGGTGGCGCTGGCCCGCGCGCTGGCGCTGCGGCCGCGGGTGCTGCTGCTGGACGAGCCGCTGTCCGCGCTGGACGCCAAGGTCCGCGCGAACCTGCGCGAGGAGATCCGCCGCCTGCAGCTGTCCCTGGGCATCACGACCATCTTCGTGACCCACGACCAGGAGGAGGCCCTGTCCATGGCGGACCGGGTGGCCGTCCTCAACGCCGGCCGGCTGGAGCAGTGCGCGGCGCCCGCCGAACTGTACGAGCGGCCCGCGACGCCCTTCGTGGCCGAGTTCATCGGCGCCATGAACGGGCTGCCGGGGCGGCTGGCCGGGGACGGCGGGGCGCTGGTGGACGTGGCGGGCTCGCGCCTGCCGGTGGACGGCGAGGTGCCCGCCGTCCGGGACGTGGAGGTCCTGGTCCGGCCGGAGAACGTCACCGCGACCGCCGACCCGGAGGGTACGGCCACGGTCGTCTCCACCTCGTTCTTCGGCCCGGTCACCCGTGTGCACCTGGAACTCCCCGGCGTGGCCGCGCCGGTGAAGGCCGACCTGCCCTCGCGCGAGGCCGGCGGACTCACGCCGGGGACGCGGGCGCGGGTGACGCTCGCGGACCGGCCGGTGCTCGTGGTCGCGGCCACTGCCTCGGCCACGACCGCGGCCGCGGCCGCCTCGGCCTCGACCACCGCCTCGACGTCGACCACTGCCTCGGCCACCGCCTCGGCCACCGCCTCGGCCACCGCCTCGGCCTCGACCGCCCGGACGGGGGCGGCCCGGGTGTCCGACGCCCAGGAGGAAGCGGAGGACGGCGCGTGAGCGAGCTGGCCGCCGTCCTGTTCGACATGGACGGCACCCTGGTCGACACCGAGGTCCTGTGGTGGCAGACCACCGAGGAGGTCGCCGCCGGACTCGGCCACCGGCTCACCCGGGCCGACGCGGGCGAGGTGGTGGGCCGGGCCGTCGAGGACACCGCCGCCCACCTCGTCCGGGTCGCCGGGCGCGGGGACGTGGACGGGGTCGGGGCCGACCTGACCGCCGGGTTCTTCGCCCGTGTGGAGGCAGGGGCACCGATGCGCCCCGGCGCCCAGCGGCTGCTGTCGGCGCTGGAGCGGGACGGGCTCCCGTTCGCGCTGGTGAGCGCCTCGCCGCGGGTGGTGGTCGACAGCGTCGTGGGGGGCACGCTGGCGCACGTGCCCTTCGCCTTCACGCTGGCGGCCGAGGACACGCCGCGTACGAAGCCGCATCCCGACCCGTACCGGGCGGCGGCCGGACGGCTGGGCGTGCCGGTGGCGGCGTGCGTGGCCGTGGAGGACTCCCCCGACGGGGCGGCCTCGGCGGAGGCGGCCGGCTGCGGAGTGCTGGTCGTACCCTCGCTGCTGGAGGTGCCGGACGGCCCGGCCCGTACCTTCCGGTCGAGTCTGACGGACGTCGACGTGGCGTCGCTGCGGGCCTGCCTGCCGGCCCCCCGCACCGGTCCGGACGCCCGGGGGGACGACGGCTCCGCCCGGCGCCCGCACCACCCCTGACACCCGGGGGCCTCGACCACGGCCCCGCCGACGCCGCCGTCGTCCGGTGGTGGCGGCCGTTCGTCCCCCCGTACGAGGGCCGTCCCCGCACCCGTCGGCGGTGACGGCCCCGGCGGTCGTCCCGGCTACGCCCCTCTCAGAGCCGGACCGGGCCGCCCGTACGGTCCGGGGGGCGCTCCTCACCGCCGTCCCGCCGCGGGTGGAATTCGGCGATGATCTCGCAGCCGAGCGCGTACGCCGGCACGCCCGCGGTGATGAGCGCGGTCTCGGCGACGCCGACGAGGTCGGCGATTCCGGCGCCGGCGTGGAGTGCTCCCTGGGCGTGGATCCGCGCCGGGTGTTCCCTGCCGAGGGCCAACAACTGTCCGAAGTGGACGAGTTGCTGCACGCGCGCGCCCAGCGGGTTGTCGGTGAGCACGATGTGGCGCAGCGCCGCGATCGCCTCCTCGGTCGGCAGTCGGCCGAACTCCTGGGCCAGGCGCAGCCGTTCCTGCACCCCGCCGGGAACGGCGCCGAGCGTGGCGCGGTAGCGGTCGCGCACGGCCTCGGCACGGGAGGAAGGGGTGCCGTCCGTCATGACGCGACCCGCGCGATCGCCGCGCGGACGGCCTCCTGGGCGCCCGGCGGGAAGTCCACGGCCCCGCCGATCGCCGCGGCGGCGATCTCGGCCTCGGCGCTCTCCTCGATCGCCACCACGAGGTGGGCGGTGGCCGCCGCGTCCGGGCCGAACACCAGGAGGCCGTGGTTGGCCAGCAGGACCGCGGCCGTCGTGGGACGCCGTTCCAGCACGTCGGCGATGCCCCGCACCGACACGTCCGATCCGCGGGGGCCCCAGGGGACCACGGGGACGTCCTCGGCCTGTCCGAAGCGCAGCATCGGCTCGGTCCGGCAGGGCAGCGGCCGGTGGGCCACGGCGAAGGCGGTCGCGGCGGGCGAGTGGGTGTGGATGATCGCGCCCACGTGCGGGCGGGCCGCGTACACCGCGCTGTGCATGGCGATGATCTCGGCGCTGACGGACTGCAGCTCGCCTTCGAGGACCTGCCCGTCGAACCCGACGGTCGCCAGCTGTTCGGGCCGCAGGCCGCGGACGAACCCCGGCGTCAGCAGAAGGCGCTCGCCGTCGAGCCTGGCGCTCAGGTTGGCGTGCCCGGAGTGCGACATCACGCCGGCCGCGAAGAGCCCCTCCGCGGCCGCCACCAACTGCTCGGCCCGCTCTTTCCGTACGTACGCATCGTTCATGGCGGTCCCTCCAAGTGTGCTGTCAGCGACCGCTCGTCGGCCGCTGACCACGTGCCGCCCACTCTTCAACTTGAACTAAGGTTCAAGTCAAATGCCATGACCCACGAGGAGCAGGAGGAGCTGACCGTGCGCATGACGATCGGCCGACTCGCCGACATCACGGGCGTGCCCGCTTCGGCCATCCGGTACTGGGAACGCCACCGTCTGCTGCCCACCCCCGCCCGCGAGAGCGGGCAGCGGCGCTATCCGCCGGAGGCGGCCGAACGGATCACGGTGCTCCGCACGTGCCAGCAGGCCGGGCTGACCCTGGCCGAGATCGGGGAGTTCCAGCGGGAGCAGCCGCACCGGGAGGCGATGATCCGCGCCAAGCTGGCCGAGATCGAGCAGCGCAGGGTCGACCTCGACCACGCGCACGAGCTCCTGACCCACGCCTTGAAGTGCAGCGAGGAAGACATCGTCAGGTGCCCGAAGTTCCGGGAGCAGATGGCGGCGTGGCAGGCGCCGGACACGACGCCGCGACCCGGATGAGCGGCCGCGCGGGGCGCGTCCCGCGCACCCGCCCCGCCGTCCGCGCCACGCCCCTCCAGCGGTCGGACGCCCCCGCGACCGGGATCCTCCCGCCGAAAGTCCTCCAACTTTCTGAAAGTTGCTGCAAGAAATTGCAGACGTCGATAGGCTGCCGCCGTCTCCCGTCCACCCGTGAAAGGACCCCACCCCCATGCAGGGACGCAACGGCAGGCGCGTCGGGGCCGCCCTGGCGACGCTGGCGGCCACCCTCCTCCCGTGGGCCCCGCCGGCCTCCGCGACGGAAGCGCCGACGGGTTCACCGGTCCGGTTCCGTGTCACGGCCACCACCGACTGGGGCGACCAGGTCCTCGCGGTGGGCAACGTCCCGGCCCTGGGTTCCTGGGACCCCGCCCACGGGACGCCCCTCGACGCGCAGGGCTACCCCACCTGGTCCGGCGAGACCGTCGTCGGCTCCGGCTCCGGCTCCGGCTCCGGCTCCGGCTCCGGCTCCGACGTCGAATACAAGTACGTGGTGAGGAAGTCCGACGGCACGATCACCTGGGAGGCCGGACCGAACCGCCTCATGCGCCCCCGGAGCGGTTCGCCCGTCACCACACAGGACACCTTCCGGGTCACCCCGCGCACACCCGCCTCCGGCATCGCGCCGACGTGCGTCGGCTGGTCCAGCACGTGGCGCTACACCTCCGTCTTCGACGGCTGCGGCGACACGTACGGCCTCCAGGTCCTCTACCAGGACGGCAGCAGGTCGAGCTGCCGGGAGCTCACGGCCGGGGCGACCGCGACCTTCCCGGGCTACGGGCCGTACGAGAACCACCCCGTGGCCGTCAACCACTGCTGACGGGCCCTCGGCTCCGCGCCGGAGCCGGTCGGCCGCTTTCGGCCGGACCGCTCACGACCCTGACGCGTTCCGGGTGCCCAGGGGCGTTCCCGGCGGTCCGGAGGGCAGACTGGTGGGGCCGACGGGGACCGGGTGGACAGGAGTGCGGCCATGGCTGTGCCGATCATCATCGACTGCGATCCGGGGCACGACGACGCCCTGGCCATCATGCTGGGGGCCGGGGACCCGGCGGTGGACCTGCTGGCCGTCACCACGGTGGCGGGCAACCAGACGCTCGAGAAGACCACCCTGAACGCCCGCCGGGTCTGCACCTTCGCCGGGATCCGGAACGTTCCGATCGCGGCGGGCTGCGACCGACCGCTGGTCGAGCCGCTGCGGGTGGCCGGCGACGTGCACGGCGAGTCCGGGCTGGACGGACCGGACTTCGGCACGCCGGAGGTGGACGTCGTCCCCGAGCACGCCGTCGAGCTCATGTACCGGATCCTGACGGAGCACCCGGAGCCGGTGACGCTCGTGCCGACGGCCCCGCTCACCAACATCGCCCTGCTGCTCACCCGCTACCCCGACGTCGTCCCGCGGATCCGGGAGATCGTGCTCATGGGCGGCTCGACGGAGCGCGGGAACACCACGCCGGCCGCCGAGTTCAACGTGTGCGTGGACCCGGAGGCCGCCGACATCGTGTTCCGCAGCGGGGTGCCGCTGACCATGTGCGGGCTGAACGTCACCCACCAGGCGCTGGCCACGCCCGACGTGGTGGCCCGCTTCACCGGCCTCGGCACCCCGCTCGGCCGGACCTGCGCCGAGCTGATGACCTTCTTCGGGGGCACCTACCGGCGGCTGTTCGGGTTCCACGCCCCGCCGCTGCACGATCCGGTGGCGGTGGCCCGGGTCATCGACCCGCGGATCGTGCACTGCACCGAGGCCCACGTGGCCGTCGAGCTCCACGGCCGCCACACCCGGGGCGCGACGGTGGTGGACCTGCACGGCACCCTCGGCCGGCCCGCCAACGCGCGCGTTGCCCTCACCCTGGACCAGGACCTGTTCTGGGACCGGCTGGTCGCGGCCGTCGAGAGGCTGGGCCGCGACCGGTCCTAGGTTCCGTCCCCCTACGGAGGGGCGCCGGGGCCCCGGCCGGGCGCGACACACGCCGCCCCGACCGTCAGGCCCCACACTCTAACGCCGCACAACTCCACAGGGCCGAGTCCCCGGCCGTCACCACGGATCCGGCGGCGGTCGGGGCCGGTTCAGGGCCGGCGCCCCCGGTGACCAGCAGCGCGAGGAGCACGGTGGCCGCCTCGCTCTGGAGGGTGCGGGCGGCCTGCTGGAGCCGCCGCGGGTCCGTGCCGGGCAGCGACAGGGCGAGGCACTCGGCGTCCGGACCGGTGGTGATCGGCACCGCCGCGCACACCGTGCCCAGTGCGTACTCCTGGAGGTCCAGCAGTGCCTCGCCGGGGCCGCGGGCGTCGAGCTGGTGGAAGAGCACCTGCTCGCTGGTGATGGTGTGGGCCGTGAGCCGGGCGATCTTGTGCCGGGCCAGGTGGTCCATGCGGCTGTCGTAGTCCAGCTGCGTCAGCAGGGCCTTCCCGACGGCCGAGGCGTGCGCGGCCGCGCGGAAGTCCACCCACTCCTCCACCACGGGGGCCGCGGGCCCGTCGGCGTACTGCGTGATGGCGATCTCCCCGTCGGTGTAGCGGCTGACGTACACCGCGGCACCGACCGCGTCCCTGACCCAGGCGAGGGTCTCCTGGAGCCGGCCGACCCCGTTCTCGCCGGCGGCGCCGGCCAGCCGCAGCGCGGTGCCGGCGACGTACGCGTCGGGGCCGATGGGCGTGGCCAGGTTGGTCCGGACGAGCCGGCGCAGCACCTGGGCGAGCATGAGCGGCGGGAGCTGGGTCTGCCGGGCGATCTGGACCAGGCTGACGCCGCCGGAGTACCGGTTGATCACCTCGAGGACGCGCAGCGCGCGGTGCACGGTGGTGAGGGCGGTCGGCGCGCACCTGTGCTCGGCCGTCCGCTCGGCGCCCTGGGTGAGCCGGGGGGCCCGCAGCGGCGCCGCCGACCAGGCGCTGGCGTCCCGGGTGAGCCGCCGCGGGTCGAGCCGGGCGCAGCGGGCCAGGGCGACGGCCAACTGCGGGCCGGGCAGCACGATCTCGCCCAGATCCGGGTCCTCCTCGGCGGCCAGGGCGGCCACGGCGCGGTACAGCGGGCCGGGCAGCCGGTGCCGGTCGCGGATCTGCTGGGAGGGGGCCGGGGCGGGCTGCCGGGGCAGGAAGGTGAGGTCCTGGGTGGTGATGGGGGGCGAGCTCCAGATGACCGAGGCGCCCAGTGCCTCCTCCAGGCGGTCCGGGACGGCGGGCGGGTCGGGCAGGCCGGGGTCCGCCTCCAGGGTCGCGGCCTGGTCGCGCCAGTGCCGGGCGGTGCTGACCTCGGCCCGCGAGAGGTGCAGCAGGTACAGGCACCGGGCGGCGGTGCGGGAGCCCGCCCCGGCGGCGTACTGGAACCAGAACTGCGCGCCCTCGAGCTTCCCCGAGAGGTGCAGCAGGCTGCCGAAGAGGAGGGCGGACGCCTGGCTGTGCGGCCAGGCGTCGGCGTCGAGGGCGACTTCGGTGAACTCCTCGCTGTCGACGACGTGCCAGGTCAGGGCGTCGAGGGCGCGGGCGGCCCGGACGTGGCAGGCGGCGTCGAGCACCAGGGCGTCGGCGACGGCGGGACAGGGCTCGGCCGTGCGCCGGCGGCCCCGACCGGACCGCTTGGCGGCGGCTCGGGCGCGGGCCGCGGCGGCGCGGTTGCGGTCGGCGACGACACGGCGGGCGATCCGGCGCCGGGCGGCGTCCTCGTCGTACCCCGCGTACTCCTCGGCGAGGACCTCGGCGTCGCGCAGGGCGACGGTCACTTCCCACAGCACGGTCGTCAGGTCCAGGTCCCGGGTCGTGTCGCTCACTGGTCCTTCTCCTCTCCGGCGGCCCAGTCGAGCCCGAATTTCCTGGACAGGGCACGGCGAGCGCCACGGATCTTGGAGCGGACCGCGGCGGTGCTGATGCCCATCATCTGCGCGACCCTGTCCTCGCTGTACCCGCCGAGGAAGGCGAGGAGGGCGATGTCGTAGTCGCGCTCCGGGAGTTCGGCGATGGCCGCGTAGAGGGCGAGTCTCGCTCCGTGGCGCTCGAAGGGTTGTTTGCCGGAACGCCTGAGGGCCGCGTACCAGGCGGTCTCCACCATGGCCGGGGATCTGCGCAGCAGGACCAGTCTGCGTTCCACGTGCTCGCGGAGCACCGACCAGGCGAAGCCGTGCAGACTCGACTCCCGCAGGGCCTGGGGCCAGACCTTGAGGAGGAAGGTGAAGACGTCGTCCACCACGTCGTCGGCGTCCTCGCGGTTGCCGAGCTGGAGGTGGGCGTAGCACAGGTAGGCGCGGTGGTGCTGGGAGTGGAACGCCGTGTACTCCACAGGCAGGACTCCCACCAGTTCGTTGGAGACCGTCTGGTCCCCGGAAGGGTCGAACTCACCTTCGCTCATGCGTTCCCCCACGGCTGACCGCTGGCGCCGCCGGCCGACGCGACGACTTCCTGACTAACGAACGACTGGCGCGGGGTTACGGCTATGGGCACGAAGGCGTACTCGACAAGATCCACGATGACGCGAATCCTTCCCGTGGCACATGGTGCGATGGCCGGGCCTGCCTGCCCCCAGGTACGGCAGCCGGAGAGTGGAACTGCTCTCACGCACTAGCCAACAGGAAACCGGCCTCTTGGTGAGGGCCGTCCTTCACAATTCTTCGGAAGCTGGCGCACCGGCGCGCGTACGCGCCCCCTTCCGCCCGCGCGCGCTCCTCCCCCGGTGTCGTCAGAGGTCGCGGTCGCCGGGGGCGACCAGGCCGGTCTCGTACGCGAGTACGACGGCCTGGGCGCGGTCGCGCAGGGACAGCTTCGCGAAGATCCGGGCGACGTGGGTCTTCACGGTGGCCTCGCTGAGCGTCAGGTAGGCGGCCAGTTCGGTGTTGGACAGCCCCCGGCCGAGGAGGGCGAGGACCTCCCGCTCGCGGGGGGTGAGGCGGGCGAGGTCGCGGTGGTCGGCCGGGGCCGGGACGGGGGCGCCGGCGGCGAAGCGCTCCACCAGGCGCCGGGTGATGGAGGGCGCGAGCAGGGCGTCGCCGGTGCCGACCAGGCGGACCGCGGCGGCGAGGTGGTCCGAGGTCACGTCCTTGAGCAGGAAGCCGCTGGCGCCGGCGGCGAGGGCCGCGTAGACGTACTGGTCGAGGTCGAAGGTGGTCAGCATGACGACCCGGCAGGAGGGGTCCTCGGCGAGGATGCGGCGGGCCGCCTCCAGGCCGTCCATGCCGGGCATGCGGATGTCGAGCAGGACGACGTCGGGGCGCAGCCGGCGGACCTCCTCGACCGCGGCGGCCCCGTCGGCGGCCTCGCCGACGACGTCGATGCCGCGGGCGGTGAGGATCAGCCGGAACCCGGTGCGGACGAGCTCCTGGTCGTCGGCGATGACCACGCGCGGCCCCGGCCCGGCCGCCACCGCGGAGCCGGAGCCCGGTGCGTGAGGGGCCGTCATGGGCCGTCCAGGGGTATGCGGGCGCGGACGCGGAAGCCGCCGCCGAGCCGGCGCCGGGCGTCGAGCTCGCCGCCGTAGACGGCCACCCGCTCCCGCAGACCGAGCAGGCCCCGCCCCGTCCCGGTGGGGCAGGCGCCAGTGCCGTCCCTGTCGCCCGGGCGTACGCCCGAGGACGTGCCCGGGACGGGGGCCGCGGCCGGGACGGAGCCCGCCACCGCCGCGGCGCCGGCGCCCGCCGCGGAGCGGGCGCCCGCCGTCCCCGCCACGGCGGCCACCACGGACGGCCCGGCCACCGGCTCCGTGAGGACGCTGGGCCCCGTGTTGAGGACCTCGACCCGGAGCCAGCGCTCCGCGTAACGGACCGTCACCTCGGCCTTCACCCCGTCTCCGTGCTTGAGCGCGTTCGTCAGCGCCTCCTGGACGATCCGGTACGCCGTCGCGTCGATGCCCTCCGGGAGCGGCCGCGGCTCGCCGGACATGCGGACCTCCACCGGCAGCCCGGCGAAGGCGAACCGGTCGACGAGCCGGCTGAGCCGGGCCAGGCTCGGCTGCGGCTCGGCCACCAGGTCCCGCCCGCCCTCCACCACACCGTCGGTGCCGTCCTGGGCGGGCGCGAGCAGGCCCAGCAGGTGGCGCAGTTCGGTCATCGCGCTCCGTCCGGCCGTCTCCACCGCCAGCATCGCGGCCGCGGCCTGGTCCGGCAGGGTGGTGAGAACCTCGCGCGCGGCGCCGGCCTGCACCACCATCAGGCTCACGTTGTGGCTGACGATGTCGTGGAGTTCGGCGGCTATCCGGGCGCGCTCGGCGTCCACCGCGGCCGCCGCCGCGCTCTCCCGCTCGCGCTCCAACCGCCAGCCGCGCTCCTCCACGGCCACCCGGTACAGCCGTCGGGCCCGCACCAGCGCGGTGCCGAACGCTCCGGCCGCGACGCACGCCAGCACCAGCGCGACGACCAGCAGGCCCGTCATGACGCCACCCCCTCCGGTGCTCCCCCGTCGTCCGACCCGAAGCGGCCGGACGCCCCGCCACCAGCCTCTCAGGCCGGACCAAGATCCGCATCCCTCCCCGGATGCAGGTGCGTACATCCCCGGTATGACGACCCCCGAGGGTTACATCGCCGGGCCGACGCACCGGCTCCGCACGGCACTTTAGGTTCGGGGCATGACAACAGATCACGGGAGCGAGCCGCAGGTCGTCGTACGACTGGAGGGCGTGCACAAGGAGTTCGGTGACGCCAGGGCGCTGGCCGGGCTGGACCTGGAGGTCCGGGCCGGGGAGGCGGTGGCCGTCATGGGCCCGTCGGGGTGCGGGAAGTCCACCCTCCTGAACATGGTCGCCGGACTGGACCGGGCCACCTCGGGCACCGTCCGGGTGCACGGCCAGGAGCTCGGGGACCTCGGCGAGACCGGTCTGGCCCTGTTCCGCCGCCGGCACATCGGCATGATCTTCCAGTTCTTCAACCTGATCGACGACCTGTCCGCCCTGGACAACGTGGCGCTGGCCGCGCAGTTGACCGGTACCTCGGCGCGCCAGGCCCGGCGCCGGGCGCTGGAGCTCCTGGACGAACTCGGCGTCGCCGGGCGCCGGGACACCTACCCGGGCGCGCTCAGCGGCGGCGAGCGCCAGCGCGTCGCGGTGGCGCGGGCCCTGATGAACCGGCCGGCCCTGCTGTTGGCCGACGAGCCGACCGGTGCGCTGGACAGCCGCTCGGGCGAGCAGGTGATGGACCTGCTCATCGACCTCAACCAGATCGGCCAGACACTGCTGATCGTCACGCACGACCCGAAGCTGGCGGCCCGGTGCGCCAGCCGGCTGGTGGAGATGGCGGACGGCCGGGTGGTACGCGAGCGCACGCTGGACGGTCCCTACTCCGTGCCCGGCCCCGGTCCGGCCGACTCCGTGCACGGCCCCGGCGCAGCCGGGCCCGCGGGCGCCGCCGGCGCGGCCCTCTCCTCGGGAGCGGGCGCGTGAGCGCCGTGTGGCGGGCCGCGCGGGCGGCCGTGCGCCGGCGCCGGGTCCAGACGGTCGTGATCGCCCTGGTCGTACTGTGCTCGTCCACGACCGTCCTGCTCGCCCTCGCCCTGGTCGGCGCCGCCTCGGCCCCCTTCGACCAGGCCTTCGCCGCGCAGCGCGGCGCCCACGCCCTAGTGGTGTTCGACGCCTCGAAGGCGCCGCCGGACCGGATCGCCCGGACCTCGCGCGCAGGGGGTGTCGAGGCGGCGGCCGGGCCGTTCGGCCAGGCCGGTGTCGAGGTGCCCGAGCCCTGGATGTACATGTCGGCCGGGACGCTGACCGTGGTGGGCCGACCCGGTCCGGGCGGCCCGGTGGACCGGGTGCAGGTGCTGGTGGGCCGGTGGGCGCGGGCCCCCGGGGAGATCGTCGTCGCCTGGGACGTGCCCGGCACCCCCGACCGGTCGCTCCTGGGGTCGCGGCTGGACGCCCCGGGCGTACCGCCGCTGCGCGTCGTCGGCTTCGCGACCAGCATGAGCAAGTCGGCGAGCGCCTGGGTGACGCCCGGTCAGCTGGCGGCGCTGCACCCGCGTTCGGCGCAGATGCTGTACCGGTTCACGGACGCGGACTCGGAGCGCGCCGTGCACGGGGCGGTGGCGGCGGCGACCCGGGGCCTGCCGGCCGGGGCCGTCACGGCGAGCCGCTCGTACCTCACGCTGAGGCAGGCCTTCTCGGCGACGGCCGACGCGTACCTGCCCTTCGTGTCGCTCTTCGGTGTGCTCGGGCTGCTGGTGTCGGTCCTGATCGTGGGCAACGTGGTCAGCGGCGCGGTGGTGTCCGGCCACCGGCACATCGGGGTGCTCAAGGCGCTCGGCTTCACCCCCAACCAGGTGGTCGCGGTCTACCTGCTGATGGTGTCGATCCCGGCGGTGCTGGGGTGTGTCCTGGGCTCCCTGCTCGGCGGCGCCCTCGCCGGGCCCTTCGTGCGCATCGCGTTCAGCGGGATCGACACGGGCGTGGCGACGATCGGGGTGGGCCCCTGGCCGGCCGTCGCCTGCCTGCTGGGGATGCCGCTGCTGGTGGCCGTCGCGGCACTGGTGCCGGCGCTGCGGGCACACCGGCTGCCGGCGGCCCGGGCCATCACGGCCGGCAGCGCGCCGGGCACCGGGCGGGGCCTGCGCGTGCAGCGGTTCCTCAGCGGTACGCCGCTGCCCCGCGCCGTGAGCCTCGGGCTGGGGCAGCCGTTCGCCCGGCCCGGCCGGTCGCTCCTCACGCTGGCCGCGATCGCGCTCGGCGTGACGACGGTGACCGTGACCACGGGTCTGACCGGCACGATGACGGCCTTCGCCGACCTGGGCCGGGGATTCGGCGGCCCGGGGGTGTACGTCAGCGCGGACCCGTCCGCGCACGACCACCCCGCCCCGCGGCTGGGCGACCTCGCCACGGAGCAGCGGCTGCGGGCCCTCGGGGCACGGCGGGTCGTCGCGCGGGCCTTCAGCCGGGTACGGCTGGCCGGGCTGCCCGGCGAGTACTTCGCCGACTTCTACCGCGGGGACACGGCCGTCTTCGAGCGGGGTGTCGTCGAGGGCCGCTGGCCCACCGGGCTCGGCGAGGTGGCGGCCGGGCCGGCCTTCCTCACCCAGCGGGGGCTGTCGGTCGGGGGCCGCACCACGCTGGAGGTGGGCGGGCGCCGGATGCCGGTGACGGTGGTGGGCCGGGTGATCGAGGGCAACGCGAAGTCCGTTTCGTCGGACTGGCGGACCCTCCAGGCGCTGCTGCCGGGGGCCCGGGCGATCGAGTACAAGGTGCAGCTCGCGCCGGGGGCGGACGCGGCGGCGTACGTGGCGGCCGTACGGGCGGTGGATCCCGGGCTGCGGCCGGAGGCGACCTCGACCGGGAACACGGCCACGGCGACCGTGGTGGGCTTCTCCGCCGTCTTCTCCGTCCTGCTGGCCACGGTGGCCGCCCTCGGTGTGTTCAACACGGTGCTGCTGGGCACGCGCGAGCGGCGCCGCGACCTCGGGATGCTGAAGTCCATCGGCATGACCCCGCGTCAGGTGGTCCTCATGACGGTGACGTCGGTGACGGGTCCGGGGGTGGTCGGCGGGCTGCTGGGGATCCCGCTGGGGATGGCCGCGCACCGACTCCTCGTGGACCACGTGGGGATCGTGGACTTCCCCGGGTGGATGAAGGACGTCTGGCACGCCCCGCAGCTCGCGGGGATGCTGCTGGCGGGCGTGGGGATCGCGGTGCTCGGGGCCCTGGTGCCGGCCCGGTCGGCGGCGCGGCTGACGATCGCCCGGGTGCTCCACAACGAATAGGCACCGGCCGGCGGACGGGCTCCACGACCCGGACGTCCGCCACGGCCGTCGGGGCGGCGCTCGGGGCGGTCGCAGTTCCGCCGCCGCGCCGGCGATCGCCGGCGGCCCCCTCCGGTTCCCCCGGGCGGTTTGGCGCCGCTCGGGGGAACTCGGGTGGTTTGGCCGGAACTCGTATGGGCCAGATAGGTGCCTGAGGCATGTAATGGACGGGCGAGCCGGTGCCGCTCCCCGCACGGCCGGCGCCGGAGGACCAGCACCTGCGAGGTAGTCCGATGACGGAGATGACGGAACCGAAGGAACTGACGGAGACGGAGACCGCCCCGGCCGTCCCGTTCCCCGCGACCCGTACCTGTCCCTACCACCCGCCCACCGCCTACCGCTCCCTGCGCGAGGGCCCCCCGCTCTCCCGCGTGACCCTCTTCGACGGGCGCACCGTCTGGGCGGTCACCGGCCACGCCCGGGCCCGCGCACTGCTCACGGACGCGCGCCTGTCCACCGACCGCGAGAACCCGGACTTCCCGATCACCTCGGCCCGCTTCAAGGCCCTCACCTTCCGGCGCACCGCCCTGCTCGGGGTGGACGACCCGGAGCACAACGCCCAGCGGCGCATGCTGATCCCCAGCTTCACGCTGAAGCGGACCGCCGCGCTGCGGCCCCGGATCCAGGAGACCGTGGACCGTCTCGTCGACGCCATGGTCGCCCGCGGCCCGGGCGCGGAACTGGTCGGCGACTTCGCCCTGCCCGTGCCGTCCATGGTGATCTGCGCGCTGCTCGGGGTGCCGTACGAGGACCACGACTTCTTCGAGGGCGAGTCCCGCCGGCTGCTGCGCGGGCCGACGACGCACGACGTGACGGCGGCCCGGGACGCCATCAACGACTACCTGCGCGAGCTGATCGGCCGCAAGCGCGCCGAGCCCGGCGAGGGCCTGCTGGACGAGCTGATCGCCCAGCGGTTGGAGACCGGCGGGACGGACGTCGAGGAGCTCGTGGCGCTGGCCGCGATCCTGCTGGTGGCGGGGCACGAGACCACCGCGAACATGATCTCCCTCGGTACCTTCACCCTGCTGCGCCATCCCGATCGGCTGGCCGAGCTGCGGGCCGATCCGGCCCTGGTCGGCGAGGTGGTGGAGGAGCTGATGCGGTTCCTGTCCATCGCGGACGGCATGCTGCGGGTGGCCACCGCACCGATCGAGGTCGACGGGACGGTGATCCGGCCGGGCGACGGGGTGGTCTTCCCCACCTCGGTCATCAACCGCGACGCCACGGTGTACGCCGACCCGGACGCCCTGGACTGGCACCGGCCGACCCGGCACCACCTGGCGTTCGGCTTCGGCATCCACCAGTGCCTGGGACAGAACCTGGCACGGGCCGAGATGGAGATCGCCCTGGGCACGCTGTTCGAACGGCTGCCGGGCCTGCGGCTGGCGGCCGACCCGGACGCGATCCCCTTCAAGCCGGGCGACACGATCCAGGGGATGCTCGAACTCCCCGTGACCTGGTGAGGGGCAGGAGCGCCGTGCGCATCGACATCGACCACGCGGTCTGCATCGGGGCCGGCCAGTGCGCGCTGACCGCGCCGGAGGTGTTCACCCAGGACGACGACGGTTTCAGCGCCCTGCTGCCGGGCCGCGAGGACGGCCACGACGGCCCGCTGGTCCGCGAGGCGGTCCGCGCCTGCCCCGTCTCGGCCATTGCGGTACGGGACTCCTGACGGGCCCCGGGAGACGGGGCGGCCGGCCCCTGAGGGGGAAGTCCCAGGGGCCGGCCGGGTTCGGGTGCTCGGGCGGTACCCGCGGTGCGGGTCAGCCGAAGGACCACCTCTGGGCGGCCGAGTCGTCGCAGTTCGCACGGGTCAGCCTGGTCCCGTTCGCGGTTCCGGTGGCGTTCAGGCACCGGCCCGCGCTGCGCAGGGAGCCCTGCGGGCCGGCCTGCCAGGACTGGCCGGTGCTGCCGTCGCACGCCTGGACGGTGATCCGGGCGGCTGCGGCGCCGTCGAGGCAGACCCCGGACAGCCCGGTCAGGCGGCCGTCGGCGTGCAGCGTCCAGCGCTGGTTGGGCCCGCCGTGGCAGCTGTAGAGGGTGGGTTCGGTGCCGGGTGCGGTGGCGCTGTGGGGCAGGTCCACGCACGTCCCCGAGGCGCCGTTGACGAGGGTGGCGTCGACGGGGAGCGCGGCGGCCCGCCCGGTCGCGGTGATCTCGGCGGCGCTGGTCCAGGGTCCGCGTCCGCCGGCTTCGGTCAGGGCGCGCAGCCGCAGGTAGCGACCGGTCTTCGCGGCCAGCGGCACGGACTTGGCCGCCGCCGTGTCGGCGAAGGTGCCGGTGGCCACCGGGGAGCCCCAGTCGGCGGTGGTGTCCGACACGTAGACCTCGTAGGAGCCGATGCGCCCGTTCACCCCGCCGTCCTGCCGGGGGAGGTAGCCCAGGGAGTCGACGGCGTAGCGGGCCCCCAGGTCGATCTGGATCTCGTGCGGGAGGGCCGCCGGGGTGCCCGAGGACCAGGCGGTGTGCCAGAGGGTGGCGGGGTCGCCGTCGATCGCGTTCGCCGCGGCCCCGTTCTCGGCGGCCGTCTCCTGGCTGTCGGCGCGGACCACCGACCAGCCGGCCCGCGGGAGCACAGCCGAGGACGGGAGCGGGTCGGCGGCCGGGATCCGGGTGCCCGCGGCGGTGACCGTGACGGCCCCGGACTTCTGCCCGGTCTTGACCCGCAGGACGCCGGCGCGGTCGGCCGGGTCGAAGAACCAGCCGGTGGCGGCGGCGTCGTACGCGCTCCTGCTGGGCTGCGCGGGCAGGGCCGCGCCGTCCGCGGTCACGCCGGTGGGTGCGGCCGCCACGTGCAGGGCGAGCTCGTAGCCGCGCGCGGCGGGCTTGCCCGTGTACGAGCCGTTCGCCGCGCCCACCGTGACGGTGACGTCTCCGGTTCCGGCGGCCGGTGCGACGACGTCCACCTTCTGGCGGGCGAAGGCGCCGCTCTGGTAGGCCCGGGTCAGGCCGTCGTCCTCGTACAGGGTGAAGGTCGAGTCGCCGCGGGGATGGATGTCGTACGTGAGGGTGGAGACGGGCTTCTCCCCCGCGTAGTTCATCGCGGGCCACATCGGAACGATCGCGCCGCCCTTGACGAACAGGGGCAGGGTGTCGAGCGGCGCGGCGTAGCCGTTGAGCCAGCCGGGGCCTGCGTAGGTCTTCCCTGTCCAGTAGTCGGTCCAGGTGCCGGCGGGCAGGTAGATGCCGTCGCGGGTGGTGGTGTCGGAGACGACGGGGGCGACGAGGAAGGAGTCGCCGGCCAGGAACTGGCCGCTGGTCAGGTTGCCGCGGGCGACGGGGTCGTCGGGGTAGTCGAGGACCAGGGCGCGGGTGCTGGGAACGCCGGTGTCGTGGGCGGTGCGGCTCATCGTGTACAGGTACGGGGTCAGCCGCATCTTGAGCTGGAGGTACGTGCGGTTGATGGACAGGTAGGGCTCGGCGAAGCGCCAGGGCTGCTTGTCCTGGTAGCCGGCGGCGGGGTTGGTGGCCCCCCAGCCGGACATGGTCATGAAGGCCGGGGTGAAGGCCTTCCACTGGAGGTCGCGGACGTACGTCCTCGGGCTGCCGCCGAAGATGCCGTCGACGTCGCCGGAGGCGTAGTTGAGCCCCGAGAGGCCCGCGCCGGCGATGGCGGGCACGTGCCAGCGCATGTCGTCCCAGGTGCCGTACGTGTCGCCGGTCCAGACGACGGCGTTGCGCTGGGTTCCGGCCCAGCCGTCGACGGTCCACACGAAGCGGCGGGCGTCGGAGTTCTTCTCGATGCCGTCGACGGCCTGCTTCACCCCGTCGAAGGCGGTCTTGTAGCCGCCGCCGATCCAGGCGACGTCGGTCTTCACGCCGCGGGTGCCGGCGGTGCCGACCTCGTCGGCGATGCCGGACAGGCCGGTGGAGGTCCACAGGCCGGTGCGGAAGCCGCGGGCCCTGAGGGCGTCGACGGTGGACTTGAGGGGCTGGGTGTAGCCGCAGCCGTAGCCGTCGTTGGGCAGGAACCAGCCGGAGGGCATGTCGGCGGCGCGGGCGTCGTCGGCGTACCCGACCACGTCGGGGGTGGTCTGGTGGCGCAGCCGGTCGTGGTCCCCCTGGTAGGCGGGGTTGGAGGCGTTGAAGCAGTCGGCGTTGCCGAGTTCGAAGCCCCACAGCGGTGCCATGAAGGGCTTGCCGCTGACGTCGGTGTAGGCGTCGAGGACGGACTTCAGGCCGTCGCCGGTGAAGTACCAGGCGTCGAACCGGGTCTCGTCGTGGGTGAAGGCACCCGGTGAGGTGAAGGCGTACGAGCCGGGGGCCCAGGTGTTGCGCATGACGCCGTAGCCGTTGGTGGACATGTAGAAGGGCGCGGGGCTGGCGTTGTTGTTCTCGCGCCACTTGTTGTCCACCGCCACGGGCACGGTCTTGCCGCGCAGCGCCCATTCGCCGAGCCGCAGTCCGGTGCCGTAGAACTGCTCGTCCGCGGCCGTGGCGAGGTACTGGGTGGTCTTTCCGCCGGACCAGGAGACGGGCTGGCTCTCCTGCCACACGGGGGTGGTGTTGTCCGGGCGGTAGACGGAGAAGCGCAGCGGCGACTTGTTGACGCGGATGACGAGGGACGGCGTGGTGATCTTGTAGTACGTGCCGGCGTCCGCGGACGTTGCGGGCACCGACCCGAAGTCGGTGGTGACGGCGAGGTCGGAACCGGCCGGGTCGTCGGTGAACGATCCGTCGGGCGAGAGCCAGAGCCGGAAGATGTCGGAACGGGCGACGACCACGCGGGCCCGGGCTCTGGTGGACGTGGTCACGGTGAAGGTGGTGCCGGACTGGCTGATGCCGGTGGCGTTGCCGGCCGTGGCTGCCGTGGCGGCCGGGGCGGCGTCGGCGGGGCCGGCGGTGGCCAGGGCCGTGGCGGCGAGGGCGGTCGCGAGGGCGGCGCCGAGCGCCCGGAGGCGTCCGCGGCGCCGGTGCGGGGGCGGCGCTCCCCTGCTCCCGCCGAGCCGTGCGCGCTGAAGACCGAGTCCCATGGGGCAGCTCCTCGTGCGGTCCGGGCATGGCGGGGCCGGGCCGGAGCCGGGACCGCGCACCACACCGTGCGTTGGGCATGCGCATGGCAACATAGCGCGCTGGCGGCCCAGTTTGGAGATTGCTGCTTGAAACTGCACCGAAACGAGCAGTTTCAAGCAAGCGGAGGGTGGCGGTCCTGCGTGCGTCGCCTGCGCGGGCCGGGCACGCGAAAGGCCGGCCGGCCGATCACGGGGATCGGCCGGCCGGCCCGGGGCGGCCCGTCCAGCCCTCAGGGGCGCGGGGCGGCCGTGTGATGCGGGGTCAGCCGAGGCTCAGAAGCGGTTCGGTGCGGCCGGGAAGGGGCCGGGCAGCGCGTCGGAGAGCGGGTTGCGCTGGCCGGAGGAGGTGGTCCGGCAGGTGATGTCGGCCTTGGGCAGCTTGCCCGTGGTCAGGTAGGCGTCGATCGGGGCGTTGGCGCAGGAGCCCGGGGTCAGGTAGACGCCGTGGCCCTCACCGCCGAGGGCCAGGACCATCTTCGAGCCCTTGAGCGCGCGGTGCAGGCCCTTGCCGCTGGCCAACGGGGTCTGGGAGTCCCACTCGTTCTGGACGGTGAGCACCTTGGCGGTACCGGTCATCGGGGTCTCGGCCTCGATGTTCCTGCCCCAGAACGCGCAGGGCAGGATGTTGGAGGCGATGTCGCCGTACAGCGGGTAGCGGGCCTTGTCGCGGATGGAGTCCCGGCGGTACTGCGCCGGGTCCTTCGGCCATGAGCGGGTGTCGCCGCAGGCCACGGCCCAGAAGACGGCGGTGCCGTTGTCGGCCGGCGCCTCGGCGGCGGTCCGCGCCGGGGCCGGCGGCACCGGCAGCGCGGCGGCGCCGACGTGCTGGCCCGCGGCGGCCTTCTTCAGCTCCACGACGGCCTCGGCGGCCGACTTCGGGCTGAAGAACGCACCGCGCAGGTAGCTGCGGATGTCGTCGCCGGTCAGCTTCTGGCCGTCGATCGGGATCGGCTTGCGGTTGGCCTGGGCGACCAGGCCGTAGAAGGTCTTCGACACCGCGGCCGGGGTGCTGCCCAGCTTGTAGGTGCGGTTGCGGGCGGCGGTCCACTTGGCCCACCGGTCGTACGCCGGCTCCGCGCCGGAGGCCCACACCTGGATCATGCCGCGCCAGATCCGGGCCGGGTCGACGGCGCTGTCGAGGACGACGCGGTCGGTCCGGGTCGGGAACATCTGCGCGTACACGGCGCCCAGGTAGGTGCCGTACGAGTAGCCCAGGTACGAGATCGTGCGCTCGCCGAGGACCGAGCGGACGACGTCCATGTCGCGCGCGGTGTTGCGGGTGGTGATGTACGGCAGCAGGTCACCGGACGTGGCACGGCACTTGGCCGCGACGGACTTGGCCCAGGCCGTGTCGCGGGCGAAGGTCTCGCGCTTGTACGGGCGGTCCCAGCGCTGCTCGGCGTCGTTGAGCCCGCAGCTGATGGGGGTGCTCCTGCCGACGCCGCGCGGGTCGAAGCCGACCAGGTCGTACTGCTCCTTGACCTTCTTCGGCAGCGCGTCGCCGAGGAACAGCGGCAGGTCCAGGCCGGAGCCGCCGGGGCCGCCGGGGTTCAGCAGCAGGACGCCGTGGCGCTTGGCCGGATTGCCGCTCCTGACCCGGGATATGGCGAGGTCGATCTTGCGGCCCTCGGGGTGCCGGTAGTCGAGGGGCACCTTGATCGTGGCGCACTGGTACGCGGCGGGCGAGCGGGAGTCGCAACGGTGCCAGGCCGGCTTCTGCGTGAGGTACCCGGGAGCGCCGGCGGCCTGGGCCTGCGCGGGGGCGAGTGCGGGGATCGTGGTCGCGAAGAGTCCCGCGGCGAGCAGCGGGGCGTATCGGCGCATGCGCACGAAGGCCGCTCCTTTCGATGATGTACGGACGCCACAACCCTGTTACATGCCGGAGCCACGCGAATCATCCCCGAGGGCGGATCGCGCGTACGACTCGGGATGGAGAGGAATCCGGCAAGTGGCCGAAACCATACGAACCTTGGGCGCACCGAGGGGGAGCGTGACCCCCGCGCCGCGGCACCTGGAAGGATCGGGCCATGACCGATCAGTCCGCGGGCCCCGTGCCGTCCGGCCGCCGCCGCATCCTCTTCGACGTCGACGGCACCCTCGTCGACGCCCTCGACAACCAGCGCCGCGTGTGGCGCACGTGGGCGCTGGAGCACGGCCTGGACGCGGACGAGGTGTACGCGGTGGCACTGCGCACCCGTCCGGTCGAGACCTTCGCGCACGTCGCCCCGCACCTGGACCCGCAGGAGTGCGTGGCCGCGCTGCACGCGCTGGAGGACGAGGACGTGCGCACCGGGACGTACGGGGCGTACCCGGGCGCGCCGGAGCTGCTGACGGCCCTGCCGCCCGGTTCCTGGGCACTGGTGACCTCCAACTACGAGCACCGGGTGCGGGGCCGCTTCGCCCGAACCGGCCTGCCGGCCCCGGGCCTCGTCGTGGACGCCGCCGCCGTCACCGAGGGCAAGCCCTCCCCCGTTCCGTACCTGCGCGCCGCGGAGCTGCTCGGCGCTGACCCGCGGGACTGCCTGGTCGTCGAGGACGCGCCGTCCGGCGTCCGGTCGGGGCTGGCCGCGGGGATGACGGTCTGGGGGGTGAACTCCCCGGTCGCGCAGGAGGGGGTGCACCGCCACTTCGCCACCCTCGGCGCGGCGGCCGCGGAGATCCTCGCCTTCGCCGCGGCGGGCTGACTGGGCCGGGGCTCCGGCGGCGGGCCTCCGGACCGGCCGCCGGAGCGACCGCCAGACCACCGGACCGGCCGCCGCCCGGGCGTACGGAACGTGCGAAGGACCCCGGGCCGTCAGCCGAGGTCCGGGTGCAGCTCCGGGTGGGCGTCCCACCAGGCGCGGTGGAAGGGGTTGTTGTCGAGCTGGGCCAGGTACGCCCGGCCAGCGGCGCGGTAGAGCAGTTCGGCCTGGGCGGCCGGGACGGCCGCGCGGTTCCAGGCGAGCCGGATCCGGCCGGTGATCGGGCTGCCGGCCAGCGGCCGCAGGACGGTGCCCTCGGCCGCCGGCGCGGTGGGCTGGCTGACCGAGACGGCCCGGCCGGCCGCGATCAGGTCCCAGTGCATCTTCCGGTCGGTGATCCGGTAGCGCAGCGACGGCGTGAAGCCGGCCCGCGCGCAGGCGGCGACCAGCGCCTCGGGCCCGCCGTCGTCGTCCTCCAGCAGGGTCATCCAGGGCTCCTCGGCGAGGTCGGCCAGCTCGACCTCCGCCCGGGCGGCGAGCGGGTGGTCGGCGGGCAGGCGTACGCAGAACGGCTCGCGGGGGATGAGCGTGCGGGCCAGCACCCCCTCGGGCAGCGGCACTTCGTGGTCGTTCACCTCGCCGTACAGGACGGCGTCGTACCGTCCGGAGCCCAGCAGCCGGGCCAGTGCGGTGACCGAGTGCTCCACGTCGACGGTGATCTCCCGCCCGGCCAGCTCGCGTTCGATCTGCTCCAGCAACCCGTCGAGCAGCACCAGCAGGATGCAGCCGAGCCGCAGCGGCGTACCGGGCGCGACGGCGCGGGCGCCTGCGGTCAGCTCCTCCATCTCGCTGAGCACCCGGCGCGCCCTGGCGAGCACGAACTGGCCGAGCGCCGTGGGCTCCACACCGTGGCGGCCGCGTACGAACAACTCCCCGCCCACGACCCGCTCGATACGCCGCAACTGCGCCGAGAGGGCTGGCTGGGAGACGCCCAGCCGGCTCGCCGCACGTCCCAGGCTGCCCGCTTCGGCAATCCGGCAGACGGCTTCCAGATGCCGCAATTCCAGCTGCATTTCAGCAGGTTACGCAAGGCGTGGGCGGCACACCATAACTCCCGCGTTATGACGCACGAGATGTCCCTGTCCGGTCATGAGCACGCCCATACTCGGCGGCGACCCCAGACGGGAACCGGCCGAATCGCAGGCCGTGTTCCCCGAGCCTCCCCCCCACGAACGGAGTGGACGTGCACCGCACCAGACTGACGGCCACCGTGGCAGCCATGGCGCTGACCGCGAGCCTCGCCGGCGCCCTCACCGGCGCGGCGTCGGCCGCCTCCCCCACCCCTTCGCCCGTGCCTCCCCAGCAGGGCAAGTCGCTCGCCCTCGCGGCCGCCGACCGCGCGGCGAGCAGCGGTCTCGACGGGCTTCGCCACGGCAGCGACGAGGACCTCGTCCGCACGTCGGTGACCCCCTGGGCCAACGGCCTGTTCTACGCGGCCTACCAGCGGACCTATCGCGGCCTGCCGGTGGTCGGCGGCGACGCGGTGGTGCTCTCGGACAGCAGGGGCACGGTCCGGAACGTCGCGGCCGCCCCCGCCCCGGCCATCAAGGTCGGCACCGCGGCGAAGGTCTCCGCCGCCACCGCCCTGGCCACCGCGCGGGGGCAGCTGCACCGCGTGGAGAGCGCCACCCGGCCCGCCCTGACCGTGCTCCTCAAGGACGGGAACGCGCTGCTCGCCTGGCACACCCGCGTCGGCGGCCGCACCGCGGAGAACGCCCCGAGCGTGCTCGACACGTACGTCGACGCGCGGAGCGGGAAGATCGCCCGCGCCGACCAGAAGGTGTCCGACGCCGAGGGCCGCGGCTACCACAACGGCACGGTGACGATCGACACCGCCGCCTCCTCGATGACCGACCCCAACCGCTCCGGCTTCCAGTGCGGCGGCCAGACCGGCGGCGCCTACACGGGCTCCTCGCCGTGGGGCAACGGCACGGCGAACAACCTGGTCACCGCGTGCGTGGACATCATGTACGCGGCGCAGAAGGAACACTCCATGCTCAAGGAGTGGTTCGGCTACAACGGCCAGAACGGCCAGGGCTCGATGGTCCCGGCCCGGGCCGGCCTGGGCGAGGTGAACGCGTACTACGACGGCACGAAGACCACGTACGGCCACAACCAGAACTCCACGATGCAGCTCACCGGCATCGACGTGGTGGCGCACGAGTACGGCCACGAGGTCTTCGACAGGACCCCGGGCGGCTCCGGCTCCAGCAACGAGAACGGGGGCATGAACGAGTCGACCGGCGACATCTTCGGCGCTCTGACCGAGGCCTACGCCAACAACCCCAACGACACCCCGGACTACACCGTCGGCGAGAAGCTCGACTTCCTGGGCGACGGCAAGCCGATCCGGTACATGTACAACCCGTCGGTGGCCGGCGACCCCAACTGCTACACGCAGCTGAACTCGAACACCGAGGTGCACGCCGCGGCCGGCCCGCAGAACCACTGGTTCTACCTGCTCGCCGAGGGCTCCAACCCCGGCGGCGGCAAGCCGGGCAGCCCGATCTGCTCCGGCGGCCCGTCGTCCGTGACCGGCATCGGCATCCAGAAGGCCGGCAAGGTCTTCATGGGCGCGCTGCTGAGCAAGACCTCCTCGTGGAACCACCTCGCCGCCCGCCGGGCGACGCTGGCGAGCGCGAAGAACACCTACGGCAGCGCCGAGTGCAACGCGGTCAAGGCGGCCTGGAACGCGGTCGGCGTCCCGGCGCAGTCCGGTGAGACCGACTGCGGCGGCACCACCCAGGCCGACTTCTCGCTGGCCCTGAGCCCGACCAGCGGCTCGGTGCAGGCGGGCGCCTCGGTCACCTCGACCCTGAGCACCCAGACCACCGGTGGCGCGGCGCAGAAGGTCGCGCTCTCCGCCTCCGGCGCGCCGAGCGGGGTCACGGTCTCCTTCAGCCCGGACGCGGTGACCTCGGGCGGCTCGTCGACGATGACCGTCGCGGCGGCCGCCGGCACGGCGAACGGCTCGTACCAGATCACCGTCAAGGGCACCGGCTCGGTCGAGCACAGCGTCACGTACAACCTGACCGTCGGCAGCACCCAGCCGCCGACCGGCTGCGACAACACGCAGTACACCTACCAGGGCACGCTGAGCTCCGGCCAGGCCCAGGCCCAGCCGAACGGCTCGTACTACTACTCGAGCCGGTCCGGCACCCACGTGGGCTGCCTGCGCGGCCCGGCCGGCACCGACTTCGACCTGTACCTGCAGAAGTGGAACGGCTCCACGTGGGTGGACGTGGCCGTCTCCGGCAACGAGAGCGCGGACGAGGACATCAACTACTACGGTTCCGCCGGCTACTACCGCTACCTGGTGCACGCCTACAGCGGCTCCGGCTCGTACACGCTGGGCCTGACCGCGCCGTGACCCGGCACCCGGTCGACTAGCCAGCCTGCAAGGGGGAAGGGCGCCCCCGGCCGCACGTGCGGCCGGGGGCGCTCCCGCGGCCAGGCGCTGCCGGTCAGGCGCTGTCCGGGCCGCCCGGCACGTGGCCCGGCGTGAGGAGCGCGGCGATGCGGTGCTGGATCTCTTCGGCGGGGTTGACGAGGTCGGTGTCCGGGCCCTCGGTGGCGGACACCGCGACCGCCAGGTCGCTCCCGGGGAAGTAGGCCGAGATGGCCGCGTACCCGGTGAACGACGGGTTCGTGTAGATCCAGTCGTGGTCGACGATGAAGCCCATCCCGAAGTGCCAGCGTCCGGTGTTGCGCAGGCAGACGGTCCTGGGGCAGGCGCGGGTCTCGTGGCCCAGGCCCACGGTGCCGGGGTCGAGCTGGATCGCGAAGGCCTCGGGTGAGAGCAGCTCGCCGCGGCCGATGCCCCGGGCCGAGCGGGCCAGGTCGCAGATGTGGCTGGTCAGGACGGCGCCGGGGGCGGTCGTCCAGGACGGGTTCCAGTAGGTGGTCTCCTCGTACGTCCCGCGGCCGGAGCTGAACGCGTGCAGGACCGGGGGCGGCGCGATCTCGGGAGTGAAGGAGTTGCGGGTGTCCGGGAGGCCCAGCGGACCCGTGACGCGCCGGCGCAGCAGGTGGTCGAGCCGGATGCCGGTGATCTTCTCCAGGGCGGCGCCGAGCAGGACGAAGTTGGCGTGCGAGTAGCTCCAGTTGGTGCCCGGCTCGTACCAGAGGTCGTGGGCGGTGGAGATCCCGACGAGCTCCTGCGGGGTCCAGTGCCGGAAGGGGTGCGCCCCCAGCTCCGCGAGGAAGACCGGGTCGGTGACGTAGTCGTGCAGGCCGGAGGTGCTGTTGCCGAGCATGCGCAGGGTGATCTCGTTCGCGTGCGGCAGGTCGGGCAGCCAGCGCGAGACCGGGTCGTCGAGCGAGACGCGGCCCTCGTCGACGAGTTCCAGCAGGACGGTGCCCATGTACTCGATCCCCACCGAGCCGACGCGCAGGTGCATGTCGGGGGTGGCCGGCACGCCGGTCATCGACTCGCCCGTGGCGGCGGTGACCACCTCGCGGCCGCCCCGGGTCACCCGCAGGATGACCGACCGGAGCCCGAGTTCGCTCTGCGCGGTGCGCGCGATGTCGACGATGGCGCGGGCCTCGCTGCCGGGGGCCGGCCGGGGCGAGCTGACGCAGTTCGGGCGGCCCCCGCCCGTGCCGCCGGCGGCGGCCGCGGTCGTGGCGGTGGGCGGGAGGACCGGCAGGGTCACGGCGATCAGGGTGGCGGCACAGAGCAGCGCCCTGCGGGTTCGGTTCATAGCGGCACTATGCGCCCACCGGCCCCGGCGAACGGAAGGCAACACTCCGCCCATTGGCCCGACCGGCGGCCTCCCGGCGGGCAGTTCCGCGGTCCGGCCGGCGGTGCGTGCCGCCCCGCCCCCCGGCCGGGCGGTCCGCCGACCGCGGATACGGTGGGGCACGGACATCGGCGGGAACGACCGGCCGTCCGTACGCACCGGCCGGGCGTCCGCCCGTACGCCGTGGACCAGCCCCGAAGGAGACCCGGACCCCGTGCCCACCTGGCGCGCCACCCTCACCGCCGCACAGCTCACCGACCCCGCCCTGCGGGCCGACTGCACGGCCGCCGCCCGGCGCGTGCTGCGCCGCGAGCAGGCCCCGTACCTCGCCCTGCGGCTGCTGGCCGCGCCGGAGCTGCAGCCCTGGCTGACGGCGGGACTGGCCTTCATGAACCTCGTCGACGACGTGGCGGAGAGCGGGGTGCCCGGCGCGCTGGAGGCCCTGACGGGCCGGGTGGACCGGGTGCTGGCCAAGGGCGACGATCCGGACCCGGTCTTGCGCGCGTACGCCCACGCGGTCGCCGAACGGGGCCTGCCGACCGAGTGGGTCACCCGCTTCCTTGCGGGTGCCGGGACGGCGGAGGCGGGCTTCGCGGGCTTCGCCACCGAGGCGGACTTCCAGGCGTACGTGGACGCGTACGCCTGGCCGGGCGTCGTCGTCTTCACCGGGCTGCAGTACCCGGGCGGGCCGGACCCGGAGCAGGCCGCGGGATGGCGCCGGTTCGTGGACGCGGCCCAGCGGGTCGACTTCCTCGCCGACCTCGCCGGGGACCTCGGGGACGGGCGGCTGTGCCTGCCCGCCGAGCGGCTGGCGGCGCACGGCGTGAGCCGCGCCGACCTGGAGGGGGCCGCGGACACGCCCGCGGTCAGGGCGCTGCTGGCGGCGGAATGCGCCCGGGCGCGGGAGGCGCTGACGGCCGCGGCGGACGTGGTGGAGCTCGCGGCACCGGGGTTGCGGCCGGTGGGCCGGGTGATGACGGAGCTGATGGCCCACCAGCTCGCCGCCGTCGAGCGGGCCGGGGCGGGCGCGCTGCGGCGTGACGCGGGGTACGGGGTGGTCGCGCCGCTGCGGATCCTGGGCCGCGCCTGGCGGGAGCGGCGCCGGGCCGCTTGAGGCCCGGGACCCCTCCCGGGACGCCGGGCCTCCCGAGGCAGCCGGCCGCATGCGGCAACGGGGCGGCCGGGGTGCCTCGGGCGGGTCGTCCGTCCGACGCGGCGTGGTGCCCGCGGGCCGCGCGCCCCGGCGGGCCGCCGAGATGCCGCGGCCGGTGACCGTCGGGATAATGGTGATCACCGCCCCCTCCGCCCGAACCGCCGCTCCCGCCGCTCCCGCCGCTCCCGCCGCTCCCGCCGCGCGAGCGGTCGGGCCCGGCGGGCCCGCACGGCGTCACCCCGTCCGCGCCGGTGCGCACGTCGACCAATGTCCGGAAGACCAGCAGGAATCGGCTGAGACGTAGGCCATGTCATGGGTGAAACATTCAACGCGGAACAGTCGCATGTCGTCGCCACCGTCCCGGTGGGGGCGGATCCGGTCGGTGTGGCGGTGGACGTCCACGACCAGGTCTTCGTCACCAACGTCGGCCACGACACCGTGTCGGTGGTGAAGTCCACGACGAACACCGTGACCACGACCGTCAACGTCGGATTCCGGCCCGAGGGCGTGGCCACCGATCCGCAGTTCGGCGTCTTCGTCGCCGGCAACGGCGGCAACGCCGTGTCGGTGATCGCCAGGTTCAACGCCCTCGTGGCCACCCTCACCATCGACGGCCCGTCCGGGCCTCCGCCCGACACCACCAGGATCGCCGTCGACCACCTCGCGGGTCGGGCGTACGTGACCAACCGCAGCAGCGACACGGTGTCGGCCGTGCACAACGGCGGCACCCCGTTCCTGGTGCCCGAGTTCCAGGTCCAGGGCGCACTCGGCGTCGCGGTCGATCCCACGGACCACCGCGTGTACGTGACGCAGCCGGAGGCCGGCACCGTTTCGGTGATCGACCCCGCGACCCACGGCGTCACGGGGGTCGTCCCGGTCCTGCAGCAACCCACCGGCATCGCGATCGACGCCCCCAGGCGTCGGGCGTACGTGGCCGACTCCGGCTCGACCGCGGTATCGGTGATCGACCTGACCACGGGCGGCGTGCTGCACGTGGACGTGGCCGCCCACCCGATCGCCGTGGCGGTCGATGCTCGGGGGGACGCCTACGTCAGCCTGTCCGACGACACGGTCCAGGTGATCGGTGCCGGGTCCCACGGCGTCGTCGCCACGGTCCCGGTCGGATCCGGGCCGTCGGGTGTGGCCTTCGAGCCCCACAGCAAGCGCGTCTACGTCGCCAACAGCGGCGACGGCACCCTGTCGGTCATCGATACCGCCGGCGGTTGAGGCCTCGTCACCGGCCGGCCGAGGCGGTGCCGAGGTAGAGGGCGCCCACGGGCTTCGGGGCGCCCTCCTCGTAGAAGCGGTCGAGCGAGGCGATGGTGAAGCCCGCCGCGCGCAGCAGTTGGTCGTGGGGGCGGGTGAGGTGGCAGCCGCCGAAGAGGCGCTTGTTGAGCGGCTCCAGCCGGCGCTGCCAGCGGCGTACGCCCTCGTCCTCGGCCGGGGCCAGGCCGTGCTCGAGGAAGTGCAGGGTGCCGCCCGGGCGCAGGACGCGGCGCAGCTCGCGCAGGGCCGCGTCCGGGTCCGGGATCGTGCACAGGGTCCAGGTGCTCAGGGCCGCGTCGAAGGAGCCGTCCTCGAAGGGGAGGTACTGGCCGTCGAGCCCGGCCCGCTGCACGGGCACGGTGGACACGCGGACCCGGTCGGCGGCCAGCCGCCAGGAGACCTCGGAGGGCTCGACCGCGCTGACGGCGGTCACCTCGGGCGGGTAGAAGGGGACGTTGTGCCCGGTGCCGAAGCCGATCTCCACGACCTCGCCCGCCAGGCCCTCGCAGACCCTGACGCGCATCGGCCGGGCCGTCTTCATCCCGCAGGCGGTGTTGATGATGTGCGGCAGCACCCGGTCGGAGTAGAAGCCCATCTCGCCCTCCGTCCCCCACGGCGTGTCGTGCTTCCCCTCCAGAATCCCACCGCGGGCGCCGGGCCGCGCCCCCTCGGCCCCGCCGGGGGAACGCCCGAGGGCCGGGGCGGCCGGGGGTGCCGCTCCGGCCCTCGGGGCCGCTGCGCTGCCTGGGGGGTCAGGCCTGCGCGTCTTCGGGGATGCTGACCAGCCAGCGGGAGTCCTGGCGCGGGCGGAGGTAGAACAGCCAGTAGAGGGTGGCCACCGCGGTGATGCCGCCGGTCCACAGCAGGTACTCGGTGTCCTGCATGTACAGGACGTACCCGAGGACGGCGATCAGCAGCAGCGGGACGACCGGCCACAGCGGCATCCGCCAGGCGGGGACGTCGCGGTGGGCGCCCCGGCGGCTGAACAGGGCGGCCACGGCGACCAGCAGGTACATGCCGGTGACGGAGACGCCGGTGACTCCGTACAGGGTGTCGAGGTTCACGAAGCAGAGCGCCGCGCCGGGGACGCCGACCACCAGGGTGGCGACCCACGGGGAGCCGAACCGGCCGAGACGGGCGAGGGCGTTGTTGACGGGCTCCGGCCAGGCCTTGTCACGGGCGGAGGCGAAGAGCACGCGGGAGTTCTGGATCACCATGACGATGCCCGCGTTGATGATGGCGAGGGCGACGCAGAGGCTGATGAAGGTGCCGACGGCGGAGTTGGACCAGGCCGCGATCATGCCGCTGATGTCGCCGCTGGTCAGGGTCGCCAGGTCGGGGGCACCCATGGTGATGGCGATGACCGGGACGAGGATGACGGCCGTGGAGATGGCCAGGGTGGCGAGCACGGTGCGGGCCACGTTCCGGCGCGGGTTCTCCAGCTCCTCGGAGAGGTAGACGGCGGTGGAGAAGCCCTGCGTGATGAAGAGGGCGATGGCCAGGCCGGAGATCACCAGGCCCGCGGTGACGGCGGCGTGCGCCCCGCCCTCGCCCGACGCCACGGCACCGTGCACGAGGGTGCCCGTGCCGTGCTCGGAGTGGGCGAAGCCGAGGACCGCGACGACGCCGGCCGCGATGACCTCGAGGACGAGGAAGATGCCGGTGATCCAGGCGTTGGCGCGCAGGTCGAGGAGGCCGGCGAGGGTGGCCAGCAGCATCACGCCGGCTCCCGCCAGCGGGGCCGGTACGTGGACGAGCGGGGCGAGGTAGTCGGCGGTGCCCATGGCGATCACCGGCGGCACGATCATCACCACCAGCAGGGACAGCACGAACACCAGCCAGCCGGCGAGGCGGCCGGCGAGGGTGGAGACGATGGCGTACTCACCGCCCGCGCTGGGGATGAGGGTGCCCAGCTCGGAGTAGCAGAACGCGACGCCGATGCAGAGCAGCGAGCCGATCGCGATGGTGAGCCAGGTGAAGGTGCCCACGCTGGAGAACAGGTCCGGGACGACCACGAAGAGGGTGGAGGCCGGCGTCACGCACGACAGCGTGAGCAGGGTGCCGCCCACGACGCCGATGGAACGCTTCAGCTTCTGCGGCACGGGGCCGGTCTGGGGGGCCAGCGCGTGCGGTGCGCTGAGGGTGTCGGTCATCTGGCGGTTCCGATCGGCGTGTGCGGTGGTTCAGGGGGTGGGAGCGGTATCGCCTCCGAGGCGGCAGGTGGTCAGGTGGTTCCAATGGCTCCCGGGCTGAATGGAAGCCTCCGGCGAACCGCAGGTCAATGCCTTACGTCCTGCGGAATCCGTTGCTCCGACACGCCTGGACAGACCAAGAACGCGTTAAGAACGCGCTAAGGCAACGAAAACGGGGGGTGCGGGAACCGCAGGCCGGAGCCCCGGAATTTTCTTCGCTTTTACCGGCGGTAGCCCCCGTGTCCACGGGGCGGTACGGCCTCCCGCGCGCGCCGCGCCGGGCCGTTCGCGGCACGCGCGCGGCGGGACCGGCGGGGCGCACGGGTTTCCGGGGAGCGGGATGGCAGTAGTAGGGGACATGGGTCTGGGCCGTCGGCAGTTCCTGGCAGCTCCGCTCGCCGCCGGCTTCGCGCGCGGCCGCGAGCCGGACCTGGACGCCCTGGCGCGGGGACTGGAGGGGCGGCTGGTCCGGCCCGGCGAGGCGGCGTACGCGGAGGCCCGGCAGCTGTTCCAGCCGCGGCACGACGCGGTGGCCCCGGCGGCCGTGGCGTACCCGGCGCACGAGGACGACGTGGTGACGTGCCTCGACTTCGCCCGCCGCGCCGGCCTGCCGGTCGTGGCGCGCGGCGGCGGGCACAGCTACCCGGGCTGGTCGACGGGTAGGGGCCTGGTCGTCGACGTCGGGACGATGGCCGCGGTCGAGCCCGGTACCGGCTCCGCCCGGATCGGGGCGGGCGCCCGGCTGGGCGAGGTCCACGCGGCGCTCGGCGCCCGGGGCGCGGCCCTGCCGGCCGGGCTCTGCCCGTCGGTGGGCATCGCGGGGTTGACCCTCGGCGGCGGCCTGGGCGTGGCCGCCCGGGCGTACGGGGCCACCAGTGACGCCCTCACGGGCGCGCGCGTGGTCACGCCGGACGGGCGGGTGCGCGAGGTGGGCCCGGCGCAGGACGCCGAGCTGTTCTGGGCGCTGCGCGGCGGGGGCGGCGGGAACTTCGGCGTGGTCACCGAGTTCCGGTTCCGGACCTGGCCGGCCGGGGACTGCGGCTTCGCGGAGCTGCACTGGCCGGCGTCGGCGACGGCCGGGCTGGTGGGGGCCTGGCAGCGCTGGCTGGCGGGGCTCGCGGACCCGTTCTGGAGCCAGCTGGAGTTCACCGTGGAGGGCGGGGACGGCGGGGACGGCGGGGGCGGCGGACCGAACGGCGGGCACGGCAGGTACGGCAGGTACGGCGGAGGGACCGGACGGGGCGCCGACCCGGTGCCCGCACCCGCCGTGCGGGTGGTGTGCCTGGACGGGCGGGCGGAGCTGGAGGAGGAGCTGGACCGGCTGGCCGCGGCGGTCGGGTCACCGCCGCGCGACCGGTACATCGTCCAGCGCGGCTACGCCGACACGATGCGGGCGATGGCCGGGTGCCTCGGGTACGCGCCCGCGCAGTGCCGGCTGCCGGGCACGCTGCCGGGGCACGATCCGACGGGACTGCTGGAGCGCGACTCGTACGCCGGACGCTCGGACTTCTGGACCGGAGCGGGCCTGCCGCCGGCGGCCGTGGCCGCGCTCCTCGACGGCCTGGCCGGGTACGCGGGGGCGGTGCCCCCGGGCGGGCGGGGCGTGGTGCAGCTGGACGGGGTGTGCGGCGGCGAGCTGAACCGGGTGGGCGTCACGGACACCGCCTTCGCCCACCGCTCGTACGGGCTGCTCACCCAGTACCTGGCGTACTGGCCCGCCGGGGCCCCGGCGGCGGAGGCGGCCCGGCACGAGGCCTGGCTGGGCGGGCTGTGGTCCGCGCTGCGGCCGTGGGCGAGCGGGGCGGCGTACCAGAACTACACCGACCCCGCGCTCACGACCTGGCGCGGGGCCTACTACGGGCCGAACCTGGCCCGTCTGGAGGCGCTGCGCCGCGCCCTGGACCCGGACCGCCTCTTCCGCTTCCCGCAGGCACTGTGACCGGCGCCCCTCCGCGGCGCGCGGCGGCCTCGGCCGCCGGCCGCCCGCACGGTGACGTGCGGACGACGCGACGGCCGGCCCGGTAGACCCCCGAGCGGTCTTCCGGGCCGGCCGAGGCGGCGGGCGGGTTCCGGCGCGCGGCGCCGGGGTGCGGTACGGCGACGGTCAGTAGGCGCCGAAGACGTTGTCGATCGAACCGTAGCGGGCGGCCGCGTAGTTGCACGCCGCGGTGATGTTGGCGACCGGGTCGTAGAGGTCCATCGAGGTGCCGGGGACGTGGTAGGCGTTGAACGTCGGCTGGATGACCTGGAGCAGGCCCTTCGACGGGATGCCGTTCTGGGCGTTGATGTCCCAGTTGTTGATGGCGAGCGGGTTGCCCGAGGACTCGCGCATGACGTTGCGGTAGATGCCGTTGTACGAGCCGGGGATGCCGTGCTTCGCCATGATGTCGAGGGACTCGCGGATCCAGCCGTCGAGGTTGTTCGCGTACGTCTTCTTCACCGCGGCCGGGGTGGCCTTGAGGGTCGTGGGGCGGGTCGAGCGGTCGGCGCGGGCGACGGTGGCACGGGCGGGGGCGGCGGCCTTGCCGTCCACGCGCAGCTTCATGCCCGGGCGGATCAGTGACGGGTCGTCACCGATGACGGACTTGTTGTCCTGGTACAGCTTCTTCCAACCGCCCGCCAGACCGTGCTTCTTCGCGATCCCGGCGAGCGAGTCGCCGGCGACGACGGAATACGTGGCCGGGGCCTTCAGAAGGGCCTCAGGAGTGAGCGTGGGGGCGGCGATCTTTGCGACAGTGATCGAATGCGCTGCCGTCGGGGCGGCCGCCGTGGCGGTGGTCGCGCCGATCACAGGCAGGGCCAGGGCGGCGCCGCCGGTGCCGACCGCGAAGAATCCGCGGCCGAGTCGAGAGTTCTTGGGGCGGCGGTGCTTGCCTTTTCCGGGCATGGCGCATTCCTCTCCGTCGCCTGCGAGGTGAGCTGTCGGGTTCGGGCTGGAGATGCCCGGACGCGCTGGTCGAGCGCGCCTTCACCCCAAGCCGCACCGGACGGGCCGGTGCGGCGCCTACCTGGGTCCCCCGCTCCTGCCGTACGTGAATGAGTGAGTGGTGTGGGGAATCCGGGCGGCGGCAGGATTCGGCGTTCCACCCGGAATGAGCGTGACCGTAGGCGAGAGCCGCACGACTGAACAAGTCCCGAATTCCTTAACGCAAAGTTGCCGCAGGAACGGCGACGGAAAACGAACATGATCGCCTGACGGGCCAATGGCCAACTGAGGCTCCACAGAGCCGCGGTCGCGAAGTCGATCTCCCCGCGCCGGCGCTTCCCGCGTGACACAAGTCACCGCATGCACGACGGTGCCGCATAAGCGGGAAAGACCAGCCAAACGCCAGGAATTGACCGAGCCAGGCGTCACGCAACAGAAACCATCAGTCCGCCTCAAATCGGACTTAAGGAATCAACAAGGCGAGGAGGGGGCATTGCGGTACGTCCGGTGTGCGGCTGCCCGGGTGACTTCCGTCGCGCGACGGCCCGGGCAGCCGCGCCCGGCTCCGCGCATGTGCTCCGCTCGGTGTGCCCGCTCCCGTCACCGCGTGACCGCCCCGTGACCGACCCGCCACCGTCCGCCGCCGCCCCGCCGCCGTCCGCCCTGGAGGCCCCACCCCATGACCGCAGGCTCCGAGCACGGGACGGGCCGCGGGCCGGTCCGCGTGCTGGTCTTCGGCGCCTCCCGGCGCTCCGACTCCCTCAACGCGCGGCTCGCCGAGCTCGTCGCCCGGCTCGCCGCCCAGGCCGGCGGCGCCGTCGACCTCGCACGCATGGCCGACTTCGACATGCCGGTCTACGACGGCGACACCGAGCAGGAGACCGGCCTCCCGGCGGGGGCACTGGCGCTGCGCGAGCGGATCGCCTCCTGCGACGGCTTCGTGATCGCCTCGCCCGAGTACAACGCCTCCGTACCGGGCGTGCTGAAGAACGCGATCGACTGGGTCTCCCGGGTGCGCCCCCAGCCGTTCAAGGACAAGCACGCCCTGCTGGTGTCCGCCTCGCCGTCGCTGGTGGGCGGCAACCGCGGGCTGTGGGCCCTGCGGGTCCCGCTGGAGCACCTGGGCACCCGCGTCTACCCGGACATGTTCAGCCTCGCCCGCGCCCACGAGGGCTTCACGCCGGAGGGCAACCTGACCGACACCGGGCTCCAGGCACGCCTGACGGATACGGTGGCGGCCTTCCTGCGCCTGGTGGAGGCGGACACCCGCTACGTCTGCCTGCAGCGCCGGTGGTACGAGTTCCTGAGCGACCGCACGGACGCGGCCGTCACGGAGCGCTCGGAGGACTGACCGCGTGCCGGTCAGTCGCCGAGACCGGTGACGGCCAGGGCCGAGGCGATGGTGAGGACCGCGAGGATGGTCATGACCACGCGCAGCGCCGCCGCGCCCCGCTCCTCCGGGGGCAGGCCGGGCCGGTCCCGGCGTTCGCTGGGGCCGGGCAGCCGGACGAGGGCGGCGTTCGCGCGCCGCAGCTGGTCGCAGCGGCCGCAGTCCTCGCCCTCGTGGCGGGACGGCGAGTCGAGCCAGTAGGCACCGCTCAGGGCGGCCACGGGTGCGTGGCGTGCGCCGGGCGGGGCGGACGGGCCGGGAGTAGTCGTCACGGACGGCTCAACCCGGGCCTCGTGGAACGGGAAACGGCAGCCTGGCACACCGGTATGAATTCGTTGTCTTCAGCCCGTGTGCCGCCCCGTCGCGCTCCGCGCGCGCCCGCGCGTACGGGCCGGGCGCGCACCGTCGGGAGGACGCGACCGGGCCTTGATCGACTTCCACGAAGGCCGTCCCGGGCCGGCCCCGGATGATCGTCCAAGGGGGCGGGTTGGCGGACCGGCCGAAGTTCCGCCCGGCGCGGGTGCGCGGGCCGCCGACAGGCATACGTTGGGGTCTGACCTGGGAAGACCGGGAAGACGCGAGAAGGGCGGCGTGTGATGCGCGAGCTGGTGGAGACGGCGCGGCGGTGGGCGGCCGAGGGGCGTACGGCGTTCCTGGCCCGGCCCGTGACCGAGCAGGGCTTCGGCCCCCGGGACCCCGCCGGGGCGCTGCTCGTCGATCCGCGGGGCGAGTGCGCGGGGAGCCTGTACCGGGGGGTGTTCGACGAGCAGCTCGTCGCGGAGGCGGCCGCGGTCCCGGACGGGGAGACGGCGCGGGTCTGCCAGGTGTCGGTGCACGGCGCCGAGGCGACCGGTGCGGGCCTCACCTGCGGCGGGCAGTCGGAGATCCTGGTGCAGCCGCTGGCGTCCGTACCCGAGCGGTGGTGGGAGGAGCTGGCGCTCGGGTCGAGCGCGGCCCTGGTGACGCGGCTGAGCGAGGACGGCACGCAGGCCGTGAGCACCGTCGTGCGCGTCGGCGACGGCGCCGCTCCCGCCGGCGGTCCGGAGGCGGTGCGCGAGGCCCTGGAGCTCCTGGGGCGGCACCGGGCCGGGCGCGAGGCCCGCTACAGCGACGAGGGCCTGGTCCTGATCGAGGCGTACCCGGCCGATCCGTACCTGGTGATCGGCGGGACCGGTGAACTCGCCGAGCTGATCGGGCGGCAGGCGGAGCTGCTCGGCTGGGAGTGGCTGACGACCCAGGACCGTGCGGAGGCGGAGAAGCGGCTGTCGGCACGGCGGGGTTCGGCCTGTCTGGTGATGCTCAGTCACGAGCCGTCGTTCGACGCGCCGGTGCTGGGCGGCGCGCTCCGGCTCGGCATCCCGTACGTGGGCGCGCTGGGGTCCCGCCGCACGCAGGCCCGGCGGCGCGAGGACCTGCTCGCGGCGGGGCTGACCGAGGCGCAGTTGGCGCACGTGCACGGCCCGATCGGGCTGGACCTGGGCGCGCGCACCCCCGCGGAGACGGCCCTGGCGATCTGCGCGGAGGTGCTGAGCGTCCTGACCGCCGTCACGGCCGTCGCGGCCGAGCCGGCCGGACCGGCCGGCACCGGCACCGGCACCCCGTGAGCACCCCGACCGCACAGGCCGTCCCGCGTGCGGGCGCAGCCGGACGGGACGCTTCGGCGCGGGCCGCTGCCGACGGCCGGATCCGAGCCGGGCGGGCCGCCCGCGGGCCGGCCGAGGTGCGGTGGGCCCCGCCGGATGACGGTGGACGCCTGGCCGTCGGGGACGTCGGTCAGGGGAGGTAGGTCGGGGGGTGCCGGTCAGGGGATGTCGGTGTCCGAGGGTTCGAGCGCGTACACGTGCGGCTCGGCACCGACCCAGTCGATGAGCCTGGAGTCCCCGAGGACCAGCTCGTCGGGGTCCGGGACCTCGGCCCGGCGCAGGAACTCGATCACGTCCGCGTCGGAGCGGGCCAGCCCCAGGATGTCCTCGTGGCCCTCGGTCCGCAGGGTCACGCGGCGCCCGCCCGAGGGCGAGATCCGGTGCACGACGATCGGTGCGTGGCGCATGCTTCCAGCGTCGGGCGCGGGGCCTGGCCGCGCATCCCGGAGCGCCCTGCCGCCGGGGGTTGACCCTGCCCCTCGGGGCAGGGTTTAGCGTGCGGGGTGTGAGGAGGGGCGGATGAGGATCGGAGAACTGGCCCGGCGTGCGGGGACGACGCTCAAGGCGGTGCGCTACTACGAGGCGCTGGGCCTGGTCACCCCCGAACGGCTGGCCAACGGCTACCGCGACTACGGCGAGCACGACGTACGGGTGGTCCGCGAGATCCGGGCGCTGAGCGCCCTGGGCATCCCGGTCGAGCGCACCCGGCCGTTCCTGGACTGCCTGGCGGCCGGGGGCGCGCACGCGGACGACTGCCCCGCCTCGCTGGCCGGCTACCGCGAGGCGATCGACGACCTGTCGGCGCGGATCGAGTCGCTCACCGAGCGCCGCTCGGTCCTCACCGCGCACCTCCGGCGGGCCGCGTACCGCAACAGCGTCGCCCGGGCGCCCGACGCCCCGGGCCGGGAGGGAGAGCACCCCGTGAGCACCACCACCACCGCGGACCGCGGGCGGGACGTCCCGCAGGACCGCACCGCACCGCCGCAGGACCGCACGGCACCGCCGCACGACCACAGCGTGCTGCCGGCCGGGCTGCCGGTGCCCGAGGACGACGGTGGTGCCGACCACCTGCCCGGACTGCCGCTGCCCGGGCTCGGGCTGGCGGCGACGACCGGCGGTACGGTGCGGCTGGACGCGCTGGGCCCGGGGCGCACGGTCCTGTACGTGTACCCGCTGACCGGCCGGCCGGACACGGACCTGCCCGAGGGCTGGGACGGCATCCCGGGGGCACGCGGGTGCACGGCCGAGGCCTGCGACTTCCGTGACCACCACGCGGAGCTGCGGGAGGCGGGGGCGGCGCGGGTGTTCGGGCTGTCGAGCCAGGACACCCCCTACCAGCGGGAGGTGGTGGAGCGGCTGCGGCTGCCCTTCGCCATGCTCTCGGACCCGGACCGCGCACTGGGCGCGGCGCTGCGGCTGCCGGAGTTCGACGCGGCCGGCGCGACGCTGTACAAGCGGCTGACGATGATCGTCCGGGACGGCCGGGTCGAGCACGTCTTCTACCCGGTCTTCCCGCCGAACGAGCACGGCCGGCAGGTCCTGGCCTGGCTGCGGGAGAACCCCGCGTGACGGGGGTCGGGGGCGGCGGCGGGAGTGCGGGCGCCGGTACGGGCGGGGGTCAGGGGCACGGCTTCGAGCCCGCCACGGGTGACGGGCCTCCGGTGCCGGAGGAGCGGGCCGCGGTACGGGCGGCCGAGGTGCGGACCGCCCGCGAGGGCCTGCGGCAGATCCGCCGCGTCCTGGGCGCGGTGCCGGACGACGGGCCGGCGGCGACGGGACCGGGGGCGACGGGACCGGGGGCGACGGGACCGGGGGCGACAGCACCGGATGCGACAGGCCCGGGTGCGACCGGCCCCGGCGGAGCGGCGGCCGAGGGCCGGCCGGCCCCGTGGGAGCGCGAGCGCCCCGTGCGGGCGGTGGCGCTGGTGCTGGAGGCGGCGGGGATCCCGCCTTCGGCGGTGGCCCCGGACGGTCGGCGCGACCGCACCGGCTACGTGGTGCGGGCCGGCGAGGGACCGAGCAGGGTCAGGGTGACCTGGGAGGGACCGGCCGGCAGCCGGGCCGCCGAGGAGGAGGCGGCCCGGCTGGCGGACTGCGCGGACGTGCTGGGCCGGTGGGGCTGGGACTGCCTGCTCTACCGGGGCCCGCGCCGGCGCCGGTTCCTGGAGGCGGAACCGGCCCGGTGACCGGCGTGGGTCCCGTGGGGTGCGGGTCCCCTCGGCGCTCGACCCGGTGCGCCGGGCTCAGGCGCCTGCCCCGCACGCCGCTCGCTCACGTGCGCGGCGACCGTGTCCGGTGACCGCCCTTGGGCACGTACGCGGCGGCCCGGTGGGCGCCGGCCGTCACCCGCCCGGCAGCGGGGTCGCGTGGTCCGCGCGGGTCACTTCCGGAGCAGCAGGGTCACGGCCGCGGCCGCCACCGCCAGCAGCAGGGCGTACAGGCCGGTGCGCAGGCGATGGGTCGGCAGGGCGGGCACGAACGAGTCGAGCGCGTAGCGGCCGGGCCCCGCGAGGGTGAGACCGGCCGCGGAGACGGTCAGTAGCAGCTCGTACTCGACGCCCTTGGGCGCGAAGAACCCGCCGCTCCAGATGACGGCCAGCGCGTTGATCATGGTGCCGACCAGGGCCGCGCCCGCGAGCGGGGTGAGCAGGCCGGCGGCCAGCCCCAGGCCGCCGAGGGTCTCGGCGAGGCCGGCGACCACGGCCATGGTGTCGCCCGCCGGGTAGCCGCTGGCGGTGAAGAACTGGCCGGTGCCGCTGATGCCGCCACCGCCGAACCAGCCGAAGAGCTTCTGGCTGCCGTGGGCGGCCATGGTCAGGCCCACCGCCAGGCGGAGCAGGAGCAGACCGGCATCGGAGGCGTGGCTGGGGCGCAGGGTCGCGGACGGGGAGGACATGGGGGTCCCTCTCGTTGGGGCGGGTGACTGGTCGGAGCGCGCGGGACGCCGTACGTCCGTACGGGCGCCACCGCGCGAAAGTGGTTCGAATTCGAACCACCAGGCGTCCGACCCTAGCGGTTCGTTCGAATCCGAACAACTGACGTACGCTGAGAGGCATGGCTGACACGCGATGGCTCAACGATGACGAGATGCGGGCCTGGCGCGGCTTCCTGGCCGCCTCCGCACTCCTCAACCGCCGTCTCGACCAGCAGCTGAAGGACGAATCGGGCCTCTCCCACCCGCAGTACGAGATCCTCGTGCGGCTCTCCGCCGCCCCCGACCACGAGCTGCGCATGACGGAGCTCGCCGACGGGCTCATCAACTCCAAAAGCGGACTGACCTACCAGGTCACGCAGTTGGAGAAGGCCGGCCTGGTGCGCCGGCGCAGCTGCCCCTCCGACGTCCGGGGCGTCTTCGCGGTCCTCACCGACCTGGGCCGCGAGCGGCTGGAGCAGGCGGCGCCGGGCCACGTGGCGGAGGTCCGCCAGCACCTCATCGACGTCCTCACGCCCGAGCAGCTCGAGGCCCTGGCCGACGGTCTGGGCGAGGTCTCGCGCCGCCTGCGGGGCATCTGACCCCGCCCCGCCCCGCGACTCCCGGGGAGTGCGGCGGCACTGCGGCCCCGGAGACCGCGGCAGCCTTGCGGGCCCCGCCGGTTCAGCCGGCCGCGGGTGCGGCCGCGAGACCGCCGAGCAGGGCGTCCAGGGCCAGGGCGAAGCGCGCCCGGTGGTCCTCGGGCGTGCCCAGTCCGGCCGCGACGGCCGCCGCCAGGGTCGGGAAGTCCGCGAGATCGAGCGGCGCGTCGGCCTCCTCGGGGTGCCCCGGGGTCGTGGCGGCCTCGGCCAGGCAGTGCCCGATCACGAACGTCGCCACCGCGTTGACGATGCGCAGCGCCCGCAGCGGCTCGACGCCGGCACCCGCGAGGGCGGCCGCGGTGTCCTCCACCGCCCGCAGGGCCGCCGCCGAGCGGGCGGGGCGGGTCGCCACGAGCGGGATCACGCCCGGGTGACGCAGGAGTTCGGCACGGAGGGCGACGGCGAAGCCGTGCAGCCTCGCCGGCCAGGCGTCGGCCGACCACGCGTCGGCGGACGCGTCGCCGACCGGCGGGCCGGCCGCGGGACGGACGGCCGACACCACCAGTTCCACCAGGCCGTCCAGCAGGGCGGCCTTGTTCGGCACGTAGTGGTACAGGGTCATCGCCTCGACGCCGAGCTCGGCGCCCAGCTTGCGCATGGAGAGCTTCTCGATCCCCTCGCGGTCCGCCAGCTCCAGCGCTGCGCGCAGGACTCGGCCCCGACTGAGGCCGGCCTTCGCACCGGTGCGGCTGCGGGTCCCGGCCATCTCCGCCCCCTTGACTTCCTTACGACGTAAGACCAGAGTAGCCGCCATCGGATCCTTACACCGTAAGAGAGAGTGGACCATGACCGTCGTACGCCAGGACCCGCAGCTCCCCGCCCACGCCGACGCCCCCACCCGCGCCCCCGCCGGGGTCCCCGGCACCGCGGCGAACCGGGCGGTGGTGACCGGATTCTTCGCGGCCGTCAACGAGCGCCGGCTGGCGGACCTGCCCCGCTACCTGGCTGCCGACGTGATCGACCACAACAAGATCATTCACGGTGAGCCGGACGAGCCCGGCGCCGCCTTCGAGGCCGTCGCGATGCAGCTCGCCGCCTTCGAGCCGTACCGCGCGCGGGTCGACGAGCTGCTGGCCGAGGGCGACCGGGTGGTCGCGCGGATCACCCAGAGCGGCGTCCACTCCGGCGCCCATCCGCGGATGCCGCGGCCGACCGGCCGGTCCTTCGAGAACGAGGCGATGTTCGTGTTCACCCTCGCCGAGGGACGGATCACCGAGATGCGCGCCGTGTCGGACCGCCTGGGCCTGTTCCTCCAGCTGGGCTGGGACTGGCCGACCGCCGGCTGACGCCGGCCCCGTGCAGGACCGGACCGGTGTCAGCCCAGCACGCGGACCGGCTCGCCGGCCAGGAACGCCTCGATGTCCTCGACGGCCTGCGAGAAGTACGCCTCGTAGTTCCGCCGGGTGACGTACCCGAGGTGGGGCAGGCCCAGGAAGTTCGGCGCCGTGCGCAGCGGATGGTCCGCCGGCAGCGGCTCGGTGTCGAACACGTCGGCGCCGGCGCCCGCGATCCACCCCTCGCGCAGGGCGCGCAGCAGCGCGTCCTGGTCGACGACGGCCGCCCGCGAGGTGTTCACCAGGTACGCCGTCGGCCGCATGCGGCGCAGCTCCGGTTCTCCGATCAGCCCGCGGGAGCGGTCCCCGAGCACCAGGTGGACGGAGACGAAGTCGCTGGTCTCCAGCAGCTCTTCCTTCGTGGCCAGGGCGGTGACCCCGTACTCCGCCGCCGTGCCCGGGTCGAGGTTCGTGCTCCAGGCGGCCACGTCCATCCCGAACGCGGCCCCCACCCGGGCCACCTTCCGCCCGATCTTCCCCAGGCCCAGCAGCCCGAGCCGGCGTCCGTACAGGTCGGCGCCCAGGCTCCGCTGCCAGGGGCCGCCGGTGCGCAGCGCCCCGTTCTCGGGCACCACCTGGCGGGCGAGCCCGAGGATGAGGGCCCAGGTGAGCTCCGCCGGGGGCTCGGAGTTGCTCGCGGTGCCGCAGACGGTGACGCCGTGGCGGCGGGCGGCGGCCACGTCGACGGCCGCGTTGCGCATGCCGGAGGTGACCAGCAGCCGCAGCCGTGGCAGCCGGGCGAACAGCCCGGCGGGGAACGGGGTCCGCTCGCGCATCACCACGACGATCTCGCAGTCCCCGATGGCGGCGACCAGCGCGTCCTGGGAGTCGTGGTGGAGGGTCAGGAAGCGGGTGCGGACCGTGCCGGCGAGCCGGTCCCAGTCCGCCAGCCCGCGCGCCACGCCCTGGTAGTCGTCCAGCACCGCGCACCGCAGTTCCGCCACCGCGCACCCCCTTGATCACCGGTGCCGCCGAGCGTACGGCATCGGCCGCGCCGGGCCGGGGCGCGTTCCGGCGGACCGGACCGGCGCGTCACGGGTCCGCCGGGGCCGGAGTGGCGCACGGTGGGGTGGACACGCGGGGCGTGCGTACGGGCATGATCACGACTGGAAGGAACGGCCCGGGGGGAACGACCCCGACGGGGCGGCCCGTCGCGGCGGTCCGTCGGGGCGGCCCGTCGGGGCCGCCCGAGGGGGTGGCCCGGGGCACGACCGGAGGAACGGCCGGGGCGGGACGATCGCCCGGCAGACGAGCGAGGAGGCGTAGGGCATGGGCGATGTGCTGCTGGTGCGGCACGGCGAGACGGCCTGGAGCGCGACCGGGAGGCACACCGGGCTGACCGACGTGCCGCTGGCCCCGCGGGGCGTGGAGGAGGCGATCTCCCTCGCGCCCTACTTCTCCGGGCTCTCCCCCGCGCTGGTCCTGACCAGCCCGCTCAGCCGGGCCCGGAGCACTGCCCGGCTGGCCGGGCTGCCGGACGCGCCGGTCGACCCGGACCTGCACGAGTGGGACTACGGCGCGTACGAGGGCATCACCACGGCGGAGATCCACCGCACCCGGCCGGACTGGACGCTGTGGGACGACGGGGTGCCGCCGGGCGACGCGGAGCACCCGGGCGAGATGCCCGAGCAGGTGGGCGCCCGCGCGGACCGGGTGCTGAAGCGGGTGGCGGACGCGCTGGCCGACCGGCCGGGCGACGCGGTGCTGGTGGCGCACGGCCACTTCCTGCGCGTCCTGACGGCCCGCTACCTGCGGCTGCCGCCCTCGGACGGGCGGCTGTTCCTGCTGCAGACGGGTACGGTCGGCCGCCTGTCGACCGAGCACGGCGAACCCGTCATCGCGGGCTGGAACACCCGCCCCCTGCCGTAGGCCGTCCCTTCCGGACCCGGCCCGACCCGGAGCGACCCGGCCCGACCTGGAGCGACCCGGCCCGACCCGGAGCGACCCGGCCCGACCTGGCTCGACCTGGCCCGACCGCGCCGGACCTGGCCCGACCGCGCCGCCCGGCGGGGTCCGGAAGGGGACGACCCGGGCCGGTCAGCCGAGTTCGAGGCTCGTGATCCCGTAGAGCCCCGGCAGGTCGAGGTCCGGGACCGGTCCGGTGTACATGCGGGCGGTCTCGAACGCCGGGGCCAGCCCCAGCGATTCGGCGAGGGCGAACGCGGCGGGGTTCGCGTCCGGCACGTCGACCGCCAGCGGCTCGCCGGGGGCGGTCGCCGCCAGCCGGTGCAGCAGGGCGGCGGCGATCCCGGGTGTGGCGGCGTAGAGCGGGCCCACGCGGTGCGCGGCGGCGGCCGGCCGGATCACCCCGAGCCCCTCGACGCGCCCGTCGCGCACGGCGGCGTACGCGGCGCGGCCCGGCAGGCCGGTCCACGCGGCGAGGAACCCGTCGCGGGACTCGGGGAAGAACCGCCGGTCGTACGCGGCCAGTCGGGCGAAGGGGACGTCCCGGGCGTCGACCAGTTCGACATCGGCGGGCGGGGCCGCGGCCGGCAGCACGCCCTCGAACCGCATGTTGGTCCAGGCCGAACGGAAGCCGGAGAGACGGTAGTTGTCCTGCTGCTCGACCACGCCGTCCAGCCCGACCAGGCGACCGTCCAGGGCGGCCATGCCGGCCCGCCACAGTTGGATGCCGTACCCCCGTCCGCGCACCGACGGGTGGGCGATGTAGAAACCGACGAAACCGAAGCCGGAGCCGTACCGGACGGCGGAGATGCAGGCCAGTGGGACGCCGTCGCGCCGCCCGACCAGGAAGCCGCGGGGGTCGGCCACGGCGAAGGCGAACCGGTCGGAGTCCCCCGGGTTCCAGCCCTCCTCCTCGGCCCAGTCGCGCATCAACTGCAGGTCCGCGGCGCTCGCGCTCGCGATCTCAAGGTCGGCCATGACGGCTTTCTACCAGAGGGACGCGGCGCGGGCGCCGGACGTTCGGGCCGGGTTCGTCAGGACGGGCCGCCGTCGTACGAGCGGTCGTCGTCCGAGTCGTAGACCTGGGCGCCGGCCGCGTCGTAGCCCTTGATGTGCGGGGCGCGCTGCGGCTGTTCGGTCAGGACCCCGGTGGCCGCGAACCAGCCGTGGTCCAGCGCGGCCGTCTCGGTCCGGCCCCCGTACGAGACGGTCACCTTGGCCACCTCGGCGTCGACGGTGCCGATGGCGCCCCAGCGGAACGGCAGCCGGTACCCGGTGCTGGTGACGAGCGACTGCCGGTACAGCTTCTGCCCGTTGATGTCGGGCTGCACCGGGCCCGCCGCGGGATCGGCGTCCGGGGTGGAGGCGTTGAAGCCGTCCGCCCGGCCGTCCTTGAGGGAGCAGATCAGCCGTTCTCCCTGCCTCCCCGCGGCCGGCACGGCGACGACGTACGTGCCGTCGCCCGGGGCGTTGTCGTCGCCCGTGCTGCGGTGCGCGAGCAGGATCCGGTAGTCGCTGGGCCGGCCCGGGCCGGGCGTGCGCGGGTCGCGGTGGTGCGCGCGCCGGAACTCCAGGCACGTCTCCAGCCCGTGGGCCGCCTGCGCGAAGGTGATCCCGTCCACCAGCTGGCCCGGTGTGGCGGGTGCCCCCGGCCCCTCGGGCGTGGACTGCGCCCCGGGCTGCGGCGCCGACGGCGCCGCGGCGCTCGGCGCCGGCCCCGCCGCCTCCGTCCGCTGCTCGCCGCGGGTCAGGTCCGTCAGCGCGTACGCCCCCGCGGGGACGAGGGCCAGTGCCACCACCGCCGCCGCGGCGGCGGCGATGCGGCGGCGCCGCTCGGTCCGGCCCTGCCGCAGGATGGCGGCGTACGGCACCGGTGTCGGGCGCAGGCCCTCGGCGTCATCGGCCAGCAGCCTGCGCAGGACCCGCTCGGCGTCCTCCGGACGCCCGTCGTCGTTCGTCATCGTCGTGCCCCCTGCTCCATCGTCTTCCTCGTCTCCGCGACCGTGCTCGGCCCGTCCGTGTCCCGCAGCAGTGCGAGGCCCGGATGGGCGCGCAGCTTCGCCAGCCCCTTGGACGCCTGGCTCTTCACCGTGCCCGGCGAGCAGCCGAGCGCCTCGGCGACCTCGGCCTCGGCGAGGTCCTCCCAGTACCGCAGCACGACCACCGCCCGCTGCCGCGGCGGCAGCGTGGCGAGGGCGGCCGTCAGCGCGGTCCGCTCGCCGGCCCACTGCACGGCCGTGTCGGACCGCGCGGAGGTGTCCGGCGGCGCACCCGTCAGCCACTCGGGGATCCGCCGCTTGCGGAACCGGTCGCTGTTGCAGCTGACCAGTACTTTGCGCACGTACGCCTCCGGCCGGTCACTGCGCGAGACGCGCCGCCACGAGCGGTACGCCTTCGCCAGTGCGGTCTGCGTCAGGTCCTCCGCGTCGTGCGGATCGCCCGTCAGCAGGTAGGCCGTGCGCACGAGATGGCGCCAGCGCGCTCTGACGAACGCCTGGGACTCCTCTTCTTCCTCGGCATGCATCGCGCATCCCCCTTCCGCCCTCCAGACCACCGGTCCGCCGGATTCGGTTGCCCGGCCCGTCGAAAGGGCCCGCCCGGACGGCGGGGCCCGGACGGCGGGGCCCCGGAGGGCGGGGGGTGGCTTCGTCGGGGCGTCAGGAGCGGGCCGTAGGGTGGGGGCATGGAGTCCTACACCATCGGGCAGGCGGCCCGACTGCTCGGCGTCAGCGTGGACACGGCGCGCCGCTGGGCGGACGCGGGCCGGTTCGTGACGCGCCGCGAGGGCGGGCGCCGGTTCGTGGACGGGCGGGAGCTGGCCGCCTTCTGCGTGGAGGTGGCCCAGGACGCGGAGGGCGACGAGGAGGCGCCGTACACCTCGGCCCGCAACGCCTTCCCGGGGATCGTGACCGCGGTGAAGCTCGGAGACGTCGCGGCGCAGGTGGAGATCCAGGCGGGGCCGCACCGGCTGGTCTCGCTGCTGACCCGCGAGGCGGTCGACGAGCTGGGCATCGAGGTGGGCGTGCGGGCCACCGCCCGGGTGAAGTCGACGAGCGTGTTCATCGACCGCGCCTGACCCCGTCGCGAGGCGGCGGCCGGGCCGCTCCGCCAGGGCTCCGTCAGGGCTGTGTCAGGGTTCGGGCGCCATCCGTAAGGATGACGTCAGCACGGCCCGTCCCGCGCCGTGCGCACGCTTCTATGGGCACGGCGGACACGGGCACAGGAGGTGCGAGCGATGCGCGTGGTGGTCGGAGTCAGTGGTACCCCGCACGGGGCGACGGCACTGCACCGGGCGGCGGACGAGGCCCGGGTGCGCGGGGCGGACCTCTGGGCGGTACTGGCCTGGAAGCTTCCCGGGCACGACCCGGACCGGCGCGAGACCTGGCGGAGCACGGCGGTGGCGCGGCTGCGGGAGATCCTCGACGAGGCGTTCGGCCCCGCCGGCCCCGGCGTGCCGCTGGCGGGCCTCACGGCCCTCGGGTCCCCCGGCCCGGTGCTGGTCGACGTGGCTCAGGCGCCCGACGACATCCTGGTCGTCGGCACCGGCACGCACCGCGGGCTGCGCCGGATGCTGGCGCCCTCGACCGCCCGCTACTGCCTGACCCGGGCCGCCTGCCCGGTGCTCGTGGTGCCGCCCTCGCCGCTGGAGGCCGCGCTGGAGGCCGTACGGCGCAGGAACGCCCGGGGGCTGCCGCTGGACGCGCGCGAACTGGGCGCCGTACGGCCCTGACGGGCGGGTGCGCGGTGGGCGGGCCCTGCGCGCGTCCGGACCCCCGAGGTGGTGGACAATGGGGCATTGTCCGCAATTGCCGCAGGGGATGGACGCCGCATGAGGCACCGCCGGGTCGACGACCTGATGACGCCGACCGCCGTCAGCGTGCAGCGGGGCACCTCCTTCAAGGAGATCGCCCGGCTGCTCGACGAGTACGGCATCACCGCCGTGCCCGTGGTCGAGGAGGGACGCCCGGTGGGCGTGGTCTCGGAGGCCGACCTGCTGCGTCGCCAGGCCGGTGGGACGGGCGCCGGAACGGCCGCCACCGCCGAGGGCCTGATGACCAGTCCGCCCGTGGTGGCCCGTCCCGAGTGGAGCGCCATCGAGGCGGCCCGGGTGATGGAGGAGGCGCGCGTCAAGCGGCTGCCGGTGGTGGACCGGGCGGGCTTCCTGATCGGCGTCATCAGCCGCAGCGACCTGCTGCGGGTCTTCCTGCGCCGGGACCGGGCCATCCAGGAGGAGATCCTGGAGGACGTGCTCACCCGCACCCTCGGCCTGTCCCCCTCGGCACTGACCGTCGAGGTGGGCGACGGTCGCGTGACGCTGAGCGGCACCGTGGAGCGCAGGAGCCTGGTGCCGATCACCGTGCGGCTGTGCGAGAGCGTGGACGGCGTGATCGAGGTCGTGGACCGCCTGACGTACGAGCACGACGACACCGCGTCATGAGAGGGCGGGCAGCTGCCCGCTCAGCCAGGGGATGACGGTCGGGCACATGGCCGTCCACGTCCGGAGGTTGTGGCCGCACCACGCGGAACGGCGTACTGGCGACTCCCCTGGGTCACGTGTACCAGGAATTGGTGCGGTACGTACCCTCCGGCGCGTCATGGCGCGGCGGCCGGGGGTTCGGGCGGCGGCCCGTCCGGCCCCGGTGGTGACGGGGCGGGAGGCGGCGGGGCAGGCGGCGGCGCGGCGGGAGGCGGCGCGGCGGGAGCCGGCGCGGAGGACGTGGCGAGCACCGCCTCGATCGTGTCCGCGTCCTCGGCGCGCTTGTCGGGCCGGTGCCGTACGACGCGTGCGAAGCGGAGCGCGACGCCCGCCGGGTAGCGCGAGGAGCGCTGGAGCCCGTCGAAGGCGACCTCCACGACGAGCTCCGGCCGGACCGGGACCACGTATCCGCCGTCGTCCTCGGCGAGCTCGCGCAGCCGCTGCGTCTGCCAGCGCAGCATGTCGTCGGTGAGCCCCTTGAAGGTCTTGCCGAGCATGACGAACCCGCCGTCGGCGGCCCGGGCACCGAGGTGGAGGTTGGAGAGCAGGCCGGTGCGCCGCCCGTGGCCCCATTCGGCGGCGAGGACCACGAGGTCCAGGGTGTGCACGGGCTTGACCTTCAGCCACGAACGGCCGCGCCGCCCGGCCGTGTAGGGCGCGTCCAGGGCCTTGACCACCACGCCCTCGTGCCCGCGCCGCAGGGCCTCGGCCCAGAACTCGTCGGCGGCCGCGGCCTGGGCGACCGGGTCCGCCACGACCAGTCGCCGGATGCGGGCGGACTCGGGCACCAGCGCGTCGAGCCGGAGCTGCCGGTCGCGCACCGGGAGGTCCAGCAGCTCCTCGCCGTCGGCGGCCAGGACGTCGAAGAAGGCCGGGGAGAGCGGGAGGGCGGCGTGTGCCCCGGCGACGTCGAGCCGCGAGCCGACCCGGCTCGCCACCTCCTGGAACGGCACCGGCCGCCCGGCGGGGTCCAGCGCGATCACCTCGCCGTCGAGGATGAACCGGTCCCCCGGCAGGGTGCCGGCCAGGGCCACCACCTCGGGCAGCCGCGCGGTGATGTCGTCGAGGGAGCGGGTGTAGACCCGTACCTCAGGGCCGTCGCGGTGCACCTGGACGCGGATGCCGTCGAGCTTCTCCTCGACGCTGCACGGACCGAGCGTCGCGAGCGCCTCGGCCACCGACTTCGCGGTGTGGGCGAGCATCGGCTGGACCGGCCGGCCCACGCGCAGGGTGAAGCGGTCCAGTTCGGGCGCGCCCCCGGCCAGCACCGCCCGTGCGACGCGGGGCAGCGAGCCGTCGAGCATCACCGCGCGGCGCAGCCGCTCGGCCGGCACCCCGGCCGCCGCGGCCACTCCCTCCAGCGCCACCGCGTCCAGCGCGCCCTGCCGCACCTCGCCCGAGAGCAACCGCAGGAGGAAGGACTGCTCGTCGGCGGTGGCGGCGCCGAGGAGCGCGTCGAGGATCCGCCGCCGCTCGGCCCGGGCACCGGCTCCCGAGACCGCGGCGAGTGCGGTCACGGCCTCGTCGACGGCCTGTACGGTCAGGGTGGGCCCGGCCGCCGGGGCGACCGGACGGGACAGGGTGGTCCAGCCGACGCCGGGGCGGCCCTGCGGCAGCCGGCCGGAGAGGTAGGCGATCACCAGGTCGACGTCGGGGGCCGGTGTGGCGGCGAACAGCTCCGCCATCAGGGCCGTCTTGCGGGACCGCGCGGAGGTCCCGGCGACCTCGCGCGACACCCGCGCCACGTCCGCCAGCAGCATGCCGTCATCCTCCCGCGTCCGCCGGAGCCCCGCACCAGGGCACCCCTCCAGCTAATCGTGCATACGTTCGAGTCCCGGGGGTACGCTGGGGGCATGCACGCGCACCTCCAGGCCTCCCTGTTCGACCAGACCGACGAGATCCGGCTCGGCCCCCTCACCGGACTGGAGCGCACCGAGCTGGGCTCCGGCGCCTGGGTCGACCACCTGCCCGGGTGGCTGCACGGGGCCGACGCGCTGTTCGAACGGCTGGCCGCCGACGTGCCCTGGCGGGCCGAGCGACGCCAGATGTACGAGCGGGAGGTCGACGTACCGCGCCTGCTGGCCTCCTACGGCGAGGGCGAACCGCTCCCCCACCCCGTCCTCGCCGAGGCCCGCGACGCACTCGGCCGCCACTACGCCGGCGAGCTCGGCGAGCCGTTCGCGACGGCCGGGCTGTGCCTGTACCGCGACGGGCGCGACTCCGTCGCCTGGCACGGGGACCGCACCGGGCGCTCCTCCAGCGAGGACACCATGGTCGCGATCCTCTCCGTCGGCGACCCGCGCGACCTCGCCCTGCGCCCGCGCGGCGGCGGCCCGGTGGCCCTGCGGCTGCCGCTCGGACACGGCGACCTGGTCGTGATGGGCGGCTCCTGCCAGCGCACCTGGGACCACGCGGTCCCCAAGTCCGCCCGCGCGGTGGGCCCCCGCATCAGCATCCAGTTCCGCACCCGCGGGGTGCAGTAGCGGGAGCGGCGCGCGCCCGGTGCCACGACCCCGCGCGCACCCGTCCTCCGAGCCGACCGGACGGTACGCGGGGGCGGTGACCGGGTGTCCGAGGTTGCTCCTAACATGTCCTGCCATGGACACGAGTGAGGCCGGCAGACAGCTGGTCGAGGGCCGCTTCGAACTGCTGGGACGACTGGGCAGCGGCGGCATGGGCACGGTGTGGCGTGCCCGGGACATCTCCCTGGACCGCGAGGTCGCCCTCAAGGAGGTGCAGCCGCCCGACCCCAGCGTCACGGAGGGGAATCCGGCGCTCGCCGCGACGCTGCGCGAGCGGGCCGTGCGCGAGGCCCGGGCGATGGCCCGGCTGGCGCACCCGCACGTGGTGGCGATCCACCAGATCCTCGAGCCGGCCGACGGCTCCAGCCCCTGGATCGTCATGGAGCTCGTCCAGGGCGGATCCCTGAACGACCGCCTCCAGCACGGCCCGCTGCCCGTCTCCGAGGTCGCACGGATCGGCCTCGACGTGCTGTCGGCGCTGCGCGCCGCCCACTCGGCCGGCGTCAACCACCGGGACGTGAAGCCCGCCAACGTGCTGCTGCGCCCCAACGGCAGCGCCGTGCTGACGGACTTCGGCATCGCCGCCCTGCGCGGCTCGACCAGCCTCACCGCGACCGGCGACCTCATCGGCTCCCCCGAGTACATCGCCCCCGAGCGGATCCGCGGCGAGGAGGGCCACCCGGCCTCCGACCTGTGGTCCCTGGGCATGCTGATGTACGTGGCGGCCGAGGGCGCGCACCCCCTGCGCCGCACCACCACCATGGCGACCATGGTCGCCGTCCTGGAGGACCCGATCCCGTCCCCGACCCGGTCCGGCGCGCTGGCGTCCGTACTGGCCCAGCTGCTGGTGCGGGAACCCGACATGCGACCCGACGCGGAGCGGCTCGAGCTGCTCCTGCGCGCCGTGGCCGCCAACCCGGGCGGCTCCGGCGCGGACGTCGCGGCCGCCGTGCCGCCCGCCCCCGCGGCGGGCTTCGGCGCCGCCGGCCCGGTCGGGACCGCCCCCGGCCCGCTGTCCGGCCCGGTGCCGGGCACCCCCGTACCGGGTACGCCCGTTCCCGGGGTGCCCGGACACGGCACTCCCGTACCGGGGGCCGCCTCGAACCCGTACGCCTCGTCGCCGTACGGTGCGGGCCAGTTCGGACCGGCCGCGGCCTCCCCGTACGCGCCGCAGCCGCACGCTCCCGCCTACGGGGGTCCGTCGGGCCCCACCGGCCCCCTGGGCGGCGGGACGCTCGGTCCGCTGGGCACGACGGCGGCCGTGCAGCAGCCGGGCGTCGCCAAGCCGCCGGGCCGCGGCAGCAGGGCGATCGGCGCCGCCGTCGCCGTCGGGATGATGGTCGGCCTGGTCACGCTGGCGACCCAGCTCCCGATCTTCGGCACCGACGACGAGCACGGCGGCGGCACCGGGGGCGGCACCAACCCGTCCGCCGCCTCCAGCCGGACTCCCGGCAGCGGCCGGACCGGCTCGGGCGGCGACGACAGCGGCAGCGGCAGCGACGACGGCAGCGGCAGCACCGCCGCCAAGGGGAACCTGCTCACCCCCGCGAACATCCGCAAGACCGTCGCGGCCTTCGCCGCGGTGGCCAGCAAGGACGTCGTCGAGGTGACGTTCTACGAGGAGTACGCGATGGCGGAGATCTCCCCGAAGGGCCGTACGGACGCCTACGACAACTACCGGTACGACTCGGGCGCGGACGTCGCCACCCGCATGGGACCGGGCAGCACCCTCGACTCCGACAGCAAGACCATCGACCTGGACAAGGTGAACTGGGACGCCCTGCCGGGCCTCTTCAAGCGCGCCGAGAAGGAACTCAACGTCAAGAACCCGACGATGCGGTACGTCATCGTGGACCGCGGCCTGATCGACCACGTGGCGTCGATGCGCATCTACCTGACGGACGACTACGGCGCCGGGTACATGGAGGCCGATCTGACCGGCAAGGTCACCCGGGTCATGCCGCGCTGACCCCCTGCGCGGCACCCGGGGCGCCTCGCGCCGCCCCTCCACGGCACCTTCCGGTCCCGGCCCCCGGCCGGGGCCGGAGCCGTTCCCGGCCGCGGGTCGCCGCGGCTACCCGGGGGCCGCGCGGCCGCGGAAGGCGCTCCGGTAGTCCCGCGGCGCCACGCCCACCCGCCGCGTGAACGCCGGCCGCAGCGACACCGCCGAGGCGAACCCGGTCCGCACGGCGATCTCGTCCACCGGCAGGTCGGTCTCCTCCAGCAGGTGCTGCGCCGCCAGCACCCGCTGCTCCAGCAGCCAGCGCAGCGGCGTGGTGCCCGTGGCCCCGACGAACCGGCGGGCGAAGGAGCGTTCCGACATCAACGCCGCCCGCGCCATCCCGGCCACCGTCCAGGGCGCGTCCAGCGCGGCCAGCACCTCGGTCCGGGCCCGGGCCAGCGGGTCGTCCGCCGGGCCCTCCTCGGGCACCGGGGAGGGGATGAACTGCGCCTGGCCGCCCGGCCGGAAGGGCGCGGTGACCATCGCACGGGCGATCTCGGCGGCAGCCCGCTGCCCGTGGCCGGTGCGCACCAGGTGCAGGCATAGGTCGATGCCGGCGGCCACGCCCGCGGAGCTCCAGACCTCCCCGTCCCCGGTGAAGAGCACCTCGGGCCGCACCCTGACGCCCGGGTGGGCGCGGGCCAACTGCCCGGCGATCGCCCAGTGGGTGGTCGCCTCCCGGCCCTCCAGCAGCCCCGCCTCGGCCAGGACGAAGGCCCCGGCGCAGAGCGAGGCGATCGGGGTCCCGCGGCCGTGCGCGGCACGCAGCGCCGCCAGGACCTCCGGCGGGCGGGCGGCCAGGGGCTCCGCCATGCCGGGTACGAGGACCAGGTCGCAGTCCGCCAGGGCGTCGAGGCCCGCGTCGGGCACGCACTCCAGACCACCGCCGAGCCGGACCCGGGCACCGTCCGGGCCGCAGACCGTCAGCCGGAACGCGGAACGACCGCGCCAGACCTCGCCGACGACGGCGTAGTCGAAGGCCCGGACCCCGTCGAAGACCAGGCAGCCCACGGTGCGGAAGGCTCGGATGCTCATGGCAGGAATGTATCGATCGGCGGCGGTCGCAACGATCACGGCCCCGGGCCCGCCCGCCGCAGGATGGAGCCATGACGAACACCGACGCATTCGACGCCCCGCTCACCCTCGACCCCGACGCCGTCCTGATCCTCGTCGACGTCCAGAAGGGCTTCGAGGACCACGCCTTCTGGGGGCCGCGGGACAACCCCGACGCCGAGCGGAACATCCTCGCGCTGGCGGAGGCCTGGCAGGCCACGGGACGGCCGCTGGTGACCGTCCAGCACGGTTCGGCGCGCGGCCCGCTCGAGCCGGGCACGCCGGGCTACGACCTCAAGCCGGGCGTCGCCGAGCTGGTGCCGGACCTGCACGTCACCAAGACCGTCAACAGCGCCTTCTACGGGACCCCCGACCTGCACGCCTGGCTCCGGGAGCGGAACGCACGGCAGGTGGTGATCGCGGGGATCATGACGAACGTCTGCAACGAGACCACGGCCCGGATGGCCGGGAACCTCGGTTACGACGCGGTCTTCCCCATCGACGCGATGCACACCTTCGACATGGCGGGACCGGACGGAGTGGTGATCCCGGCCGCCGAACTGTCCCGTGCGACGGCCGCCGTGCTGCACACGATGCGGTTCGCGAAGGTGGTCACCACGGAGGCGGTGGTGGCCGCCGCGAAGTAGCCCCGGCGGGGGCCTCACGGGAGGCCGCACAGGAGCCTCCCGTGAGGGCCTCGCAACGGGCCTCGAACGGCCGACCGGAAGGCCGTGCAAGGGGCCCGCCGGAACGGCCTCCCGGCACGCCGGGAGACCCCCGGAAACCCTTCGGATTGCTAACCTTCGGCGGCCGCGTTTGCGCTGGTCGGGGGCCCAACGCGGGCCCTTTCCGGCCCCGCGCGGGAGGTCCGGGAAAGACGTGTTCGGCCACATGCTCCCACCACCTTCACTACGGCCCGACTAGGCCTTATGGTGAGCGCGTGCCCGTGATCCGCGATGCGGCACCACGACACCCGGCAAACACGACCACCGGCAGGGAGAACCCCGCGTTCACCTGACCGCCTGCCGGCCTTTGCATTGCCTTTCCCACCCCAGCCATGCCTCGGCAGCATGCTGTTCCACCGTCCCCGCATCGCGACCACGATGCGCGGGCACACTCCGACCTCCGAAGGACCGAAGGGCCCGTGCCTGTACCCGTAGCCCTCGCCGGCCGCCTCGCGCGGCTGGAGCCCCTCGCCCCGCACCACGCCCCGGCTCTCGCCGAGGCCGGGTCCGAGGACCGTACGTCGTACGCCTTCACTCCCGTGCCCCACGGCCTGGAGGCGACCGAGCGGTACGTCGACCATGCCCTCGCCGAACAGGCGGCGGGCCGGATGCTGCCCTTCGCGGTGCTCAGCGCTGCCGACGGGCGGGTGGTCGGTTCGACCAGATTCCTGGAGCTCGATTACTGGAAGGGCCCGCTGATCTGGCCTTCCGTGCCGGGCGTGCCGTACGGCGATCCGGCGACGGCGGTGCCGGACGCCGCCGAGATCGGCAATACCTGGCTGTCCCCGCGGGCGCAGGGGACCGGGATCAACGCCGAGATGAAGCTGCTGATGCTGCGGCACGCCTTCGAGACGTGGGGCGTGCGGCGGATCTCGCTGCGGGCGGACGCCCGCAACGCCCGCTCGCGGGCGGCCATCGAACGGCTGGGGGCGACCTGCGAAGGGGTCCGCCGGGCCCATTCGCGCGGCCTGGACGGCGAGGTGCGCAGCACGGCGTTCTACTCGATCCTCGACGAGGAGTGGCCGGCGGTGCGGGCCATCATCGAGCTGCGCCTGGCCGCCGCCGCCTCCCCGACCGCCCTGAACCGGGCGATCGACCGCGAGCGCCTCGGCCAGGACGGCGGCAGCGGCCTGCTGATGCTGGCCTAGTCCGCTCCGGCGGGACGCGTCCGAGGGCGGCAGCGGCACCCACCGCTGCCGCCCTCCGGCGTCCGCACGACCTGGCGTCGGCACGGCGGGCCGCCCGCACCGCCGCCACCCGCGCGGCCGGCCTCGCGGCGGTCGTGACGCGGTTCGCCGGCAGCGCCTGACCCTCCTGCCCCGCCCGCGGGCACCGGTCAGAACAGGTCCGCCAGGCGCTTTCCGATGGCCCAGGCGTCGTCGACCGGGCAGACCGCGAGGTCGTGGTCGGCGTCGGAGGCACGGCGGGCGAGTTCGGGCGTGGCGTAGAAGTTCACCCGGTCGCAGAAGACCTCCCGGATGTCCGCGCCCGTGGCGGGGGCGAGGGTGACGACGGCCGTGACCGGGCTGAGGTCGCGGACGCCGTCCGGGGTGACCGTGAGCGAGACGGGCGCGCCCGTGGCGGCGCAGCGCGAGGTGACCCGGCTGGCGGTCTCCTTGAACACGACGGGGAACATCAGGACGTCCATGGCGCACCACCCGTAGCGCCGGACGCCCTGGAGCTCCATCGCGTGCGGCCGGTCCGCGTTGAGGGACACACCGGCGCCGATGATGTCCCCCGACGGGTCGGTCTCCAGGTCGAACCGCATGTCGCGGAAGCGGTCGAGCACGTCCGCGGCCGGCCAGCCGAGGAGCGCGCCCGCCGCGGCCGGTGACAGCGCGCCCCGGTCCAGCAGCCCTCCGACCAGGGTGGCCGCGGCGGCCATGAGGGCGACCCCCGTCGGGGAGGCCCACTTGGCCACCAGGTGGTCCGACAGCTCACGCACGCGCAGGTCCATGCCCGTACTCCTGACCTCGAACTCGAATCGGACACGCTTTCACCCCCTTCCAAAACGTAACGCGGAGTGACGCGGACGGGACGATCTGCGTCGGGTTGCACGGCCGTACGGGCTACGTGCCCCGCCGCCCGGCCTTGAAATCCAAGGAGATCGCTACTTTGGGTGACCGTCCGCCGTGGGCTGAAGCGGATTCCACCCCTCCACAAAAAGCCGTACGGCATCACCTGGACGACCTCGCCGCCGAGACCTCGCCCCCGGGACGCGGGCCGCAGGCGACCCCGAGGTGGGCGAGCGGCTGTGGGCGCCGGCGCCTCCGTCTCCCCGTACCGCTCAGCCGGCGGCTGCGGCGCGCAGGGCGGTCAGTGTGCGGCGGGCGTGGTCGCGGAACGCCCCGGTCGCGGGATGCGCGGGTTCGGCGGGCCACACCAGCCGCACCGTCACCGGCGCCGCGTCGGCCAGCGGGCGGTACACCACGCCCGGCTGCGGGTGGCTGTGCCGGGTGGCGTCCGCCGTGACGCCCACCGCGTCCCCGGTGGCGATGGCCGTGAGCCACTCGTCGACGTTCGCCACCTCCACCGTGGCCGCCGGCCGCCGCTCCCCGGGCCACAGCTCCTCCCCCGTCGTGGCGGCCGTGGCGCACAGCGCCACGGTCCGCGCCGCGACCTCGGCGAGCGTGACCCGCGGCCGCCCCGACAGCACCAGCGGGTCGTCCTCCGCGAGGGCGGCCACCCGGGGCTCCTCGTACAGGTCGACCCACCGCAGCCCGTCGTCCTCGGGCCGGGTGCGCAGGAACGCCGCGTCCACCTCGCCCCGCCGCAGCGCCGCCTCGGGGTCCGCCAGCCGGTGGACCCTCAGCTCGGTGGCGGGGTGGTCGCGCCGCCAGGCCTTCAGCAGTCCGACGGTGTACGGGCCCAGGGCGGCCCACGCGAACCCGACGCGCAGCGGCCGCGCCCCGGCCGCCGCCTCGGCGAGCGCGTCCTCGACCTGGTGGAGGATCCGGTGCGCGTGCTCGTTCAGGCGCCGGCCCGCCGCCGTCAGGCGCAGACTGCGGGTCGTACGCTCGACGAGCACCGTCCCGAGCCGGCTCTCCAACTGCTCCAGCGTGCGGGAGAGCGCGGGCTGGCTGATGCGCAGGACGGCCGCGGCGCCGGTGATGGTGCCCTCGTCGCCGATGGCCGCGAGGGCGCGCAGGTGCCGGAGGTCCACATTCATAACCACCCAGCATAAGTGCTGCGCGATGGGCATTTCCCTCGCCCGAGGGGGCTCGCCTAGCGTCGTCGTCATGCGAATCCTTCTCATCGGCGCGGGCGGCACGCTCGGCGCGGCCGTCCACACGACCCTGTCCGCACGCGGCCACGAGGTCATCACCGCGGGCCGGACCGGGGGCGACCTGCGCTACGACGTGACGGACCCGGCGCAGATCGGCGCCCTGTACGAGGCGGCCACGGCGGCGGGCCCGCTCGACGCGGTGGCCAGCGCGGCCGGCGACGTGCCGTACCGACCCGTCGCCGAAATGACCCCGGAGGACTGGACGGCGGCGTTCCGCGGCAAGGTGCTGTCGCAGCTGGAGCTCGTGCGCCAGGGCCTGGGACGGGTGGCGCCCCGCGGCTCGTTCACGTTGATCACGGGGATCACGGCGCGCCGGCCCGTGCCCACCGCCACGGCCGCGGCGATGGCCAGCGGGGCGGTCGAGGCCTTCGTCCAGGCGGCCGCGCCGGAGATCGCGCCGCTGCGCATCAACGCGGTCAGCCCCACGGTGTTCACCGAGTCGCTGGAGGCGTACGGGGACTTCTTCCCCGGCTTCCCGCCGGTGCCGCTGGCCGAGGTGGCGCAGGCCTACGTCCGGACCATCGAGGGGACGGAGACCGGCCGGGTCCTGGAGCTGGGCCAGTAGACCGCGGCCGAAGGGCACCGGACGGGCGGCACGGGTGGCGCGGGCGGGCCGGCTGGCACGGGTGGGCCGGCCGGCACGGGTGGGCCGGGTAGGACCCGTGGGACGCGCGGGGGCTGCGGGATCGGCACCGCAGCCCCCGCGCGGTCATGGCGGGCGGACCGCGGGCGGTCAGCAGCCGAGGTCGGAGCCGGGCGCGACGCCCAGGATCTGCGTGAAGCGCTGGTAGCTGTCGATCCGGCTCTGGACCTGCGCGGGGTTGCCGCCGTTGCACTCCAGCGAGCCGTTGATGGAGCGGATGGTCTCGCCGAACCCCCGGCCGTTCACCATGGCCGCGTGGGCGGTCATGGTGCCGGGCCCGTTCTGGGTGTTCCAGTACCAGAGGGCGGTCTTCCAGGCCACGGCGGCGTCCCGCTCGACGAGGTAGGGGTCGGCGAGCAGGTTGATGCCGAGGGCGTCGCCTGCGGCCTTGTAGTTGAAGTTCCAGCTCAGCTGGATGGGGCCGCGGCCGTAGTACGCGGGCTGGCCGGCCGGACAGCCGTACGGCTGCGACGCGTCGCAGTAGTGCGGGTAGTTGGCGGTGTTCTGCTCGACGACGTAGCGGAGCCCGCCGGTCTCGTGTGCGACGTTGGCGAGGAAGGCGGCCGCCTCCTGCCGCTTGACGGTGTCGCTGCCGGTGGTGGCGAAGCCCGGGTACGCGGACAGCGCGGCGGTCAGGCCGCGGTACGTGTAGAAGGAGCTCCGGTTCGGGAACATCTGGTCGAACTGGGCCTCGCTCACCACGAATCCGGAGGGGCTACCGGGGTCGGGGTCGGGCGTGCCGCCCCCGCAGGCGCCCTGGTCCGCCCAGACTCCCCACTGGCCGGTGGTGCCGGGCGCCTCGCCCTGGGTCCACCACTTGGCCTGCCAGTTGTGGCCGCTGTGGGCGGCCGTCATGCCGCCGGTGTAGACGGCGGCGGAGTTCCAGGGGCTCGCGCAGGCCGCGGCCGCGGCGGGCGGGGCGGGGACGACGAGGGCGAGAGCGGCGGCCGCGGCGGTGGCGGCGAGCAGGGGGAGGGCACGACGGCGGGACGCACGGGACACGTAACTGCTCCTTGTGTGGGGGGAGTTGCCGTGGTGGGGGCGGCTACCGCCACTGAAGCGAAACTGGTCTGGACCTGTCAAGGTCTAGACCAATTTTCACGCTCCGCACACCCGCCGTACGCAAATCCCCCGCGCCGCCCCGCTCCTGAGGGCCCATCAGGCGGGACGCGCCACCGGGCCACGCCCCCGCTCGAACACCTCTCCGTTGACACCTTGCAATCAATGGTTCAACGGTTTACCGCCCTTAAGTTCACTTGATCAACTACCGGTTACGGCTTTCTTCGGCCGATTCCCGGATTCCCATCCGCCCTGGTCAGAGCTGCGCGACCGACCACGTCCCGCGTCCGCACGGTCACCCGAGGTGACCGGAATTGATGGTTCGACCATGCGTGCGGCCCCGGAGTCGGCAAGACTCACGTTCGCAATCCGCAACCACACACAGGGAGTGTTCGAAATGCGGTCCATCGTCAGGGGTCTGGGACTCGCGGCCACCACCATGGCCCTCACGGCAGCCACCGCGGTCACCGCCGTCGGTACGGCCGACGCCGCCCCCACCGGGGAAGCCCGCCTCTACGCGCCGTCCGCGCTCGTCATCTCGCTCGTCGACGGGGTCGACCCGAGCGAGGGGATCATACGTGCGGTGACCCTCAGCTGTATGCCGACGCCGACCGGGACGCACCCGGACCCGGCCGGGGCGTGCGGCGAACTGCGTGCCAACAACGCCAAGTTCGACCAGATCACCAAGGCCGGATCGGCGGCGCTGTGCACCCGGGAGTGGCACCCCATGACCGTCACGGTCGACGGCGTCTGGGAGGGCAGCCGGGTCTCCTACCGGCACACCTTCGCCAACCGCTGCGCGCTCCACAACGGCAGCGGCACGGTGTTCGGCATCTGACGCCGCCGCCTCCCGACCCGGCCGGGGACCGGCCGGTTCGGCTGTCCGGCTTCTGACCCGCTCCGGCCGCCTCCCCGCCGGCCGCGCGGACAGCGACACGGAAGGGCCGGGGTCCGTACGGACCCCGGCCCTTCCGCATGCGCGCGCCGGCCTCAGCCGCGGCGCGAGCCCACCTCGAAGAGCAGGTACAGGAAGGCGGCGAAGACGTGTCCCACGAAGAGGTAGGCGAACAGCCGGATCGCCAGCCCGCGCGGGAAGCCGTTCTCGAAGCGGGCGGGACGCCCGGCGGGGCGCTCGGACGGGACGGCGGTGGGTTCCTCGGGCACTGCGGGTCTCCTCAGATCTTCGGGCGCCGCGGATCGCCGCCCAGGCACAGCTGGGACACGGCGCTCTGCAGCAGGGTGTGGACGAACAGCAGGTCGGCCCCGCCGGCCCGGGCAGCCGCGATGCGGTGCGGGGTGAGCGAGTCGAAGTGCGCGCTGTCCCCGGCCTCCAGCAGGTACTCGGCCTCCCCGAGGTGCAGGCGCAGCCGCCCCTTGAGGACGTAGAGCCACTCCTCGCCCGGGTGCACGCGGACCAGTTCCTCCTGGCTCCTGCCGTACGGGATGTGGACGCGCAGCGCCTGCATGCCGCGGCCGGAGCCGCCCGCCTGCCAGTACGTCCACCCGTCGGCCTCGCGGGCCCCGGCTCCCCCGCCGCGTACGATCGGATCGGCGGCGGCCGGGGTCTCGCCGAGCAGCTCGGACACGGTCGTCCCGTAGGTCCGGGCCAGTCCCAGCAGCATCGGCAGGGAGGGCTGGCGGCGTCCGGTCTCGAGCCGGGACAGGTGGGCCGGGGACATCCGGGCCCGCGCCGCCGCGGCCTCCAGGGTGAGCCCGGTGCGCCGGCGCAGCTCGCGCAGCTGCGGTGCGACGACCGGGAGCTCGTCCTCCGGTACGGGCGGGGGCCCGTCGGCCGTGTCGGGCGTACCGGGGGGCCCGTGCGGCGCGGGCCCTTCGGGAACGGGGTTCATGCTCCGATTGAGCCAGAGAGTTGCCTGAGCGGCAAACGCTCTTGCCTCAGAGGCAAACTTCCTGCCGCCGGGCGGAGGCGAGGGCCGCCGGCGACGGCGCGGCGGTCAGGCGCCTGCCGCCGTCCCGCCCTCCTCTGCCGCCGCGCCCAGCGCCGCCGCGTCGAGGGCGAGGGTGAGCCGGTCCAGCCGCGCCTGCAGGTCGGCGACCTCGGACAGGTCGAAGCCGGTCGAGGACGCGATGCGGCGCGGCACCGCCGCGGCCCGCTCGCGCAGCGCCGATCCCGCCCCGGTCAGATGGGCCGAGACGGAGCGCTCGTCGGCAGCACTGCGCTCGCGCCGCACCAGGCCGTTCGCCTCCAGGCGCTTCAGCAGCGGCGAGAGCGTCCCCGAGTCGAGCCGCAGCCGCCGGCCCAGCTCCTTCACGGGCGTCGGACCGCGCTCCCACAGCACCAGCATGACGAGGTACTGCGGGTACGTGAGGTCCAGCTCCTTGAGGATCACGCGGTAGAGCGCACCGAACGCACGCGACGCGGCACCCAGCGAGAAGCAGATCTGCCGGTCCAGCCGCAGGAACTCCTCGTCGGGGACGGCTGCGGTCCAGTTCTCGGTCATGTGGCCCATGTTACCTCGACGGCGATTAAGTTGTGCACAACTGAATTGTGTGGTCTATTGATGGGGCGGCCGGATGACGGCCGCGACCACCGATCTCTCCACGAGAGGACCCCTCTGATGGACGCGCTGTACACCGCTGTCGCCACCGCCAACGGCCGAGAGGGCCGCGCCGTCAGCTCCGACGGTGTGCTGGACCTCGCCCTGGCGATGCCTCCGGCGCTCGGCGGGAACGGCCAGGGCACCAACCCCGAGCAGCTCTTCGCGGCCGGCTACGCCGCCTGCTTCGCCAGCGCCCTCGGCCTCGTCGGCCGCCAGGCCAAGGTCGACACCAGTGACATCTCCGTCACCGCCGAGGCGTCGATCGGCAAGGACGACACCGGCTTCGGCCTGGCCGTGACCCTGCGCGTCGAGCTGCCGGCGGAGCTGGACAACGAGACCGGCACCCTGCTGGTCAAGCAGGCCCACGAGGTCTGCCCCTACTCCAAGGCCACCCGCGGCAACATCCCCGTCGAGCTCGTCGTCGAGTAGTCGCGGCGCGCCGCAGCCGCCACCACCTGCGCGGCGACGTCCGCGGCCGCACCCGGCCGCACCCGGCCGCACCAGAACGCCTCCGACCGCCGTCTTCCGGGCCGCCGCCCACGACGCGCGGTCGGAGGCGTTCTCCGTTCCCGTCCCGTCCCTCGGCTCCTCCGGGGCCTCCACGCTCCCGTGGCCGCCTCCGTCCCCGCCCCGTCCCCGGTGCGCACTTCGCATGAACAACGCGTGACAACACGCCCGGCGCGGTTCTCGCGCGCCCTCCGACCGGCGACAGTGGTCGCCGTACGGAACGTCGAGCGGGGCAGGAGTGGAGCGCGTGCTGATCGAGAGCCCGCCGGCCGGCAGCCGGCCCGACCCCGCCTGGAGCGGGCCGCCACCGGTCCTGCTCGCCTCCCACATCCGCGCGACCGCGCCGATGGTGTCCGTGGCGGGCGGCCGCGGGCCCGGCGGGGCGCCCGTGACGGCGTTCCGGATCGATGCGCAGCCCGTGACCGCCGCGGAGTTCGCCCGGTTCACCGGACAGACCGGCCACGTCACCGCCGCCGAACGGGCCGGCTGGTCGTACGAGGTCGCCGGGCACGCCCCGCGTGCCGTCGCGGGGCTGACGTGGCGCACCCCGTACCGGCCCGGCACGGCCGCCGATCCGCTGGCCGCCGTGGTGCACGTCGCGTGGTCGGACGCCGTGGCGTACGCCGCCTGGGCGGGCAAGCGACTGCCGTCCGAGGCGCAGTGGGTGCGCGCGGCGGCCGGCCGGGGCGACGGGGCCGAGGGGTGCGGCTCCCGCCGGACGCCCGGCGACCACTGGGAGTGGACGGCCGACGTGCACGACCCCGGGCGCGGGACGCGCACCGTCCGTGCGGGCGGCGCCCGGGCGGGCCTGGTTCCGGACCTGACGGCCGGGAACGTGGGCTTCCGCTGCGTGTCGGCGCCCTGAGGCCGTTCAGGCGCCCAGCTCGGCCAGCTCCCTCAGTGCCGCCGCCACCGCGTCGGGTCCGGCGGGCAGCTGCGGCAGCCGGACGTCCGGCGTCGGGATGCGGCCCTGTGCGTGCAGCACGCCCTTGACGACCACCGGGTTCGGCTCGGCGAACAGCGCCGCCGACAGCCGGGCCAGGCGGTGCCCCAGCTCGCGCGCCCGCCTCGCCTCCCCCGCGCGCCAGGCGGCATCCAGCGCGACGAAGCGCCCGGTGGCCAGGTGCGCCGAGGCCAGGATCCCGCCCGTCGCGCCGAGCGCCATGAGCGGGGAGGCGAACGCGTCGTCGCCGGCCAGCACCGCGAAGTCGGCCGGCAGGTCGCCCAGCAGGGCCACCGCGTCCTGGTCGATCCCGCCCCCGGCGTACTTCATTGCGGCGACCCCGGGGAGCGCGCCGACGGCGCGCAGCGTCGCCGCGTCCAGCGGGAGGCCGGTGCGGTACGGGATGTGGTAGACGACCAGCGGCACGGGGCTGTCCTCGGCCAGCCGCGCGAAGTGCGCGACCACCCCGGCCGGCGAGGGCCGTACGAAGGCGGGCACGGTCACCAGTGCGGCCCCCACCTCGGGCCGGCGGCCCAGCTCGGCGAGGGCCCGCCCGACGGCCCCGGTGTCGCCGCCGCCCGCCCCGACGGCCAGGCCCGCGCCCCGCTCGCGGCAGACCCGGGCGCACGTGTCGACCACGGCGTCCCGCTCGGCGGGGTCGAGGCTCGCTGCCTCGGCGGTGGTGCCGAGGGCGACCAGGCCGGCGGCGCCCGCGTCCAGCACGTCGTGGGCGAGGGCTTCGAGGGCGTCCCGGGCCACCGAGCCGTCGGCGGCGAAGGGGGTGACGAGCGGGACGTGGATCCCGTACGGGAGGAACGGGGCATGAGGGGTGCGTGTTGTCATGCCCCGAGCCTGTCCGGCCGCGAGCCACAGGTCCAGTTCGCTTTTCTGAGCCGAAGCGTAAGCTGAGCTGATGCTCGACGTACGACGCCTGCGCCTGCTGCGCGAACTCGCCCTGCGCGGCACCATCGCGGCCGTGGCCGAGGCCCTGTCCTTCACCCCGTCGGCGGTGTCCCAGCAGCTCAGCGCGCTGGAGCGGGAGGCCGGGGTGCCCCTGCTGGAGCGCACCGGCCGCCGGGTGCGGCTGACTCCCGCCGGCCGCAACCTCGTCGGGCACACGGAGGCGGTGCTGGAGCGCCTGGAGGAGGCGGCCGCGGAGCTGGCCGGGGCCCGGCACGGCCTGGCGGGGCCGCTGCGGATCGGGGCGTTCCCCACGGCGGCCCGGGCGATCGTGCCCGCGGCCCTGGTCGCGCTCGCCCGGCGCCATCCGGGTCTGGAGCCGATGGTGTCGGAGACCGACCCCGCCGGGGTGGCGCACGCGCTGCGGGCCGGGGAACTGGACGTGGCCCTGGTGCACGAGTACGACTTCGTCCCCGCGGAGCCGGAGCCGGGGCTGGCCCTGGAGCCGCTGTGCGCCGAGTGGATGTACCTGGCCTCCCTCGACCCGGCTCCGGCGGTCGCGGCGGAGCTGGCCGGGCTGGCCCGGTGGCGGGAGGCCCCGTGGATCACGGCCACGCCCGGGACGCTGTGCGAGGCGATGACCGTACGGGCCTGCCAGGCGGCCGCGTTCACCCCCCGGGTGCGGCACCGGGTGGACGGGTTCGACACCGTGTTGGCCTTGGTCGCGGCGGGTCAGGGCGTGGCGGTGGTGCCGCAGCTCGGGTTGGTGGACGTACCGGTCGGGGTGTCGCTGACGCGGCTGCCGGTGCGGCGGCGGACGCGGATCGCCTCGCGGGGCGGGGCGGCGGGGCACCCCGCGGTGGCCGCGCTCACGGAGGCGCTGCGCGAGGCCCTGCCGGCGGCACTGCGGGCGGTGTAGCGGCGGGCGGACGACCACTCCGCGAGACGGGTTCGCCCAGATCCGGCCGACTTTTGTCCGACAAGCCGACAATCCGTCTTTTCGTTCAACTATCACGTTCAGGTTCAGGGTTGGCTGCGGGCGTGACCTCTGACACGGACAACACCCAGCCCGCCCCCGCCCGCGCCAGCCGCCGCGGGCTCCTGCGCGCCGCCGTGGCCGGCACCGCCGTCGCGGGGGCCGGCCTGACCGTGGGCGCGGCCTCGCCCGCGGCCGCGGCCCCCGTCGGCTGCGCGCGCCCCGACACGCCCGCCGAGGCCCTGCGCGAGCTGGCCGCCGGCAACCGTCGCTGGCGCGCGTTCCGCGAGCGCCACCCCCACGAGTCGCCGGCGGTGCGCCGCCAACTCGTGCAGGGCCAGCACCCCTTCGCGGTGGTGCTCGGCTGCATCGACTCCCGGGTGCCGCCGGAGCTCGTCTTCGACCAGGGCCTCGGCGACCTGATGACCGTCCGGGCGGCGGGCGAGGTGCTGGACGAGGCGGTGCTGGGCAGCGTCGCGTACGGCGTGCTGGAGCTGGACATCCCGCTGGTCGTGGTGCTCGGCCACCAGTCGTGCGGGGCCGTCAAGGCCGCCGTGCACGCCGACGAGACCGGCGAACGGCTGCCGAACCACATCCAGTACATAGCCGATCAGATACGCCCGGCCATCGACCGCACCCAGCAGGGCGCGGCCCGGGTCGACGCGACGATCACCGCGCAGGTCCGGCTGGTCAGGCAGCGGCTGGCGGCGGAGCCCGACCTGGCCGGGCGCGTGGCGGCGGGGCGGCTCGCCATCGTGGGCGCCCGCTACGAACTGACCGACCAGGCGGTCCGCACGCTGCCGCTCACGGGCCGCTGATGATCCAGATGATCGCCACGGTCCGGGTCTCCGTGATCACCCGGTAGAGCACCGTCACCATCTGCCCGGTGTCGGTCGCCGGACCGGCCAGCACGCGGCGCAGTTCGACGCTGGCGGCGGGTTCGGCGGCGCTGTCGGCCCGCGGGTCGCCGACCAGCCGCTTCAGGGCACGGTAGAGCGCCTGCCGCTCGCCGGGGCTGAGCTCGGCGACTTCGCGGTTGAGGCGCTCCGGCAGGAGGATGTGCCAGTCGCTCAACGGCCCCCCTCGCGCGCGTCGCCGGAGCCGTCCCCGAAGGTGTCGCCGAAGGCGTCCGTGTACGTGTCCGCGTAGGTGTCGTCGAAGCGGGCGAAGAACTCGTCCAGGCCGCCCGTCTTCTCGGTTCCCCCGATCGCCGCGCCGATCGCGTCGGCCACCTCGGGGCGGGTGCGCAGGGCCCACACGTGCCGGTACTCGGTGAGCACCAGCGGCACCTCGTCGAGCCGCGCGGCGCCGAGGCGCGCGTCGAAGGCGAGGAGGTCGGGCGGGGAGACGACGGCGAGCGCGGCCCGCAGCTCGGCGATGGTCTGGGGCCCTTCCGCGGCGGCGAGCCGGTAGGGGTCCGCCCAGGGGCGGGTGGGGCTCTCGTGGGGCAGCGCACTCATGGTGTCCTCCGTCCGTCCTACTCCACCGTACGCGCTGGATCAGTCACCGGGGAGGGGCCCGGCGATCTCGGCGGCGAAAACACGCGGACCCTCCGCCGAGCCCGGCTCGGGGAGGGTCCGTACGCGGTGCGCGGGGCGTCCGGCGGCGGGGGCACCGCTACCGGTCCGCGGCCGAACTACTCGCCGACGACACCCGACTTGGCGATGGTGACCTTGGCGGACACGGCGCCGCTGCGGGAGCCCAGGTCCTCGATCTGCTTCACGACGTCCATGCCCTCGACGACCTCGCCGAAGACGACGTGCTTGCCGTCCAGCCAGTCGGTGACGATGGTCGTGATGAAGAACTGCGAACCGTTGGTGTTCGGGCCCGCGTTGGCCATCGAGAGCAGACCCGGGCGGGTGTGCTTCAGCTTGAAGTTCTCGTCGGCGAACTTCTCGCCGTAGATGCTCTTGCCGCCGGTGCCGTTGCCGGCGGTGAAGTCGCCGCCCTGCAGCATGAAGGCGGGGATGACGCGGTGGAACGAGGAGCCCTCGTAACCGAAGCCGTGCTCGCCGGTGGCCAGCTCACGGAAGTTCTTGGCGGTCTTCGGGACCACGTCGTCGTACAGCTTGAAGACGATGCGGCCGGCCGGCTCGCCGTTGACGGTGATGTCGAAGAAGACGTTGTTGCTCATGGACCCATCCTCACATCTTCCGGCGGATGCTTTCACACGGGGCTCCCCGACACGGCCCCATTCGCCGTAACCGGCCGAGGAGCGCCCGTGCGGCCACGGGCCCTCAGAGCGCCGGATAGTCCGTGTAGCCGCGGGCGTCACGGCCGTAGAACGTGGCCGGGTCCGGGGTGTTGTACGGGCCGGCGGTGCGCAGCCGGGCCGGCAGGTCGGGGTTGGCGAGGAAGAGCCGGCCGAAGGCGATGAGGTCGGCGACGCCCTCCTCGACGAGTGCCAGCGCCTCGTGGTCGGTGGGCTCCGCGGTCGCGGGGTTGAGGACGAGGAGGCCGGGGAACTCCTTGCGCAGCGCGAGGGTGACCTCGCGGGTGTCGGCCGAGGCCTCCAGGACGTGCAGGTACGCCAGGCCCAGCGGCGCGAGCTCCTTGACCAGCGCCAGGTACGCCGGGAGCGGCTCCGGCTCCTCGATGTCGTTGTACCCGTTGCCGGGCGAGACGCGCAGTGCGGTGCGCTCGGCGCCGATCGCGGCGGCCACGGCCCTGACGACCTCGACGGCGAAGCGGATGCGGTTCTCGGTGGAACCGCCCCACTCGTCGGTGCGCCGGTTGGAGCCCGGGGCGAGGAACTGGTGGACCAGGTAGCCGTTGGCACCGTGGATCTCGACCCCGTCGAAGCCGGCGTCGACGGCGTTGCGGGCGGCCGCGGCGAAGTCGGCGATGACGCGGCGGACCTCGGGGGCGGTGAGCTCGCGCGGGGTCGCGTGGTCCTTGAGCCCGTCGGGGGTGAAGGACTGGCCGGCCGCCCTGACGGCCGAGGGGGCGACCGAGCCGGCGGCGCCCGGGCGCTGCGCCGGGTGGCCGATGCGGCCGGTGTGCATCAGCTGCGCGAAGATCCGCCCGCCCGCCGCGTGCACGGCGTCCGTCACCGTGCGCCAGCCGGCGACCTGCTCGGGGGTGTGCAGACCGGGGGTGAAGGGGTATCCCTGGCCCTCCACCGAGGGCTGCACGCCCTCGGTGACGATCAGCCCGGCCGACGCCCGCTGGGCGTAGTACTCGGCCGTGATCTGCGCGGGTACGCCGCCGTCGGCCGCGCGGCTGCGGGTCATCGGGGCAAGGACGATGCGGTTGGCCAGCGGGGTGCCGGCGAGGACGACGGGCTCGAATGCTGTGGTCATCTGGTGCCTCACAGTTATTGGGTCGGCCAAGCAATTGCTACGGAAGCCACTGTAGACCCATTTACTTGGTCGGCCAAGATAAAGCTTGGCCGACCAAGGTAAAATGGCTCTGAGCAGCAGGTACGGTCGACCGGACGCGTCCGGGGACGACCACGGACGGAGCACCCGAGGGAGGGGCGGAACATGGCGACCCACGCCGAGACCGGCGGCGCCGGGACGAATGCCGGGACCGGCACCGGGCTCGGGGCCGGCGGGTCCGCGGGCCCGGGCCCGGGCCCGGGCGTCCTCCACCCAGAGGCGCCCGCGTGCGCGCCGGCGCCCGGCGCCGCGCTCGGGGGGCCGGTCAGCCACGCGGTGAGCCGGGTGGCCCGGCTGCACCGGGCGGCGGCCGGCCGGCTGCTCAAGGACCTCGGCCTGTACCCGGGCCAGGAGTTCCTGATGATGCACCTGTGGGCCAACGGCGCGGTGCGCCAGTCCGAACTGATCAAGGCGGTCGGCCTCGACCCGTCCACCGTGACGAAGATGCTCCAGCGCCTGGAGCACGCCGGGCACGTGCGGCGCCGGCCCGACCCGGCGGACCGGCGGGCCGTCCTGATCGAGGCCACCGAGGCGAGCTGCGACCTGCACGGCGAGGTGCGGACCGCGTGGGGCCTGCTGGAGGAGCAGACACTGGCGGGCCTGACCGGCCCCGAACGGACCGAACTGGCGCGGCTGCTGGCGAAGGTGGAGGGCAGCCTGTGCCAGGAGGCGGCCATGGCCTCCTGCCCGGAGCCCGACGGCGACCGCGGGCCGGCGCGGACCTGATCCGACCCGCGCGGGGCCCGGCACGGGGCGCGTCAACCGGGCTCCGCCGCGTCATCCCCCCGACCTGCGGAACTCCGAACCGGGGCGGCGCGCGCCCGGATCCCGGTGTCCGCGGGGGGCACGGCGGCGCGGACACCCGCGTGCGCGCTGGTGGGGCCGTCGGCGTGCGCCGCCGCCGCCCGCGCCCGGTGTCACGATGCGTCACGAACAGAGGGCCATGCGACGAGAGGTTCGAACGTGACGCCTCAGACGACCGGGCAGTCCCCACGGCAGCTGCTCAACGGGCAGCGCCAGCACGCTCCCGACGACGGGACACCCGACTCCCCCGGGGCCCCGGCCTCCCGGGACGCGACCGATCCGGGCGGTACGGACCTTGGCGGTACGGACCCCGGCGGCAGGGACCCCGGCGGTACGGACCCGGCCGGCGGCCCGGCCCGCCGCACCGACGCCGAGCTCCTCGTCGCCGCCTCCGTGCTGCTGGCCGACGCCGCCCTCGCCGCACGGCAGGCCGGCGCCGACCTCACCGGAGCCCTGACCGGCGGACGGTTCGGGCTCCAGGCGCTGCGCCGTCCCGGCTGGGGCCTCGGCACGGCGCTGTCCTGCGTCCGCGCCCTGACCAGCCCGGCCGGCCTGGGCTTCGGGGCCAGCGGCGGCATCGTCGGCGAACTCGCGCGCGTCGCAGGGAACCTGACGTACCGTCGTCCTGCCTCGGTGGCCATGGCGGTGGACGCCTTCGCCCTGCGCATCGAGGCCGCCACCGTGACGCACCCCAACCTCGACTCCCCGCACGCCCGCCGGCTCACCGGTGCCCTGGTCGCGGGCGACCGGCTGGAGGCCGTCCGCGCGTTGCACGCCCTGGCGGAGCGGCTCGGCGTCACCCGTGCCCTCACCACCGTCAGCCCCGTCATCATGGAACTCCTGGCGCTGACCGGCCTGTTGGACGAGAACCCGGTCAACGACGGCTTCTCCTGGGTGACCCTGGCCGGCGGCATCCCCACCACGGACCCCTTCCTCGGCCTGCCGAGCTCCCTGCTCAAGTACCTCAACCCCGGACCCGGCCGCGCCGAGCGGGCCGAACCCGACCCGATCCTCGCGAAGGTGCTCGGAACCTCCCGCAACGACGTCGTCAGCTACGTGAACGACATCGGCGCCCTCGGCAACCACGGCCTGGTCCTGCTCCGGCGCGTGGCCTGCACGGACGGCGCCGAACGCCACGTCCTGCTGCTCCCCGGCACCAGCTTCGGCCTGCTCAGCAACAGCACCCCGCAGGACCTCGTCGGCGCCTTCGACGGCCTCCTCCGCACGGACACGACGTACACGCGGGCCGCGCGGAAGCTGCTGCGGCGGGCCGGCGTGCCCGCGGGCTCGGAGCTCATGCTGGTGGGCCACAGCCTCGGCGGGCTGACGGCGATGAACCTCGCCGGCGACGCGGACGTCGCCTCCGAGTACCGGATCACCCACGTGGTCACCCTCGGCTCGCCCATCGACGGCAAGCGGCCCGCGGACCACACCACCCGGGTCGTCAGCCTGGTCAACAAGCACGACGTCATCCCCACGCTGGACGGCCGCGGCCCGGCGTCACCCCACGACCTCCCGGACACCTGGCTGGAGCTCGCCTGGTTGGACGAGACGTACGACTACCCGCTCTCGCACGCCCCGCAGGCGTACTCGGACAGCCTGCGCGGCGAGCTGTCCCACTACCGCGAGCAGGTCAACGCGCTGCTCGGGGCCTACGACGGCGAGATCACCGGAAACCAGCCGTACATGCTGCGCGACCGGTGACCCGGCCGGCCACCCCCGTTCCTGACGAGCGCCACCCGAGCGTCCGGCGCGACCGGCGCGACCCGAGGGAGAACCACCCCCGATGACCACCCCCGCCACCGCGTGGCCCCTGGAGAACGCCGTGTTCAGCGCGGCCATGCTCGCCCACCGCCTGCCCTGGGCGGACGCCCCCGCCCGCGCCCTGGGCCTGGACTCACTCACCCGCGAGGGCGCCGCCCGGGGAGTCCTCGCGCACCTGCGCAGGACCCGTTCCGGGCGGCCGGTGCGGTTGCGCACCCCCTTCGGCTCGTTCCTCGTGCCGCTCGACCGGTCCGACACGGCCGCGCTCCTCGCCCGCGGCGCCGAGTCCGGCGCGCTCGCCCCCGCCGTACGGCTCGACGCGGCCGGGCGCCGGCACGGCCTGCACCCGCACGCGGTGCTGCCGCCCGGCGCGGCGCCGTCCGCCGACCAGTTCGCCGGGCCGCTGTCCGAGGAGCTGGACCGGGTGCTCGACCTCCGCCGCGACGACCGGGCCCTGCCCTGGGAGGTCTGGCGGACCAGCCTGCTGCGGGCCGCCCGGCGGGTCGTGGTGGGAGCGGCCGCCGCGGAGGACACGCTGCTCAGCGAGGTGCTGCGGCGGGCTGCCGGCGCCGCCGGCAGCCGCACGTACGACGACCGGGCGGCCGCCCTGGGGCGCCGGCTCGCCCCCTACCTGGCCGACCCGGACCCCGACTCCGTGGCGGGTCGCCTGACCCGGCCGGCCGGCGGTGCGGCCGTGCCCGGCGCCCGCACCGAGGGCGCGGAGCGCCCGCAGGTCGCCCCCACGGAGGTGCTCGCGCACACCCTGGCCGTCGTCTCCGGGGCGGCGGTCGCCACCGCCCTCCAGGCACTGGCCCTGACGGCGGCGCGCGTCCCCGGCGCGTCAGGCGACCCCGCGGGAGCCGTGGCGCTCGCCCTCGACCACTACCCGCCCGTCGCGGCGGCGGTGCACCCGGTCCGGTCCCGGTTCGTCTGGGAGGACGTCGCCGTCGAGGCCGGCACCGAGATCCTGGCCGCTCCGGGCTGGCTCCGGGACGTGGACGTGGACGGGGACAGGGACAGGGACGTGGACGGGGACGGGGACGGCGGCGAGGCGGGCGCGCCGGGGTTCGCGCCCTCGCCGCTGTGCGGGTCCCCGGTCGGGTGCGCGGCGGGCTCCTTCGCCGTGCGCGTCGCCGAGGAGGTCGTCCGGTACGTCGCGGAGGCCGGTCGGCCCGTGCTGCTCGCCCCCGTGTTCACCCCCGATCGGGTGCCGCTCGCCCTGGAGCCGGACACCCTGCAGGTGGCCTTCGCCACCGGGACCGCCGGTGCCGCCGGGGCGGTGCCGCCGCCCGCCGGCGCCGCGAGCCCGGCCGCGTACGGGGCGCTCGCCCGGGCCGACGCCGACCGGCTCGACCGGCACGCGCGCAGCCTCGCCGAGTGCGCCGCCGACACCGGCTGGAACGGGACCGAGACGGGCGAGCGGTTCCGGATGCGGCTGCTCGACCACGCCGAACGGTGCGCCCGCGCCGCCGCCGAGGTCCGGGTGGCGGCCCGGCGGCTGGGCGACTGACGGACCGGACGGCGGCGTGCCTGGTGGGTGCGCCGCCGTCCGCCCTCGGAACGGCCGGGTGCGGAGACGGAGGCGGAGGAGGCGGAGGAGGCGGTGCGCGGCCGTACCCGCTCACCCTTCTCCGCCCCCGGGCCCTGCGCCCCCGAGCGCTACCGCACGAGCCCGCCCCGCCGCTGCCGCTCGCGGTCGACCAGGCCCTGGAGCGTGTCCCGGACGTCCGCGGAGAGCCGGCGGGCGGCCGCCGAGCGCGCTCCCCACGCCCGTGGCCGGTCGGGGGGTTCGATCGGCTCGCCGATGGTGACCAGCCACTTCGCCGGCAGCGGGAAGGGCGAGGTCAGCGGGACGTACGGGAGGTCCAGGAGCTTGGCCAGCCCGGGGAGCTCCCCCATCTTCGGGCTGGACTCCTCCGCCCCGATCACGGCCACCGGCACGACCGGCGCCCCCACGTGCAGGGCCGCCACGGCGAAACCGGGATCGAACGGTCGCAGCCGGTAGCGGTCGCGGAACGGCTTCTCCAGCCCGGACACCCCTTCCGGGAACATGCCCACGAGTTCACCGCGGGCCAGGCGCTCCATGCACGCCCGGGGGCCGATCGGCACCGCCCCCTTCCTCGCCGCGTACGGGCCCAGTACCGGGAGCCGGAAGACGAAGGGCGCGGCGAGCACGGAGAGCGGCCGGCCCAGGGACCGCTGCAGCGTCTTCTGCAGGACGAACGCGTCCAGACCCCAGGCGCCGGAGTGGTTGGCGACGAGGACGGCCGGGCCGTCCTGAGGGATGTTCTCCAGCCCGAGCACGTCCAGCCGGAACCAGTCGTCGACGAACCACTCGAGCAGTCGCTCCCAGGCGTTCTCCCCGACATCGCCGAGCAGTTTCCGGAGGAACCGGAGCTCGGCCCCCGCGACCTCGATCACCTCGGCCACGCTCTCCGACACGAGCCGTCCTCCCTCGCTCCCCGCACCACGCCAAGTCACCCTCTGGACAGGGCCCTTGCCCCGTCCAACGGCCGCGGGCGTCCTTTGATCACGAGTTGCGCCCGATCGGCGGAATCGACTTTTCGTTCCCCCTTACGCCCGTCCCGTGCCCGGGCCCGTGCCGGCGCCCGCGACAGAGCCCGCGGCAGAGCCCGCGGCGGGTCCCGCCACGGGTCCCGCGAGGGCCGTGTCGGCCACCGCCAGGGCCGCCGCCATGACGGTCAGCTGCGGGTTGACCTGCGGACAGCTGGGCAGCACCGAGGCGTCGGCGACGAACACGCCCCGTACGCCCCGCAGCCGGCCCTCGGGATCGACCGGGAAGCGCTCCGGGTCGGCGCCGGCGGCCAGCGTGCCGGTGGGGTGGAAGGCGGAGAGGTGGAGCTGACGCGCCCTCACCCGTGCCAGGACCGCGTCCAGTTCGTCGGGCGTACGGGCGTACGGCGCGGCGGTGATGCCGGTCAGCACCTCGTGCGCACCGGCGGCGAAGAGCAGCCGGCCCATGGCCCGGACCGCCGTCAGCAGGCGTCCGGCGTCGCGCGGGGCGAGGTCGTAGCGGACCAGCGGGCGGCGGCCCGCACCCAGGACGCGGCCCGAGGGGAGGTCGGCGATCATCGCGCCGAGGGTGGCGAGCCGGTCGGCGGCGTCGAGCTCGCGGCGCAGGCCGGCGCCGAGGCCGGGCAGGACGACGCCGCCCATCCCGGGCGGGGTGGCGGTCGCCTCGATGAGGATGCCGCGGTCGTGCAGTTCCGCCACGCCCACGCTCTGCAGGACGCCCTCCCAGGCGGTCACCGGTCGGGGGAACCGGCCCGCGACCGCGGCGGCCGGGTGGACGCTGAGGTTGCGGCCGGTCCGCGGGTGGCCGCCGAGGCCCGAACGGCGCAGCAGGGGCGGCGACTGGAGGGCGCCGGCCGCGACCACCACGAGCGGGGCCAGGACCTCGCACGCGCCTCCGTCGGGCCGGCGTACCCGGACGCCCGCCGCGGCGGGTCCGCCGGGCCGGTCGCGGTCGACCAGGACGCGCAGCACGCGGGCGCCGGTGAGGATGGTGGCCCCGGCGGCGCAGGCGTCGGGCAGCACGGAGAGCTGGACGCTCTGCTTCGCCCCGGTCGGGCAGCCGACCACGCACTGGCAGGATCCCCTGCAGCCCGGCGCGTTGCGTCGCAAGGGAGCCGCCCGCCAGCCGAGTTCGCGGGCGCCGGCGAGGGCCAGGAGACCGTTGCGGCCCAGTCCGCCGAGCGGCGCGGTGGCCACGCGCAGGGTGCGTTCCACGTCGTCGAGCCGCGCTTCGAGGCCGTCGGCGAGCGCGCAGCCGTACCGGTCGCGCCACCGGGCCAGCACGTGCTCCGGAGTGCGGTAGCAGGTGCCGGAGTTGACGACGGTGGTGCCGCCGACGGCCCGGCCGGTGGGGAGCAGGAGCGGGGGCCGGCCGAGGGCTGCGCTCGCGCCGCCGTCGCGGTAGAGGGCGCCGAAGCGCTCCAGCGGGGTGCGGGCCGCGAAGGAGGCCGTCGTGTGGTGCTCGCCCTCTTCGAGGACGAGGGTGCGCAGTCCGGCCCGGGCGAGGGTGCGGGCCGCCATGGCCCCGCCGGCGCCGGAGCCGATCACCACGGCGTCGGCGGTGCTGCGGGCGGGCCACTGCGCCACGGGCACGCAGTCCAGCGGCGGGTCCTCGGGGCTGGACGGGCGGGGGCCCGCGGGTGGTTGCGCGGCCAGCAGGCGCTCGGTGCCGGCGGCCAGCAGGACCGGCACCTTGACGAGGTCCAGCAGGGCCGCCGGGGTCGCGTGGGCGCCGAGCGCACGGACGAGTTCCTCGCGGGCGGCCGGGTCGAGGGCCCCGAGCCGCCGTCCGGTGCGGGCGACGGCGTACGCGTCCACGGCGGCCGCGGCGGCGCGCACCCCGGCCCGGGCGGGGCCCGGCATCGTACGGAGCACGGCGTCGAGGCGGCCGGGTACGCGGTGCTCCCAGGCCGGGGCGGGGGGCGGGGTGCCCCGGTCGGCGCCCGGCGCGTGCGGGGCCGGGTCCTGCGCGTCCGGCAGGCCGGTGGCGAGCAGAGCCGCCACGAGTCCGGCGGCGCTCACCGCTCCCCCACCTCCGCGTGGGCGGTACCTTCGAGGGTCCAGAGGGCCTCGGTCCGCCAGCCGCCGCGCCAGCGTTCGAGGCGTACGACCGCGTCGGCGCGCTCGCTGTTGCGGCAGACGGCGTGGGAGCCGTCGGGGTCGTGGTAGTCGAGGGCCAGGGTCCGGTCGGGCGGCTGGGTGACCGTCACGTGGATGCGGCGCAGCCCGGCGCGGCCGGTCACCGTCCACCGCGGCAGCCCGAGCCGGGCCTTGAAGCGGCCGGCTCCGGCCCAGCCGACGGCGGTCCGCTCGGCGCGGCGGGGCCACGTGCGGCCGCCGCGGCGCAACCGCAGGAACACCAGCGGGGGCAGGGCCCGGAGGACCGGCCGGGTGGAGACGGCGGCGACGACCTCCAGCACGTCGCCGCCGCCGAGGTCGGCGTGCAGCCAGGACCAGCGCCGGGCGTTGCCGTGCCCGTAGATGCGGGCCGTGGCCCCGGGGGCGCCGGTCAGGGTGAGGGTGCCGCCGGGGTGCGTCACGGTGCCCCGGTACGTCGACCGGGCCGCGGGCAGCATCTGCGCGGCCGGCAGCAGCGGGCGCCGCCAGGACCAGCGGGGGAACGTGAACAGCGCCTCGTCTACGGGCCGTTCGGCCAGGTCCCACGCGAACCCGGCCGCGGTCCCGGTGAGGCGGCCGGGGCGGACCCGGACCTCCTGCGTGGCGAAGCCGTCCGTGTCGGGGCCGGGTGGTTGCCACGGCTCGGGTCCGAAGCGTGCGTGCACGACGGGGCCTTGGCCTTCGGGCGGGTAGAGCGCGATCCAGCCGTGGGCGTGTGCGGGCCGGGCGGGGTCGGTGGGTGCGACGAGTTCGTGGTGCAGCCACAGGCCGGTTCCGGTGGCCGGGTCGGTGAGGGTGGTGTACCAGACCTCGGTGCGGCCGGGTTCGCCGGACCAGCGCGGGGCGAGCGCCGTGGCCGGGGAGGGGGCGCGGGACGGGGACGGGGCGCGGGACGGGGACGGGGCGCCGCTGCGGTCGTGGGCGTCGCCCGCGGGGGCGGCGCCGCTGGGGGTGGCCGGGGAGCGCGGGAAGCGGAAGCTCGCGAGGAAGGGGAGGAGGCCGGTGGCAAGCGGGAAGCGGAGGTTTCCGGTGCCGATCCGGCGGCCCGGGGGCGCCTCGTGGGCGGGGGTGGGGGTGGAGGTGCGGGCGGGCGGCGGCTCGGGCCCGGCCTGCGACGGGGTCGCGTCGGGGTCGGGGGCCGCGCCCTGGCGCTCGTACAGGGTGAAGGGCAGGACGGTCATGGACCGCACGGGGCGCAGCGGGGTGACGGACTTCCAGCCGTCGAGGGTCAGCGCGCGGCCGTCGGCGGCGGTGAAGTGCAGCCGGTAGCGGATGCGGCGGCGGGCCAGCGGGGAGATCTCGAGCTCGCCCGTGGCGTCGGGGTCGTCGGCCCAGCCGCGGATGCGGACCCGGCCGGTCAGGCGGGCCGGTGTCGTGCCGAGGGGGCGCAGCGGCCGGTCGGACACGGCGCGCAGGTCGAGGCGGACCGGGAGGCCCGCGCGGCCGGGGCCGGGGCCGGCGGGGGTGGGGGTGGAGGTGCGGGCGGGCGGCGGCTCGGGCCCGGCCTGCGACGGGG